>NZ_JBOBQH010000001.1:0-851456 GCF_050585765.1 Bacillus sp. ATD | reverse complement strand
GTGGATCACAGGTTAAGTTCACCGCATCCTGCGGCGACACCTGTGTGACCTGCATCGTGCAGGCCCTAGTTTGACTGACTATGCACATCGCTGTGCGATTTATAAAAATGAATTAACAGGTACGTTTTGTCTTGTTTAGTTTTCAAAGATCATTTCGTCACTTCTTAATGAAGCAGCTTTACTAATATAACATTCAGCTTCTTTTTTGTCAACAACTTTTTTTGCGTTATTGTTGAAGCTTTTTGTTTGTGTCCGCTGTGCATCAGCGACGTTTAATAATATAACATCTGTGTTTATTTATTGCAATAGTTTTTTTAAAAAAATCTATAAAACAAATAAACTATAATCCTCGCCATGATTTCTAAAGCGTGTGTATCATATAATTTTCTTAAAAGAACATATATATCAGTCATGTGATCTTGTTGTTTTTTTCGTTTTCTTGTATAGTAGAAACGAACTAAATACTGATGACCACAAGGGGAGCATTAAAGCTGAGAGTGAGCGGTTTCGTTCTGACCCTTTGAACCTGTTAGTTAACGCTGGCGTAGGGATGTGGCAAAGTCAAATGAATTGCAGATCGTAAAGCAGTGCGTGGAACTTTTCTCATCCTTCCGCGTGCTGCTTTTTTGTTGTCCTTTTGGTTGTCTGTCAATGGAAGGAGATATTTATGGATCAATCTAAGCAACTGGTTCGCCTTATTGAAATTGCCATTATGACAGCAGCAGCCGTTATTTTAGACATTGTCTCGGGAATGTTTCTTAGCATGCCTCAAGGAGGCTCGGTCTCCATCATGATGATTCCGATCTTTTTGATTTCGTTTCGCTGGGGGGTCAAAGCGGGCCTTACTACCGGTTTGTTGACAGGCCTCGTACAAATAGCGATCGGAAACCTGTTTGCACAACATCCTGTACAGCTATTATTAGATTACATTGTCGCGTTCGCAGCAATCGGCATAAGCGGCTGTTTCGCTTCTTCTGTCCGTAAAGCCGCTGTAGCAAAAACAAAAGGGAAATTGATTGTTTCAGTGGTCAGCGCAGTTTTTATAGGCAGTCTCCTGCGCTATGCCGCGCATGTCATTTCAGGAGCTGTGTTTTTCGGCAGCTTCGCTCCAAAAGGAACGCCGGTATGGATTTATTCTTTAACTTATAATGCGACTTATATGGTTCCTTCATTCATTATTTGCGCCATTGTCCTATGTTTATTATTTATGACAGCACCGCGTTTACTCAAAGCTGACAAAGCTTAAAAGTGACAATCCCCCAGCGAATTCCGCTGGGGGATTTTTGTTATCTGTCAAGAAGTGTTTTTAAAGCAGAAAGATCCGGCCAGCCAAGGCCCGCTTCTTTCAGCCCTACTCCGGCAATTTCAAAGCTGTCCTCCGATACTCTTTCAGGAGAATAGGACTGATAAAATATAATCGAGGGGTTCTGCTCAATGACCCAAACAAACATGCTCGAAAAGCCATGTTGAAGCAAAAACTCTGCTCCTTTTGTTAAGAGCGCCCTCCCTGCACCTTGCCGCTGGTGCTCTTCCAGAAGATAAATAGCATATAGCTCGCCGTCATAGCCTTCTTGTTCAGAGCGAATAGGTCCAAATGAAGCAAAGCCGAATACTGAACCCTTTTCATCCTGGGCAACAAATACTCCCTTTAACGAGCGGCTTTTCCATTTGTCTTCAAATTCCTTATAGTTCAGGCTGTTTAAATAATCAGCCGGGATAATTTCGTGGTATGTTGTCCTCCAGCTGTCTACATGCACCTTTGCAATGTCCTTTATATCATCTAATCTCGCTTCACGTACAGTTACCATCCGGTTCTGTCCTTTCCTTACTCTGATTTTTGGACCGTTTTGGCTTCTTTGATTTCATTTGTTAATTCATTAATGCTTTGTTTTACGTTTCCTTTTCCTGAAAAGTTTTCAATCATTTCTTTTACGTCAATTCCTGAGGATGCTTTTAAACTTTCTTGCAGACTTGACATTAGGTTCGTCGCATAGCTGGTTACTTTGTTTGCGCCGCTTGATTCACCGCTTCCTCCTGTATCTACAACGGTGATTTTATCAATATTTGAAAGAGGAGCCGCTGCTTGTTTCGCGTATTCCGGAAGCATTTTGACGATCATATCGAAAATCGCCGCCTGCCCGTACTGTTCAAAGGCAGCCGCAATTTTCTCTTTTGCTTCCGCTTCTGCAAGACCTTTCAGGCGGATAACCTCAGCCTCTGTTTCTCCTTTTGCCTTTTCAGCTTCTGCTTTGGCTAGCCCGTCAATTCTTACTTTTTCCGCCTCAGCCTTTGCCATTGCTTCTATACTGTACTTCTTGGCATCGGCTTCCGCTAGCTGTTTGGCTTTCTCAGCTGCTGCGGACTGCTCAACAGAATAACGGTCTGCATCGGCTTTTTTCTTCACCTCTGAGTCGTATTGACGTTCACGGCGAAGAATTTCTTTTTCTTCTAGTTCTATTTGCTTTTGGCGTTCGATAATTTTAACCTGCATTTCCTGTTCTGTGACTTGCTGGCGCGCTCTGGCTGTCTCTAAATCATATGCTTGGTCAGCATTCGCTTTTGCCGTATCTTGGTCTCTGCGGAATTCAGCCATTTTGAGCTGATTGATTTTTTCAGCTTCAGCGATTTCCGTCGCCCGTTCAAGTTCAGATTTCTTTGCATCTTTATCGGCTTCTGCCCGCTTAATCCGGGTTTCTTTATCAGCCTCTGCTGTTGCGATATCAGCATCGCGTTTTACTTGGGCAATTCTCGGTTTCCCTAATGATTCAAGATAACCGTTTTTATCACGTACATCTTTAATGGTAAACGAGACGATTACAAGCCCCATTTTTGCGAGATCCTGTGAAGCGACACGCTGCACCTCTTGAGAGAATTTTTCTCTGTTTTTATAGATTTCTTCTACTGTCATTGAGCCGAGAATGGAACGAAGGTGGCCTTCTAAAACCTCCCGCGCTTCCTGCTCACGGTCGTCTTTTGATTTTCCTAAAAATTGTTCGGCTGCTGTAGCGATTTCTCCTATAGAACCGCCGATTTTAATAATCGCAGTTCCATCAGCCATTACAGGCACTCCTTGCTCTGTATAGACTTCAGGTGTCGAAACATCAAGTTTGCTTGACAATAAGCTTAGCGGCTCAGCCTGCTGGAAGACGGGAAGGACAAAGGTTCCTCCGCCGCGGACGATTTTGAGACGGTTGCCGCCTTCATCGACATGAACATTTTTATTGCCCAGATAACTCCCCGTTACGATTAACGCTTCATCAGGCCCTGCTGTACGATACTTTGTAATAAACACAGCTATTAGTGCAATTAATAAAAAGAATACAACTCCGATGATCATTATAATCGGCATTGTCATATCAAATTCCTCCTTGTGTTTTAAATGGATTCATGCGGAGTAACAGAAAGAACTCCATTGCTAATATCTACGACCAACACCGTTGTCCCGTAACTGGTCTGCTGATTATCAAAACTGACCGCTGACTTTGAAATGGTGCCGCCTATTCCTTCAATGACCACTTCGCCAAACCCGTCAACTGGAACAGCTGTAATGACTTTACCGACTCTCCCTCTTAGATCATCTTCTCTATATGCCAATGATTCTTCCGCGGATGATAATGGAACCAGCACAAAGATGTGAAGCAATATCACCAGCATGATTGAAAGGATGCAAGATAAAAGCGCAATCAGCAAGCTTGACAGCGGCAATACGAGCTCGCCTATATATCCTCCTGCTGAAAAACATGTGAAAAATGAGAGCACTAATGTCGGATTTAGAAACGGAATACCTTCTGACAGTCCTGCAAATACATCTCCGAAAAACAGAAATAACAGCGTAAGACTGCCGGCAATCATAAGCGTATAAAGATAAATCGTTTGTATAGGTATACCAAATAACTCCAATTCCCTCATCCTTTCTTCATCAATGCATTGATGAACGGCTGCCGTTACCATTTATACGAGACACCGCAGGAAAGGTTTCAAAATTTTAAGACAAATAACCCATTTTGAAGTGCTTTATAAATGATAATTGCTTATATATATGGTAATGTCATTTTAGGAGGAGATATGATGAGTATCTTTAATGAAGCCAGATTAGAAACGTGGAACGAATTGAAAGGACTTTCTGACGAAAAGCTGAACCAAAAGCCTTCTGCTGATGAATGGAGTATACGGGAAGTTCTTGACCATTTGAAAAAAATCGATATGACAGCACAAAAAATGCTGAAGGAACGTGTAAAGGACGCTCCGATCAAAGAAATTGAAGAAAAACCGCTTGAGGTGGCACAGAACAGAAATAATAAACGGAAAGCTCCGAGTCATCTTGAACCTGCGCATGATTTTATTTCAGGCAGCCAAATGAAACGCGAGCTTGATGTGGTAAGAGAGCAGCTGACAGCCACGATTGCCGCTCTGAAAGAAGAAGATTTTGAAAGAGTGCTTCCGCATCCTGTGTTTCAAGAGCTGACTGTCAGACAGTGGATCGATTTTATCGGCCATCATGAAAAACGGCACCTCAGCCAAATGAAAGAAATTAAAGAAAAGATAGAAAGGGCCTGATTTGTTCAGACCCTTTCTGCTTTTCGTTTAACTTTTCGCTGATAGGAATGAACTTCTATTTCATCACCTGCGTAAACAGCTCCGGGTCTCTCAACAATGCACACAATCCCTCTTATGCCCAGTGCGTGACGGACAAAAGCCGGCGCCAGCTTCGGTTGCTCCGGATAATAAGACTGAATGACTTCTCCCGGCTGAATGCACGGATCATTTTCGCCCTCGCACAGCAGAGCGGCTCCGCTCGGAAAAATAATCCGGCTTCCTTCTTTTAATGTAGTAAGATCTGGTATACCGCTGACTGCCACATTCGCCCCGAGCCATTCCGGAAAAATCCTCGGCACTCCCATTTTTAAAGCGATTTCGTTGCATTCCTCTATAGAAACAATTGAAATTTGTCTTCGGTTGAAAATTTCAGTCCCTCTTGAAAACATTGGTTCTCTGGCTCCCGCTTTTTTGGTCAGGCCAAAATGCAAGTCTCCGGGGATGCCGCCATAATCAAAATCAAGCTTGTCCATTTGCTTTGTTACGAAGCTTTCTGTATCTGCGATATATAAGCCTTCCGCTTTTGCGGTCATACGCTTCCACATCAGCTGGCACCTTCCTTCTCATCTAAAATTTCCATCTATGCTTCATTATCCCAAAAAATCCCGCTCTGTAAAGGAGCGGGATTTTGATTATACCGTTTTAGGCGTAAGGTTAAAGCAGCGCTTGTAGATCCAGTTGTATGCTTTTTCATTTAAATCTCTAGGATTTCCGAAGGTTTGCGGGTCTTTCATTGCTTCTTTAGACAAGCGTTCGATCATGTCAGGTGACACTCCCTGCTCTTCTAAAGTCGGCACTTCTAATTCTTTGACCAGATCATACATCCAATTGACAGATGCTTTCGCAGCTTCTTCTGTTGTCATCTTGCTTGTATCGATACCGAAGGCTTTCGCAATCCGTGCAAACTTCTCAGGATAGCCCTTCCAGTTGTATTCCATGACAGGACCCATCATCGCCGCCACGCATTGGCCGTGAGCGACTGGGATAATCCCGCCAAGCGTTTGGCTCATCGCGTGAGCCGCGCCAGCTGATTCACTGCCGTAAGAAAGACCGGCAAGCATTGCAGCCTGCGCCATTCCGTATCTTGCTTCCAGATCCTCTCCGTCAGCAAATGCCCTTTTAATGTAATGAGCGGCATATTCAATTGCCATTAAGGCAACTGCATCCGTAATTGGCTGCGCAAACTTCATTGTATAGCACTCAATAGCATGAGCAAGCGCATCAATTCCCGTCATGGCAGTTACATGCGGAGGCATTGAAACATGAAGCTCAGGATCAATGATGGTCAAGTGCGCTGCAATCAGCGGACCGCCCGTGTTGAATTTGAATTCTCTTTCTTCATCTGTGATCACCGCCCATTGCGTTACTTCTGATCCTGTTCCAGCCGTAGTGGGAATTGTCGTCAGTGGAGGAATGCGGTTTTCCAGCGGTTTTTTCCCATCTGCCGCTTCATAATCGAGCACGCTTCCTTCGTGAGTTGCTTCTACTCCGATTGCTTTTGCTGTATCCATGGAGCTTCCGCCTCCAACTGCCACCAAGCCATTACAGTTCTCTTTTTTGTAAAGCTCAGATCCTTCATTCACCAGACGGACAGGCGGGTTTGGCTCCACTTTATTAAAGAGCACCACTTCAATGCCTGCTTCTTTAAGTGATTCGATAACAGGATCAGCTACTCCAGCTTTGTAAATCCCTGGGTCTGTGACAAGGAGCGCTTTTGAAACGCCCAGTGCAGCTACTTCCTCACCCGTATGCTTGATTGCTCCGATTCCGTGCTTAATGACAGTCGGAATTTCAAATGTGTGGAATTTCTGCATACTTTCTACCTTCATATTTAATGTCATCATCAATCTCCCCCTCTTATGAATTGAACCAGTTAACCGCTGCCGGTTTTGTATTGCGATATACGTGCTTGACTTCTGTGTATTCTTCAAGGCCTATTTTTCCAAGCTCGCGTCCGAACCCGGATTGCTTATAGCCGCCCCATGGCGCCTGTGCAAAGTACGGATGAAAATCGTTGATCCAAACGGTTCCCATTCTCAAACGGGCTGCTACCCGTTCACATTTTTCAATATCTTTTGACCATACCGCTCCGGCCAAGCCGTAGATGGTATCATTCGCAAGCTCAATTACCTCTTCTTCAGAGCTAAAGGTTTCGACTGTCAAAACAGGACCGAAAACCTCTTCCTGAACGATTCTCATGTCAGATTTACAGTTTGAAAAAATAGTAGGTTCATAGAAAAAGCCATTTTGAAGCGCTGGGTCTTCCGGGCGTTTGCCTCCTGTCTCCAGCTTCGCGCCTTCTTCTATTCCGATTTCTACATATTTTTCTACCTTTGCCCTGTGCTCCGCCGAAATAAGCGGACCGCTTTCTGTCTCTGCGTGAAAACCGTTTCCGAGTTTTATGCGTTTTGCCCGTTTGACCAGCTCCGCCAAAAATTGATCATGAATGGCGTCCTCAACAAGCAAGCGGGAGCCTGCAGAGCATACTTGGCCAGCGTGGAAAAATACAGCGTTTAATGCCTGATCAACCGCAACTTCTAAATCCGCGTCCTTGAAAACGATATTTGGGTTTTTCCCGCCAAGTTCAAGGGCGATTTTTTTGACATTTCCGCTTGCCGCCCGCATGATTTTTTTGCCTGTTTCGATTCCGCCTGTAAACGAAATCAAATCGACGTCTTTGTTTGCAGCAAGCTCATCACCCACTGTAGCTCCCGGTCCAAGGACAAGATTGGCGACACCTTTTGGAACGCCGGCTTCTTCCATCAGCTTAAAGACTTTGATTGTCGTCAGCGGCGTAATCTCACTCGGCTTCATGACGATTGTGTTTCCTGCAGCCAGTGCAGGTGCGATTTTCCAGCTCGCTTGAAGAAGCGGATAATTCCATGGAGTAATCTGGCCGCAAACTCCGATCGGCTCCCTAATGATTTTGCTTTCTGAATCAGGAATCGGAGATGAAATGATTTCTCCGCCATCTTTGTCAGCCAAGCCGGCGTAATATTGAAAAACATTGGCGATATCGTCCATATCGGCTTTGCTTTCTTCGAGTGTTTTTCCTGTATCAAGAGATTCAAGCTCTGCCAGCTCCTCAAGATCGCGTCTGATTAATTCCGCAATTTTCAGAACAATTTTCCCGCGTTCAAGCCCGGAGAGTGATGACCATTCTCCTTTGTCAAATGCTCTGCGCGCGGCTGCGATTGCCTTGATGGCGTCCTCTCGCCCTCCCTCGCTTACAGTTGCAATTTCTTCTTGATTAAATGGATTGATAATGCTCCGGATCTGTCCTTTTTCGGCACTGATCCATTCTCCGTCAATGTAAAATGTTTGACTCATATAAGCCTCCTTGACGTAAATAAAGTTTGTTAAATAAAAATTTAATGTTTTTAACAACCTTAATCTAACATACGGTTTTTAAACTGTCAAAGCCCCTTTTCGATTTTTCTTTTTGACTTTTCCTTATGTTTCGTTAAGATAAAGAACATAAAGAAATAACTTAACGAATTTAACTTTCTAAAGGAAAAGAGGGTCAGTATGGATGAAAATCCAGAATTTGCAGCTATAGAACAGGCTCGGGATCTTGTTATTGACTCCATTGCTGAAACGATGGATCTTTACGGAATTACCCGCAGTGTCGGGATTTTATATGGGACGATGTATATGAGGGATGAGATGACGCTTGACGAAATGCGCGAGGAGTTGCAAATGAGCAAACCAAGCATGAGCACAGGCGTCAAAAAGCTTCAAGACTTAAACGTAGTGAAAAAAACATTTCACCGGGGCATCCGCAAGCATACATTTGTGGCTGAAAAAGATTTCTTTAAATTTTTCACAAATTTCTTTCCCCCTAAATGGGAGCGGGAGGTTCAAGTGAATGTAGCAGCGATCGAAGAAGCTCAGGCTGATTTACAAAAGGTTTTAAGCAAGGAAGATCTCGATAAGGATATCAAAAATGAAGCGCTGCAGTTATATGATCAGCTGGAAAGCTCTAAAGCTTACTACGATTGGCTGAAGCGGCTTGCTGAAGCGGTGCAGAGCGGAGAAATCTTTAAATTTATACCGATTGAAACAAAGTAAAACAGCAAACGCCTGGGAAACCAGGCGTTTTTTAGTGTAACTACTACAAATTTGAAAAATACGGGAAAAACACCCCATTTACTTCCAAAATATTTGATGGTAATTTTATGTAGGTAAAATTTGTATTTGGCCTTTCAGAGGAGGTGAAAAGCGGGCAGGCCTGTTTAAGTTATCAATTTTAGGGGGAATTTTATTATGAAACGCAAATTATTATCTTCTTTGGCAATTAGTGCACTAAGTCTCGGGTTACTCGTTTCTGCACCAACAGCTTCTTTCGCGGCTGAATCTACATCAACTAAAGCTCATACTGAATCTACTATGAGAACACAGTCTACAGCGTCATTGTTCGCAACAATCACTGGCGCCAGCAAAACGGAATGGTCTTTCTCAGATATCGAATTGACTTACCGTCCAAACACGCTTCTCAGCCTTGGCGTGATGGAATTTACGTTACCAAGCGGATTTACTGCAAATACGAAGGACACAATGAACGGTAATGCCTTGCGTGAAACACAGATCCTCAATAATGGGAAAACAGTGAGAATTCCTTTGGCACTTGATTTGTTAGGAGCTGGCGAATTCAAATTAAAACTGAATAACAAAACACTTCCTGCCGCTGGTACATATACTTTCCGCGCGGAGAATAAATCATTGAGCATCGGAAATAAATTTTACGCAGAAGCCAGCATTGACGTGGCTAAGCGCAGTACTCCTCCGACTCAGCCATGCGGCTGCAACTAATGTAAAAGACCGGTTAACACCGGTCTTTTTTTGCTTTTTCCCCTCCCCTTTTTTCTCTCATTTCCGTTATCTTTTTTCTGGTTTAAAATTTAAATTGACAAACACTAGAAACAGGAGTAAATTCTTGAGTGTTCAATTTCATACAGTCTCTTTTACCGCTTAATCAAACACGAACGGGGGAACCAACGATTGGCTGTTTTATTAACAGCCTTGGGGTGAATCTTACTAAGTAAGAGGGGGTACTCTGAATCCCTAACCCGACAGCTAACCTCGTAGGCGTATACAGAGAGGAGGTCTATTGCGACCATTCTTCGAAATGGTCTTTTTTTCTTAAAAAAACGTTAATTTTACTAAGGGAGTTATGAACATTGGGAAGAATAAAAAATAAGCAATTTGCCGTGATCGGGCTGGGCCGGTTTGGCGGCAGCATTTGCAAAGAACTGCACAGAATGGGACACGAAGTCCTTGCAGTTGATATCAACGAAGAAAAGGTCAATGCTTATGCTTCTTACGCCACTCATGCGGTAATTGCCAACGCCACCGAAGAAAACGAATTGCTTTCATTAGGAATACGCAATTTTGAATATGTGATTGTTGCCATCGGAGCGAATATTCAAGCGAGTACGCTGACCACCTTATTATTAAAGGAGTTTGACATTCCAAATATTTGGGTGAAGGCTCAAAACTATTATCATCATAAGGTGCTTGAAAAAATCGGCGCGGATCGTATTATCCACCCTGAAAAGGACATGGGTGTCAAGATCGCACAAAGCCTTTCTGACGAAAACGTTTTGAATTACATTGATTTATCTGATGATTACAGTATTGTCGAGCTGCTGGCAACGCGAAAGCTTGATTCAAAATCAATTATTGACCTGAATGTAAGAGCAAAGTACGGCTGCACGATCCTGGCCATTAAACATCATGGAGATATCCGTCTTTCTCCCGCACCTGAAGACATCATTCACGAGCAGGATTGCCTGGTGATCATGGGGCACAAAAAGGATATTAAACGTTTTGAAAACGAAGGGATGTAGACAAAGGTGACACTTCAAAAGGATAAAGTGATCAAATGGGTTCGGTTTACACCGCCTCAAGTGCTTGCAATTGGTTTTTTCCTAACCATTATCATCGGGGCTGTGCTGTTAAAGCTTCCGATTTCTACACTGAAGCCATTGTCATGGATCGATGCCCTTTTTACTGCAGCTTCCGCTACAACCGTTACAGGGCTTGCAGTTGTCGATACCGGTACAGAATTTACACTTTTCGGGCAAACTGTCATCATGGGGCTGATTCAGATCGGCGGGCTTGGATTTATGACGTTTGCTGTTTTGATCGTCATGATATTAGGGAAAAAAATCGGGTTGAAAGAACGAATGCTGGTTCAGGAAGCCTTAAATCAGCCGACAATCGGCGGCGTCATTGGCCTTGTCAAAGTCCTGTTTCTGTTCTCGATCAGTATTGAATTGATAGCAGCACTCATCCTATCCATCCGGCTTGTGCCTCAGTATGGCTGGTCATCTGGCTTGTTTGCCAGTCTGTTTCACGCGATTTCTGCTTTTAACAATGCCGGGTTTTCGTTGTGGCCTGATAATTTGATGAGCTATGTTGGGGACCCTACAGTGAACCTTGTGATTACTTTCTTATTTATTACAGGAGGGATCGGATTTACGGTTCTGTTTGACATTATGAAAAATCGGCGTTTCAAAGCTTTTTCCTTACATACAAAGCTGATGCTTACAGGAACGCTGATATTGAATGCGATTGCTATGCTTGTGATCTTTATTTTAGAGTACAGCAACCCTGGCACGCTAGGCCACCTGCATATAGGGGATAAACTATGGGCTTCCTATTTTCAGGCAGTGACGCCGAGAACCGCAGGCTTCAACTCCCTTGATTTTGGAAGTATGAGAGAAGGAACGATTGTATTTACTTTATTATTGATGTTTATCGGAGCAGGCAGCGCTTCTACGGCGAGCGGCATTAAGCTGACTACGTTCATCGTGATTTTAACATCTGTTATTGCTTACTTGAGAGGTAAAAAAGAAACGGTGATTTTCCGCCGCTCCATCAAATATCCGATAATCATTAAAGCTTTAGCTGTGAGCGTCACCGGTTTGTTCATCGTGTTTTTAGGGATATTCGCCCTGACGATCACAGAACAAGCGCCGTTTATTCAAATTGTGTTTGAAACCTTTTCCGCTTTCGGAACTGTCGGTCTATCGATGGGGCTTACTCCTGAACTGACAACAGCTGGAAAGTGTATCATCATTGTCATCATGTTCATCGGAAGAATTGGTCCTTTAACGTTCGTGTTTTCATTCGCAAAAACAGAGCAATCAAATATTCGATACCCTGACGGCGAAGTGTTTACAGGGTGATATCAAAAAAATCCGGCGTGCAATCGCCGGATTTTTTTATGATTCGATATGAGATTGATTTTGTCTTTTTTCTTGTTCTGCGATGATCTCGTTGTCCTCTGCGTTATCACGGGTCACTTTTTGTGTAAGAATCGCGCCAACAGCTACGAGTATCATAACAGCGATGTAATAACCTTTTTCATTGAGTTCCAGGTTATCAGCATTATAGAGTCCGATACTAAACAAAAATACTCCCGCAAAAAAAGTGAAATAAGCCAATACGGTAAAGGCAACCGTATTTCTGCGTCTATATTTCTGCACCTTTGTTCCCTCCCAAAAGCATAGTTAATTAGTGTTAACTGTCGTGGAATATTATACCTCAAATTCCCCGGAATGGAACAAAGAATTAAAAATACCAGTAAAAAGGACTTAGGTTGCTTCCTTTATTTCAATAGCTGAATCATCAATCCAGCCGATGAGTTTATTATTGATTTGAAATTGGTACCATACAGACTGGCCTTTCTGTTTTTTAGACACAACCTTTATATCTTTGCCGACGTAAGATTGGGCAGAGGTAAGCCTTATAGACCGATCATCAGTAGAAGGCTTGGACCATACGTCTTGGACGGCACTATCTTTAATGGAAGCATGTAAATCCACTGATTTGAGGGATGGGTTTACCTTATCGTACTCATCCAAATCGTATTTTTCCACAATAGCGCTGATTTTATGAGCGTAGTCAGGGTCTGTAGCATATCCTGCTGTTTGTAGTGCAGTAGCAGCTTCCTTATAATCTCCAGCCTCAAGCACAGGTTTATACTTCTTTTTATTCCACGATGTGCCGCGGACGAACAATTGGGCATGATCATCCATCGATTCAAAAAACGTGCTGTATTTTCGAAACTTCGCACGAATGGTTTTTCTTTTCCCTTTTTCAACTTCGTCCGTTTCCATCGTAACGTGATGGCCTTTATAATTTCCTTTCACGCCAAAAAGGTTGTTGGCCTTAGCAGCCAGTTCGCTGTTCCCCCAGTCGGATTCGAGAATGGCCTGAGCGATTGTGATGCTGGGGAGGACATGATATTTTCCATACAAAATTTGGGCATGCCCGGACAGGCTGTCTATAAATACTTGCTGTTCATCAACTTCTTCGGTTTCTTTAGATGTTTCAATCGGTTTTGATAAAGTTGTCGCTAAAACAAACAGAGCTAGCGGAATCGATACAATGAAAAATAGTGAAATGAAGAGTTTACGTTTTTTCAATTTTTTACGGGCCATGAAAACCTTCCTTCGAATTAAGAGATTACGAATGTAAAAGAATCTACCTTTTAGAATTTTACTTGCACTTCTAATATTTTTCAATTCTTTAGGGATAAAGTTGGGAAAAGATTGCATAATAAAAACCTTTTCGTGAAAGGAAAAGGTTTTTATCACGTTTCTATTTTTGCAAATTTCTGAGTGCATTCCGATATTCTGTATCATTGATTACTTGATGTGATTTGACAGTTGCATTCGACAATCCCTGTCCTGAAACGGCCGGTTCCGGAGCTGTTTTTGCTTGGTCATGTGGTTTATGTGCAAGCTTGTGCCCCATTCCTGTAGCATTCATACAAAATGACAGGCAGACGAGCAGAACGCTGAGGATAAAAGAAATGAAAAAGAGATCATGATAAGCAGTCATCATAGAATCCTGTACCGAACCGTTTTGTCTGGCAGCATCTTTTTTCGTGAAAAAACCGATGAGAATCGGAACCCCCATATAGACAAACAACCTTAAAAACTGGACAGCTGTCATTCTCTTGACCAAATCAGGCAGCGGGCCTCCCATGGCAGCTCCCATCAACCCTGCGGCGACTGTCAGGCCTGTTCCCGCTGCCAGCATGATAAACAGTGCTGCGAACATATAGAGAGACGATTGATCCTGCATATGCAGCCATTGAAAATTTACAAAGACGAGAATAAGTCCGCCGATAATACCGAGCATCCCTGGTCCGACTTTATCATAAAACAGAGCGCTCAAAATGGCCGCGATCGCCACCCCGATTAAAAGAGTCAAGTTTAAAAGAATGAGATGCTCCTGAGAAATATCATACATTTGACGGAGCAAGCCTTGAAAAGCAGACAGGCTGACAGCTACCGTTATCGTCCCTGCAGCTATGATCAATAACCCGAGCACCGGTTTTGGCAGAAGCATTAGTTTAATTGAAATGAAGGGATTTTTCACTTTATATTCTACTATTAATAGAACAATGAACAAACATAACGTCACACCGAAACCTGTCCATACATAACCCGATGAAAGCCCCCATTTTTGCAGAAAAATGAATGAAACCGCTGAGGCTGCGGCAAGGAGAACAGATAAAAGAATTCCCGCACGATCAAGGGGCTGTTCTTGCGACGCTGCTCCGTGATGTTCGTCATGGAGAAAGAAATAGCTCACCGCGACACCGGTCAGTGACAATGTGCCAAAGGTGAAAAACAGCCATCTCCAATGCCCGCAGCTTGTTGCTATCGTTCCCAGGATCGTGCCGATGATAACAGAACCATAAAATCCCCCAATCAGCACAAGCAGGGCATAGTTCCTGCGTTCAATCGGGAATGACAGTACAAGCATTGGAATCATAATCATCAGCATGACACCTGTTGCCGCTCCCTGTAAAAAGCGTCCTGCCGCCATCCATGCAATATCGTTTGAAAATGCGAAGAGCAGTGAGCCTAGTATAAAAACAGGTAATGAAGCAAGGTAGACGGGACGAGCACCGAATTTTTTCCTCAGCAGCGGTCCTGTCGGAACTAACAAGGCAAAGGCCATATTTCCGATCAATATTGGATTTACTGATGTGAAGACACTTGTTCCAACCGCTTTCTGAACAAGGCTTTGAACTGACGACAATGCCGTGTTAGACATCAATCCCGGCCCGACCGCTAAAACGGCGAGCAAAGAAATCACCCAATAGTGTTTTGTCTTCATGTTGTCATTCCTTCCTATATGAATACATGCGAAATACACCATTTTTTGAAAACAAAAGAAGCTAATAGATTTTCGCATACCATTAGCTTTCATTCTAATATTCTCCCTTTCAGGGGAAATGATATTATTTTATTATAAATATGTGAACAAATGAGCATATAATCAAATATTATTTCAAACCGACTGTGTTTTGTCAATGGCGCAAATTTCAAGCTCCAACATAAACAGTTTTTGCCCCGATATTGTGTATAAGAGCCTAAAACTCCTCGCTTGTTCCTTCAAGTGAATCAAAGCAGGCTGCTTGAATCCTTTCATCCCCCTATTCCAACTAATAAGCTCGAATAGGTTGGTGATAAGCCAACGTGTTGACCGCACATTTTTTTGTGTTCACTGGGCGTTTGCCGCCTCTAATTTGTATATAGGTAAATACCATGAATTAATCTGTGAAATACCAATGTTAGGAAATTTTTATTTTTTCCGGGAGGCAAAACGAATGGAACTGTATGAGTGTATCCAAGATATTTTTGGCGGCTTGAAAAATCCATCGGTTAAAGATTTAGCAACATCATTAAAACAAATTCCAAACGCAGCACAATTGAGTCAACCGTATATTAAGGAGCCAGACCAATACGCCTACGGCCGAAATGCCATCTATCGTAACAATGAGTTGGAGATTATCGTAATTCACATTCCGCCTAACGAGGAGACAACCGTCCACGATCATGGCCAATCTATTGGTTGTGCAATGGTGCTAGAAGGAAAACTCCTTAATTCTATCTATCGCTCAACCGGCGAACACGCAGAACTCTCCAATTCATACTTTGTCCACGAAGGAGAATGCCTTATTTCAACTAAAGGTTTAATTCACAAAATGTCCAATCCGACGTCCGAACGAATGGTGTCTCTTCATGTCTACTCACCCCCTTTGAAAGACATGACGGTCTTTGAAGAACAAAGGGGGGTCTTGGAAAGTTCATGATTGACAGATGAACTGCTCAACTGAAGAATTCAGAGAATGAACAAAATAAAAAAAACCTTATCGAATAAGGGTTTACAGGTATGGAGCCAAGGGGGCTCGAACCCCTGACCTCTACGCTGCCAGCGTAGCGCTCTCCCAGCTGAGCTATGGCCCCGTATGTAACGTCATGTTTATTATAGATGATTTTTTTTTGAAAAACAAGCTGTTTCCTCTTGAATTGACAGAAAAAATAAGGCTCGGGATGAGCCTTATTTTTCGAATTACATCATGATTAAAAGTAAAATCACACCGAGAATAATTCGATAGATTGCAAATGGGACGAGTTTGATTTTATTAATCAGTCTTAAGAAGAAACGGACGACAAACAACGCGACAACAAAGGCACAGATAAAGCCGACGATGAAAAACGGCATCAAATCCGAGCTTAAGCTGTCCCAATGCTTCACAAGGCTCAGAAAACTTGCCCCCATCATGATCGGCATCGCCATAATAAACGTAAAATCGGCTGCCGCTCGGTGGTTTAACCCGAGAATAACACCTCCGGAAATGGTTGAACCTGAACGTGAGAAACCCGGCCAAAGGGCAAGACATTGGAATAAGCCGACTGCTATCGCCTGTTTATAGGAAATGCGGTCGAGGGTGTCTGTCGCTGCTTTCCGCTTATTCACCCAGTCAGCAAAAAGCATCAGGATTGCCCCGGCGATTAAACCGAAGGCCACAGTTTTAACGGAAAATAAATATTCATCAATGTAATCTTCAAACAAAAAGCCGAGAACAGCAGCTGGAACGAGCCCGACAGCAATTTGGGCAATGCTTAATTTATGTCCCTGCTTCTGGTCGCTTGTAATATTTTTTTTCAAGCCGAGTAAATTTAAAATTCGGTCTTTAAACACGATAGCTACTGCTAAAATGGAGCCTAGCTGAATAACTACTTTGAATGAATTAGCAGCTTCTTCTGACATCAGATTACTTGATTTAAGCCAGATGTCGTCTACTATGATCATATGTCCTGTCGAAGAAACCGGCGCGTACTCTGTTAATCCTTCTACGATTCCTAAAATGGCGGCTACAAACAATTCCCATAGAGTCATGATTTTGATTCTCCCCATTAGACATTTATTTTTTTACATAACGGGAGCTTCCCATAAATGGAAAGCCCGTCTTATATAACTATAAACGAAAATCACACTTTATGACCCGGCATATTTTCATTTTTTTCTTCGTCGTATAAATGTGACCGCATTTTAAACCAGTCAAATAAATGTGTGGTAATGACTTTGGCGACTGCATAGCCCGGAATGGCAAGAATGATTCCAACAACACCAAACAGCTTGCCGGCTGTTAACAGCAGAAAAATAATCGTGATCGGGTGGATGTGAAGGTTTTTTCCCATAATTTGCGGAGAGATCAGCTTCCCTTCAATCAGCTGAACAATGGTCCAAACGATCACCAGCTTAAGCAGCATGAGCGGCGATGTCACTATGGCGATGATAATTGCAGGCGTAATGGCAATCGTTGGCCCTAAATATGGAACAATGCTTGTACAAGCCGCAATAACTGCGAGCAATGAAGCATAATCCAGGCCGATAATCAAATAACCGATAAACAGCAAAAATCCGATACAGAAGCTGACAATGATCTGGCCTCTGATATAAGAGCTTAACCGATGATTCATTTCACTTAAGACTGTATATGTCTGTTCTTTCAATCGAGTCGGTACAAACTTCAGTATGTAGACCGGTAATTTTTTTCCGTCTTTTAGCAAATAGAAAAGAATAAACGGAACCGTGACGATCGAAATGATAATCTCAGTCAGCGCGCCGATAAAATTCCCAACACCGGTAAAGGTGCTGTTTACGATTGTCGCTGCCTGGTCCGAAACCTTTGTCGCGAGATCAGATATATTAATGTTCATCGTTTGCTGGGCCTGATTGACGAAGTTGCTGCCGATCAGCTGTTTCGTCTGGTCTTCTACGACGTCGACATATCTCGGGATATTGTCAATCAAACTCATAATTTGTTCTTTTAAAAAGGGGATGATGGACACGATTGTGATCGTGATCAGCCCGATAATCAATAGATATAACAGCAATATAGAATAGATTCTTCTTATTCTTCTTCTCTCCAGGAAATCGACGACTGGATTTAACAGATAAAAAACAATGCCTGTCAAAATAATCGGAAGTGAAATTGTTTTGAGCAGAACAATAATCGGGGTGAAAATAAATGATGTTTTTGTAAATACAAGAATATTTAAACCAATCAGCAGCAGCACAAGCAAAAATAAAACAAACTTATTGTCCAAGAAGAATCGCTTGAATCTGCCGCTCCATGTTTGCAACGTCTCCACTATCGTTCCTCCGTCATACATAGTTTAGTTAAATTGTACACTATCGTCCCTATAATGAAAAATAAAAACCGTTAATTGCTGGAAAAGCTTTCTCTGTTGTCACATTCTATTTATCTCTATCATGTGATTTTGTTCTTTTTAAGCTATAATTTAGCTATATCATGCAAAAGGAGCGATACGAGTGATACGTTTTGCGATAATAGGAACCAACTGGATTACAGACCGCTTTCTTGAGTCAGCAGCGGATATAGAAGATTTTCAGCTGACTGCCGTTTATTCAAGATCGGCTGAACGCGCTGCTGAGTTTGCTGCTAAACACAATGCTGCGCATACCTTCTCAGACCTTCAGGAAATGGCGGAGAGCAATTGTTTTGATGCCGTATACATAGCCAGCCCGAACGCTCTTCACAAGGAACAAGCCGTACTCTTTATGAACCACGGCAAGCATGTGCTTTGTGAGAAGCCGTTTGCTTCAAATACTAGAGAAACAGAAGAGATGATCTCAGCGGCTAAGGCAAACGGCGTTGTCCTCATGGAAGCGATGAAGACCACTTTCCTGCCGAATTTCAAAGAGCTGAAAAAACACCTGCATAAAATCGGCACTGTCCGCAGATTTACCGCAAGCTACTGTCAATACTCCTCACGGTATGACGCGTTCAGAAACGGAACTGTTTTGAATGCGTTTCAGCCTGAGCTTTCCAATGGGTCATTAATGGATATTGGCGTCTATTGTATTTATCCGGCTGTTGTGCTGTTTGGCGAGCCGAAGGATGTAAAAGCAAACGGATATGCGTTATCTTCCGGAGTGGACGGAGAGGGAACTGTCATTCTGTCTTACGATGGGTTCGAAGCTGTTCTGATGCATTCTAAAATCTCTACTTCCTATGCCCCGGCGGAAATCCAAGGTGAAGACGGAACGATTGTAATTGATATGATTCACCGGCCTGAACGTGTTGAAATCCGCTACCGCGACGGCCGCCTTGAAAACATTGCGATCCCTGATCCTAAACCGGCGATGTTCTACGAAGCAGAAGAATTTGTCACGCTCATAAAAGAGAATAAGCAGGAATCTGAAGAAAATACATTTGAACGGTCTTTGATCACCGCAAAAATTATGGAAGAAGCAAGAAAGCAAATGGGGATTGTGTACCCTGCTGATCATGCTTAAAAAAATCCGCCCGCGTACAAATGACGCGGCGGATTTTTTATTAGGCAATCGGAGAAGACGCCTTCCTTTTTAAAAGCACCTCTTGTTCATACTCTTTGATGTCATGCAGCCATGCCTCTTTTACCGGCACGCCCATTTGTTCACAGTAGGAATCCCAGATGGCTCCGAAAGGATATGTTTTGAATTCCTCCATCAGGGCCAGCCTTTCTGTATAGCGGCCCTCTTCCTGCAATTGTTTTAAATAGCCGGTCGGGAGGAGCAAGGCATACAATAAAGCTTTGATCATATTTCTCGTTCCGATGGTCCAGGCCGCTACACGGTTAATGCTGGCATCGAAAAAATCCAAACCGATAGCGACCTTCTCAAGAGCCTGATTACGCACAATTTCAAGAGCGATTTCTCTCAATTCATCATCCAAAACCACTACATGGTCGCTGTCCCAGCGAACTGGCCGAGATACGTGCAAAGCAAGCTTGTCTGTATATAGCAGCATGGACGAGATCTTGTTTGATACCGTCTCAGTCGGATGAAAATGGCCTGTATCAAGTAAACAAAGCTTATGATTCGTCAGAGCATAGGCGAAATAAAATTCATGAGATCCGACAACATATGATTCAGAACCAAGCCCGAACAGCTTGCTTTCAACTGAATCGAGATTGTGTTGTTCACTGATCTCTTCTGCGAAAATCTGATCCAGTGATTCTTTTAATCTTTTACGCGGTGTCAGCCTGTCACTCGGGACATCCTTATAGCCGTCGGGAATCCAAATATTCGTCAAGCAAGGGGTGCCTAATTCTTTCCCGAAGTATTCTCCGATACGGCGGCACGCGATGCAATGCCTGATCCAAAATTCTCTGATATCCGGATCGGGGTGTGAAAGGGTGAGTCCATCAGCCGCTTTCTCATGCGAAAACAAGGTCGGATTGAAATCTAAACCTAGCCCTAAATCTTTTGCCCATTTTACCCAGTTTTCAAAATGCTGCGGCTTCAACTCGTCACGTGCTGTCTCTTCCCCGTTAGTTTCTGCGTAAATCGCATGCAGGTTCACACGGTGCTTTCCGGGAATGAGGGAAAGAGCCTTCTCCAAATCTCTTCTTAATTCTTCAGGCGTTTGCGCTTTTCCGGGATAATTGCCGGTCACATCAATTCCGCCTGAAAGCTCGCTTTTATTTACTTCAAAGCCCTCAATGTCGTCCCCCTGCCAGCAGTGGATTGAAATGGGCACTTGCTCTAATTGCCGAAGCGCCTCTTCAACATCAATTCCCCATTTTTCATATGCCTGTTTTGCACTGTCATAATTGGCTTTTATGGTCATGCAGCTCTCTCCCTTATTTCAGTTTTTTAATCCAAATAAAAAACTTCCTTTAGATCTATCGAAACAGGACTGAAATCCGAATTTGTTTTCATTAAGGGCGCCATCGTTTTCCACCATCTCCGGCAAACTTCCGTGTCCGCCATCTTTCTCCATTTCTCTTCATCCTCTATTTCTAAATATGCAAAAAGCCGGCCTGTTTCCTCGTCTAGAAAAATGGAATAATGGTGGGCTCCATGAGCTTTAAGTGCTTCTGCCATTTCAGGCCAAATGTCATCATGCCGCTGCTTGTATTCTTCGTACTTGTCTTGATGGACAAACATGATACTGGCTTTTCTTTTCAAACTTTGTCACCTCTTCATTATTTAGATAGCGCTTTCAAAACAGTTTGCTGAAATGACTGAATGATCGTGCTTCTGTCAATGTCTTTGGGTGTAAACACTTTGATCGGAAAGGAATTTCTGACGACTTGCCGGGCTTCTTTTATGTCTTTGACTTCTTTGGCAGCAATCATTTGCATCAGCAGATTTCCTATGGCGGTTGCCTCTACGGGCCCTGCGTATACTGCTTTTTCGCTCATGTCTGCCGTTAATTGATTTAAGAAATCATTCCGGGCTCCGCCGCCGATGATATGAAACTGCTCGATCGGTTTTTCTGTGATCGTTTCCAGCTCTTTGATGGCTATCGCATAGATGATGGCTAAATTGCTGTAGATGCAGCAGGCAAGTTCACCTGCAGTGCGGGGAATCTTTTGGCGGGTTTCTCTGCAATAATGCTGTATTTCCATTATCATGTTTTCTGGATTGAGGAAGCGTTTATCATTTAAGTTTATAAATTGCTGGAATGGTTCTGTTTTTTCGGCTTCTTCTGCAAGCTGCTGGAAAGAGTAATCTGCTTGTAATTGCTGTCTTACTTCTTGTATCACCCACATGCCGATAATGTTTTTGAGAAAGCGAATGGTGTTGTTTGCGCCGCGTTCATTTGTATAGTTGTTTTTCAAAGCCAGATCAGTTATTATCGGTGTTTTGTTTTCAATCCCGATTAACGACCATGTTCCGCTGCTGATGTACGCCCAGCCATCACTTACACCAGGCGCCGCGATGACGGCCGAGGCCGTATCATGTGTTGCGACTGTCATCACCTTGCACGCCGGGAGATCATAATCCGGAAACCAGTCATTTCTTAGCTTCCCGAGCTCATACCCCGGTTCAGTCAACGGGGCAAATTGCTGTTCGTAAACAGACACGGCTTCAAGCAATTCAGGATCAAACTTTCCCGTTGAGACGTTTAAAAGCTGTGTTGTGGACGCATTCGTGATTTCTGTTACAGCTTTTCCGGTTAAACAATAGCCTAAATAATCAGGAACCATCACAATTTTATCTGTCTTTTTGAGCAGCTCACGGTCTTCTTCATACAATTGATAGATCGTGTTGAAAGGCTGAAATTGTATTCCTGTTTTTTGATAAATTTTAGCCTTCGAGAGGGTATGTTCCAGTTTGTCTATTGTATGATCTGTTCTTCTATCACGATAGGATATTGCTTCGCGCAACCGATTTCCTTTTTCATCCAGCAAGACATAATCAACTGCCCATGTATCGATGCCAATGGTGCAGTGTTCATATCCAAGCGTTTTTACTTTTTGCAGTCCTTGCAGGATTTGTTTTAGCAAATGATCAATATCCCAAAAGCAATGCCCGTCTCTTTGACTAAAACCGTTAGCAAATCTGTGAATCTCTTGTATGTCAAGCTTCCCTTCCTTTAGTTCACCTACCATGATTCTCCCGCTTGATGCGCCTATATCAATGGCAGTATAAATCATTCTTTCACCCTCTCTTCGGAAGAGGAACAGCTGTCACCTTCACCTTTTTGTCCTCAAGAGCTTTTACCGATGCCGGATCAAGTCCAGAATCTGTAATAACGCGGCTGATATCTTGCAGCGAGGCGATATGTGAAAACTCGCGGTTCCCCCATTTGCTTGAATCGGCCATCAAAATGGTCTGATCCGATCTTTCAATCATCCGTTTTTTGAGCAGCGCCTGCCACTCATTTGAGTCACTCATCCCGTTGTTTATATCAAATCCCTTACATGACAGAAAGGTTTTATTGACATGATAGGTCTCAAGTGAACGTTCTGCTAACGGGCCGGCAAATGATAATGATTTTTCCAGCAAAATGCCGCCTGTTGAAATGACTGATATGTTTTTTTTATTGCTGAGTTCAATGGCTGCTTTCATTGAATTTGTAATCACGGTGAGTTCAATGTCAGGGAGTATTTTCGCCATGTACCAGGCGGTTGTGCTTGCATCAAGAATAATTCGGTCTCCGCTTTTTACATATTTGGCCGCTTCGTGAGCAATGGCTTTTTTTTCGATGACATTTGTGATTTCCCGTTCAGAAAAATGAATTTCTGATTCCTTCTGCTGAATACTGACCGCTCCTCCATGACTCCGGCTCAGTTTATGTTCTTTTTCAAGCTTCTCAAGATCACGCCGAATGGTTTCCTCTGTGACTGAAAATATGTCACTTAATTCGGCAACGCGGATGCTTGAACGCGCATTCACTATTTCCACTATTTTTTGCTGCCGTTCTGCTACTAGCATCAGTAACGCCCTTCCTCATATCGTAGTCCATCTTATATTTTTTATCATAGCATATTTCTAACGCGTAAAAGCAGCAGGGACGCCGCCGTCTACCGTAATCATGCAGCCCGTTGTTTTTTCGGCTTTAGAAGAAGCGAAAAATGCAATGGCTTCGGCAATATCCTCCGGGTAAATATTGACGAGCAATGCAGTCCGTTTCCGGTAATGTTCTTCCAGCTGATCCGGTTCAATCCCGTACGCCGCGGCTCGTTCCTCACGCCAGCTTGAACCCCAGATTGCCGATCCTTGAAGAACCGCGTCCGGCAAAACGGAGTTGACCCTAATGCCGAATTCTCCGCCTTCTGCAGCAATGCATCTTGCTAAATGGGTTTCAAGCGCCTTAACCGAGCTGTAGGCAGAGGCGTTTTTCCCCGCATAAACCGAATTTTTCGATCCGACAAATACCATGCTTCCGCCTCTATTTTGCTGTTTCATCTGTTTAAACGCTTCACGGGCTACAAGGAAATAGCCTGTTCCTAAAACATTCATATTAAGATTCCATTCTTTTAGACTTGTTTCGTCAAATGGGCTTGATGTGGCCAGCCCGGCATTATTGATGACGATATCAATGCCGCCGTAAGCAAGTGCCGCTTGTTCAAAAGCTGACTGTACGTCTTTTTCCTTTGTCACATCCATTTTGACAGCCATTGCACGCCCTTCTCCGTACGCATCGTTTATTTCCCCGGCAATTTTCTGTGCACCTTCTATATTCAGATCAGCTGCGATTACGTGCCCTCCCTCAGCTGCAAATCGGCGGCATGCTGCACTGCCGATTCCGCCAGCCCCTCCAGTTATCAGCGCTACTTTTCGGGAAAATTCTGCTTCCGGCGGGGCAAGCGTAAGTTTATATAGTTCGAGCGGCCAATATTCGACATGGTAGGATTCATTTTCATTTAAAGAAACAAATTGCCCCAGAGCTGTTGCTCCTTTCATAACGGCGATGGCCCTCCGATATAAGGCCCCGCTTACTTTAGACATGGTATAGCTTTTTCCTGTATTCACCATTCCGATTCCAGGAATCAATATCACCCGCGGAACGGATTCAAAGATTTGATCCCCATCCTGCTGATTGCGTGTAAAGTAAGCCTGATACTCTGACGTAAAGCGCTCGACTCCTGACTTGAGCAGATCCGCAAGCTTGTGAACATCTTGAGTTTCCGGATTCCAATCAATGTACAGCGGAACCCTTTTTGTGTGAACAAGGTGATCCGGGCATGCCGCACCGATTTGCGAAAGTGCTGGCGCTTGAACACTGTTTACAAATTCCAAGACGTCGTCATGATCATCATAGGAAAGGATCTGTTTCTTTTCTTCACTTACAGTTCCTCTGATCACAGGCATGATCTCAGCCAATATTTGTTTTCTGCGATCTTCCGGCAGCGGCTGATATCTTTTGCCTCCGAATACCTCCTGCTGATTGATACGGTCGTTAATATACTGCTCGGCTTCTTGAATGATGGATATCGTTTTTTGATAACATGTTTCAGACGTCTCTCCCCAAGTGACTAAGCCATGTTTCTCCATTAACACAAGCTCGGCGTGAGGGTTGTTCGCTACGCCTTCAGCGATTATTTTAGACAAAGCAAATCCAGGGCGGACGTATGGCACCCATACAAACCGGTTTCCGTAAATGTCTTCAGCGATCTGTTTTCCATTATCTGCGCAGCATATGCTGATAATCGCATCTGGATGGGTATGGTCAACATGCTTGTATGGCAGAAAAGCGTGTAATAGTGTTTCAATTGAAGGGCGGGGATGTTTGCTGTCAATCATACAATGAGACAGGTAATCTACCATTTCTTCATCTGACATTTGCTCCCTTTCAATCAGTGGGCGGATATCATCTAATTTCAAACCGGTAAAGTTATGCGCTTTCATTGTTGCCAAATCTGAACCGCTTCCTTTTACCCACATGACTTCTATTTCACGGCCTCTAAAATCTTTTTCCGTTGTTTTCATAGATGTATTCCCCCCGCCCCAGTTGCAAACAGTGCGGTCTGATCCGATCAAATTGGACCTGTACACCAATTCCTCTACACCTTTAGGCAGCTTTGCAGCTCGGTCTGAATCCCATATATGCTTCACCATATTTGATATTCCTCCATACCCTTTTATTTGTATCCGTTTTCATTATATATGATCTTCGTTTGTTTTTGAATTATTTTTGTTTATTTTTGTTTTCGATAAAAAAAGAAAGCAGCAGAATATGCCGCTTTCTCGTTCATTATGATTCAATTTTAAATTTTTTCGTAATGTCCTGAAGTTCTTCCGCCATGTTTGCCAACGTTTCCGCTGAAGAACTGATTTCTTCCATGGACGCAAGCTGTTCTTCCGCCGAAGCTGCGATATCCTGAATGCCTGCCGAGCTTTCTTTCGCCACTGCAGAAATGTCTTCAACAGCACTTGACACTTCATGTGATCCGGCTGATAGTTGTTCAACCGTCGCGTTCAAGTTTTGCAATTCGCCGGAAATTTGGGTTGTCATCTCATAGATTTGTTTAAAGCTTTCCGCTGTTTTGTCAGTAATCTGCAAGCCTTCCTTCACTTCATGATTCACAGATTGGAACATCGAAAGGGAAGTGCTGATTTCTCTGACAATCTCTTGAATTAATCCTTCAATTTCCTTGGCGGAGTCTGCTGATTGCACGGCAAGTTTTCTAACCTCTTCCGCAACTACTGAGAAGCCTCTTCCGTATTCTCCCGCTCTTGCCGCCTCAATCGCAGCATTTAATGCCAGCAGGTTGGTTTGGTCAGCGATGCCATTGATCACATTCAAGATGCTGTTGATGTCTTGCGATTTTGTTTCAAGGCCCTTCACAACCGCTTCCGCTTGTTGAACGGATTGGTCGATTGTTTTCATTTGGCCGACTGTGTGTTCCACCAGTTTCTCGCCGCTGCCCGCTGCCTCAGAGGACTGAATCGATGATTTCGTAATGGTTGAAGAGGCTTGTGCCACTTTTGAAATCCCGTGATTCATTTGAGAAAGGTGGTTTGAGCTTGTTTCCAGTTTCTCGCTTTGCGCCTCGTTGCCATCTGAGAACTGTTCGATGGCGAGTGTAATATGTTCAGTTGCCTTACTCGTTTGGGCCGCGCTTGCCGTCAGTTCCTCAGAAGATGAGGCGACGTTTTCGACAGACGTTTGAATAACGCCGATTACAGAACGCAATGATGCAGACATTTCATTAAAGCTCTCGCCAAGCTGGCCAAACTCGTTTTTCGAGTGAATATCAATGACTTCTGTGAGATCACCGCTGCTGATTTTTGCAGACGTTATGACAAGTTTTCTTAATGGCTTGGTGATGGCACGAATAATATAGAGTATGAGTATGCCGCCAATTACAATAGACACGCATAGAATGATAATCGCAGTGTTCAGCACCGGGCTTGAAGCATCTTGCAATTCACTGACAAAATAAGTGCCCGCGATTTTCCAGCCAGTCAATTTATTTGTCGTAAAGGCCATTTTCTTTTCTTTGCCTTCGAATGTATATTCAAAGGAGCCGTCATTTTTGGAATATACTTGGTTTGTCCAATCGCCGGAGCCGGTTGTCCCAGGCTTAATCGTCGGATGGGCGATATATTTTTTGTTGCCTGTCGTAATAAATGCATAGCCTTCTTTACCGATTTTGATTCTCTGTGATGCAGTAAGCACCTCATCCAGGTTTAAATCAAGCGCTATAACCCCTGACCCGTCTTTTAATTGTTTTGAAATTGTGACAACGGTATTCCCTGTTGCTTCATCAGTATACGGTTCTGAGAAAACAGCCTGTCCTTTTTCCGCAAAGGCCTGTTTGTACCAGTCACGTCCTGTCGGATCGAAGCCTTTCGGAACACCGCTGTCCGGATATTTGTAAAGCTTCTTATCTTCTGAAGCAGCATAGATTGCGCCTACATCGTCGTTAAGTGTCGTGTACTGCTTAAATTTCTCTTTCAGTAAGGTTTTGTTTTTGCCTAGCAATAGGTCTTTATCGATTGTCTCACTATAATAATCTATTGCTTTCACTTTATTATTCAATTTGTTTTGCAGGGTGCTATTGAGTTCCTCAACGTTTCCCGCTGCACTATTGGTTAGTTCCCTGTCCAGTGCGTTCCAAGCTGATTGATAACTGAAATATGCTAAAACCCCAACCGGCAAAATAAGCACTGCCAGAAACGCAGCGATTAGCGGTTTGCTGATCGATGGCTGTTTGATCCATTGTATGAATTTTCCCATTCCTGTTGACTCCTCCTTTAAGCTAAATCTAATATCGTCAACTAGGATAAAAGGTTTAATAAAAAAACTAAAAAAAACACCCAAGCGCAACATGCTTGGGTGTTAAGGCTTATTATTCGATTTTGAATCGGTTAGTCATATCGCGAAGCTCTTCCGCCATAGACGAAAGGGTTTCTGCAGACGAGCTGATTTCTTCCATGGAAGCAAGCTGCTCTTCAGCTGACGCAGCGATATCTTGAATATGTGCTGAGCTTTCTTTGGAAATCGATGCAATATGCTCAGACGCTCCCGATACTTCCTCGGAGCTGGCAGAAAGCTGCTGAACCGTCGCACTCATATTTTGCAGTTCGCCGGCGATTTGGTTCGTCATTTCAGAAATGCGCTTAAAGCTCATTTCTGTTTTATCTGTGATATCAAGTCCTGTCTGCACCTCTTGATTGACAGACTGGAACATGCCGAGAGATGTATTAATTTCCTTCACAATTTCGATGATTAATCCTTCAATCTCTTTTGCTGAATCTGCTGACTGTACTGCCAGTTTTCTTACTTCTTCCGCTACAACAGAGAAGCCTCGGCCGTACTCGCCTGCACGGGCTGCTTCAATTGCCGCATTTAAAGCAAGCAGGTTTGTCTGGTCTGCGATGCCGTTAATCACACGCAAAATGTTTGTAATGTCTTTCGATTTCGTTTCCAATCCGCGTACAACTTGCTCCGCTTCTTTAACGGACTTGTCAATGACGTTCATTTGGCCGACGGTTTGGTGAACAAGCTTGCCGCCTTCACTTGCAATTTCTGTCGATTGAACAGATGAATCTGTGATGACTTCAGAAGCTTGAGCCATATTCGTCAACCCGTCATTCATTTGATAAATATGCTCTGCTGCCGTTTCAATATTTTCGTTTTGTTTTTCATTGCCGTTAGAAAATTGTTCAATCGCCAAAGTAATATGCTCTGTTGCCTTGCTCGTTTGTGCAGCAGATGCAGTCAGCTCCTCAGAGGAAGCGGCAACATTGTCTACCGAATCCTGGATGGCGTGTATGAGAGAACGAAGTGACGACGCCATATTATTAAAGCTTTTGCCTAGCTCGCCCAATTCATCTTTTGAACGAATATCAATGATTTCCGTCAAATCTCCCTCGCTGATCCGCTTAGAGGAACCGACAAGCTGTTTCAGCGGTGTTGTAATCGACCGAATGATCAAAGTCATGACGATAATTCCTATGATAATAGCTGCGGCCAAGACAATTAAAGCAAGGTGAAGGACAGGCTGGGCTGCCTCGTGGATTTCGTCTAAATACATGGTGCCGCCGATCTTCCATCCCGTTAACTTATTTGTGTCAAAGGCCATTTTTTTCTTATCGCCGTCCATGGTGTATTGAAAATCGCCTTTATCAGCATTCAGCATCTTATCGAGCCAGTCGCCTTTTAATTCAGTTCCTGATTTTTCATTAGGATGAGCGACAACTTTTTTGTCCTTCGTCATGATAAATGCGTAGCCTTGTGTGCCGATGTTGACTTTTTTGGTTGTTTTCAACAGATTTTCAATGGTCATGTTGATTGCGATAACGCCTGAACCATCTTTTGTCTGCTGGGCGATTGTCACAACCATCGTATTTGTAGACGCGGTTTTATAAGGATCTGTCACAACGACTTTTCCTTTATTCGCAACCGCTTTTTTGTACCAGTCGCGTTCAACCGGATTGTAGCCGCTCGGCATCGGGAGATCCGGGTAGCGGGTAAATCGCCCGTTTTCGTCACTAGTATAAATGGACTCTACATCTTTATTAATGCTGATATATTGTGAGAATTTCTCTTCAATGCTTGCATTGCTTTTTGCTTTATATCTCTCTTTTGTCAGCCATTCGCTGAAGTAAGCAGCGCTGTTTTCTTTTTCACTGATGCTGGTGTTAATGATTTCGTTTAATTGCTGTACATTTTCTAATGCGCTCCCCATCATCTGCCTGTCGAGCGAGCTGCTAGCCGATTGATACGCAAAGATCGCCAATATGACAACCGGTATGATGAGGATCGACAGAAAGGAAACGAGAAGCTTCCGTGTAATTGATCTTTGTTTTATGAGTTGGAGTATTTTTTTCATCATTCATTTCTCCTTTTTTATGCTACCCTTCATATCGGCTGGAAATGGGTAAATATATACAGCAAAAAAGAAGAAATTCAACAAAAGTAACTAATTTCCCATAAATAGATAGTCTTTTAGACCTATTCTTTATCTGCATCTACCTTAAATCGTTTTGTCAGATCACGGAGTTCTTCAGACATTCTTTCAAGCGTCAGTGCTGATGAACTGATCTCCTCCATGGATGCCAGCTGTTCCTCAGCTGAAGCGGCGATATCTTGGATACCGTCCGAGCTTGCCTTAGAAATGGCTGTGATATCATTTGAAGCTGCGGAAATTTCTTGTGCTCCCGCCGACAGCTCCTCAACCGTCGCATTCATGTTTTGCAGCTCGGAAGCAATCTGATTGGTCATTTGCGAGATATGTTTGAAGCTCTGCTTTGTTTCGTCCGTCATGACAAGCCCTGTTTCAACTTCTTTGTTTACGGACTGAAGCACGTTCAATGATGTGTGGACTTCTTTTACTATTTCACTGATCAGCGATTCAATTTCTTTTGCCGAGTCAGCCGACTGTACCGCGAGCTTTCTCACTTCCTCAGCGACGACTGAGAAGCCCCGGCCATATTCACCCGCTCTGGCAGCTTCAATAGCGGCATTTAAGGCCAAAAGATTGGTTTGATCCGCAATACCGTTGATAACACGCAAAATATTTGTGATATCCTTTGATTTGATCTCCAGCCCTTTCACCACTTGTTCCGCTGCTTTTACAGAATGGTCAATTGTGTTCATTTGGCCGGCTGTTTTCTGGACGAGTGTCTCCCCTTTACTTGACACTTCGGTTGAATCTGCTGATGTCTCTGTAATCACTGCGGCCGCCCGCGCCAGCTCTGCCAATCCGTCATTCATTTCATTAATTTGTTCAGTTGTCGTTTCTATTTTCTCGCTTTGGCTTTCGCTCCCGTTTGAAAATTGCTCGATAGCCATCGTAATGTGCTCAGTGGCTTTGCTTGTCTGGTCTGCCGATGCAGTCAGCTCTTCGGACGATGAGGCAACGTGTTCTACTGAGTCTTTGATTCCGTGAATGAGCGAGCGAAGCGAGTGTGCCATATGATTGAAGCTCTCGCTCAGAACGCCGAGTTCATCTTTTGAATTGATTTCAATCGTTTCGGTTAGATCACCTTCACTAATTTTTTCAGCGGATGCGACAATGCGTCTCAATGGCTTTGTGATGGATCGAATCACAAAATAAATCGCCGTCATTCCAGCTCCGATAGCAATCGCCAGAACGATTGAAGCCATGATCAGAACCCTGCTTGCAGCATCGTGAATCTCGTTTGCATACATCGTGCCGCTGATTTTCCAGCCTGTTGTTTCGCTTGTTGCAAATGCCATTTTTTTCTTTTTGCCTTTGTACGTATATTCAAAGTCCCCGCTTTTATCCTTGTAGAGCTTATCAACCCAGTCCCCTTTTAGCTCTGTTCCCGCTTTTTCTCCGGAGTAGGCGATGACTTTCTTGTTTTGGTTCAAAATAAAAGCATAGCCTTCTTTTCCGATATTGATTCCTTTCGCGGTAGTGACTAAGTCATCAATTTTCATATCAATGGCGACAACGCCTGATCCATCCACTGTTTGACGGGCGATGGTGACGACCATTTTTCCTGATGAAATCGATTCATAAGGCTCAGTGACAATTGTTTTGCCTTTATTGGCCATTGCTTCTTTGTACCAATCTCTTTCCAAAGCATTAAAGTCACTTGGCATGTCAGCGTACGGATAACGTGTGAATTCCCCGTCTTTGCTGCTGGAAAATACCGCAGCGACATTATCATTCATTTGGATAAATTGTTTAAATTCCTGTTTCAGCTCTGTTTTCTTTTTATCCTGAAACTTATCTGCTGTCGCCCAATCGCTAAAATACGCGAGGCTCTTTTCAGTCGTTCTGATTTTATCATCAATAATGTGATCTAATATTTGAACATTTTCCTTGACGCTTTGCGTCATCTGTACATCAAGTGAGGAAACTGCTGATTGATAAGCGCTTACCGAAAGGGCGGTTATCGGGACAATTAAGATCAGCAGGAAAGAAATGATAAGTCTCCTTGCAATTGATGATCTGCGAATAGTGGTAAGTGTTTTTTTCATTTCCTTTTGAACCTTCTTTCAATAATTTACAAATTATATCGACATATCTTCCTTTAAATTACATTGAAAATAGAGGAAAAAATGAAAAATAGTTCAAAACTCACCGAATAAACTAGGACTTTGTTAATGTTTCCTGCATAAAGAAACAGCGCCTTCATCAGCGCTGTTTTTCGGCTTTACTCAATTTTAAATTGTTTCGTCAGATCGCGAAGCTCTTCTGCCATCTGCGCAAGAGTGGTTGCTGATGAACTGATTTCCTCCATGGAAGCAAGCTGTTCCTCAGCTGATGCGGCAATGTCCTGTATGCTTGCCGAGCTTTCTTTCGACACGTCTGCAATGCCGCTGACTGCTGCTGAAACGTGCTGTGAACGGCCTGACAGCTGCTCGACGGTGGAATTCATCGTCTGCAGCTTGCCCGCGATTTCGTTTGTCATGCTGAAAATGCTCTGGAAGCTTTCTTTTGTATTGTCTGTGACAACAAGTCCAGATTGCACTTCCTGATTAACCTCTTTAAACATGTGAAGGGAGGTTTCAATCTCTGCGACAATTTCTTGGATCAGCTTTTCGATTTCTTTTGCTGAATCGGCTGATTGAACAGCCAGCTTGCGCACTTCCTCCGCTACGACAGAGAAACCGCGGCCTGACTCTCCGGCACGCGCCGCTTCAATAGCCGCGTTTAGTGCAAGTAAATTTGTTTGGTCAGCGATGCCGTTGATGACTCTCAAAATGCTTGTAATGTCTTTTGATTTTCCTTCTAAGCCTTTGACTACAGCTTCAGCCTGCTGAACAGATTGATTAATCGAGTTCATTTGGCCGACTGTCTGCTGCACAAACTTTTCACCTGTTCCGGCGATTTCCGTTGATTGGATAGACGCCTTTGTAATATCTGACGATGTTTGTGAGACTTGCTGGAGTCCTTCATTCATTAAGTTCAACTGATGAGAGCTGGATTCAACCTTTTCACTTTGCTCTTCGTTTCCGTTTGAGAACTGCTCAATCGCCATCGTAATATGCTCGGTGGCTTTACTTGTCTGTCCGGCAGATGCGGTAAGCTGTTCGGAAGATGCGGCCACATTGTTCACCGAGTCCTGAATTGCGCTGATTAGAGAGCGGAGGGATTGTCCCATTTCGTTGAAGCTTTCTCCTAGCTCCCCTAGCTCATCCTTTGAATGAATTTCGATCGTTTCGGTCAGATCTCCTCTGCTGATCGTTTTCGATGATTGAACAAGACGTTTTAACGGTTTTGTAATCGAACGAACGATAAACAGAATTAAAATCCCGCCTGCCACAATGGAGGCAATCAGCACGATCATGCCCGTTACCAGCACAGACTTTGAGGCATCCTTAATTTCATCCATATACATAGTGCCGGCTATTTTCCAACCAGTCAGTTCATTTGTAGTATAGGTCAGCTTTTTATCTTCGTTATTCAGAGTGTACTTGAGCTCACCGCTGTCATTCGCATACATTTTGGCTACCCAGTCGCCTGACAGCTTTTCTCCAGCCTTATGGTTCTTGTGTGCGACGTAGGTTTTGTTTTTTGTTGCAATGAAAGCATAGCCTTCTTTTCCGACCTTGATTTGTTTCATCTGTTCTAACAATTTATCAATGGTAATATCCATGGCGACAACGCCTGATCCGTCCTTCAGCTCTTGTGCAATGGTAATGACCATGCTTCCGTCACTCGCAGCCACGTAAGGATCTGTCACGACAATTTCACCGCCGGCCTTCATCGCATCCTGGTACCAAGGGCGTTGTCTAGGGTCGTATCCGTCCGGCAATGTCTCTTTTGGCGCTTGTACGTAAGTGCCGTTATCTGCGCCTCCATAAATTCTGGCTACGCCCTGATTAATAGATACGTATTGTGAAAATTTAGCTTTGATCTCTTCTTGATTCGATTTTCCTTTGAATGCGGATCTTTTAAGAGATTCACTGAAAAAGGTAACTGCTTTCGCTTTTTCTCCCAGATCATTTGTAACGGTTGTATTAAATGTATCGACACTGTTTTTCGCATTCCCCATCATTTCCTCATCCAGCTTTCCGCTGGCGCTTCGGTAAGAACTAAATTCTAATATAAGAATAGGGATAATGAGAATCGCAATAAATGAGACGATTAATTTCTTTGAAATAGACGGTTTCTTCAACCAATTGATAAAAGTCTTCATGTCTACTTGCTCCTTCAGGTTTGATACAGTATATATCGGCTGCTTAAAAAAGTTTTAAAATAAAAAATGGAAGAAGTTCTTTTTGGCAGTCTTCAGTCTTTTTAGCTTTCATTGCCCAAGCCCTTTGCATATCTTATAAAAAAGAAGGGGGGCTAAACATGATTATTGTATCAGGACAATTGCTCCGTCCCCAGGATATTGAAAATTGGCAGATTGATCAAAATCTGAATCCGCTCTTAAAAGAGATGATTGAGACGCCTGTTCAGTTTGATTATCATTCAATTGCTGAACTGATGTTTGAGCTGAAACTGCGAATGAATATTGTCGCAGCGGCAAAGACACTGCACAAAAGCGGGGCGAAGTTTGCCACTTTTTTGAAAACATACGGGAATACAGCGTATTGGAGGGTTTCACCAGAGGGTGCATTAGAGCTGAAATACAGAATGCCGCCTTCAAAAGCGATTCGGGACATTGCAGAGAACGGTCCTTTTTACGCGTTTGAATGCGCAACCGCAATCGTTGTTATTTATTACTTGGCCTTAATCGATACAATCGGGGAAGACAAATTCGATGCCAGCTTTGACAGAATTATTTTATATGATTGGCATTATGAGAAACTGCCGATATATACAGAAACAGGACATCATTTTTTCCTTGGTGATTGTTTGTATTTTAAGAATCCTGAATTTGATCCGCAAAAAGCCCAATGGAGAGGCGAAAATGTGATTTTACTGGGGGAGGATAAATATTTTGCCCATGGTCTTGGAATCTTAAACGGACAGCAAATTATTGATAAGCTGAATTCATTTAGGAGAAGAGGAGCCTTACAGTCAGCCTATCTTCTGTCTCAGGCGACCAGACTGGATGTTCCGTCTCTTTTCCGCATCGTCCGCTAAAAAGCCCCATCGCCTATTTTCGGGACGATGGGGTTTCAAATGCCTTCCGTTTTCGATAGAAAGGGGCTGTGCCTAAATATTGGTTCGCAGCCCACTCCATTTTTTCAAGGTCATTTCTTGTCACGATTGGATCTAGGCTGCTCCATTTGATAAAGCGGACAAAATAGTAGCCTTTGATTGGAGCCATTGTAACTTTTGAGTGAGGCCAGCCTTCAAATACAAACTCAATTTTCCCTCTTTTTTTATAAGAGTATTGAAGAATGTTCATATCTGTCACCTCAGTTTTATCAAGTTACATTCGCAAAACAGTGTCTTCACGTCAGCAGGCCCGTAAAGCATCCGTGTCTGCTCCCTTCAATTTTTTAAATCTAAAACTGGATTTGCTTTTTGAGATGTCGGGACTGAGATAAATGTTTCGTCATAAAAAACAACCTGCTACCCCATGATTTTGATATAACATGTCCGGGTGCGAGGGCCATCAAATTCGCAGAAATAAATGCCCTGCCACGTTCCAAGAATGAGCCGGCCGTTTTCCACAATGACATGCTGTGAAGCGCCGACCGTACTCGACTTCATGTGTGCAGCTGTATTGCCCTCCATGTGGCGGTCGAGCTCATGTTCCCACGGATATACCTCATCAAACCTTCTGAGCATATCTTTTTTGACGTCCGGGTCGGCATTTTCATTAATTGTAATGCCCGCCGTCGTATGTGGACAGTAAATCAGCGCTGCGCCGCTCGTTACACCTGTTTCTTGAAGAAACGCATCCACCTCACGGGTGATATCAATCATTTCATCTCGTTTGGAAGTCTTGATTTGCAGTGTTTTCAGCATTTGTTTCTCCTTTCGGTTGTCCGCTCTATTTGCTTAATTCGTTCTGTGTTCTTTTTTTCCTGTTAAACCGCTCTCATAAACCTGATAAAACAAAAAAACTCCAGTCTAAGGCTGGAGTTTAGCGCCATAGATATATTCTTGCCTCATACGGCTTTAAGAGTATTGATGTCATATGCTTGTGCGGCTCTGTTTCAATATTTGACAAGACAAGGGCATCTGATGACAACGGCAATCCAGAGTGCTTGAATAACGCCGGTGTTCTTGTCAGATTGGCTGCAATCAGTGCAGTATGGCTCTCGTTATTTCGAAGATATGCAAAGATTTGCTGATCTTCCGGTAAAATGAGCTCGTATGTCCCGTTGATAAAAACATCATATGTTTGGCGCAGCTTGATCAAGCTTTTGTAAAAATGGTAAACGGATGTATTATCGTTTTTTTGCGCCTCAGCATTCAGCCATTTGTAATTCTCATTGACTCCAATCCACGGCTTGGCCTCAGAAAATCCGGCGTATGGATCTGCGTTCCATTGCATAGGTGTTCGTGAATTGTCTCTTCCCTTTTTCCAGACAACCTTCATCGCGTCCTCGTGTGATGCGCCTTTCGCTATTTTTGTTTCATAGAGGCGTTTCATTGCGACATCATCATAGTCCTCAATAGACGGAAATGCCACGTTCGTCATTCCGAGTTCCTGTCCTTGATAAATAAACGGCGTGCCTTTCATAAGAAAGTAAACAGCAGCCAGCGCTTTTGCACTTTCTTTCAGGTACACTCCGTCGTCTCCCCAGACAGAAACTGAACGGGGCTGGTCGTGATTCTCCATAAACAAAGCATTCCAGCCAATTCCTTCAAGACTGTCCTGCCAGTCAGTTAAAATTCGTTTAAATGAGGCAATATCAATGCTTTCATCGATCTCTACATCCCACAGGCCAAGATGCTCAAATTGAAAAATCATGTTGAATATGCCGTTTTTTTCTCCAGCCCAATCAGCAGCTTCCTTTGCAGAGACGCCGTTTGCCTCGCCGACCGTCATAATCGGATAGCGGGAAAATGTGTTTTCCTTCAGCTCTGTTAACAAATCCATAATGCCGTCAGCATTCATATGATAAGGAAAGGAAGGAACATAATCCAGTCCCTTTGGATTCGGCATGTTGGGAAGCCCTTCTTTTTTCTTAATATGCGTAATGGCATCCACCCGAAATCCGTCAATTCCTTTATCAAGCCACCAATTGATCATGTCATAAACGGCATTTCTCACCTTTTCATTTTCCCAATTCAAATCAGGCTGTTTTTTATCAAAAAGGTGAAGATAGTACTGGCCTGTCTTTTGATCATACTCCCAAGCCGGCCCGCCGAAAATGCTTTCCCAATTGTTCGGTGCTTTTCCGTTTTTGCCGTCTTTCCAAATATACCAGTCGCGCTTTTCCGAGTGTATAGATGAACGGGATTCTATGAACCATGGATGTTCATCGCTTGTATGGTTCACAACGAGATCCATAATCAGCTTCATGCCCAGAGCATGAATGTCACCAAGAAGCTCGTTAAAATCTGCCATGGTGCCAAAATCGCTTAATATGTTTTGATAATCCCTAATATCATAGCCATTATCGGCATTTGGTGAATCATACAGGGGGCAAATCCAAAGGACGTCAGCGCCCAGCTCTTTTATGTAAGAAAGTTTAGATCTGATTCCTTGAATATCCCCGATTCCGTCGCCATTTGAATCTTTAAAACTGCGGGGGTAAATTTGGTAAACAACCGCTTCCTTCCACCAAGCCTTTTTCATACAGCCACTCCTTCCCAGTGTACCGGTCTTATATATCCTATGTAGAAAAAAGGCTTCACAGCATTGCTTTTTAAGAAATGACTTGATCACACAAAAAACAGCCGTTCGTTCCCGGCTGTTTTTTATCAAAAATCGGTTTTTTTTATTTCTACAAAACGGATGTGATGATCTTCGGCGTCGAGGATTGTAAATTCACAGCCTTCCGCGTGTATGACGTCTCCTGCTTTCAGCTCCATTTTTTGCGTTAGAAGCCAGCCTGCAATCGTATCAATCTCTTCATTTTCAATCGCAATGTCGAGCAGGTCATTTACTTCGTCTATTAACGCTTTTCCATCCATCACATAATGGTGCTCGCCCTTTTTCAGGATGTGCGGTGTTTCATCCTGATCATACTCATCGCGAATTTCTCCGACGATTTCCTCGATAATATCCTCGACAGTGACAAGCCCCGCCGTTCCCCCATATTCATCCACGAGAATCGCCATGTGAATCCGCTCCTTCTGCATGCGGATTAACAGCTGCTGAACAGGAATGCTTTCAATGACCCTGATAACGGGCCTCATGATTTGCTCCAGCTTTATCGGCTGGCCGAGAAAATAAGCTTTAAACATATCTTTGCTGTTGATGATCCCTAAAATATGATCCTTGTCATCTTTGATGACAGGGTAGCGTGTATATCGTTCATTAATGATGTGATGAATCGCCTCTTCAAGCGACTGCTCAAGAGAGATGACGGCAATTTCTGTCCGGGGAATCATAATCTCTCTCGCTACCCGGTTGTCGAATTCAAAAATTTTATTTACATAGCGGAATTCAGACTGATTGATTTCTCCCTTTTCATAGCTTTCTGAAAGAATCAGCCTTAGTTCCTCTTCGCTGATGACAACCTCATGCTCCTTTACTGAATGAAAGCCAAACAATTTCACAAGAAAGCTTGCAGAGCCGTTTAATGCCTTAATAAACGGGTACGTGATTTTATAAAACCAGATGAGCGGCTTTGCAATCCATAAGCTTACAGCTTCAGCTTTTTGAATAGAAACCGTTTTCGGGGCAAGCTCCCCCATCACCACATGCAAAAAAGTGACGATAATAAATGCAACTACAAATGTGACAATGTGATTAAACGGTTCCGGCATGCCTGTCATTGTAAATAAGGGATGAAGAAAACGTTCAAATGTAGGTTCACCAAGCCATCCAAGGCCGAGTGCTGTAATCGTAATCCCGAGTTGGCAGGCTGATAAATACTCGTCAAGATTGGAGATGATTTTATGTGCGGCCAGCGCCCGACTGTCACCGCTTTCGATGAGCTGATTGATTTTTGAACCTCTGATTTTGACGATCGCAAATTCTGCTGCAACGAAAACAGCCGTAATGCCAATCAAAACAAAAATGGCGATCAATTGTAAAATAAGCAAAAAAAGCCCTTACCATAAATGGTAAGGGGCCACCTCCTTAACGTTAATTCTCATCACGACCGTTTAAGAAGATCATCACAAAACGAAGCAGTTCAAACAGGGAAACCAGGGCGGCGGCCACATACGTTAAGGCAGCAGCGCTCAGCACTTTATTTACCCCATTTTCTTCATTGTTTCGGATGAATCCTTCTGACACAATAATCTGCTTCGCGCGTGAGCTTGCATTGAATTCGACAGGCAATGTAATCAGCTGGAAAAAGACAGCCGCTGAAAATAATATGATGCCAAGCCCGATCAAATTCAGGCTTCCGAGAAGCATGCCTCCTAAGAAAAGCAAAGGGGCTACACCGGATGCAAAATTCACGACTGGGAAGATTTTATGTCTTATCACAAGCGCACCATATGACTCCTGATGCTGCAAGGCATGTCCGACTTCATGGGAAGCTACGGATATGGCGGAAATTGAGCGGCCGTAATAGACCGGCTCAGATAAACGCACCACCCGTCTTGTCGGGTCGTAATGGTCTGTTAAAGTGCCTCTTACCGGTTCGACCGGCACGTCGTAAAGACCGTTTATATCTAAAATCCGTCTTGCTGTTTCTGCCCCTGTACGTCCGCTTGAGGCTTCCACTTTTGAATATTTTTCAAAGTTGCTCTTCACTTTAAATTGTGCCCAAAACGACAATCCCAATGCGGCTATTGTTAAAAATATAAACAGCATTTTTCATCATCCTTTTTCCATGATCATTTCTCTATTACGATTATTTTAATGAGTTTTCTTTCCCGTGTACAGAAATGCGCTTTTTCTTCCGGCTCGGGGCACACAATCCAATCAGCAAAAAGAACAGACCTGCTGAAAACAAATACAAGGCGAAACTGCCGGCCAGTTCTTTCAGAAAATGAAGCCAGGAGAAGCTGCCGGAAAAGTGATTATATGAGTTTAAATCGAAAATAAACAAAATCACCGCGGATGCCGCCAGCTGCGTACCGATCAAAACCACGATCGTTCTTTGAAAGATCGTCATCTTTTTCATCCTTTTTGTTTTAGTTTATGGAGAAATCCGTTTTTATATGTTTTGTTCATTTTTTGAAAAACATCATCGGAAGTGGGACATACTGTTAGAAAAAAGCACGGGTGTGATGGAAGCTATGAAAGTGACGAGTGAGGAAAAGGAACAGCTGAGCACAGCAATCGACCGGATGAATGAAGGATTGGACGCGTTTATTCAGCTTTATAATGAATCAGAAATTGATGAGCCGCTTATTCAGCTTGATGATGATACAGCCGAGTTAATGAAGCAGGCCCGAGATATGTACGGCCAGGAAAAGCTAAATGAGAAATTAAATACAATCATTAAACAAATTTTATCCATTTCAGTATCTGAAGAAGGAGAAAAAGAATGAAATCAAATCGGATATTTATTTCATGGCTTAGATGGCCGTTATTTATCCGAATCGGGGTTATTATTTTATGTCTGATTCTTTTGTTCGGCCAAATCATTTATATACTTGAGCCGAAGCAGTTTACTTCGGTATTTGAAGGCATTTGGTGGGCTGTCGTTACGGTTTCGACAGTCGGTTATGGAGACTATGTGCCGCACACGCCGCTGGGTCAGGCAGCTGGAATTCTGCTGATTTTGAGCGGCGCAAGCTTTGTCACTGCATATTTCGCAACGTTATCAGCGGCCGCATTCAGCAGACAGCACCGCTATATCGAAGGAAAAGTTGCTTACAAAGGCCGGGGCCACATCATTCTGATCGGGTGGAATGAAAAAACAAACCGGCTTTTGAAGGACCTTCAGCTTGCGGCCCCTTCCAAAACAGTCGTGCTAATCGATGAATCTTTAACAGAAGGCCCGCTGATCGAAAACGTCCATTTCATACGCGGGCACGCTGCCGATGACGAGACACTGAAACGGGCCAATATTACCGAAGCGGAATCAGTGATGATTACAGCCGATCAGTATAAAAGTGAAACTGAAGCAGATATGCTGTCAGTGCTGACTCTTTTATCTGTGAAAGGGCTTAATCCCCTTGCTTACTGCATCGTCGAGATTTTGACTGACCGTTTTGTCACCAATGCGGAGCGGGCAGGCGCAAACCAAATCATCGGAACGTCAGAATTTATCAGCCGGGCGATGCTGCAGCATTACCAAGTCAAATTACGGCCGTCGAAACAGCAGAACGGAATTAAGCTGCCACTTGACCAGCATGTAGAGCTTCTTGCTGTTCCTGACGAACTAAAGGGAGCGGCTTACAAAACCTGCGTTCTCTATTTCCTGGATCACAACAAAACAATTATAGGTGTACAAAAAGAGGAGGGGCCGATGATTTCCCCTCCTCTTACATACACGGTACTCGAAACAGACCAATTCCTTGCCATCTAATGCAGCAGAACATCCTCCAATTCTTTTACGAGAGAGGCGCCGATATCCAAAAATGCCGGATCAATTTCCGCGTCCCGCCTTTCCGGTTCGGAAAATTGATTAAACAGTGATTGGAAAGGCCCTCCCTCGGCTTGATCATCAACATCCGTCTGAAACACCTGTCTCAGCATAAACGGCGTTCCGATCCGGACGGCCGCCCCGCGTTCATCGAGACTGCCCTGTACCGCATTGACAGGAATTCTCAAAAATAAATAGCCGTCTCTATCATCAATTTTATAATCAAAGTAGCCATGATCGTATTCCCAGCCGCCGTTTATCACATAACCGAGCGGCTTCATCACTTGTTCCAGTTCTTGAAGCAGAAAAGACTGCCCATCTATCGCTGAAGGTATTGGTATCATCAAAAATGCCCCTTTTTTCACTTATCCTGTCCTGCCGAACAAGACTTCATTCAGAGGCGCCTACATGGAAATCGTTGTTTCTTTCGCGCGTCCAACAAAAAAGAAAGCGCATTCAATTAAGAAGTAAACAGCCATTGCCGCAGCAAGCCCTGCAGCTGAATCCCAAGACACATAAACAACCGTTGCATAGAGTCCTAATTTAGTGAAAAGAGTATGGGTTCGTTTCAAATGCAAAATCCGATGTACCGCATCGGTAAAAAGCGCAAGCGGCAAACCAATGAGAAGAAAGGCGTGGATGAAAAAATGTGACAGCGTGCCGCCAAAGCTTGAAGAAAAATCTGTATACACGGCATCAAAGGAGATAAGGATACTTAAAAGAGCTGCAGAAAAGCCGGCAATGATGAGATGTTTAACCACTTGTTTCATGAACATCAGCACCTTTCTGATTTTATAAAAAGCCGACCGGCAATTGCCAGTCAGCTTTCTCACATTAATCTTCCAGACGTTTTTCAAGCTCTGCTTTTTTCTCTTCAAAGCCAGGTTTGCCAAGCAATGCAAACATATTGACTTTGTACGCTTCTACACCAGGCTGGTCAAACGGATTGACGCCAAGGAGATACCCGCTCATCGCGCAGGCTTTTTCGAAGAAATATACAAGGTATCCAAAAGTATATGCATTCAGTTCAGGAATGTTAACGATTAAGTTCGGAACATTCCCGTCAGTATGGGCAAGCATTGTGCCTTGGAATGCTTTCTTGTTAACGAAATCAACCGTTTTACCGGCTAAATAGTTCAAGCCGTCAAGATCGTTATCCGCTTCCTCGATTGTCAGTTCATGTTTAGGTTTCTCTACGTTCAGCACCGTTTCGAATAAATCTCTGCGGCCTTCTTGTACATACTGGCCTAAAGAATGAAGGTCTGTTGAATAGTTGGCTGAAGAAGGATAAATGCCCTTCTCATCTTTCCCTTCACTTTCTCCGAACAGCTGCTTCCACCATTCCGCAAAATATTGAAGCGCTGGTTCGTAGTTGATGAGCATTTCGATCGTTTTGCCTTTGTTATAAAGGACATTGCGAACAACCGCATATTGGTATGCAGGGTTATCTTCCAGTTCAGATGTTGCAAAATCTTTGCTCGCATCCAAGGCGCCTTTCATCATGTCGTCAATGTTGACGCCGCTGACAGCAATCGGCAAGAGACCTACAGCTGTTAAGACTGAATAACGGCCGCCGACATCGTCAGGGATAACGAATGATTCGAAGCCTTCTTCATTAGAAAGCGTTTTTAATGCGCCGCGCTCTTTATCTGTTGTTGCATAAATCCGCGCTTTCGCTTCTTCTTTACCGTATTTCTCTTCAAGAAGCTTGCGGAAAATACGGAAAGCGATTGCAGGTTCAGTTGTCGTACCTGATTTAGAAATGACATTAATAGAGAAGTCAACATCTTCAAGAAGATCCATGACGTCTCTCATATAAGATGAACTAATGTTGTTTCCGATAAAAATGACTTGCGGATTGCCGCGTTTTGCTTTTGGCAAAGTGTTATAAAACGCGTGATTCAGCGCTTCAATCGCTGCCCGCGCCCCAAGGTAAGAGCCGCCGATGCCGACAACAAGCAATACATCAGAGTCAGATTTGATTTTTTCCGCGCTTTTTTTGATGCGCGCGAATTCTTCTTTATCATAATGTTCAGGGAGGTCCACCCAGCCTAGAAAATCGCTGCCCGCGCCTGTTTTTTCATGGATATTATGGTGTGCAGTTTTTACAAAGTCCCGCAGGTATGTAAGTTCATGTTCGTTGAAGAAAGTCAACGCTTTTGAGTAGTCAAAGCGTACATGCGTCATTGCTTGTCCCTCCATAACGGTATAATGTTTTCATCTTTCACTTTATATGAACTTATCTGTGAAATCAAGTCAAGAAGAAAGGCGGAATGACTGGATTCCGCCCTTTGGGGTTATAGAGACGCGCGAAGGATGGCAAGCACGTCATCTTTGTTCAGTTTTTGGAAGTTGCCGAAGCCGCCGTGTTCCATTTCCTTGGCTGCGATATCAGCAATCAGCTCAAGCTTTTCTTCTCCGATATTGTAATCAGCAAGACGGGAAGGCGCGCCAAGGCTTGTCCAGAAAGCAGACAGTTTATCGATTCCTTCAAGCGCAATTTCTTTATCTGTTTTGCCTTCCGTATCAATGTCAAACATGTTGAGCATGAGGTTTTTGAAGCGGCCTACGTTTGTATCAAGCGTATATCTCATCCAGTTCGGGAACAGTATCGCCAAACCGCCCGCATGCGGAATATCATACACAGCTGAAACGGCGTGTTCCATTGTATGAGAAGCCCAGTCACCAAAGTAGCCCATTTGGAGCGTGCCGTTTAAAGCGATTGTACCAGCATACAAAATCGTTTCACGAAGCTCGTAGTTTTCCAGATCTTCAAGAAGCTTAGGAGCTGTTTCGATGACCGTCTGCAAAACAGCAAAACACATTCTATCCTGAAGCGGCGTGTTTTCAACATTGTGGAAGTATTGTTCGAATACATGGCTCATCATGTCAACCATGCCGTATACTGTTTGATTTTCAGGAACCGTGAACGTATTTTCAGGATCTAAAATTGAGAAACGCGGATGAGTCACATTGCTGCCCCACACATATTTCTCGTTTGTTTCCCAGTTTGTAATCACGGAATCAGGGTTCATTTCAGAGCCTGTTGCAGCAAGCGTTAAAACAGTGCCAAATGGCAGCGCATCCTCCGCTGTTACTTTTTTGCTGAAAATATCCCAAGCGTCACCGTCATATTTGACGCCCGCTGCAATTGCTTTTGTACAGTCAATGACACTGCCTCCGCCGACAGCAAGCAGAAAATCAATGCTATGTTCTCTGCAAAGGCCTATGCCTTTTTCCACTGTCGCAAGTCGCGGGTTCGGCTCAACACCTGAAAGCTCATGAACAACAGCGTCCTCTTCTTTTAAAATGCCTGTGACTTGATCATAAAGGCCGTTGCGTTTAATGCTGCCGCCCCCGTAAACAAGCAGTACATTCTTGCCGTATCGTTTTAATTCTTTTCTTAACTGTTCAAGCTGGCCTTTTCCAAAAATCAGCTTTGTCGGATTATAATAAGTGAAATTTTCCATAGTAAAACCTCCAATAATGCTGGCTTAAAAAACAGATTTCCCATTGTAACATAAGTTTGACAAAAAGAAAAAGGGAAGCAGCCAAACGGCTATTTCCCCTTTTTTATAGAGATGCCTTCAGAATTGACAGCACATCTTCTTTGTTGAGTGATTTAAATTGGCCGAATGTACCGTTAGCCATTGCCTTGTCAGCGATTGTGTCAAGCTGCTCATCATTAATATCATAATCAGCAAGACGGTTCGGAGCGCCAAGGCTTGTCCAGAACGCAGACAGTTTATCGATACCTTCACGTGCGATTTCTTCATCTGTTTTACCTGCTTCTTCAACATCAAACACACGAACTGCAAGCTGTTTCATGCGGGCAGGGTTTTCAGACAATGTGTGTCTCATCCAGTTCGGGAACAGAATTGCCAGTCCCCCGGCATGCGGAATATCATAAACGGCTGATACTGCATGTTCAATATTATGAGTAGCCCAATCCCCTCTAGCACCCATAGAAAGCATGCCGTTTAATGCGATTGTTCCTGTGTACAGAATCGTCTCACGCAATTCGTAATTTTCGAGGTCATTGATCAGCTTAGGCGCTGTTTCAATCACTGTACGAAGAAGTGATTCACACATGCGATCCTGATACGGTGTGTTTGATACATGATGGAAGTATTGTTCGAATACATGGCTCATCATGTCAACCATCCCGTAGATCGTGTGGTTTTTAGGTACAGTGAATGTATTCACCGGATCAAGAATCGAGAATTTAGGGAATACGAGCGGGCTTCCCCAGCCGTATTTTTCTTTTGTTTCCCAGTTTGTAATAACAGAGCCTGAGTTCATTTCAGAACCAGTCGCAGCGAGAGTCAATACCGTACCGAATGGCAAAGCATCTTTTGGCTGATGTTTTTTCGTGACGATATCCCACGCATCACCATCATACTTTGCTCCTGCGGCAATCGCTTTTGTACAGTCGATGACGCTTCCGCCTCCGACAGCCAGTAAGAAATCAATGTTGTGTTCTTTACAGATGGCAACACCCTTATTAACAGTCGACACACGCGGATTCGGTTCCACACCTGCTAGTTCATGCACGGTCGCTCCGGCTTTATTCAGCTGTTCGATCACTTGATCATACAGGCCGCTACGTTTAATGCTGCCGCCTCCGTACACAAGCAATATGTTTTTCCCGTAAGGTTTGAGTTCCTCCGGAAGTCTTTCCACTTCGCCGCGCCCGAAAATTAATTTGGTCGGATTCCAGTATGTAAAGTTTTGCATGACATCTCCTCCTTAGATTTTTTATTATGCAGAATGTCCTCACCACATGTAAAGCAATCAGCTCTCGCCTCTCAGCATATCTGATGGTTTTATCTTGCAAGACGCTGGGAAAGAAGCTGATATAAGCGAGGGCAGGCCAGTTTCCCCTCATATGGAGAATGCATGTATAGATTCTCCAATATGTCACAATCTATAACTGTTTTAATAATTCATGGAGGAGGTTGCAAAACATGAGTACCATTCAAAGAATTTGTCTTGTATTAACCATCATTGGCGCCATTAACTGGGGATTGATCGGATTTTTCCAATTTGACTTAGTAGCGGCTATCTTCGGCGGCCAAGGGTCAGCTCTTTCCCGAATCATTTACGGACTTGTCGGAATCGCCGGCTTAATCAACCTCGGTCTGCTATTTAAGCCAAACGAGGAAAGATCACGTGAAGAAGCAGCAAATCCTGAAATGCGATAGGATATCAATCACGCTGAAATAGGATTTTGCATGAAATCAAAAGCACCGAACATTCCTGTCCGGTGCTTTTTTTCATGCTTATTTTTTGATAAGGTCTTTGCGGTTGGACATTTCGATCCACTCTTCAAGCTTATCTTTTAATGTGTTGAAACCTTGTGGTGTAGAAGCTTCTTCGCTTACTTGAGCAGCTTTAGGTTTTCTTGGTTTGCTTTCTTTTTTCTCAGGCGCAGCTTGTGTCGCACGAATTGAAAGGCTGATTTTGCCTTTTTCTTCATCAACAGCAAGTACCTTTACTTGTACTTCGTCGCCAACTGAAAGGTGCTCGTTGATATCTTTTACGAAACCGTGAGTCACTTCAGAAATGTGTACTAAACCTTGAGTTTCTTCATCTAATGCAACAAACGCACCATACGCTTGTAATCCTGTAACTTTACCAGTGTAAACACTGCCCACTTCAAATTTTGCTGCCATTCATAACAACTCCTAAGTTAAATTAAATATCTGTTTATACGCAATTTAAAATTATATCACACATGTCTTATTTTCGCAAAGAAATCTTTTTTATAAAAAATCAGGTTTGTGCACGGCAAAAAGGGGGTAAACTGAAAATACCAAAGGCTTTCTAGTATTCCCCCCTTTTATTGGATGCGAACAAAAGGTTCGTATCTTTTTTTTATGTTGTTTTGTGCAGGAAGCGTTTCATTCTGACTAACGCTTCTTGAAGCTGTTCAATCGAGGTTGCGTATGAACAGCGGATATATCCTTCACCGCTCGGGCCAAACACACTTCCCGGAACAACTGCCACTTTTTCCTGCGTCAGAAGCTCTTCTGCAAACTGTTCTGAACTCATTCCCGTGCTTTTAATGGATGGAAAAGCATAGAAAGCGCCGCCCGGGTGATGGCAGCTGAGACCGATTTCATTGAGAGATTCTACAAACAGATTCCGTCTTCTTCGATAGCTTTTTTTCATTTTTTCTACGTCTTCCATGCCGTTCTTCAGGCCTTCAAGGGCGGCAAACTGCGCCATTGCGGGCGCGCACATCATCGCATATTGATGAATTTTAAGCATTGCATCCCGAAGCATGGATGGTGCTGCAGCAAAACCAAGCCTCCAGCCCGTCATCGCAAATGCTTTTGAAAAGCCTGAAATGACTACCGTCCGTTCCTTCATTCCCGGTAATGCCGCTATACTTGTAAATTCCTCATCATATGTCAGCTCCGCGTAGATCTCGTCGGCTAAGACAATGACATCATGTTTTTTGGCAAACTCAGCAATCGCATTCAGCTCTTCCTTCGAATAAACCGAACCTGTCGGATTCGATGGTGAGCAGATGAGAATGGCCTTTGTTTTTTCAGTGACTGCCGCTTCAAAATCAGCGGCCGTTGCTTTAAACCCTTTGTCTGCTGTTGTATGAACATGAACCGGGATACCGCCTGCCAAAGAAACAAGCGCATCGTATGCCACAAAACATGGCTCAGGTATGATGACTTCCTCACCTGGATTCACAAGGGCACGGATCGCAATATCCAAAGCCTGACTTGCCCCTACTGTCACAATCAGCTCATTATCTGGCGAGTAGCTAAGGTCAAACCTGTTGCTCAAATAACGGCTGATTTCCTCTCGCAATGAGTATAAACCGGCATTGGCCGTGTATGACGTATATCCTTGTTCAAGAGAGAGAATGCTTGCTTCACGGACATTCCACGCGGTAACAAAATCAGGCTCTCCAACACCTAAAGAAATGACGCCTTCCATCGTTGCCGCCAAATCAAAGAATTTGCGGATGCCTGATGGTTTTATTTGTTGTACATAGTCTGATAAATACGAAGTCATTTACGGGGACACCACGATTCTTTTGTCGTCGTCTCCTGTTTCAAACACTTTGCCGTCATGCTTGTATTTTTTCAGGATAAAATGGGTTGTCGTAGATACAACGGAATCAAGCGTTGACAGTTTATCTGAAACAAAACGCGCTACGTCAGACATCGAATTGCCGCGAATTACGACAGACAAATCGTACACGCCTGACATCAGGTAAACTGATTCAACCTCTTGGAATCGGTAAATTCGTTCCGCCACTTCATCAAAACCGACTCCCCGCTTCGGCGTTACTTTGACGTCAATCATGGCCGTAACGCCCTCATGTCCGTCAACTTTTCGCCAGTCAATCATAGCGGAATAATCGATAATAACCTTTTCTTTCTCCAGTTTGTCAATAATCGTTTTTACTTCATTTACAGGGATGCCCGCCATCTTCGCAATGGTTTCTAAATCGGCGCGGCTGTTTTCGTCTAAAATTTCTAATATTTCTGTTTCTTTTTCTGTCAACTTCATTTGATTCACACCTTTGCAATGTCAAGAAATCTCATGACATTATATCACGTTTTTTGACGAATGCTAACAAAAAACGAGGAGAAACTTCCGCTAGAATTGACAATTTCAGGGCACAATACAAACATCAAAAAAAGGGAGTGACACAGAATGGAGGCGGTTTCACCAATAAGGCGGTTTACGGTCGATGGAGTCAATGTGTACTACGAACATTATCAAAATCCTGGCAGGCAAACGCTGGTCTGCGTACACGGTTTTTTATCGTCTGCTTTCAGCTTCAGAAAAGTAATCCCTCTCCTTCGGGACAAGTACGATATCATCGCGCTTGATTTGCCTCCTTTCGGCCAATCTGAAAAATCAAGAACGTTTATCTATACCTATCAAAACCTCGCAAAGCTTGTCATTGGGATTTTGGAGCACTTGCAAGTGAAGCAAGCTGTGCTTATAGGGCATTCTATGGGCGGACAAATATCATTGTCTGCTGCTCTCCAAAAACCGGAGCTTTTTTCAAAGGTTGTGCTGCTTTGCAGTTCAGGATATTTAAAACGCTCACACCCAACGATCATTTTCGGGACCCATATTCCGTATTTTCATCTATATATCAAGCGCTGGCTCTCGAAAGAAGGCGTGATGAAAAATTTATTAAATGTTGTGCATGACAAATCGCTGATTGATGAGGAGATGATTGACGGCTATGGCAGACCATTTCAGGACGAGCAGATTTTCAAAGCCATGACAAGGTTTATCCGCCACAGAGAAGGAGATTTAGAACCCGAACAATTGAAGAGAATGAACAAGCCTGCATTATTGATTTGGGGCGAGGAGGATCGAATTGTCCCAATGGAGATCGGTAAACGGCTGCACGCGGATTTGCCTAATTCCGTGCTATACTCATTTAGCCAAACCGGACATCTGGTGCCTGAAGAACGGCCTGAGCTTGTTTCCGAACACATTGCTGATTTTATCAAATAGAAAAAAACCGGTGCTGAACCGGTTTTTTAAAGTGTGCAGGAGCTGCTGTTTTTAATGTATAAAAGCTGGCCAGCCACTTCCCGGCAGCTGTCGATCGGCAGCGTTTGTTCAAAAGAAGTTTCAAATATATGCTGAATGCGTTTCGCCAGCAGGGCGGGGTCGTCTTCATCATAGACCGCCTGCACGACATCAACTGCCTCCGTTTCGTAAAACTCTTCACCATATTTAAACGGGTCCCATTTGGCAATGATCTTGATCATTTCCCCCACCGCTTGACTTTCTTCCATATTCATCACCGCTTATAATAAAATTTGCAGTTCTATCTTATCATAGTGAAGCTTAGAAAAATAAACTACATGAGGAGGTAACAGAATGAACTTTGATAAACGAGAAGAACGCCTTGGCACCCAATCGGTCAAATGGGACAAAACAGGCGAATTATTCGGCGTGACAGACGCACTCCCGATGTGGGTGGCGGATATGGATTTTCGCGCGCCGGAAGCGATAACTGAAGCATTAAAAGAGCGCCTTGAACACGGAATTTTCGGTTATACGGCTCCGGATCAAAAAACGAAGGATGCGGTGTGCGCATGGATGCAAAACAGGCACGGCTGGAAGGTGAATCCGGAAAGCATCACATTCAGCCCGGGCATTGTAACGGCTTTGAGCATGGCGGTACAAGCTTTCACGGAGCCTGGCGATCAAGTCGTTGTACAGCCTCCAGTTTATACGCCTTTTTACCATATGGTTGAGAAAAACGGCCGGCACATTTTACATAATCCTTTGCTAGAAAAAGACGGCTCATATGCAATGGATTTTGAAGATTTGGAAACGAAGCTTAGTGACCCAAGCGTTACATTGTTTATTTTATGCAATCCTCATAACCCTTCAGGTCGTTCATGGGGCCGTGAAGATTTGCTGAAGCTGGGCGAATTGTGTCTTAAGCATGGCGTCACAGTTGTATCCGATGAAATCCATTCCGATTTAATGCTGTACGGACACAAACACACGCCGTTCGCTTCGCTCTCTGACGATTTCGCTGATCTTTCCGTGACATGTGTTGCGCCAAGCAAAACATTCAATATCGCCGGATTGCAGGCTTCGGCAATCATGATTCCCGATCGCCTGAAGCGCGCCAAGTTTTCTGCAAGCCTGCAGCGCAATGGTTTAGGCGGATTAAACGCGTTTGCCGTCACTGCAATCGAAGCCGCATACTCAAAAGGCGGGCCGTGGCTTGATGAATTGATCTCTTACCTTGAGAAAAACATGACCGAAGCGGAAGCCTTTTTGAGCTCCGAGATGCCGAAGGTCAAAATGATGAAACCGGATGCATCATACCTGATCTGGCTCGACTTTAGCGCTTACGGCTTGTCCGACACAGACCTTCAGCAAAGAATGCTAAAAAAGGGAAAGGTTATTCTAGAGCCCGGGACGAAATACGGGCCTGGCGGAGAAGGATTTATGCGCCTAAACGCGGGATGTTCTCTCGCAACCCTGCAGGACGGCCTGCGCCGCATCAAAACCGCATTATCATAAATATAGCTCTGAAACGCCTTTACGTCTTCATTCGTAAAGGCGTTCTTAATAAAGGAATTTTATATTTTACTTCTAATATTTAGTGTTATAATAGATTCATATTTTATACGAAAGGATTTCACACGAATGGAAATTCTAAAAGACTATCTCCTGCATATCTGCTTTATTTTGTTTCCTATTCTTCTTTACCAAGTGTTTTGGCTTGGAAAACCTGCGATTCTTGTGCCAAAAATAAACAGCGGTTTGGTCACGCTCTTCGCCTGCGGCGCCTCCGTTTTATGCATTCTTTTCCCGATTCATGAAATGGACTACATACAATACGGCCTTCAGATGATTCCCGTTATCATTTGTTTATTTTACATTAGCACCGCTTCCGGACTCACAGTCGCCGCATCTGTCCTATGTTTTGAACTGCTTTTTTACGAACCTTCCGCAATATTTGTTTTCACTTTGCTGCCTTTTCTTATCATTATCCCAATCCTATTTCAGAAAAAATGGCCATTTATGTCCAAAGCGAAAAAACTACTGCTGTCTTTATTGATCAGCTGCTTGGAGGTTTTCCTATTTTTCGCCTCCAGCTGGATTCTTTCCGCCTTAAATATTTTAAATTTTCAAAAATCAGGAATTTTCGTTTACGAGGCGGTAGTCTCAGGGCTTTTCCGCTCCAGTGTTCTTCTATTAAGCATCTATATTATCGAAAGCATCGCCGAAAATATCGCCTTGCGCTCACAGCTTATCCATTCTGAAAAAATGACGATTGTGAGCGAACTGGCAGCGAGCGTCGCTCATGAGGTCAGGAATCCTTTGACAGTTGTCCGCGGGTTTATCCAGCTGCTTTTTAATGACGAAACCCTGCAAAACAAGTCGAGTGCGGATTACAAACAGCTTGTACTGTCAGAGCTTGACCGGGCACAAGGCATTATCACAAACTATCTCGATATGGCGAAACAGCAATTATATGAAAAAGAGGTTTTTGATTTATCTGCCCTTATTAAAGAGACAAGCAACCTTATGGTGTCGTATGCCAATTACAAGTCAGTAACCGTCGAGGCTGAAACAGAACCGGACCTTTTGATATACGGGGACGCAACAAAGCTAAAGCAAGCTGTCATCAACCTGATGAAAAACAGTATTGAAGCGGTTCCTCACGGGAAGGGGATGATCCGCATATCGGCCAAAAGAAACGGCCATACGATCATGATTAACATCACAGATAATGGGGTCGGGATGACAGACCATCAAATGCAAAAACTCGGCGAACCTTATTATTCCTTAAAAACAAACGGAACGGGACTCGGCCTTACCGTAACCTTTTCCATTATTGAACATCATCACGGGACCATTTCATTTAACAGCAGCTTTCAAAAAGGCACTACGGTGACAATTAAGCTTCCCGCTGATCTTCCTCACTAGCAAATCGCTTGGAACTTTAATAGAATAAATGCGAGGTGATGACAGATGAGCACGTTTGAGACAGGCTCTATTGTTAAAGGATTTTACAAAACAGGTGTATACATAGGAGAAATTACGGCTTGCAGGCCGCAGCATTATTTAGTGAAAGTAAAAGCGGTTCTTACCCACCCCGCCCAAGGAGACCTTCATCATCCAAAACAGGCGGATGTGCCGTTTTTTCATGAGAGAAAAGCGCTCGCAAATGGTGAACAGACCAATATCCCCCACCATATGGTGAAGCCATATGATGGTGAAGTGCCGGATTATACAAAATCTCTGCGGGAGGCGACAGCACAGCTGAGAGCCAAATTGAATGAGGATGGTTCGGAGTGGGCAAAGCGCTCCCTACATAATCTGGACACTTTAGAAAAAGAATATTTCAATCGGCCATAACCCAGTCTGACAAAAGATTGGGTTTTTTACGTCGCGCGCTTGAACAGTTCGGTTAAATCGATTCTTTCGCCAATTGTGGGCGGTTTTGGCTTTTCGAGATACTGCTTATCCTGCTCAACAAGCTTAAAAAGTTTATATGCTGTGAGAGCATCATCAAGCGCTTTATGATGGGTGCCGGTTCCGGAATCTCCATACTCTTCAGCAGCTTTCCATAAACCCGTCAATGTTCGGTCTCCAAAAAAGTTTTTGTATTCAAGCGATAAATCTCTCATTTCTCCCTTAAACGGGAATGGGATATGGTTAAACATACAGTTTTGCTTCAGCACTTTCATATCCATGTTTCCCCACGTAATAATTGTGCTGTTTTTCTCAGGATCAAGCTCGTTTAGTTTACGGATGAGATCCTCGAATCTTATTCCTTCGTCTACCTGTTTTTGGGTGATTTTTAAAAATGTCTTGCAGCGTTTCGTAAGCTTCGGGAACTTTTTCGGTCTCACATAGCTAGAAAACGTCTCAACTACTTCATCATCAATCGACTTTACAATTCCGGCTTCAATGATTTCCGGGAAGAAGTTTTGCGGACTGTACTTTCCGTCGGGCATTGTAAATTCGAAGTCAATAATGAGTAAGCTGTTTGTCGTCACCTTTTTGCACCTGCCTTTCCTCCGATCAGAAAATGCTATCTTTATAGTATATCAATTCCCCTTCTCGACATTTCTTCATTTTCTAAAAATAATGAATTTTCCCAGCCGCTTTGTTTCTTTTAAATTGTGAATCGTTTCTTTATAATTAGTAAGGAACCCGAAATAATAAGAAGGTGATGTTATTTCTACCCGCAAGAAAAACTTTGTCATTGTATGGCTGGCGAACTTTTTTGTTTCCGCTAGCACTACGATGATCGTTCCTTTTCTCTCCTTATACATTGAGTCGCTCAGCTCTTTTTCAAACGGCTTTGTGCAAAGATGGAGCGGCTATGTGTTCGGCATTACATTTCTCATGGCGTTTTTGGTATCCCCGTTTTGGGGACGGTTCGGAGACAAACGCGGATACAAGAAAATCCTTATGGCAACCGGAACAGGCATTGCCCTCAGCATTTTCTTAATGGGCTTTGTTACATCGGTGTACCAATTGTTTTTTCTGCGTATGGCAATGGGTCTTGTAACCGGATTCATCCCGACATCTCTTGCGATGATTTCGGCACAGACTCCGAAGAGCTCAGCCGGCAAAACACTTGGCACGCTGCAAATGGGGCAAGTGTCCGGAAGCTTGTTCGGCCCGCTTTTGGGAGGCATGCTTGCTGATCGTTTCGGCTTTACGTATACCTTTTTTATCACATCCTTTGTAATTTTCTCATCTGTTCTTCTCGTATTATTTGGCGTCAAAGAAAAACCTCTTGCAGAGAAAACAGCCAAACGTACGTCTTACTCGAGAAAAGAAGTGCTCTCCTATATTTTTCACCAGCCGGCGCTGTGGGTCATGATGCTGTTAACCATGCTGATCCAAACTGGCAATTTCAGTATCCAGCCGCTGCTCGCTTTATATGTAAATGAGCTGCACGGGCCTGTCAATCTTGCCTTTTTCTCCGGCATGGCATTTTCAGCAACGGGACTCGGAAGTTTGCTTCTGGCTAGAAAATGGGGTGATCTTGGCGACCGCTACGGCCACCGCCGCATTTTAATCGGACTTTTGCTCGCCGCTTCTTTCTTTTTTATTCCGCAGGCGCTCGCGTCCTCACTCAGCGTTCTCCTTGTTTTCAGATTTTTGTTCGGAATGGCGATGGGCGGTTTGCTGCCATGCATCACGGCAGCGATCCGCGTTCAGGCCCCCGGCAGCATTCAAGGAGAAGTACTCGGCTACAATGTCAGCTTTCGCTTTTTAGGAAACGTGCTCGGGCCTCTTCTCGGCGGAATCATATCGAGCCATTTTACGATTTCGGCCACCTTTTATGTCACAGCGTTTCTCTTTTTCGCCGGCGCCTGTATGCTTTGGATCATGCCGAAACTCCAGAAGGATTCCTACGCCAAAGCAAGCTGATTCCGATAAAAAACTGAGGAATCTTCTAAATTTAACCTTCTCGTAATCTCAAAAGAATGGTACGATATGGCTAGAATTTAGGAGAAAAGAGAGTGACCATGTTACGAAAAATAATCGGATGGATTTTGCTCCTTTGCATAATCCCATTGTTTGCATTTACAGTTATCGCTTCCGGAAAAGAAGTCAAACAAATGAAGTCCCTGGATCAGGTGCTTGATAAAAATATTAATCTGAAAGATATCAGCCTTGTTCAGAACAGCTACATGTATGACAGGGACGGCTCCCTTGTCTCGGAAATCGTCAGCGACCACGAAAACCGCGTGCTCGTTCCATTTGACAAGATTCCCGAGGAAGTCAAACAGATTTTCTTAACGTCTGAGGACAAACATTTTTACGAGCATAAAGGCTTTGACTTTATGGGAATGGTGCGGGCAACTGCTTCTAACGTAAAAGACAAGAAAATTGACCAGGGTGCCAGCACCATTACACAGCAGCTTTCAAGAAACTTGTATTTGAGCCACGAACGCTCCTTCAGCCGCAAGCTGACAGAGCTCGCGTATTCCTATCAGCTTGAGAAAAAGTATACGAAAAATGAAATTCTTGAAGCTTACTTAAATACTATTTATTTCAACAATGGTGTTTACGGCGTCGGTTCAGCGGCTCAATTCTATTTCAGCAAACCGTTGAAATCTCTCACAGTGGGAGAAATGGCTTTTATCTGTGCTATACCTAATAACCCTACATTATATGATCCTCTCAAGCATTTTGACTACACGAAAAGCCGTCAAGAACGTTTGCTTAAAGGGCTAAAAGATGCCGGGGTCATTACAGACAAAGAGCTGAAAAAAGCCGTCAAACAAAAAATCAAACTGGATGTTGAAAAAAGAGAAGACAAATATCCTGACTACGTTTCCTACGTTAACGATGAATTCACTCAGCTGGTGTCTGAATCAGAAGGCTTTGATAAACGCCTTCAAAAAGCGTCAGGAAAACAAAAAGAAAAAATCGAGAATGAGCTGTCCGCAAGAGTCAGCACTCTGATGAAAGACGGCGTGAAAATTTATACTGCACTTAATCCGTACATGCAAAATCAAGTTGTGGCACAAATGAATTCTAAGCTCCCGTATGCGGGCGTGCAGGGCGGAGCGGCTGTGATTAATCACCAGACGCATCAAATCATTGCTCTGTCCGGCGGGAAAAACTATCAAAAATATGATTTTAACCGTGCCTACCAGGCATACAGACAGCCGGGTTCATCCATTAAGCCGCTTCTTGATTACGGCCCTTATATTGAACAGACCGGAGCGACAGCAAGCAGCACCATTGATGCCAGCAAGTTTTGCAGCAAAGATTACTGTCCGCAAAACTACAATAACCGCACGTACGGCACAGTAACGCTTGATACGGCGTTTAAAAATTCTTATAATACACCGGCCATTAGAATGCTCGACCGCGTCGGCATCCAAAAGGCATTCAGTTATATTGAGCCGTATCATTTTGCCAAACTTGTCAACAGCGATTATCTTCTTCCGGCGGCGCTTGGCGGATTTACAAACGGCATGACGCCTCTTGAGATGACAAAGGCTTATACGACATTTGGCAACAGCGGAAGCTATACGCCGAGCCATGCGATTACAAAGGTGACAGACCTTAAAGGAAAAACGCTTTATAAATGGAATGATAAAGCGACTCAAATATTCAGCGTACGCACGAACATGCAGCTGAAAAAACTGATGTCTTCCGTTGTGAAAAGCGGAACAGGGAAAAAAGCATATTTCAATGCGCCTTACATCGGCGGTAAAACCGGTACGTCAAATGATTATCACGATATGTGGTTTGTCGGCCTGACAGATACGTATACAATGGGGGTTTGGGTCGGAAAGGATACACCGACCAGCGTTGAATATCTTCACAGCATCAGCCCTCAGCTTTCCATCTGGAAAGGAACGCTGCAAGCGGCATATTAAAGGATCGGAGGGGATCTCAGGTGACTTCAGAACAAATTCCAAATCGCGTTTTGCTGTTTGACGGCGTCTGCAATTTATGCAATGGCGCCGTGCAATTTATCATCAAACGCGATCCGGACGGATTGATTTCTTTCACATCGCTGCAGTCGGAAACAGGACAAAGCCTGCTGAAAAAAAGCGGGCTTCCGACTGATCGGTTTGACAGCTTTGTCTTTATTGAAGATGGCCAAGTGTACACAAAATCAACTGCAGCCATTAAGGTTTTCAGGCATCTGCGAGGCCCATGGCGGCTCTTCGTCCTGTTTTTCGCCGTGCCGAAGCCTGTCAGAGATATGGTCTATTCTTTCATTGCCAAAAACCGCTATAAGTGGTTTGGCAAAAAAAATGAATGTATGCTCCCCTCCCCTTCTATTAAAAAAAGATTTTTACCATAAAAAAATGGCTAGGAAGCTAGCCATCACAGAGTGTCGACAAAATCCTAAAACGGCTTCGTTTTAGGATTTTGTCATCTTATCAGCGTGAGCGGAGCAGATTGGATGTGATGATTGAGGATTCCAGACGCCGTTTCATTGCGTATAGAGTCTTGATGCTTAGGACTGACCGCGAATGCAAGGGTTTGCCGATACGCAAAAATGGCTAGCTTACACAGGTAAGCTAGCCATTATGCTATTATAAAGCTTGATAAATATGAACAGAATACCGATAACAAAGGTAAACCAAAACAGCAGTTCCAATAGAATGAATCCAACTAATGACATGAGAGAAAGCGTCGAATAAATCCGGTATACGGTAAACACAAAGTAAGCGAGCGTGACGACCGCAAACCAGATCACAATCCAAATGACATTTTGCAAGAGCACAAAGGATAAAATCCCGCCGCCCAAATAAATCATGGAACCCATTCTGAGTTTTTTCAGGTTGTTCCCTTCCGGATCATTAGCAAAAAACAGCAATGACAGCTCAGTCACGGTATTTGCTATCAATTTCAGAGCGGACAGAACCATAAAATATAAAAGTGCAAAGGCAGCAAATAACGCAAGCCTGATCCCTTTCTCTGAAAAATAATCGAGCATTCCATCGTACATTCCAAATGAAGACAGCATCTTCAACGCATAAAGTGAAGTTGAGATGGATAAGGACGAACTAAAAAGCAGGATCGCAATCAGCGGAAAATATCCTGTCAAATAAGTATTTTTCATATAAAAAAGTCCCTTTCTATAATCTACCTCATTTATTATGGAGGACTTAAAACACATTGACAAGATAAATTATTCCATTTTTTCTCCTTTTTACGAATTACGGTCCCAAATCTTCACAAAGCAGCATTTTGAGAGTAAAGTAGTACGCAGGAATCATAAAACGTAAGGAAGTTTTATATGAAAAAAACATTAAAACTGCAAACCAGACTCACCATATTTGTTTGTATCGTTGTATTAATCGCATTGCTCATTACATTTTTCACAGTCGGTGCCCAAACGACCAAACGGATTAGAGACCAGGAAAAGGCCACTGCGCTGCAGACTGCTGAAATGGTAGCAGAAGCGCCGATGACAGCCGCTGCTTTAGAAAGCGGAAAAAAACAAAAGGAACTGCAGAGCTACACAAAGCGGGTTCAGAAAATCACCGGCACGGAATTTGTTGTCGTCATGGATATGAACGGTATTCGCAAAACCCATCCTGACCCGAGCAAAATCGGAAAAAAATTCAGGGGCGGCGATGAATCCGAGGTTTTAAATGGGCATGTCCATATCAGCACAGCCTCTGGTACGCTCGGGAAATCGCAGAGAGCGTTCGTCCCTGTCTACGCGGAGAATGGAAAACAGGTCGGTGCAGTCGCGGTCGGCATCACCGTAAATGAAATTGATGAAGTGATCAGCCATAGCTTACGGCCGCTTTACTTCATTATCTGCGTCAGCATCTTCGTCGGTGTAATCGGAGCTGTTATCGTCGCCCGTACGGTAAAAAATATCATGTACGGACTTGAACCTTATGAAATTGCGACTCTCCTTGAAGAACGGAGCGCGATGCTGGAATCGACGAAGGAAGGAATACTCGCTGTCGATGAACACGGCAAAATCAAACTTGCCAACGCGGAAGCAAAGCGCCTATTCGTCAAAATGGGCATCAACACAAATCCCATTGATCAGGATGTAGATGACATATTGCCGAAAAGCCGCTTGAAAAAGGTTATTGAGACAAAAAAACCCCTTCAAGACAGAGACGTCCGCATTAACGGGTTGGAGCTTGTGTTTAATGAAGTTCCTATCCAGCTGAAAGGACAAACTGTCGGAGCGATTGCGACATTCCGAGACAAGACCGAGGTAAAACATTTAGCTGAACAGCTATCAGGTGTTAAAATGTATGCAAACGCACTGAGAGCGCAGTCTCACGAATTTATGAACAAACTGCATGTGATATTAGGTCTCGTCCAGCTGAAAGAGTATGATGATCTTGGAGATTATATTAAAGATATAGCCATACAGCAAAAATCAGAAACAAGTGAAATTATAAATGATGTCAAAAGCTCCGTACTGGCCGGTTTTCTGCTCGGAAAGCAAAGCTTCATACGTGAGCAGGGTGCAAATCTTGATATTGAATGCAACGGTGTCATCCCGAACGCGGCAGACCCATCTGTCATCCATGAACTCATTACAATTATCGGAAATCTCATCAACAATGGCCTGGACGCCGTTGCCGATATGCCGAAAAAACAAATCACCATGTCCATGCGCTTTCATAACAGCATACTGGACATTGAAATTACCGATACTGGAGCAGGCATGTCAGAAGAAGACCAAGCCAAAGTATTTGAACAAGGCTATTCAACAAAGGGCAAAAACCGGGGATTCGGCCTTTATTTCACACAGCAAAGCATCGAAAATTTAAAGGGCCAAATGATCCTCACAAGCGAAAAGAATGAAGGAACGACATTCAGTATTCGCATCCCGTACGAACCGAAGGAGGAAAATCATGATTAATGTACTAATAGTTGAAGATGACCCCATGGTGGGTGAATTAAATAAACGATACTTAAGCCAAATAGATGGCTTTCAGCTGAAAGGCATCGCTTCTTCCTTTCAAAGCGCGTTGCATATCTTAGGCGAGCATCATATCGACCTCATTTTGCTTGATATTTATATGCCGGGGAAAAACGGGCTGGAACTGCTGACGGAATTGAGAGCCCAAAATGAAGCGGTTGATGTGATTGTCATCTCAGCGGCCAGCGAGCTTGACGTGATCAAAAAAACACTTCGTTACGGAGCTGTCGATTATTTAATCAAACCGTTTGAATTTGAACGTTTCCAAACGGCTCTGTCTGATTACAGACGAAAACAAAAGGTGTATTCAACCCATCGCAACATGAGTCAAAAAGAACTGGACGCCGAGCTTTTTCAAAAGAAAGAAGCAACAGAAAAAGTACAGCTTCCTAAAGGCCTGACAAAAAGCACGCTGAAGCTGATCTGGTCCAGTATCCAGTCATTTGAAAATGAATCTTTTACGACAGAGGACTTAGCAAAGCACACAGAAATCTCTCAAGTATCCATACGAAAATACTTAAAATTTCTTGAAGATATACAGGTCCTGAATGTAGAAATGGCGTACGGAACGATTGGAAGACCAGTGTTTCAGTACAACGTAAACAACAGTAACCTTAACGGAATAAAACAATATCTATAAAAAAACGCACTGCTTGCTCCGAGCAGTGCGTTTTTTTGTCATATCTCTTGCCAAGACGCTTGATTGTATTGTTGGTAAGTTATACAAAAATAATAAAGGTTTTTCTATTTTTGAGCAAATAATTCTAAAAATATATACTTTTAAAAAAATTGTGCAAATTTCTATTTATTTCTTATAAGTTAAATGATAAATTATGATTGGTTAGTTGATCCCGAAAAACTAAGTCATAAGTCTTACTTCAGAAAAAGATGTCACGGTTTTCCGCCCGGAACGCCTTCCGCATCCTTCTCTTCCCCGCCTTTCGAAGGAAATACTCACACCACGCCTATTCAGGGAAGAATAGAACTGTCTCAGCGCATTCCATTTGTTATTATCAGAAAATTTTATCTATTCTAAGAAATTGTTCAGGACAGCCCATCACATGACTGGCCGGATCAGCTTTGAACCAAATTTTTCTGGGGGGTTATATCTTGAATAAACGAAAAATCGGATTGGCGATGTCCCTTGTGGTCGCAGCAGGCACCATATTAGGAGCATGCGGAAACAGTGAAAAAAGCAGCGGCTCCGGCGAAGGCAAAAACAAATTTAGTGTAGCGATGGTTACTGACGTAGGCGGAGTGGATGACAAATCCTTCAACCAATCGGCCTGGGAAGGCATCCAAGCCTTCGGGAAAGAAAACGGTCTGAAAAAAGGAAAAAACGGTTATGACTACCTTCAATCCAAATCTGATGCAGACTATACAACGAACTTAAATAAATTGGCACGTGAAAATTTTGACTTGATTTACGGCGTCGGCTACTTAATGGAGGATTCAATCAGTGAAATTGCTGATCAGCGCAAAAATACAAACTTTGCGATTATAGATGCTGTTGTCGATAAAGACAACGTCGCAAGTATTACGTTTAAAGAACAGGAAGGCTCCTTTCTCGTCGGAGTGGCCGCAGCCCTATCAAGCAAATCAGGAAAAATCGGCTTTGTAGGCGGCATGGAATCAGAGTTAATCAAAAAATTCGAGGTCGGCTTCCGTGCCGGTGTGAAGGCTGTAAGCCCTAAAGCCATTGTGGAAGTGAAATATGCAGGGGGTTTCGATAAAGCCGATGTCGGCAAAGCAACCGCCGAAAGCATGTATAAATCAGGTGTAGATGTTATTTATCACTCAGCAGGAGCCACCGGCACAGGTGTCTTTACTGAAGCGAAAAACCTGAAAAAAGAAGATCCAAAACGCAATGTCTGGGTCATCGGTGTTGATAAAGACCAATATGCAGAAGGCCAGGTAGAAGGAACTGATGATAATGTCACCCTCACTTCCATGGTTAAAAAAGTAGATACAGCGGTTGAAGATTTAACGAAAAAAGCGAGCGACGGAAAGTTCCCGGGTGGCAAAACACTTACCTACGGGCTTGATCAAGACGGAGTCGGCATTTCTCCATCTAAACAAAATCTATCGGATGATGTGATCAAAGAGGTCGATAAATGGAAGAAAAAAATCATCGATGGGTTGGAAGTCCCGGCAACTGAGAAAGAGCTGAAAACCTTCAAAGCTGAATAAGAATTGCAGGGATAAGGAGGTCGAGCCCTTATCCCTTGTTTTTCTTTTATTTTGAATAAAGGAGCGGTCAATCAATGGAATATGTCATTGAAATGCTCAATATCCGCAAAGAGTTTCCTGGTATCGTCGCCAATGACAATATCAATCTTCAAGTCAAAAAAGGTGAAATACACGCGCTGCTCGGTGAAAACGGAGCGGGGAAATCAACATTGATGAATGTCCTTTTCGGGCTATATCAGCCGGAGCGGGGTGACATTCGGGTGCGCGGCGAGAAGGTGCACATCAACAGTCCGAACAAAGCGAATGACCTTGGTATTGGAATGGTGCACCAGCACTTTATGCTTGTTGACACCTTTACAGTTGCTGAAAATATTATTCTCGGGAAAGAGCCAAAAAAGTTTGGCAGAATTGACCGGAAGCGTGCAGTCCAAGAGGTACAGGACATTTCCGATCGATACGGCCTGCAGATCCATCCAGAAGCAAAAGTAGCTGACATATCAGTCGGTATGCAGCAGCGCGCAGAAATATTAAAAACCCTCTACCGCGGTGCCGACATTCTCATTTTTGATGAACCGACGGCTGTTTTGACGCCTCATGAAATCAAGGAACTGATGCAAATTATGAAGAACCTGGTCAATGAAGGGAAGTCTATCATCTTAATCACCCATAAGCTGAAAGAGATTATGGAGATTTGTAACCGCGTTACGATTATCCGCAAAGGAAAAGGCATCAAAACCCTTGATGTCCGTGATACAAACCAAGACGAACTCGCCAGTCTAATGGTTGGCCGCGAGATATCGTTCAAAACCGAAAAGAAAGCTGCTCAGCCGGGAGTGGAAGTGCTTGCGATTGACGGCATCACTGTAAAGGATACCCGCGGATTTGAGATGGTCAGGAATTTGTCGCTTTCTGTCAAAGCTGGAGAAATACTCGGCATAGCCGGCGTCGACGGAAACGGGCAATCGGAGCTGATTGAAGCGATAACAGGACTCCGCAAAACAGATTCAGGAACCATCACCTTAAACGGAAAACAGATCCAAAACCTGACGCCAAGAAAAATCACTGAATCCGGAATCGGGCATATTCCTCAGGATCGCCATAAACACGGTCTCGTCCTTGATTTTCCAATCGGAGAGAATATCGTGCTGCAAAGCTATTACAAAAAGCCGTATTCAGCATTGGGCGTTTTACATAAAGGCGAAATGTACAAAAAAGCGCGCAGCCTGATCAGCGAGTACGATGTCAGAACGCCGGATGAATACACACACGCGCGGGCATTGTCAGGCGGAAACCAGCAGAAAGCGATTATCGGGCGGGAAGTAGACCGAAATCCTGATTTATTAATCGCCGCCCAGCCGACTCGAGGCCTTGATGTCGGAGCCATTGAATTTGTCCATAAAAAGCTCATTGAACAGCGTGATGCCGGGAAAGCCGTTCTTCTCCTCTCGTTTGAGCTTGAAGAAATTATGAATCTCAGTGACAGAATCGCCGTTATTTTTGAAGGACGCATTATCGCCAGTGTCAATCCGCAGGACACCACCGAACAGGAGCTAGGTCTCTTGATGGCAGGAAGCACGCAAAAGGAAGCGGGGAAAGCAAATGGTTAAACGACTCTCTCATTTACTCGTGCCGCTCATCGCAATCATTCTCGGTCTTGCAGCCGGAGCGCTGATTATGCTTGCGAGCGGCTACAGTGTGATCAGCGGATATTCAGCTTTGTGGAATGGGATATTCGGAGAAATCTATTATGTCGGTGAAACCATCCGGCAAATTACGCCTTATATCTTATCCGGATTGGCTGTCGCCTTTGCATTCAGAACCGGACTCTTTAATATCGGTGTGGAGGGCCAGCTGCTCGTCGGCTGGACAGCAGCTGTTTGGGTCGGTACGGCGTTTGACGGACCAGCATATATCCACTTGCCGCTCGCACTGCTTACAGCGGCAGCTGCAGGAGGATTATGGGGTTTTATTCCCGGCGTTTTGAAAGCGCGCTTCTATGTTCATGAAGTCATTGTCACCATTATGATGAATTATATCGCACTGCATATGACCAATTACATCATTTCAAACGTCTTGACAGATCATCAAGATAAGACGGGAAAAATTCAAGAATCCGCCTCCCTCCGCTCTCCGATTCTTGAACAGATCACCGATTACTCACGGCTGCATTTTGGAATCATCGTTGCCCTTCTCGCAGCAGTTATCATGTGGTTTATCATCAACAAAACAACAAAGGGATTTGAGCTCCGGGCCGTCGGGTTTAACCAGCACGCTTCCCAGTATGCCGGCATGAGCGTGCGAAAGAATATCATGACCTCCATGCTTATCTCCGGTGCTTTTGCAGGACTTGCCGGAGCTATGGAAGGCCTGGGAACATTCGAATACGCAGCAGTGAAAGGCGCATTTACCGGCGTAGGCTTTGATGGTATCGCGGTCGCTCTTCTCGGGGGAAACACAGCCATCGGCGTTGTACTGGCAGCATGCCTGCTTGGCGGGCTGAAAATCGGCGCGTTAAATATGCCGATTGAATCAGGCGTCCCATCAGAGGTTGTCGACATTGTGATTGCCATTATTATTCTGTTTGTGGCTTCAAGCTATGCGATTCGTTTTGTCATGGGCAAATTGAAGAAAAAGGGGGCGAATTAAGTGGACTTTGTGCAGATTTTATCTATCATTGTCCCAGCCACACTCGTTTATGCGGCCCCGCTTATTTTAACTGCTCTCGGCGGCGTGTTCTCCGAGAGATCAGGTGTTGTGAATATCGGTCTAGAAGGCCTCATGATTATCGGGGCGTTCACCAGCGTGTTATTTAATTTATTTTTAGGCCAGGAATTAGGTGCCTCCGCACCATGGCTTTCACTCCTCGCCGCCATGGCAGCAGGCGTACTGTTCTCACTGATTCACGCGGCAGCGGCGATTTCATTTCGCGCCGACCAGACAGTCAGCGGTGTCGCCATTAACATGCTGGCGCTTGGGGCAACTTTATTTATCGTCAAGCTGATCTACGGCAAAGCGCAGACAGACAAAATCCCAGAGCCTTTTTATAAGACAAAAATTCCTGGCTTGGGCGATATCCCTGTTTTGGGAAAGATCTTCTTTTCGGATGTTTATTATACGTCTATTCTTGCAATAGCACTTGCCTTTCTTTCTTGGTTTATCTTGTTTAAAACGCCGTTCGGCCTCCGTATCCGTTCTGTCGGAGAGCATCCGATGGCAGCCGATACGATGGGAATCAACGTATATAAAATGCGCTATATCGGCGTGATGATCAGCGGATTGTTTGGAGGTCTCGGCGGCGGCGTATATGCTTCTACGATTGCGCTTGATTTTACGCACTCTACCATCTCCGGACAAGGCTTTATCGCACTGGCAGCGCTTGTATTTGGAAAATGGCATCCGATTGGAGCGCTGGGGGCCGCCCTGTTTTTCGGATTCGCCCAAAGCTTAAGCATCATTGGATCGCTGCTCCCTCTTTTTAAAGACATACCAAATGTGTATATGCTGATGGCCCCTTATGTCTTAACAATCCTCGCTTTAACCGGCTTTATCGGGCGGGCAGATGCGCCAAAAGCCAATGGTGTGCCTTATATTAAAGGAAAAAGATAAAACATTCTCCCCTGGGAAGATGCTTCTCAGGGTTTTTTCTAATTCAAAAGACCCCCTTAATTTAATTGTTTATTGGTTTTTTAACTTAAAAAAATATGAAGTGTTAACGCTTTCTTGTAGACTGTAACAAACAATACATGGGGGTGTATGACATGGGAGCAATTCCAAAAACGGGGACAATTTCACCTGAGCAAAAAGACCCACAGGGGAAAAACCTGTTTCAAAAAATCTGGGCTTGGGAAATCGGTGTGATTCCTCTGCCATTATACACAGTATTAGCTGTTATTATTATTCTTGCAGCCTATTACAATGAGCTGCCGGCAAATATGCTTGGCGGGTTTGCCATCATCATGATTCTTGGTGTATTTCTTGGAGACATAGGCCAACGTATACCGATATTGAAGGATATTGGCGGCCCTGCTATCTTATCTTTATTTGTTCCTTCATTTTTAGTCTTTTACAATGTACTGAATTCAACATCTTTAGACGCTGTAACCAACTTGATGAAAACGTCTAATTTCCTTTATTTCTATATCGCTTGCCTTGTAGTGGGAAGTATCCTCGGTATGAATCGAATTGTTTTAATACAGGGGTTTATCAGAATGTTCGTTCCACTGGTTGCAGGAACGATCGCGGCCGTTGCAGCCGGCATTCTTGTCGGATTTATTTTTGGCTACAGTGCTTATGATTCCTTTTTCTTTGTGGTTGTCCCGATTATTGCCGGGGGAATAGGTGAAGGAATTTTGCCGCTTTCAATCGCCTATTCACAAATACTGGGCTCATCCGCTGATGTGTTTGTGTCTCAGCTGGTCCCAGCCGCTATTATAGGAAACGTTTTTGCTATCATATGTGCAGCCTTAATGAAAAAGCTTGGCGATAAGCGTCCAGATCTTAATGGGAACGGACGCCTCGTAAAATCTAAAAAAGCAAATGAGATTTTTAATCAAAAAGAAGCCGAAGCAAAAATTGATTTCAAACTCATGGGAGCTGGAGTTCTGCTCGCGTGTACATTCTTTATTTTCGGCGGGTTATTGGAGAAGTTCATCTTCATTCCAGGCGCGATCTTAATGATTATTTCAGCTGCGGCTGTCAAGTATGCGAATATTCTTCCGAAAAAAATGGAAGAAGGCGCTTACCAGCTTTATAAGTTTATTTCTTCAAGCTTTACATGGCCGCTCATGGTCGGTCTCGGCATCCTCTTTATTCCGTTGGATGACGTGGCGTCTGTGATTTCTATTCCGTTTGTCATCATTTGTATATCAGTTGTAATCGCGATGATTAGTTCTGGATATTTTGTGGGCAAGCTGATGAACATGTACCCGGTTGAATCCGCAATCGTTACCTGCTGCCACAGCGGTCTCGGCGGAACGGGTGATGTTGCCATTTTATCAGCATCAGGAAGAATGGGCCTTATGCCGTTTGCCCAAATTTCAACACGTCTCGGCGGTGCAGGCACAGTGATTTGCGCGACAGTGCTGCTTCGTTTTTTCACTTCATAAACAGAAAGAGTTCCGTTTTATACGGAACTCTTTTTTATCTATTTACAATCCGAATATACTCTCGCGGACCAAACGGCAGATCCTTTGATTCCGTCTCACTCATTCTGGCTGACAGGTGATGCTCCAGTAAATACAGCTCCCACTCATCACGAGCAGCCACACCGCTGCGCCCGTCATATTGATTCAACATGAATGCCCCTGTAAATACTGAGCAGAATAAACCTGAGCACATCACTATTTTTCTCTTCACATGACCAGCTCCTTACATTCAGCTTGATCAGGAATGATTTTAAATATACAAATAACCTCTTTTTTGTTAGACTTATTTTGAGGTCAAAAGAACTCATAAAAATCAATTTCAGCAGTTCGAAGCGTGGCAGCTTGCAGAAAAGTGCGATATAATTTGGACTAGGTCGTTTGACCGTATATTTCATACATAGCGCATTTTTCAATTGAGAACGAGAAAAAGGAGGTCTTACTTTGCAGCTCTTACATTTTGCTATTTTATCGCCTTTTTTATTTGCTTTTATCATTCCATTCTTGGCAAAATACGCAAAAAGAGTGCATACGGGCTGGTTTGTGTTAGTCCTGCCCGTCTTGCTGTTTATATACTTTCTCCCCATGATCAGGATGACACAATCTGGAGAAACACTTCGGTCGGTATTAGAGTGGATTCCTTCACTCGGCATTAATTTTACCGTTTATATAGACGGCCTCGGGTTATTATTCGCCTTGCTGATCACAGGCATCGGCTCTTTGGTCACTCTTTACAGTATTTTTTATTTATCGAAAGAAAAAGAACAGCTTGGGCCCTTTTATGTCTACTTATTGATGTTTATGGGCGCCATGCTCGGCGTTGTTCTTGTAGACAATGTCATGGTTCTCTACATGTTCTGGGAGCTTACAAGCCTTTCATCCTTTTTGCTGATCGGCTATTGGTATAAGCGAGAAAAGTCGCGCTACGGCGCCGCCAAATCACTTTTGATTACGGTCAGCGGCGGGCTGTGCATGCTTGGCGGATTTATTCTCCTTTATTTGATAACGGATTCCTTCAGTATTAGAGAGATGATTCATCAGGTTCAATTAATTGCCGGTCACGATTTGTTTATCCCGGCTATGATTCTCATTTTATTAGGTGCATTTACGAAATCCGCGCAATTTCCTTTTTACATCTGGCTCCCTGATGCGATGGAAGCTCCGACGCCTGTCAGCGCTTATCTCCATTCAGCCACTATGGTAAAAGCCGGCATTTATGTAATTGCGAGATTCAGTCCAATTTTCGCCTTTTCAGCCCAATGGTTTTGGATCGTATCCCTCGTCGGGCTCTTTACGATGGTTTGGGGCTCATTCCATGCCGTGAAACAAACTGATTTAAAATCGATTTTGGCATTTTCAACCGTCAGCCAGCTCGGTATGATCATCTCTATGCTCGGAGCCAGCGCTGCAGCCCTTCATTACGGCCATACAGAATATTATACAGTTGCCGCCATGGCTGCCATTTTCCATTTAATCAACCATGCTACCTTTAAAGGAAGCTTGTTTATGGCAGTCGGGATTATCGATCACGAAACAGGCACACGGGATATCCGAAAGCTAGGCGGCCTGATGGCGATTATGCCGATTACGTTTACCATTTCTTTAATCGGAACATTTTCAATGGCCGGACTTCCGCCGTTTAACGGATTCTTGAGTAAAGAAATGTTTTTCACAAGCATGCTTCGCGTAGCACATTTTGATCTGTTCAACGTGCAGACATGGGGCATTCTGTTCCCTGTTCTCGCCTGGATCGGAAGTGTATTTACGTTTATCTACAGCATGAAATTGCTGTTTAAAACATTCAGAGGAAATTACCAGCCTGAGCAGCTTGAAAAACCGGCTCACGAAGCGCCTGTCGGCATGCTCGTATCGCCGGTCATTCTTGTCGCTTTGGCTGTCAGTCTCTTCTTTTTCCCAAATATCTTGTCGTACAGCCTGATAGAGCCTGCGATGAACTCAATCTATCCGACACTGCTGGACGGCCATGAGAAATTCCACGTTCACATTTCACAGTGGCATGGGGTTACAACGGAATTGCTCATGACTGCGGGTATTGTTGTGATCGGAACAATCGGTTATTTATCGCTGAATAAGTGGAAGGGAATCTATAAACTGTTTCCTTCAAAACTCACACTCAACCGGTTATACGATAAGCTTTTGACTCTGATGGAGAAAGGCTCTTATCGGGTCACAAAACAATATATGACCGGGTTTTTAAGGGATTACTTGCTGTATATTTTCGCTGGTTTCATCATTCTGATGGGCGGAGCTTTTGTCATCAAAGGCGGATTTTCCTTTACAACAGAAGGCATGGCTAAAATCGGCGTATACGAAATCATTTTGACGCTTGTCATGATCAGCGCCACAGTGGCGACTGTTTTTGCCAGGTCAAGACTGACGGCGATCATTTCACTTGGTGTTGTCGGTTATGCGCTTGCATTGTTTTTTGTCATTTTCAGAGCGCCGGACTTGGCATTGACTCAGCTTGTCATTGAAACGATTTCTGTGGCACTGTTTCTGCTTTGCTTCTATCATTTGCCGAAACTGAGATTGAAAACAAAAACGAGAACGTTCCGGATGACGAATTTTATCATTTCTTTAGGAGTCGGGACGATCGTTACTCTGCTCGGCATCGCATCCTCAAGCCAGCGGACAAAAGACAGCATTGCATCCTTCTTTGTAAAACACAGCCACGATCTCGGCGGAGGGGACAATGTCGTCAATGTCATCCTCGTTGATTTCAGGGGATTTGATACAATGTTTGAAATTACGGTATTAACAATAGCCGCTCTCGGCATTTACAGCATGATTAAAACAAAAGTAAAAGAGGAGGGGAAAAGCGGTGAATGAACAAAAAACAAATGACTTAATTCTTCAGACTGCGACAAAACTTGTATCCTTTATCATTTTGCTTTTCTCTTTCTATTTATTTTTATCAGGGCATAACGCGCCCGGAGGAGGCTTTGTCGGCGGACTGATCACGTCCTCTTCCATCGTTCTATTGCTCCTGGCATATGATTTAAAAACCGTGCGCTCCCTTTTGCCGGTTAATTTCATTTATGTCGCGGGAGCCGGCCTTCTGCTCGCTGTATTAACAGGCGTTGGCTCCTTTGTCTTCGGGGCTCCTTTTTTAACCCACACATTCGGATACTTTCAGCTGCCGATCTTTGGGAAAACGGAGCTCGCCACGGCGACGATATTTGATTTAGGCGTTTATCTTGTTGTCGTAGGCATTACGATGACCATTATTCAAACGATTGGAGAGGAAGAATAATGGAAATCTTAATGGCTGTATTAGCCGGTATTATTTTTATGGCTGCTACGTATTTGCTGCTGTCTAAAAGCCTGCTTCGCGTCATTATCGGAACAGCACTGTTAAGCCATGGCGTTCATTTAATGCTTTTGACTATGGGAGGATTAAAGAAAGGCGCCGCTCCGATATTGAGCGAGCATGCCAAATCATTTGTCGATCCGCTTCCGCAAGCCCTGATTTTGACGGCAATTGTCATTTCATTTGGCGTTACATCATTCATCCTGGTCATGGCCTTTCGCGCTTATCAGGAATTGAAATCGGACGATATGGATCAAATGAGGGGAAATGATCAACATGAATAATTTTGTTATTTTGCCAATCCTGATCCCGCTTCTGTCGGCCATTCTGCTGATTTTCATGACAAAAAATCTTATGCTCATGCGGATCTTCAGCACTGCGGCATCGGCTATCGGGATTGTGATCAGCGGCATACTTGTACAGACTGTCTTCACAAAAGGTATCCAAACACTTAGCTTAGGCGGCTGGACAGCACCGTACGGCATTGTGCTCGTCGCAGACCAATTCGCCAGTCTGCTCGTTCTCACAACAGCGGTCATCGGTTTATTGGTTGGGCTTTATTCCTTCCGTTCCGTCGGTGAAAAACGTGAGCGTTCCTTTTATTACTCTGGCGTACAGTTCTTGCTTGCCGGCGTCAGCGGGGCGTTTTTAACAGGCGATTTATTTAATATGTACGTATTTTTTGAGCTTCTGCTTATTGCTTCCTATATGCTGATTGTATTAGGCGGCACAAAAATTCAGCTGCGGGAATCCCTTAAATATATTGTGTTTAATATCGTATCGTCTGCCCTGTTCGTCATAGGTGTCGGGTTTTTATACGCGGTAACAGGCACGTTAAACATGGCGGATCTTAGCGTAAAAATCACTGAATCTGGACAAACCGGGCTGATCACTGTGATTGGTGTCCTGCTGCTTTTGGTATTTGGCATGAAGGGCGGAATCTTCCCCCTCTACTTTTGGCTTCCAGGCTCTTATTACGCGCCTCCGGCGGCAATCTCCGCATTGTTCGGCGCTTTGCTGACAAAAGTCGGATTATATGCGATTACGAGGGTTTTCACATTGATTTTTATTCACGATACAGCCTTTACCCATCAGCTGATGATTTGGCTGGCGGCGCTGACTGTGATTTTTGGTGTAATCGGTTCACTCGCTTATTCAGATGTCATGAAAATTGTGATCTATAACATTATTACCGCTGTCGGCGTGATTTTGTTTGGTGTGGCAGTACACACCCCCGCATCCATTCAAGGCGCCATTTATTATCTGATTCACGATATGCTGATTAAGGGCGCTTTGTTTATGCTGGCGGGCACGCTGATCGCATTGACTGGAACTGCGAGCCTGCATAAAATGGGCGGACTGATCAAACGCTATCCTGTTCTTGGATGGATGTTTTTCATTTCCGCTATTTCTCTTGCTGGCATTCCGCCACTGAGCGGATTTGTCGGCAAATTTAAAATTGCGGAGGGCGGCTTCGCAGAAGGTGAATTTACGATATCCATGCTGATTCTGCTTTCGAGTCTGCTTGTCTTGTACTCTGTGCTGCGGATCTTTATACATGCGTTTTGGGGCGAAGAAAAAGAAACGCCAAAACCAAATCATCGAACAGCTAAAGGGCTTCTTTATCCGGCAGCTATTTTTCTCTTGCTGTCTCTTCTCTTCGGATTGGGTACAGAATGGGTGTCGCCTTACGTTGATCAAGCGGCCGAGACGCTGCTGAATCCGGAAAAATATATTGAAGCTGTTCTGAAGGAGTAGATCGCATGGCATTTCAAATTTTATTAAATGTGTTTCTCGCATTTTGCTGGATGTTCTTAAGCAACAGTCCAAGCGCCGCAGGATTCATTACAGGCTATATTCTGGGAATGCTCTCTCTCTTTTTCTTCCGGCGCTTTTTCACTCGCCAGTTTTATCTATGGAAAATGTTTTCTATCATCAAGCTCTGTTTCATTTTTATAAAGGAACTGTACCTTGCCAATGTCAGCGTGATGAAGTCCGTTTTATCACCAAAAATGAATATCAGACCGGGCATTTTTGCTTTTAAAACTGAACTGACGAAAGATTGGGAAATCACCCTGCTTTCCCTGCTCATTACATTAACGCCGGGAACCTTGGTGATGGATATTTCTGATGACAGAACAATACTTTATATTCATGCAATGGATATCGAGGATGCGGAAAAAGCGATTTTTGATATTCGGGAGTCTTTTGAAAAAGCCATACAGGAGGTGAGCCGCTGATGTTTACGCTGATCCTGCAAATCGCGCTCGGCATTATGGCAGTGTCTACCTTTTTGTATGTCATTCGTGTCATTAAAGGGCCGACTGTGCCCGACCGGGTCGTGGCTCTGGATGCTATCGGCATCAATCTGATCGCGATCACGGCGCTTGTCTCCATTTTGCTGAAAACAAGTGCGTTTTTGGATATTATTTTGCTGCTGGGGATTTTATCATTTATCGGAACAATTGCATTTTCCAAGTTCCTGGAGAAAGGAGAGATTATCGAAAATGATCGAAACCGCTAAGGTCGTTGTGGCTGTATTCATATTGCTTGGCGCTCTTGTATGCCTCATTGCATCATTCGGAGTGCTTCGCCTTCCAGATGTGTTTACACGCTCTCATGCTGCTTCTAAAGGCTCAACATTGGGGGTCAATATGATTCTGCTCGGTGTCTTCTTCTATTTGTGGTTTGTGTCAGGGGAACTCTCCGCAAAAATCCTGCTTGGGATTCTCTTTATCTTTATTACGTCGCCTATCGGCGGACACTTGATCTGCCGTGCTGCGTATAACTCCGGCGTCAAGCTTGATGAGAGAAGTGTACAGGATGACTATAACGGAATCAGAAACTTTGTGATAAAACGAAAAAAGGATTCTTATTTATAAAAATAAGCAGCCGGACAGGCAGAGTTCCGGCTGTTTTTTTATTTCTTGATGACAGCCAGCGTGCATCTGGATATACAGATTAACCTCTCTTGCTCGTCATATATGTTAATATGATAGACAATCGTCGTTCTGCCTACATGAACGGGCTCGGCTACCGCCTTTACCGTTCCTTCCTTAACAGATTTTAAATGGTTGGCGTTAATCTCCAAACCAACACAAGCTTGCGTTGTATGATCAATCAAGTTCTGTGCACCTGCGCTCGCCGCGGTTTCCGCCAGGGCCACTGAAGCGCCTCCATGCAAATATCCGAACGGCTGTACCGTCCGATGATCCACCGGCATGACCGCAACGCATCGTTCAGCAGTGTTTTCAACAATCTCAATACCAAGCGCTTCAAGCAATGTATGCTTCATATCCATCATCTACACCCCCAACATTTAAAGTACACCGTCTGATTTCGCAATCAAAACCGCTTCCGTCCGGGAACCGACATTCAGCTTATTAAAAATCGATGTCAGGCTGTATTCAATGGACCGCTTGCTCAAGTGAAGGGCATCTGCGATTTCTTGGTTTGTAAATCCTTTTTCAACTTCTTGCAGAATCAGGCATTCTCTAGGTGTGAGCACATCTTGTTCTTTTTGAGAGGAAGGAGCCGGCTTTGTTTTTTGCTGAGTCATCAGCTGTTTAAAGTAAGCAAAATCGACTAAAATTTCTCCGTTGAGTACGTGGTATATGTATTGGGTGATCTTTTCTTTAGATTCCGTTTTGCTGATGGCACCGTGCAGACCCGCACGAATCGCTTCCTCAAAATAATCCTCGACCTCATAACCGGTATACACGATAATTTTACAATGAGGATTCTCTTGTAAAATCTGTTTAGAAAGCTCCATCCCATTGACCTCGCCGCCTAAATTCAGATCCATTAAAATGAGATCATATGACGAGAAATCATGCTGCTTGATAAACTGTTCGCTCGGTTCAGGACTGAGACAATCAACAGACAAATTCGAATCCGTTTCCAAAATTGTCTTGGTGCCTTCCATGACAGCCGGATGGTCATCAATCACTAGTATCTTTTTCATGTTTTCCTCCCTTTTACTCACTCTTTTCCATTTTATAAAAAAGACTTGGCCTGTGCCAAGTCGTTTCCGTTATAAATCTATTACAATTCGATTTCAATATCAGCCTTAAAGCCCTTTCCTTCACTCGTTTCAATCCGAAGGCGCCCATCTAAAGCCCTGACTCTCTCCTTAATGCCAGAAAGCCCCATGCTCATGGAATGTTCAGTATTTTTTTCAAGGTCAAACCCTACGCCATCATCCTCATAATGAAGAACAATTTTGTTTTGTATACTGATGAGCATAATCAGCACATCCGTCGCCTGAGAGTGCTTGACCGCATTAGACAGAAACTCTTGAATGATCCGGTATAAATTCAGCTGCGAATCCAGATCAAGGGAAGCCGTAAATCTGCCGGTATTTAAACGGATATGAAACGGAACCCGCTCCTGCTGCTGCGCCACCAGCTTCGACAGCGCCTTCACCAATCCAAGATCATACAGAAGCTGCGGCCTCAGCTCATGACACGTCTCCCTCGTCATCGAAATCACATCTGACATCTGCTCATTCATCTGTACAAGCTTGTCCTGCACTTCTTCACGGCACGGATTGTCATCCTTTTTAAAATCACCCAAAAACAGCTCACACTGGCGTTTTAAGGAAATCAAGTCCTGAAGAACCGAATCGTGGAGATCGCGGGCGAGATCGGAGCGTTGTTTTTCCTCGATCGTGTACATGAGTTTTTTGAGCCATACGGGGTTGGATTCTTGTTGTTTTATTTCTTCTAAATGACTCATCAGTTCTTCAATTTTCATGACGTTTTCGATCGATACGTTTGTATAAAAAGCCAATGTTTTCAGCCAAGAAAGTTCTTCAAGTGTAAGACGGGGCGTATTCATTTTAGATAAACAAAGCATTACAAATGATTTCCCACCGCGTTCACCTATCTTCATGACAAAACCTTTATTAAATTCAACGATTTTCCCTATTTCGGATGTTACTTTTCTAAATTCTTTTTGATAGACTTTTTCAATTGAATTTACGTTCGCATCATCATATAGTTCAATACTTGCGTCAGCTGAAACTTCATATACATGTGCTCGGCTAACAAGAGAGACTTCAAGTATAGTATTTTTCAGTTCTTCAAATACTTGAGTCAAGGAAGTTGAGTCTCTAATCATCTGCGTGAATTTATATATACTGTCTTGATAATTGAATTTTTCCGAGACCCTTTTTAATCTAAATCTGAAATCAAGTACTTCTTTATAATAAAAAACAGCCACCATAATAATATATATCAGAATCGCCAGTCTAAAATAATAGAAATCTCCAGCTGGATTTCCTATTAACTCAAATACCGTAACTAAAATAATTGTGGGCGTTAATGCTAATATTCCATAATATTTTAACCTACTTAAAATAAAATCCACATTATAAATTTTATTTGTCATAAATTGATAAACCAAAGAAAATGGTATTAGGAACATAAATGAAGCAGCTATAAAAGAAGAAATCCCATCAGTGCTTAAGAATACATAAGGTATAATATATAAAAACAAAAACGGCGAAAAAGATAAGATATTAATTATGGTAAGAACTTTTATAATATGTGCTTGTTCAGTATCCTTACTTTTAATTAAAATAGATCCAAAATATACGCTCACGATTATAAATGAAATAAAGAACGAAAGTAAATTTATTTTAGGCACATAATGTCTAAAGAAAAGCTGAGTTCGCAACAATTCAAAAACTAGATTTAGTATTGGAATTGCATATAGTATAAAAACTTTTTTGTTAAATAACACAGTGCCTAGTTCTTTAAAATACTGATACAAGAAAAGAAGATAGTTAAACATTACAGATGTTAAAGTGAATACCATTATACATCTGCTTAACCAATCCCCCTTTGCAGATCCGCCCGCACTTAAGTATGCTAAAGAAGCTGATAACAAGAAAACGATTAAAATCAAAGCAGATAGTAGTTTTTTCGATTCATTTATTTTTAGAATGAAGAAACAACAAAATAGACAGGCTATATAAAATATTAGCGGGATAACAAAAGTAGTAAAATTCCCATCATTCATTAAATCAGGCTTAATTCTAACCTTTTCTCCATCTCTCTCGACGACTATTGAACTCACATGGTTTGAATTATATTTTTGAACTTCAAGAGGACGCTTAACTTTTTGATTATTGATACTTTTGATGACGTCCCCTTTTTGTATGCCTGAGTAATAAGCCGTAGAAAATTCCTCAATATTTGTTATTACGACTTCATTGTCTTGATTTTCGGCTACTGCTGCACCTACTAAAAGTTTACTCGAACTTATATACGTTAAATAAGTTACATAGACTAAACTGACTAAAATCAAAATAATTGAAACTTTGTTGTACCATGCCTTCATTTATTAAAGCCTCACGAAGGAACCCAATTACCGTTTGTATAAATTTGCAGCCCTCTAAAGGCATCAACTATACTTTTCAATTGTTCCTTATCTATATTTAATAAAGAGGCTCTGCCTTCCATGACCTCATCTAAAACTTCTGGATTTTTTACTAAGTATCCGACTATTTCCTGCATATAAATCCTCCTTTATTTTATGATTCCTGTTATTAATTTTTTTATTTTATTCTCTTGCAATTCTAATCTAGCAATTTCTTTCTTTAGTTTTTGTAATGACAAGTGTTTCATTACAAGTAAATATTGCACTACGCCTGCCTCAGTTAATTTTTCTTTTATTTGTTTGGGATTCAATGATAAGAACAACTCAGCATTTTCATACCAACTCAAGATTTCTGCAGAAGCTGCATTAAAACGTTTACTTAAATATAAGTATGCCAATGTGTTTTTCTTCTGAATAAAATCGTTATTTAAATAATATAAACCTTGGTAATCATTCTCAATTTGTGCAATAATCCCAAGTTCATAAGAATAAGAAGCCACGATGGGATGGTATTTGCCTGTTGCCAGCATTACACCCATTACACAAGGCAATGCCGTTAGCGCTCCTGATTTATTTTTGATCATGTCAATACAGGCTTCTTCAGTTTGCGGCGCATTCACAATATCATCATGCTGGCCTTGAATTGATTGTAACGCAAAATTCAATATCTCTTGTGAAAATTCTGGTTCATGACTAGCTTGACACATCACTTGTATACTAAGGGTGTAAAGAGCTGTAACTGCATTTAAAGCGATAGACGAGTCAATCTTCATCCAGACAGCATTTCCATTATCTTGATCCTCTAAGTCATCATAAATATCGAATGAGAGTATAAGCAATTCAATTCCGGCAGCAAGCCATTCGATTGCTTTTTGATCCTGACCGTTAAAAGCTAAATAATGATGAAGTGCCAAATCGGCAAACTCAAAAGTATCCTTAGACTCAATAAAATTCTGAAGATATCGTTCCAAGTCCTGATTCTTTATTTTTTGGCTTACAATCTCCTTCATTTTCTCCTTGATCCGGACAGAATCTAAACATATCTGCTCAATAACGACTTCCCCCCTCCCATTCCATTTTACTAAATGGAACATTTAAAGGACAGCAGGTTTTTCGTTTTTTAACAATCATATAATACTTTATCCATTAATTGTATGGATAGAACGAAAAAAAAGACTTGTTTCCAAGTCTTTTTCACGAAATTTTCATTGCATAATTGTATTTATCGAGTTGATCGATGCTTTTGTTAATGTTTCGTAATGAATCTGTCGTTTCTTTAATATCAAGTTCGAGTCGGAATAACAATTGTTTTACTTCTTCAAGTTTCTTTTCCATCGTTTCCACACTCCTTTTTTTGAAAGATCAATGAATTGTGTATGGTGAACGAGTCCTAGGTATTTGATCTGTTACTAATAGTGTATCTGCTTTCGGCTCATTTTTCACCGAAAAGTATGCAAAAAGATCCTGCGTGACACCGCAAATATCAATAGGTCCTTATACTCAAAGAGATCACAACAAGAACGGGACTATTTTTCTATGGGTAAGAGCGGATATTTCTGCTCAAATTGAGAAAGATTCTTAATTCCCTTGATTTTAACGTGTTTCACATTTTTATTAAGCAAGACTATAGTCCTTCATACCGTATTTTCAAAATTGAATATGCGATTCTTGGCGTTTCCTGACCGACAAACACCGAAAAAGACCGCAACGCTAAAGTTGTGGTCTTTTCGCTTTGTCATATTCAGCAAATGGGGATCTATACATATAGAAACACCACTTTTGTGTGAGGTGCTCCCATGAGATATCGTTATCCCTGGTTTTACGTGTATCCGTATGAGATACGCCGTCCGCCCGCTCCTGCCTCCAACATAGATACTTTTATCCGTTCAGCGAAGCAGGCCGCAGGGATTTTTGCGGATGCTCAGCTGGTGCTCAACCGCATTGCGGGCTCGCGGGAGCTCTCGCGCCGCATTCTGACCGCAGCCGAGCAGTCCGATAAACAAACCATAAAGCGCCTGATCAAACAAATGGGCGTCCGGCATGAAGTGGATACGGTCTTTAATCCAGACGGCATTTACATCAGCCTTATCGGCACGCAAAGCCGAATGATTCTTGCTTTGCGGTGGTCAGAGGACCGCAATCATTTTGCGTCCATAAGATTATGACACCATTCCAGAGCCTCAAGATAACATTCATACGCTTCTTCTTTGTCCAGTTGATTGCCTAATTCCGAACAAGTATCCCAGTTGTTGCTTTCAATTAATTTCACAAGCTCAAGCATTTGATAGTAGTCGTTTTGATGGCCTAATAACGCTTGCCCGACTTCATCTTTTAAAGGCAATTCTTGTACAATTTCCTCTATTTCTCTATGCAGGAGCGTGTCTATGAGAGAAAACATTCCGATCAGCATATAAGAAGCAGGCTGCGGCCGGGATGTCTTCCTCGCCAGCAGCTCGCAAAGCTTTGCTCTTATCAAAGAAATCTTAATGATTTCGTGCTTGCTGGAATGCCCTTTTCTGCTTAAATCCTTAAAGGAAAGAATATAGATCCACCGTTTGATTTCATTAAATCCAAGCAGCATAATGGCCTGTTGAATGCTTTCAATTTTCTGGCTCAAACGGCTGTGGGATGAGTTTAAAAATTTTAAAATTTGATAGGACAGTGATAAATCCCGCTCTATGTACTCTGTTACACGCTTTATGTTTGGCTGCTCTTTGCTCAGTTCGTTAAGCAGTTCATAGTAAGAATAAAAATGAGTCGACAGGTCATGCCCGCTGATGATGCGCGGCTCGCTGAAAAAGTAGCCTTGGAATAATTGAAAGCCATCTTGAACTGCCTGTTTATATTCTTTTCGGGTCTCTACCTTTTCTGCTAAAAAAATTAAGCCGCTGCAGCTGTAGGTTTGCAAAATTTTTCTGCGTTCCATTCGTGTTGTTTTGAGAAAATCAATTTTCAATATATCAATATAGCTCATGAGCTTTTCCAATAAGTCCTCATTTTGCGGGTTTATTGCATAAAAATCATCGAGCGCCAGCATATACCCCATTTTTTTCAATTCTTTGCATCTAGAAATGAGGGCCGGCGTGATCGGTATATCTTCAAGGATTTCAATGACAAGCTGTTTCGGATTGAAGGAGGTGGGAAGATTCGAAAACATCAGGCTTTCCGTAAAATTAACAAAACAGCGTTTTCCTTCCGTCAGCTTCTCAATTCCGATGTTTAAAAAGCTGTTGATCACCAAATCTGTTGTTGCCTGATCGCCGTCTTTAGCGCTATATACGTTCTCTTCGCTTTCTCTATACAGCAGTTCATAAGCAACAACCTGTTCTTTTCTATTAAAAATAGGCTGTCTTGCAACAAACACCCTCATTGATTAATCCCCCTTACAATACGCGCGGCTTTCACCCCTAAGTATATCAAATATTTTGACGAAAATTGTCTAAACATGAAAAATAATATATTCATAAAAAAACTGGCCCTTCGCGAACGAAAGGCCAGTTTTTATTTATTCTTCCTCAAGCTCTTCTTCAATTCTGCTTTTCACTTCGTGGATCCGCTGCATTTTATTGCTCCAGCAGTCCTCGCTTAAATCAACCGGGTATTCCTCCGGCTTGCTGATTCTTTTATATTCCTCCCAAAGCAGGCTGAGGTTATCCTGCACATACTGCTGTATGTCTGAAATCTCAGGGTTTTGGTAGCAAAGAATACCCTTTTCAAAAATCAGCTCATGAAGATCCTTCGCATAAAAATTCGTGACAAATTTGCTGATGAATGTATGAACCGGATGGAACATTCTGAGCCGCTTCTGATCATTCACCTGCTCATCATAAAGCGCGATATAATCGCCTTCAGAATGATGGTTGGACTGATTGATAATTCGGTAGACTTTCTTTCTGCCCGGTGTCGTCACTTTTTCAGGATTGGATGAAATTTTGATCGTGTCGACCATTTTCCCGTCTTCCTCAATGGCAACGAGTTTATAAACTGCGCCGAGAGCCGGCTGGTCATAGGCAGTGATCAGCTTCGTACCGACACCCCAGACATCAATGCGCGCTCCCTGAGCCTTTAAATTCATAATGGTGTGCTCATCCAAATCGCTTGAAGCAATCACCTTCGCATCTGTAAATCCTGCTTCATCAAGCATTTTACGGGCTTTTTTTGACAGGTACGCCAAATCGCCGCTGTCCAGGCGGATGCCAATGAAATTAATGCGGTCGCCAAATTCCTTGGCAACCCTAATCGCATTCGGCATGCCTGAACGAAGCGTGTCATACGTGTCGACTAAAAAGACGCAATCCTTATGCGTTTCCGCGTATTTTTTGAAGGCTGTATATTCATCGCGGTAAGCCTGCACAAGCGCATGCGCATGTGTGCCGGAAACCGGGATATTAAAGCGCTTTCCGGCTCTTACATTGCTTGTCGCGCTAAAGCCGCCGATTAACGCTGCTCTCGCTCCCCACATGGCCGCATCCATTTCATGTGCCCGCCTTGTTCCAAATTCAAGCGCAACTTCATCACCGATGACGCCTTTAATCCGGGCAGCCTTTGTTGCGATTAATGTTTGATAGTTCACAATGTTGAGCAGAGCCGTTTCAATCAGCTGCGCTTCAACCAGGGGCGCCTCCACCCTCATAATCGGCTCATTATTAAAAACAAGCTCTCCTTCTTTCATGGAGTAAAGTGAACCTGTAAAAGTCAAGCCGCGCAAATATTCGATAAAATCTTCTTGGTACCCCAGTTCATCTTGTAAATAACTCAAATCGCTATCCGTAAACTTGAAATTTTCCAGATACTCTATGGCTTTTTCCAAGCCCGCAAATACGGCATAGCCATTTTCAAACGGAAGCCTTCTGAAAAACAGCTCAAAAATCGCTTTCTTTTCATGAATGCCGTCTCTCCAGTACGTTTCCGCCATATTGATCTGATAAAGGTCTGTATGCAATGACAGGCTGTCATCTTTAAATCCGTACTCTAACACTGTTTTTCCCCTTCCTTACTCTGCCACTTGCGCTCCGATGCTATTTGCAAAATGGGAAAGAGCCCATGCGTGCCCCTCCTGATTAAAGCTGGCAACAGCCTGTTGATGCACAACAATCTGAAAACCTTTGTTGTATGCGTCAACGGCCGTATGTAACACACAAATATCTGTGCAGACACCGGCAAGATGCAGTTCGCCAATCTGCCGCTCTCTGAGTTTGAGCTCTAAATCAGTTCCCGCAAAAGCAGAATATCTCGTTTTTTCCATGTAGTAAACATTCGGTTTATGTTCATGTTTCTGATATAGAGGCAAAAGCTTTCCGTACAGATCTTTTCCTTCCGTGCCTTTTATATTATGCGGAGGAAAAAGACGGGTTTCGGGGTGATATTGATCCCCTTCATCATGAGAATCTACTGCTAATACGACGTAATCACCGTTTGTGATGAATTCTTCGGTTAAATTGACGATCGCCTCTTCAATCATTCTGCCGGGCTCCCCGCAGGTCAATTTTCCGTCACTCGCCACAAAATCATTCGTATAATCAATACAAATAAGTGCTTTTTTCATAGCCGGCCTCCCCGCCATCAGTATGAGAACATTATATCTTATCTCCAGTTGTAAGTGAATTGCCATGAATAAAAAGACAAACGGCCCGTTTGTCTCTTAAGATTTCAGCACTGACCGATTATAAATGTCGTCCTGAATATATATCAATTCACGATTCACAGCGATGTCAGCCGCAATGACGAGGCCTAAAGGCGTATGAAACTGAAGATCAGATACAATCTTGAAGGGCACTCTGTATCGATTCGCCATTTGGATATAAGGAGAATAAGACTGGTACTGAAGCTCTCCATTAATCAAAAGGGTAACGTTATGGCTGTTTTTCAGCTCGTGTTCCGCTTCTTTATACGGTTTGCTTCTAAGCACTTGTCCTTTCGTCAATGCCAAAACGACTCTTTCTCTTAAAGAGCCTAAAAACAAATGGCGCTCGTCAGGCTTTGTCTCCAAAGGCCCATACATTCCTTGCTGCAAATAGAGATCCATTTTATCTTCACCCAAAAGCCTGTCCTCCCGTCTTGTTTGTTTTCATTATCACCTGATCAGGCAGGAGCTAAACTTTCAAACGCGGTTTACATTTCTGTTACCCAATGAATGATTTTTTTGGCCAGCTCACCAGCAGGGGCTTCCTCTGTATGCCGGCGCAACGAAGCTTCCAGCCGTTCAGGCAGAGTTGCTTTATCTTCTTCATAGGAAATGATCGTGCTCCACTCCAGCTGCGGGACCGCTACAAGCGTGCGCAGTTCTTTTCTGTTTTCATGCAGATACACGTCCGTGATCATTCCGGTTTGCGTATTGATATTTGCTTTTCTGATTTTCATAACATGACCTCTCTATTCAAAGACTACCCATATTATACAATAAAAAAGCAACAGCCTCTTGTGAAAAGGCTGTTACCCGTTAAACGAAACTGTTTCATCAATGATATCGGCATCTTTGAAAAGAGTTTTACTCGTTTGGTTGTTAATCTTCACAAAGTCACCAAGCTGAAATGTGCCTGACCCCGCCCCTGAATGAGCGACGCTTTTGGGCGAAATCGCAAATACGTCTCCAAAGCTTGCCGCGGCATTACCCGTAACTGACATGATATAAATCGGCCCCACAATCGCAGGCATTTCCCCACCTCCGCATTGATTTACAGCATCATATGCAAAGAGCCGCAAATGGTGCCCGCCTATTCAGCGGGCTTTGCGTTTTCTTCGAGGCGTGACCGCTGGCGCAGTTTGATCAAGCGGACAATATTCAGGAAGAACGCCTTCACTACCGCATAAACCGGCACCGCTAAAATCATGCCGAGAATTCCGCCGAAGCTTCCCGCACCGATTAACAGCAAAATAATCGTAAGCGGATGCGTATTCAGCCGTTTTCCGATTACAAGAGGGGACAGCAGGTTTCCGTCCAGCTGCTGAACGATGACAACCACAATAATCGCAAACAGCGCTTTAGCCGGCGAGTCCATAAAACCGACAATAACAGCCGGCGCGGCACCGAGAAAAGGCCCGACATAAGGAATGATATTGGTAATCGCCATAACAATCCCAAGAATCAGGGCATACGGCAGTCCGGCAATTAAATAGCCGATAAAGCACGCTGTCCCGACAAATAGACAGATTAACAGCTGTCCCTGGAAATAAGCCGCAAGCGTATCTGATAAATCTTTAAAAATCTTTAAGCCTTCTGTCCGATAAGAAGCCGGAAGAATTTTTACCGCCAAATGCGGAAAGCGGTGTCCGTCTTTCAGCATGTAAAAAAGGATAAATGGAACAGTAATAATAACAAGCGTGATGTTTGTCACGACGCCAAACACCGCAGATAAACTGGACGTGATATTTTGCGGCAGGTTTTGGAGAAAGCTTGTCAATGACTGTTCAATTTTTGATATTGATACATAATCCTGATTCATCATCCAGGTAAACCATTGGGAATGAGACAAATCCTTTGTCAGCGCCTGAATCTGTTTTATGTAATCAGGAAGGTTGTTGAACAGCCCGGTTACCTGGGATGTGATGACAGGCCCGACTGACGCTGAAACGAAGGCAAGCAAACCGATAAACAGTAAATAGATCAATAGAATGGATAATGTCCGCGGAATTTTTTTCTCAAGCAGGCGGACGACCGGATTAAATATGAAATACAAAATTCCCGCAATCAGCATCGGGAAAAACAATGTCGAGATAAAAACAATGAACGGCTGAAATACAAATGAAACTTTTGTCGCTACATAAATAATCAGCAAAACAAATAAAATCTGCAATGTCCAAAAATGGACTTTTGATTTCAACAAGCTTTGTTCCTCCTAGTTTTTCTTTGTCTGTCAGATAAAAGAACTTATACCCCATCATTGTAACAAAAATGAACTCATATCAGAACTCTTAATATAATGAGAGGAGTGTTGGTGATGAAGGCCGTGACATACGATACAGATTCAGAACTGGCTTATATCTATGTTCTTCCTTTGAAAAAAGAACAGGAATGTACGGACTGCGGAGCTCAGAGTCAATGATTGTCTCCTGCTGGATATCAGCCAAGACGGCAAAATCGGCGGATTCGAATGTTTTGGTGAGGCAGCACGCCTCTGTGCCCCATTTGCCGGGAAATCCCGGCTGTATGTAAAAGATTCAGACGGTTATCATTTTCGGGTCTGCCAGCATGCTTCAGTCTGTTCCTGCTATACGGTGTACGGCGTCACTCTCTGTTTTTTAGATGGTGACTATCAGGAATTTGCCGGTTTTGACCTTGATGGAACAATGTATCCCAGTGCGTTTTTACAGCGCTTAACTGAAAAATAGGACGTCCCGGTGTACGCCTATTTTTCATGCGCAAGCACTGTTAGACCCGCTCACTGTAATCTGGCGTGACGGAAATCATGTGCTGGATTCTGATCAAACAAACAGAATTTCGGGCTCCTTCAATTGTGATATGGTCAGGTTTTACATCGATCAGTCTGCCTCTGACCGTATCTCCTACTGTCTGTATAACGAACCTTGAGCCGATGAGCTTTTTAATGGTCTGATAGACATAAGGATCGACTAAAGAGACCAGTTGCGGACTACCTTGGTTGACCATACTTTTATCCCCTTTGTGTGTTTTATCTCAGCTTATGCCGCGCTTATGGATAATGACACAGGCTTCCCTGATAAAACAAAGGGGTGCGGAGATTTTAGGAGAATACGTTTGGAAGCGGGTGTAAAGGAAGTGTCGATGAAGCGGAGACAGCGAAGAAAGCTGGCCGCTGTTCCGTACTTATACAGGCTTTATCACGGATGCCTGGGCTTGGTCGATTAATTGGTCCAGCTTTTCTATTTTTTTTCGTGCGGTTGAAGGATCAATTTGGCGGTAATGATGGTGGCCACCCGGCTCTTCATCCAGTTCGTCCGCTTTTTTGACAATCTGCTGCAGCGTGTTTTTATCTAATTCGCCTTCAGGCAAATAGGAATCTGTATGAAGCAAAATGGCCAGGGCAATCTCTTTTGCCGCTTTCGGTTCCTCGCCAAGCCGAATCAGAAGCTTATGCGCCCGTTCTGCCCCTTTAATGGCATGGATGTCATTTCTTTTGTATTTCTCATAATCCCACTTTCCGTCTGTATACCATTCATAATGGCCGATATCATGAAGCAGTGCTGCTTTTGCTGCTAAATCAGGATTGATGTCAGCCTTCACAGACAGCCTGTATGCATGATAAGCGCAGGCAATCGCATGTGCCACGCCGGAACGCTGAAGATATTTTTGTGCAATTGGATGGGTGAAAACATCCATTAATGTAACCTTTCTCATGGAAACCCCTCCTTTAGATATTTTTAGAATCCTAACATAATTTGCAGAGAAACTCAATTCTTATGTCACATCATTTTGATCTTCTTATCATCATTGTTATACCCTAAAAGCAGCGTTTCAGTCAGTATATGCCGCTGTTCAATAAATGCTCTGGCTGCAGCCTTTTTTTATAAAAAAAAGAGCAGAAAATATCTGCTCTACAAAAACTCTTTCATATCATAAATTCTTCCGTTTTCCGTCCCTTTTTCTAATAAAGAAAGCAGCGTGCCGGCAATAAAGTCCGGACTGCGAAGGCTTCCTGTTTCATTTAATTTCCGGAACCGTTCAATGTGGTGGAAATCCTTTTTCGATGAAGAACGGATGACGGCCTGCATCTCAGTGTCCATCACACCTGGTGAAAACGAAATCATGTGCACTGGCAGCTCTTCATCCTCCTGTTCAAATCCGAATGTTCTCGTAAACATGTCGAGTCCGGCTTTTGAACTGCAATACGCGCTCCATCCCTTATATGGATTTTTGGCGGCTCCTGAAGTAATGTTGACAACCGTCTTTTTGCCGCTGTATGAAGCAAACCGTTTTGTAAACAGCTGACTCAAAAGCACGGGCGCAGTCAGGTTCAGCTGATAATGGCGCTGAAGCTCGTCAAGAGACGCTTCGCCGGCACGTTTGATCGGCGTTACCATTCCGGCGTTATTGACCAGGGTAATACCAGAATAACGATCTGGATCGATGGATGAGAGCAATGTTTCAAATTGCTGTTCAGCTTCTTCGAGATTGATGAGGTCTATTTGATGCTGCGTTAGTTTTTCATGAGAGACATCCGTTTTCGTTCTGGATAAGGCATGGACTTCATGACCCTTTTCTAAAGCCTGTAATGCAATGGCTTGACCCAGCCCTTTTGACGCTCCGGTGATGATATAAAGTTCCATTGGAAACCTCCTTTTCCGTTATTATTGTACGGCACCGCTTTTACACAACACAAGCACGCGGCCTACGCCTTCTTGTTTTCCTGCGCTGTGACTTTTGGGATGAGGAACACGATGCCTGCAATTCCGAACAGGATCAGTACGACATAGATCATCGGCAGCAGCAATGATGATGTTTCTTGTTCATCTTCTGTTTCCGTTGATGATGTCTTTGTTATTGGTTTTTCTGCAAATGTAATTCCAAGCTGTTTCGACTGGGCCGCAATCGTGTTGGAATCCTCGGCATTTGTTGATGTAAACAAACCTTTTATCAGCTCGGCGTCCTTATCCTTCGGTTTATCAAAAGTGATATCCTTCTGTTCCTCAGGCAGTTCTGTTTTCTCTTCATAGTAGGTATCTTCATGTAAATAATTCGTATCAATTTCGATGTCTTTTTTCTGATACTGGTTTGGCGCGACATCTGTATTTTCTTCGGTTTGGGCAGCGGCGGCAGAGGGTATGAAAAGGGAAAAGGAGAGCATACAAATCATGATCCCCTTTTCCATGCTGCGATTACGCTTCATACGTTTCATCGCTTTCTGCTGTGTGTTCAGCCATCAGCCGGATAATCAGCGGCAGAGCCGCGGCAATCACCGTAATGATTAGCAGAACTGTTATTCCCATTGTAAACAAGTGCCCAGTACCGTACTGGATGTCGATATATACTTTCGAAACAGGATCTTCAAATGTAAAGTTCGGCATGATCAAATCAATAAGCGGTGCAACATAGAATAGAATCATTGCCGCTGAAGCAACCCATCCAGGGATCGATCCGAATCTGAACGCCGTCCGGATGAAGGCAGAGCTTGCGACCAGCAATAGAATCGTAAACACTGACCACTTAATCGTCTGATCGTCCGGCAGTGAATAAATATTCAAACCGAACAAGCTGATCATGAGTCCGACAAGGATATTCAGAATTCCGAATAGCGCTCCTTTGACGAGAAGCGGCGCGTTTTGGTAATACGAGCTAAAATAGCCGATTAACAGACTGCTGATCAACACAATGACAAGGATGACAACCGGCGGTACCGTCTGAGTTTTCTCTTCCGGAACTTCTCCGCTGATTTTAAGCGGATTCGCCAAGTAATCATACACATAGCCATTGTTTTGCCCGTCTACTAATGTATTTCCGAGTATGCCGTATACGTCATTGCGCACGAGTTTCGTGGAGGCGACATTTTTCCCCCAGTTGTTGTTTAAGGTGTCGGCTTTTGCTTGAACATCATTGACGCTTTGCTGCATATTGGTTGTGTAATCAATGATGCCTGACTGGCGATCAGACAATGAACCCATCATGTCTGACATTTGCAGCACTTCCTGGCCGACCGTATCTTGGACATTCAGTGCCATTGTGCCAGACAGTCCATCGTTGCTGAACGTCGCAGATTCCTGCGTTGCGCCCGTTACCAGCTGTTCTGTCGCTTTTGCGGCACTTTCAGAGATTTTCGTCAGTTCGTCGAGAACACCTGCTTGAGAGTCGCGGATATAGCCGCTGTAGTCGTCCGCAAATTTGGTCATTCCGTCGATGAAGCTGTTAATGTCTTCATCAGTTTGCATCGTGTTGTTTTTGAGAGCTTCCCAGCTGGCTGATTCTTCAGGTGAGAGAGCGAGTACGGAATTGACGTTGCCCTGCTGGCCGTTAATGGCGCCAGCTTTTGCAGTGCTGTCTATCGTACCTGATAATACAGAGTCATAAACAGATAGATATTTATAGTATTTCATTAAGGCGTTAATGTTCTCTGTATTTATTTCCCCTTGAAATTCTTTTTGATATTGTAGCTGATCTTTATTTTCTAGCTCCCGAATCATTTTATAAATGCCACTATTATACACCTGTTCATGCATATCTTTTAACTGATCTTCTAAATCATTTACTTGTTTCTTCAATTTAACAATTTCATCATCTAGGTTGTCTATTTTCTCTTGCAATTCTTTTAATTTCTTATCTAGCTCTTCATTATGGGCAGTTTCTTTTTCCTTGAGCTCTTCTTCAATTTGCTTGATTCGCTCAGACGCTTTGCTAAGCTGTTCTTTTGCTATGGCGATATCAGAAATGTCGCCGTTTCCTGGTTGATCTTGGTCCCCAGGCTCCGTCGTATCTCCGCCGCTACCGGTATCTCCTGAATCTCCGGTTCCGTCTTCATTTGCCAGCTTGACCAATTGAGGGGCTGAATCAGATGATGCAGTCTGTTCGGCAGATGTGCCTGTTTCAGTTTTTCCGCCGTCTGACGCATCGCCGGTCTGCTCCTGACCGTCTGTTTCCTGCTGCTCTTGATCCTGTGTACCGCCGTCCGTTTGTCCGACATCACCAGAGTCACTGCTGTTATCATCGTTTCCGGTGTCTCCCTTTGTATCATTAGGATTTGTGTTACTTCCGTCATCGGGATTGTTCGGATTGTCAGTCGATGGTTTGTCTGTTCCCGGGCCCTCTTTTTCAGGCTCCTTCAGATTGTCTGAAATATCCTGAATATCTGCAGCGATGTTTTTCAATTCTTCACGCTGTTTTTCAAGATCAATTTTGAGTTCTTCAGGGTCTACTTTCTTCGGGCCTTTACCTTCATCAGCTGAACCATTACCTCCATCAGGCTGCGGCTCACCTTTCGCAACAGTGAGCGCCTCGCGCGTTTCAACAAGCCGTCCGTATACTTGGTTTAATGCAGTCTGTCTCGATGCGGCCTGATATTGATCGATTAAATCACTTTGGATCTTCGCCATGCCAAGTTCTTGCTGAGGCACTTGGCCCTCCCTGATTTGCTGGGCGTTTGCCAGCACATTGCTGGTTTGTCCAAGCTGTGTCTTCGCTTGGCTGATCCCAGTTGCCAATCCGCTCATGCGTTCGCTGAACTGATTCGCCTTTTGCTGTGCCTGGATGGCGTCTAGGCCTGTCCGGATTTGCTGCTGTGTTGAATCCTGGGCTGCCAAAAGCAGCTTTTTCTGATTCTCTTGATATTCTTTGTATCTTTCAACTGTATCAATGAATTCTTTTAGCGTGTTTTTGGCTTCCTCCGCTGTAGAAGCTTTTTCTTTTGTCGTGCCTTGCGCTTCATTCATTGATTTCTTCAGCTCATCGATTAAGTCTTTTTGCTGTTTGATTTCACCTGCTAAATCATTAGAGCTTGGTTTGTAAAAGTTGTACATGACATTCTGGAATTCAGATTCTTTATTGACGATTTTGTCAAATTCTCCTCTGATGTTGTCCACTTTTTGCGACACAAAGTTCCAGTATAAGGCCGACATTTTTTTGTTCATTGTCTTTTGGGCATCCTCAAGCTCACGCTGAACTTTTTCTTTGTTGACCGCATTCAGATTATCTTGAATGCTGAATTCCAGCGTTGCTTTTTGTGGATGGTCTTTGTCATAGCTCAAAATGTTTTTTGAGAAGTCTGAGGGAATATAGACGATCGCATCGTATTTCTTTGAAGCGAGACCGGTCTCAGCCGCGCTTCGGTTTACGACCGTCCACGAATAATCAGGACGTTCCCCCAGAACAGCCGCTACTTCCTTGCCGAACTGGGCGGATTTGTCCTCTTCATCAGACTTTACCTCATCACTCAATACGCCAGTGTCTTCATTCACCACCGCGATTTGCCGGGTGGAATTGACTGCTTTTTTCGTCGGATCGTCTCCGATAAATCGGAAAAACAAAACCGGCAACAGCAAAATGATGATGACGGCGGATATTAACTTGATCAAGCTTTTTCGTTGTTCTGTCATCTAGCACTCTCCCTTTCAGCAGAACATAAAGGAATTTGAACTTTTTGCTCCTTCCCGTTTTCCACAACATATCCGAAGCCCGGCTGAATCTCAGGCTCCTGTCTTTGGTACGGGAGAGGAATGACATTTTGCTCAGATTTTTTCATCAGCAGAATCGCGTGGCGGATTTGCTTCATCTCAGTCGTCAAGGAGTCATAGCCTTTTGAGAATTCGCTGTGGTTACCACCCGGGATAAAACTGAAGCCAAGATGCGCGTATGATTTCATGAAGTTAGCGAGACGGTCTTGTATTCTCGTATCAATCGTCTGCTGGAATCTCGTTATCCCGTCAATCATCAGCACCACTTGTGAGAATCGCAGATTGTGCGCGTCTCCTTGGCGGACGGCTTCTACATACATGGCTTCTCTTGTTTTGAAAATATCTTCTGCTGTTTCAATCCACTGCTCAATATCTTCTTTCGTTTCCAAATATGAAACATCTGATTCCTTCGCATAATGAGATAAGCCGCGGTCAATCGAGTCAAACAGGCCGATCATTTCGGTCTCATCATCAATCAGATGTTCAAGCATGACTTTTAGGACGTTTGTTTTCCCGCGCTGAGTCTGGCCTAAAATCAGGCAGTGCTTATGCTTGCCCAAATCAAAATAGACTGGGCTGACTGTTTCTTCATGAAGCCCGATCGGTACAGATAAAGGCTTGCGTTCCAGCTTGAAGCGGAGAGAAAATTCTCTCGTCGACAAGCTCTCAGGCAGCATCGGAATCGGTGCCGGCTGCTCCATTGAAGCAAAGCGCTCTTGAAGTTTCTGAACGTCTGATTTCAGCCCATTGAACATGCCGATATCATCATCAGCGTCAACAGGCAGGAACATTTGCGCGAAATAAAGCTCTTCTTTTTGAATGATGACGCGCCCCGGGATCGGCTCAAGATTGAACTTCGGACGGCCATAAATGGAATATCCCTCAGATTGATCCATGAGATAATGGACAACCTTTGTTTTCAAGTTATTTAACAATGACTGGCGGACAGCATTAACACGCGTTGCCGTCAGCATGAAGTAGATCCCTAAGCTCTGTCCGTCTCTGGAAAGCTGGACAAATTCCGATTCAAGCTCATGCATCTCATCCTTGACGATGTCAAAGTTGTCAATGGTGATGAAAATGAATGGAAGTTCTTCTTCGCTAAGCGCATTGTACATTTTGATGTGGCTGATTTCTTTTTCCCTGAACAGACGTTTACGTCGGTCAATTTCTTCTTTGATTCGAATCATGAACTTTTCAATTTTTCTTGACTGGTCCATCAGGAAGTAATCCGCGGTATGCGGGAGCTTCGCTAATGGCAGCAGCGTTCCGTTTCCGAAATCAAAGATATAGACATGAAGCTCTTCAGGTGTGTACACGTCCGCAAAGCTCATCAGGAACGTCGCGGCTGCAATTGATTTTCCGTAGCCCGAAGAGCCGAATATGCCGATATTTCCGTCTTCCATCATCTTATAAGCAATCGGCGCCTGTCTTTGCAAATCAGGTTCATCGACATATGCAAAGCGGAAATGGTCTTTTTCGTCTGAAGGGAAAAGAGTGCGCGGAATACGCTCCGCAAGCGGCGGCAGCCAAGGGCTTGGCAGCTTCTCGATTCCCATTTCATCTTGGATGCGTTCAATTTCGTCAACGACAGCTTCAATTTCAGTATGAACGTCTTTTTTCGCAATATCTTCGGTATCAACCTCAGAAAGCGGAATCAGACCCGTATCTGTGACGATCGCGATTTCATCCTCAGTACCGTAGACTTCCTCTAAGTAAGGCGCCCCGCTCCAGGCAGATTGGAACAGCTCATACACTTCATTGTTTCCGACCTGCAAATAGCCGCGGCCTGTTACGGTAATGTTTGCAGCATCGCTGTTTTTCAAAATTTCTTTACTGTCGGTGGCATCCTGGACCTTGAGCGCTACTTTAAAGCGCGAGTTACTCCAGATCTGGTCGTCGATGATGCCGCCTGGCTTCTGTGTCGCCAAAATCAAGTGAACGCCGAGGCTTCGCCCGATACGTGCGGCGCTGACAAGCTCCCTGATAAAATCTGGCTCCTCGCTTTTCAGCTCGGCAAACTCATCAGAGATTAAGAACAAGTGAGGCATCGCCACTTCTGCTTTCCCCTGCTTGTACAGCTTTGTATAGTCATTGATGTGATTGACTTGATACTGGTCAAACAGACGCTGCCTTTTTTTCAGCTCGCTTTTAATGGAAGCAAGCGCACGCATACTGAAGTTTTTGCTTCCTTCAATATTAGTGATCGTGCCGAGGAGGTGGGGAATGTTGCGGAACGGCTGCGCCATTCCTCCGCCCTTATAGTCAATTAATAAGAAAGCCGCTTCGTGCGGATGAAAATGCACTGCAAGTGACAGAATGTAGGTCTGGAGAAATTCACTTTTCCCAGATCCCGTTGTCCCGGCAAGCAAGCCGTGCGGACCGTGTGCTTTTTCGTGAAGGTTCAGATACACAATGTCATCTTTCCCTTTATAGCCGATCGGCACTGACAGCGACTTCGACGATTCGCTCGTCAGCCATCTTTGCTGAATGCCGATTTCTTTTACTTCCTTCGCATGAAAAAGCTCCAGGAACGATACCGTTTCCGGAATGGAATTCGTGATGCCGACCTGGTGGTTCAGCGTCCGCAGCGTGCGTGAGAACCGTTCGTTGTCCTCACGCTGATGATGATCGAGACGGAACGGGATTCTTACCGCTTTTTTCTTTTGAATTAAAATGTCGCCTTCATGCTCATTGATGTAGCGGACAAGGGTCGTAATGTTTTCCGACAGGCTCTCCTTTGTTTCCGCAGCGACAATTGTCGAGATGCCCAGATGCTCATGCTGTCCTTCTAAATATTCGAGAATGACATGCTCAGAGATCAGCTGCTGATTCGTGATAACAAATACAAAATGCGGTTTGAACTGCAGTTTTTCTTTGTCATCTTCGAGATCGCGCTCTCTGATCAATTCGTAAAGCGAAGACAGAAGCTGATCTCGCGTTTGCTCATTATAAATAAATCCTTTTGCATAAATATGGGGCATTTGAAATTGCGGAAGCCACTTCATCCACTCCCAGTCTTTATACTCTTCTTCATGAAAAATAAAAACGAAACGCAAATCGTGATAGCTGTTAAAGAACGACAGCTGTCCGATCAGCTGGTGAATCTCATTTTTCACAATTTGAGATTTACCGACAAGCCCCATCGGACCTTCCGCCAAATCGACCGTAACCGGCGCATTGCGGATGTCCTTATAGACACGCTGCATGTGCTGCGACTTCTCCATAAGGTCATCGATATCACGATTCGCCAAGTCTCCGCCGCTCATATTGATTTCATAACTCGAGGGGACTGTTCCCGTCCCAAGCCGCAGCTGAAGATAATCCTTGCTTTCAAGTGATTTTTCCCAGATTCGGTCACTGATTTCACTTGTTAAGTATTTCATTTTTTCAAATGAAGGAAAGTGAAATTCAAGAACCTGCTTTTGCTTCTCAGCAAGTGCCTGAAGCTCTTTCCGTTTATTGTCTAAGTAAAGCTTATATACACGCTCCCGTTTTTCCTCGCGTTTTTTCCGCTGATTCTTATCCCGGAAATATTGCACTGTCGAGGTAATGAGAGTCATCATAAACATCGCCAAAGAAACAAGTATAAATATGCCGCGCGGCTGGATGATGGCGACTACGCCCATCACGATCAGCATCACAAGCGGAGGCAGGATGACGAGCCACAGCCCTCTGTTGGTTTGATCGCTCTCCTGAGAGGGAAAACTAAAGGAAACGCGGTCATCCGGCAGATCGTACACCATCCGTGGTGTTCTTCTGTACTGCGGATATTTTTTCTGCATCTCAGTACTCGGTTTGACTGTTTCTGTTAACGCTGTTTCAAACTGGGCAAAATGAACAATTTCTAAAAGGTCTTGTTCCGTCACACTCATTTGCGTGAAGTTCCAGAAGATTTCATCCCCCGGCATAAGCGGCGTATTGGCGTTGATCTTCTCTCCGTTCAAGAAGATCGTTCCGCTTTCAGGGCGAACCGACCAGTTGCCGCCGGCACGAAGCAAAGAAAACGTGCTTTGTTCTGCAAATGCAAAATCTTGCGGATTCAGATAAATATCTGCATTCGTTTTTTCCGAGGAGCATACAATTTCATCCCGGTTTCCCGTAAAATAAACGGATTTCTCAGGTTCACTGCCCAACAATATCAAGCGTATATCCTGCTGATCCGTTTGAAGAGTAAATGATGTATCCGTCTCAATCGTGCCAAGACAATCATTTCCCAGGAAAACTTCGTATTGGCCGCCGGATTCCTTTCTTTGAAGAGAAATGACTCCGCTATTAAATGGAATGGCGCTGATCGTAACGGAATCTTTCACATCAGGCCCAATGGTCACCGGATGAGACGACGGGAGGTTAGACAGATTTAATTTTTGAACGTTATTTTGGTAAAAAACCCATAATAGACTCAAATGGCGAACCCCCTAACGGCCGAATAGCAACATGCGATGACCTGCGCTTCATGTCTCACGTTATTTGTCATCTTTTTTCTCATCTTTCTTTTCTGTTTCTTTTTTCTCTTGTTCTTCTTTTTTCTTCTGTTCTTCTTTTTTCGCTTTTTCCTCTGCTGCGGCTTTTTCTTCCGCTTGTTGTTTTTCTTCGTCTGTTTGTGTCTGTTCTTCGCTAGTATCGACTAATGATGTATCAGAATTAGACTGTTTATTGTCTTGACGTTCTTTTTGCGCTTTTTCAAGTTCACTATTTACTGAATCAAGTTCTTTCTGTATGTCTTCATCATTTGTATCCTCAGATAAAAGCTGCTGCTTATATTTAGCAAGGGCAAAGTAAATATAATCATTGTATTCAAGCTTACGGCCGATACTGATCGCTTCTTTGTATTCTCCTCGACCATAATCAATCCAGTACAAGAAATGCTGAGGGTCCGATTGAAGGGTGACTAAATTATTTTCTATATTTTTAGTTTTTGCACTCCCCAGATTTTCGACCTCAACATAAGACGTCGCCAGCTGATACTGCACTGATTCAGGCAGGCTTTCCGCATCGTACTTGGACAATGTGCTGATGACTTCACTGTACTGCTTGTTTAAGAAAGCACGGTTGCTGTCCACTATTGCCTGGTGCTTTGGCTGCGCGAAAAATAAGGCGTACATCGAGTAAATAAGGGCCGGTACAAGCAAAACAATGAGCCCCAGGCCGATATATCGCTGGATGTTCCACTTCTTTCTCGGGATATGTATGTATGTTTTGGCTTTGGCTTCGAGCTCATCAATATGGGTTTGAATCAGCTCAAGCAGGCCATCATAGGATTCCGCATCCAATATCGCTTTAGCCTCTGGGGAGAACGTCATCGTTTCATTGAATTTCAGATAGTCTTCAAATGCAAAAGCGCCGTCAACCGCCAAAGCCGCTGCCGCTTTCAGCTCCCGCCACACTCTTTCCTCATCGTGCTCGTAAGGAGGAATGCTTTCCTTTACTCCATAATGGAGAAAATAAGGCGTCAGCCCTTTATCGAATACAATGTTTTCCGGAGCGACAATCACATTCAGCCTCGACAAATTGTGCTGCTGCACGGCTTGAACAAGCTGATAGGCAAACTGCCATTTGCTTTTTTTATCCTTAGCTTTCATGAAGCGGAATGCTTTATAGGAGGAGGGAGGTTGGATTGTGATGATGACCTCATCATCTGTCACGTCGATCTCTTTATGAAAAAATGGATTTACATCTTTGATCACATTAGCTTCAAGACCGTCCAGAAGCTTTATTTTTTCCCGCTGAAAGGTAAATGTATAGCCGGCATCTGTTTTCTCGGCAACGGCTTCTAATTGGTTTTCTAAATATGATTTTTGTTTACCTGACATTCAACCAGATCCTTTCATAATATTTCAAGCCGGTCTCCGTTTGTAATGCCGCAATCAGACAGCTTGCATTCTCCGGAAAACACCTTATCCTTGTTAACCACTCTGATCCAGTGCCCTTCGCGCGGAGGCATAGATACGCTTTGGGCCTGCCAAGCAATATCAATTACTTTTTTCACCGGGTGGAAATCTGACAATCTGAGATCAAAGACACTGCCGTTATAATGTTTCAAATCTATAGTAATATCAATATACATTTAGGATCACCCTTACATAGAAAGAGCGCCGTCTTCTTCTGAATCAGGCGCTCCTTCCCTTTCATACTGTTATCCGCGGATTTGATTTGCGATGTCTTGGTCAGTAGACTCAAGTGTATTAGCTGTTTGATCAAGCTGCTGATTCACATCTTGAAGCAAATCTGACATTTTGATAAATGAAGGTTTGAGCTGCTCGTATTGATCTGCGAACGCTTCGCTTGAAGCACCTTCCCACATGCTTTTCAAATCAGAGATCATTCGGTTTAAACGATCAACCTGATTTAATACTTCTTGGCTTTCAACGCCGTATTGCTTCGCCATCGCTCTTAGCTCTTCGGGTGTGACACGAATTAATCCTGCCATATTCCTCATTACCTCCTGTGCCATCAGCCTAAATATGGGCTAATTCACTTATTTTTAGAACGTCATTATTATAAAAACAGTTTTTCGGCATAGTCAAACAAATATGTTTTAATTTTACAAAATGAGTCCAATGGTTTACCTCGAACCACTTAAAAATAACATATATTGTAAAGTAAATAGGTTTATTTTCTTAATCTTCTTTTCATCCTTCGAATAATCCAAAAGACCCAAATGATTCTCCAACTCCCAAAAAAAACCTTTCAGAATATTTGATGCTACAGCACCATTTCTGAAAGGTTCAGTTTTTTCTTTCCTTAATCAGTCCCGCCTCCGATGACTCTCTTAGAAGATTAATAGGATAAGCTTTCGTATCATATAAGGCATACAACTGTACTTTAAAAAGGCGATTCACCGCCACATGTATATAGAACGTTTCTCTCATGTAAGTGTTTTTCTTTGTTGTTGATTTTCACAAACAACAACAATCATAATAAAAGGAAGGGGATGAGATGTCAAAGAGAAATCAAGCACGAAAAAGTAGGGAGATTTATGACCATGCCGAATGATCCGTTTAAATATAGTTTTGACAGACTTGAAGATGTGGCTGATCATATCAGCGACGTTCTGCGGTGCCCGATCACCATAGAGGATGTTAACCACAAGCTGCTTGCCTACAGTACACACAGCGACTGCACAGACCCTGCCCGGACGTCTACCATTATTGGCAGAAGGGTACCGGAGAAGGTGATTAACAAGCTGTGGAAAGACGGGACAATTCCTGCTCTCTTAAAAACGGACCAGCCGATCAGAGTCAAGCAAATCGATGAAGTAGGGCTGAGCAATCGTGTCGCTATTTCGATTTGGAAAAACAACCAAGTGCTTGGCTTCATATGGGCGCTTGAGATCCAAAAAACATTGTCTGATGATGACCTGATGACATTGCAAATGGCGGCAAAAGCAGTGAGAAACAAACTTCTTAAACTTCAAATCAGAAAAACAAAAAATGAAGAACGCAGCCAAGAATTTTTCTGGAAAATGTTGACTGGACACATCCATCAGGAGGCCGACATGGCGGATGGGTTCCATAAGCTTGGAATGGCCGCTCCTTCAGAATTTTCCGTTATGATCATCCGCATAAACGGTGAGCTGACTGAAAAAATCGAACAGCAGCTGCAATATTTACAGGAAACGACCCAGCAGGTTTACGTGTTGCTGGCGACCGTAGATTCTAATGAACTGATTATATTAACCGCACCCAAAACAGATCATCCTTTTCAAGATTTAAAACAGTTTGCTTTCAGTACGCAAAAACAGCTGAAGGAGCGGTATAAAATAGAAGACGTTTCTATCGCTTTTGGCGGAATATACAGCTCTATTTCTTTTGTCTCCCGCTCCTATCAGGAGGCATTGTCCGTCTTAAAAGCGAAGGAACGGTTCGCAGAAGAGACCAAACATCTTTTCAGCTTTTCTGAGTTAGGCATTTATCAATACTTAGATGTCTTATATGAAAAACGGAAACTGGCGGGCTATGATAATTACTCGCTTTCCAAACTGGAACAATATGACCGGGATCACCAGTCAAACCTGGTAGAGACGCTAGAGCGCTTTATTGAAGCAGACAGCAGCGTGAATACGGCTTCCAAGCTGTTAAATATACACGTTAATACGCTGAATTACCGTCTCAAGCGAATCAGCCAGATCGCTGAAATTGATTTAAAAAATGTGAATCAAAAATTCACCATCTATTTAGATATTAAACTTCGGCACATGGATTTGTGAAATTTCACAAATCCATGTTTTTTTATTTTCTTAATCAAACAAAGAATTTTCCAAAATATCGAGCTACACTAAAAATATCACAGATACAGGAGGAGACAGATATGATCATAGGGGTTCCTAAAGAGATAAAAAACAATGAAAACCGTGTCGCTTTAACACCTGGAGGCGTTTCACAGCTCATTTCAAACGGCCACCGGGTACTGGTTGAAACAGGCGCGGGCCTTGGAAGCGGATTTGAAAATGAAGCCTATGAGTCAGCAGGAGCGGAAATCATTGCTGATCCGAAACAGGTCTGGGACGCCGAAATGGTCATGAAGGTAAAAGAACCGCTGCCGGAAGAATATGTTTATTTCCGCAAAGGTCTTGTGCTGTTTACGTATCTTCATTTAGCAGCTGAGCCTGAGCTTGCACAGGCCTTGAAGGATAAAGGAGTAACTGCCATCGCATATGAAACGGTTAGTGAAGGCCGGACATTGCCTCTTCTCACGCCAATGTCCGAGGTTGCGGGCAGAATGGCAGCGCAAATCGGAGCTCAATTCTTAGAAAAACCTAAAGGCGGAAAAGGCATTTTGCTTGCCGGGGTGCCGGGCGTTTCTCGCGGAAAAGTAACGATTATCGGAGGAGGCGTGGTCGGGACAAACGCGGCGAAAATGGCTGTCGGACTCGGTGCAGATGTGACGATCATTGACTTAAACGCAGACCGCCTGCGCCAGCTTGATGACATCTTCGGCCATCAAATTAAAACGTTAATTTCTAATCCGGTCAATATTGCTGATGCTGTGGCGGAAGCGGATCTTCTCATTTGCGCAGTATTAATTCCGGGTGCTAAAGCTCCGACTCTTGTGACTGAGGAAATGGTAAAACAAATGAAATCTGGTTCAGTCATTGTTGATGTAGCAATCGACCAAGGCGGCATCGTCGAAACGGTCGACCATATCACTACACATGACCAGCCGACATATGAAAAACACGGTGTTGTGCACTATGCTGTAGCGAACATGCCGGGCGCTGTTCCTCGCACATCAACAATCGCTCTGACTAATGTTACAGTTCCATACGCGCTGCAAATCGCGAACAAAGGGGCAGCAAAAGCGCTCGCAGACAATGCGGCACTGAGAGCGGGTTTAAACACCGCAAACGGACACGTAACTTATGAAGCTGTAGCGAGGGATCTAGGCTATGAATATGTTCCTGCCGAGAAAGCTTTACAGGATGAATCATCTGTGGCGGGCGCTTAATTCACATTGAGCTTGCAGAAAGATTTCTGCAGGCTTTTTTTATCTTTTAAAAGGAAAAAGAGATCATTTCACGAATTATGATTATGAAGTTGATCATAAAGGAGGATTCATATGGCTGTTCAGCAATATGGCGTGTTAAAAGGCATTGTCTTAGACATGAAGCGTGAAACCGATGATGACAGTCCTCATTTCCAAGTCAAAGTGCTCGGTGAAGAGAATACGTATTACAGGTGCGCCATCAATGTGATGTCCAGTTCTGAGGAATCTGAAGTATTGTATTTGGCTGACGATCAGTTTGATTCGAGCTCGATTACCATCCTTCCGAACATGCCGTATGGATATACAAGGATCAATGAGGCAAACCGTGAAGTGGCGCTTGATTACGTGCGGGGCAATTTGTTCGACCCGGGAGAAATGAAGCCTTTGCCGCATGAAATCACTGGGCCTGATAATGATTTAAATGATTTTATTGAAACGTATATGAAGAAAGCGCAAGATGAGAAAGCGCCGGTTTATATATTCGGTTCCAAATTCGGACCTGAACAGGCTGCAGATAAAATATTCGGCTTTACCCCGACCAACGGCATGCACAATATCCATATGAATCAAGGGAATGCAATGGATACCCGCTGGAAAAAAGACAACAGTTCTTGGCATGACGGGGGCATTCTGATTCAGTTTGCCGATCAGTGGGCCGCTGTGTTTTTAGCGTTTTTATCCCAATCTTGGTGTACAGATGAAAACGGAAACCCGGTCAGAGATTGTGATCATACCCAAACGTCTGCGTAAAATAGAAAAAGAGACTGCTTGCTGCAGTCTCTTTTTATGCGATTACACATTTTCAACAGTCTTTAGGCTGTTTGGCCTCATGTCTCTCCAATGTGATTGGATATAGTCCAGACAAGCTTCACGCCCTTTTTGTTCATGAACGACTGTCCAGCCGCTCGGCACATCTATAAAACCGGGCCATAGGGAATATTGGCCTTCTTCATTGATCAGCACCAAATAGGTGCCATCCGCATTTTCAAAAGGATTTGCCATCTATTTCTCCTCCCTTATTGATGTAACTCTTTCAGTTTGACAGCGAGAACCTTGCCGATTTGAGCCAGCGGTTCCGGCTGACATAAATCTTTATGACGGCAGTTGATGTCGATTTGTTCAATCTGTCCGTTAATATAAGAATTCCACGAATCAGGTTCAATCGGATCAAACCAGTCAGGAATGATTGTTGATCTGAAAAATAAAACATTTCCACGGAAGGTTTTCGGCTTATAGGAGCCTAAAATGCCGACAGAATTGACATACGTATTTTTCAGATTTAAAATGACCGTTTCATCCAAGCTCGCAAGCGCACTGCCGTCACTGCGAAGAATCTCAATTGCTGCTTCAAAATCTAGCGGTTTGTCCCCTAAGCTGTCTGGATCGTACCCGCCTAACGCCAGAAGGGCAATAAGCGCTTCCTCATCATCCGGCGCCTCTTTTATAGGAAGGAAGTGGTTTGGATAGGCATCCAGCATCACCAATAGGGAAACTTCTTCTCCTTGATTTTGCAGCTGGGTGGCCATCGCTTGAACGACATTCCCGCCCAGGGACCAGCCCAGCAGATGGTACGGGCCTTTCGGCTGAACCGTTCGTATTTGTTCAATGTAATCGGCCGCCATGTCATCAAGTGTTTTCGGAAGCTCCTCGCACTGCCCGATTCCCCGTGCCTGCAAGCCATAGATCGGATAATCCGTTCCTATATTCGTCATCAAACCGGCATAGCACCAGCTGAGCCCCCCTGCCGGATGAACACAGAATAAAGGAAGCTTGTCTCCGCTTGTTCGGAGCGGCAGCAGAACATCAAGAGCGCTTTGGCTTGATCCCATTTCAAGTCTTTCAGCAAGACCGGCAACAGTCGGCGCTTCGAATAGGTTGCCGATGCTGAGTTCAACGCCGAGGGATTCGCGGATGCGGCTCATGAGCTGTACAGCAAGCAAGGAATGTCCGCCTAAATCAAAGAAACGATCATCAATGCCGACACGCGGCAAGTGAAGCACCTCCATAAACAAGTCACAGAGAATTTCTTCCTGCGGCGTTCTCGGTCCGCGCCCTGTCACTGCCCCTGCGAAATCCGGAGCGGGCAGCGCTTTACGATCTAGCTTTCCATTCGGTGTCAGCGGCAATTCTTTCATCGTCACAAAGGCAGCAGGCACCATGTAATCCGGCAATCTCTCAGCAGCATATCTGCGCAGTTCCGCCGTATCAAATGTTTCTTCCGAAGGGATGACATAAGCTGCCAACCGTTTATCTCCCGGCTGATCCTCACGAACGATCACTGCCGCATCTTCAAGCTGCGGATGCTGAATGAGCGCGGCTTCAATTTCTCCCAGTTCAATCCGGAATCCCCGAATTTTCACCTGATGATCGGCGCGGCCGACATAGTCAAGAGAACCATCAGCGCGGAGGCGGGCCACATCCCCAGTGCGGTACATCCTAGTGCCTGGAGGACCGAACGGATCAGCTATGAAGCGTTCCGCTGTTAATCCAGCCCGGCCTAGATAACCTCGTGCTAACCCTGCTCCTGATACATACAGCTCTCCGGCAACACCCGGCGGCACCGGCTGCAGGCGCTCATCCAGCACATATACACCAAGATCGGGAATGCCGCAGCCGATCAAGCTGTTTGCCCGTAAAGCCGCCATGCTTCGGTCTAATTCGATATAGCTCACATGCACGGTTGTTTCTGTAATACCATACATATTGATAAGCTGCGGTCTATTTTCAGGGTGGCGGTTATACCAATCCTCTAAACGGCTGAGTTCAAGCGCTTCTCCGCCAAAAATGACATAGCGCAGGCTGAGCGCTTGTCCGAGATCCGGCTGTTCCCGTTCAGCCTGCATAAACTGATAGAAAGCGGACGGTGTCTGATTCAGAACGGTCACACCCTCTTTGACAAGCAGGCGCAGAAATGCTTCTGGCGATCTGCTGACGTGATGAGGTACGATGACGAGACGCCCGCCATGCAGCAGAGGACCCCAAATCTCCCACACTGAAAAGTCAAAAGCGTAGGAATGGAACATGGTCCAGATATCGTCTGAGCTGAAATGGAACCAGTGCTCGGTCGCTGCAAATAAACGCGTTACGTTTTGGTGAGGAATCATCACACCTTTTGGAACACCTGTAGAGCCGGATGTATAAATGACATACGCCGTATTCAAAGGCGTAAGCGGCTGGGTCCGATCCGTATTATCCGGATTATCAGCTGGGTATGTGTTTAGTTTCTTTTCCAGTTCGAGATCATCTAGTACGATTTTCGGCACGTTGTCCGCTGGCGGAATGTGCTCTGCAGCTTTAGTGTTCGTCATGATAAACGCGGGCTGTGCATCTTTTAGCATAAAAGCAATTCGATCAGCCGGATAATCCGGATCAAGAGGCAGATAAGCTGCTCCCGCTTTCAGCACCGCCAGTAGTCCGACAGCCATTTCCAATGATCGGGGCAGTGCCAATGCCACAAATTGCTCCGGCCCGACACCTTCATTAATCAGCATGCGGGCAAGCCGATTTGCTCTTTCATTCAGCTCTGCATAGCTCAGTGCCTGATCTTCATAAACAACGGCAATGGCATCAGGACGTAAAGCAGCCTGTTTCTCAAACTGCTCCGGTAAACATGCGTGCGGAATCTTTTCAGATATACCTTGCCAATCTGTCACCATATTGCTGCGTTCCTCTGGCGCAAGAATATCCAGATTTCCGATTTGCTCGTCAGGATCAGACTCTGCAACCTCCAACAGGCGCATCAATCGGTCAGCAAGAGCCTGAGCCGTTTCCCGCTTGAAAAGATCAGTGCTGTATTCAAGCAGTCCTTCCATCCCGTTTGGTGTCCCGTCAGCAAGGCGATCTTCACTGATTTCCAGCGTCAAATCAAACTTGGCAGAACCGACACTGTTGATTCGCAGGCTGCTCTCCATGTCAGGAAGTTGCAGTTCAGCATCCGGTGTGTTTTGGAACGCAAGCATGATTTGGAACAAAGGATGCGTCGCACGCGAACGAGCCGGATTGAGCACCTCTACAAGTCTCTCAAACGGCAGATCCTGATTGTCATAGGCTGCCAGATTCACTTCCCTCACTCTGTCAAGAAGCTCACGGAAGCTTGGGTCACCGGACGTATCGGTTCTGAGCACCAATGTATTGATAAACAGCCCTACAAGATCTCCCAGCGCATCATCATTCCGTCCCGCGATCGGACTGCCGATCGGAATGTCGGTACCCGCCCCAAGCCTTGTCAATAAAGCAGCGAGACCGGATTGAAGCACCATAAATAGGCTCACCCTATTTGCGCGAGCCAGCTCCTGCAAGCGCTTGTGAAGGCCGGGCTCAATACGAAAATGAATCGTATCCCCATCATGGCTCGGCTCAGCCGGACGTGAATAATCGGTTGGCAGTTCAAGCTGATCAGGCAGGTTCTTCAAGGTTTCTTTCCAGAAAGCAAGCTGTCCGGCAATCAAGCTATTTGGATCATTCTCGTTTCCAAGCAGTTCTTGCTGCCAAAGCGCATAGTCCGCATACTGCACAGCAAGAGGCGCCCATTCGGGAGCTTTTCCGTGGCAGCGAGCCGCATAAGCCGTCCCAAGATCTCGGGTCAGCGGCGTTAAGGACCAGCCGTCCCCGACAATATGATGCACGAGAAGAAGCAGCACGTACTCGTCAGGACCGATCACAAAAAGCTCGGCACGAAAGGCCGGTTCAGCTGCAAGATCAAAGCTGTATCGTACAGCTTCGGCAAGCCGATCAGAAAGCTCCTTCTCAGCAATTTCAGTAACATGCAACTCAGGACGGGCTTGGTCGGCATCTAAAATATGCTGATAGGATGTCCCCTGTGTTTCAGGGAAGATCGTCCGCAAACTTTCATGACGGCAGACGAGGTCATAAAGTGCCGCTTTCAGCACTCCTTGATCAAGCTCACCCGACAAACGGACAGCAACCGGAATATTATAAGTAGGACTCGGTCCTTCCAGACAATGTAGGAACCATAGCCGGCGCTGGGCAAATGATAGCGGGATCTTTTCAGGCCGCTCAGCTCTTTGCAAAGCGGGACGTGCACTCTGCGCCTGATGAAGATGGGCAGCGAGACCGGCTACTGTCGGTTCGTCAAAGAGCTTGGCGATACCAAGTTCGGCTCCCATTACCTCGCGAATGCGGCTCATCAGACGGGCTGCGAGAAGAGAATGACCGCCAAGCTCGAAGAAACTGTCATCTATACCGACACGTGCCAAACCGAGAACCTCTGCAAACAAGTCACACAATATCTCTTCCTGAGGAGTCCGCGGAGCCCGATCACTGACAGATGTGCTGAAATCTGGTGCCGGCAGTGCTTTTCGGTCAAGCTTGCCATTAGGTGTTAACGGCAGCTCGTCCATCTCCACAAACGCCGCCGGTACCATATAATCAGGAAGACTGGCCCCCATATAACGGCGAAGCTCGGCAATATCGATAACAGAATCAGCGACTACATAAGCCGCCAATCGTTTGTCTCCCGGCTGATCTTCCCGTACGACAACCGCTGCCTGTTCAATGTGCGGGTGCTTGGCAAGCACGGCATCAATTTCTCCGAGTTCAATTCGGAATCCGCGAATTTTGATTTGATGATCCGCCCGCCCGATATAATCCAAAGACCCATCAGCGCGCCAGCGAGCCTGGTCTCCGGTCCGATACATCCGAGTCCCCGGCGGTCCATATGGATCTGCAACAAAACGCTCAGCCGTTAAATCAGGGCGGTGGAAATAACCTCTGGCCAAGCCGGTTCCTGCGATATAAAGCTCGCCGACAACCCCCGGCGGCACCGGCTGCAGACCGTTATCAAGCACATACACCTGCGTATTCCAAATCGGTTTGCCAATCGGCGGAACGCCCTTCAGCCCTTCATCAAGAAAAGCTGCTGCAGACCAAATCGTTGTTTCAGTCGGACCGTATAAATTCGTGACTGAACAATGAAGGTCTTGAAGCGCCTGCAAAAGACCGCTCGGCAGCGCCTCACCTCCGACAAGCACTCTAAGCCCCCGAAGTTTCTCAGGTTCACTCGTCACCAAAGCATGCCATAGTGTCGGTGTTGCCTGCATGATATTGATATCGAAATTTTCAATCATTTGAGCTAATGCCTGTGGCTCTCGGATCGTTTCTTTCTTTGCGATCACGATTTGCGCACCGCTAATCAGCGGAAGATATAACTCCAATGCTGAAATATCAAAAGCGACAGTCGTCACAGCCAACAGCCTGTCTTCTTCTCCTAGAGAAAATGCCTCCTGCATGGACAGCAGAAAATTGCTTAAGCTTTTCTGTGTCACAACGACACCCTTCGGTCTTCCGGTTGATCCTGATGTATAGATAATATACGCAGGATGGTCAAGAGAAACCGATACATTCGGATTGTCAGGCGAATAGCGTTTTAAAACCTCCTGGGTAACAGCCTGATCAAGCACTAGCTCCGGTACATCCAGGTCATCAGGCAGACTGGCTGCTATTTCCTCAGTCGTTATGATGCATGAAGGCTTCGCATCCTCCAGCATGTAAGAAATACGGTCGGCAGGAAACTCCGGATCAAGTGGGAGATACGCCGCACCAGTCTTGAGCACAGCAAGCATTGAAGCCACCATCTCTGGAGAACGCGGCAGCGCCAAAGCGACAAATTGCTCGGGACCAAGGCCTTTTTCAATCAACAGATGCGCAAGGCGATTTGCCTCTTCATTGAGCTTTCGATAGTTGACTTGAATGTCATCACACATAAGAGCGATACGTTCTGGCGTTTGAACTACCTGTTTTTCGAACATGTCTTGGAGTCTGACCAGCTTCTCGGATTTTTCCGTATGGTTCCATTTATGAATGACTTGTTCTTTCTCCTCTGGCAGCAAAAGCTCCATTTGCCCAATCAGCATGTCCTCCCCAGCTGAAGCCGCTTGCAGCAACTGCAGGATACGCTGCTGATGATGCTTGATATCAGACTCGCTGTATACCTCGGGATTCGCATCAACATCAATTCGCAGCCCGCTGCCATCTGTTCTGTCATATACATTGATTGATAGATCATCAACAGGACCGGCTGAAAGATTATGCGTTATGCCCCGGGCCCCGGCAAAGTCGAGACCATAATCAAACGGCATGAGATTGATTTGAGGGCCAAATAATCTATGATTTTCTCCTATCAATTTCAGATCACGCCGAAGCTCTTCATGGCGATACTTATGATGTCGCCGAATACTGCGGATTTCCCGGGAAATTTGCTGAATCAGTTCAGAAAAGCTCATCGAAGAGCTGACAGTCAGCCGAAGAGGGAGAAGGTTCATCACCATAGCCGGTACATTCAGTGATGCGGAACCTATCCTTCCCATCATGGGCAGGCCGAGCACAACATCCTCAGAGCCGGTCATACGGTGCACATAAACAGCTGACACCGCAATCATAACTTCATGCCAGCTTCCTGAGAAATAGCGCGCCGCTTCTTTTAACGCGTTTACATCAGACGGAGGCAGATATGCCGTATGACGAAGAAAACTGTTAGATGTTCTTGGCGCCCGATCAGCCAAGCTCACAACTTCAGGTGCATCTGCAAAACGGTCCAGCCAGAATTGACGATCCTTCTCATACTGCTCTGATCCGCGATAATCTGTATCCTCCTCCAAAATGGCTTGGAGAGACCAAAAGGAACGATCTTTAGCTGTTTGTCCTTTTATAAGCTTGGTATATGTACTTGCCACACGCTGGGCTATCAGGGAAAAACCGAAGCCATCGATCGCTATATGGTGAATGCGCTGATACCAAAAGAAACGATCAGGCCCGGCAATAAACAGAGCTTCATTGAACAAAGGGTCATCTCCTAAATCAACCGGCTTTGCCAAATCTGCTTTCATCCAGTTTAATGCTGTTTTTTCCGGATCAGGCTCAGAGCTGACGTCAATGACGTGCAGCTGTACATCCGGAGACGGGTTTATCATCTGCCATGGCCCGTCCATATTTTCACCGAAGTGGACATGCAGCGATTCCGCTTCCTTGATCACGTGCCGCAAAGCTTCTTCAAAAAGAGCAATATTGATGGGTCCATTGATTTCTATATATTCTGCCGTATTGTAGATTGGATTGTCCGGATCAAGCTGCTGAGCAAACCATATGCCAGTTTGCGCCCCGGTCAAAGAATATTGAAGATCTTTTGTATCAGGCATCCGTTTGTTTACCCTCCTTTTATAAATAATCCGCGTTTGGCAGCACTTGCTGGCTGCGGGTTGTGAGCAATTTCTGCCATTCTTCGATCGTTGGGCGTTCAGCCAATTCCACGAAAGTCACCTCTGCCCCTTCACGGCGCCATTGTTCCACCAATGTCATGATCCTTACCGAATCTAGACCACGATCGAGCAAATCCTCTTGATCTGTAATGTCTTCCGGTGTTTCTTGCAGAAGCTCAGCAATTTGTTTACGGATATTCTCACATGTAAACACTTCTTTTTTGCCGGTGTTTGCTGACGTTTTTTGAACGTCTGCCGGCGCGTTCTGCAGCTGGTCAAGAAGACTGTCAGTCATCACGGTAAACGCACAGCGTCCAGCCGCATAGTCCAGCGCCATTTGATGTTTTTCTAATGAAAAATCAGCAACTGCATCTCCCACAAAAAAGGCTTTTATATCCTCCATAAATGCCTCACATGCTGTAACGAGACAGCCAATATGGGCATAAATTCCGGTAATGATCAGCTGATCGCGTCCCTCTTTCCGCATAATGTCGAGCAGATTCGTTCTCTTAAACGCGCTGTATCTCCATTTTGTCAGCACAAGATCATCATCCTCTGGTGCCAGCTCGGTTATAATTTTCTCCTCATAAGGACCGCTGTTTAATCCCGGGCCCCAAAAGTCTGTCAGCAGCGCACGGTCATCCGGATTTTGGCTTCCCGGCTGTGCGGTATAGACAACAGGAATCCCAAGCTGAACACATTGATTCTTCAGCTTTCGTATATTCGCTGAAAGCTCTGTTACCGGAGACGCTCCCGCTGTGAAAGCATCGACAAAATAGTTTTGCATATCGTGTATTAATAGGACCGCCCGATTTGGTTCAGGCACCCATGAGACTTTGTTTTGCGGCATATCAGATGCTGTCGGCATTTGATACGGCTGAATGGCAGGTATAGCCATATGAACACTTCCTCTCAAATTGTTGATTTATTTTTTTGACCCTGCAAGAAGTTTCTCGGAAATGGCTTCACGAAGAGCCTTTTTGCTTACCTTTCCTACCCCTGTCTGCGGAAAGGATTCGACAAATTCTATACGGTCGGGAATTTTATATGCCGCCAGTCCGCGCTCTCTCAAAAAAGCTTTGAGCTCTGCGGATTTCGGGGCTTCATCCCGGGGAATAATAAACACACAAGATCTCTCGCCAAGAAATTGATCAGGCATGGAGACCATTGCCGCATCATGGACAGCCGGATGCGCCAGCAAATGATTTTCTACCTCTTCAGCCGCAACCTTTTCTCCTCCACGGTTAATTTGGTCCTTCGCACGGCCTTCAACGACAATATAGCCGTCTGGTGTCAGCCTGACGATATCACCCGTACGGTAAAAACCGTCCTCAGTAAATGAAGCAGCATTATGCTCTTCCGCCTTATAGTAACCTCGAATTGTATACGGTCCCCGCGTTAGCAAGTGGCCTGCTTCACCAGGTTTTACATCGCGATCCTGATCATCCCAAACACGCACTTCATCATATGGGGACATCGGTTTTCCTTGGGTATTGACAATGATCTCCTCAGGGTCATCCAATCTCGTATAATTGACAAGCCCCTCTGCCATTCCGAACACCTGCTGCAGCGTGCAGCCGAAAACAGCTTTTACCCTTCGCGCGGCTTCAGCACTGAACTTGGCACCGCCGACCTGCAGCACTTGAAGGCTGGATAAATCGTCACGGCGTGAGGATGCCGCATCCATCCATACCATCGCAAGAGGCGGAACAAGAGCGGTTATCGTGACCTTCTCTCTTTCAATCAAAGGAAATGCGTCATCTGGACTTGGAGAAGGAGATAAAACCACTCTTCCTCCAGCGTATAATACGCCGAGAACCCCCGGTGAGCTCAGCGGATAATTGTGCGCCATCGGCAGCGCAGCCAAGTATACCGTGCTGTCGTCGAGCCAGCAGACCTCGACACTCCGCTTCAGACTGTAAATGTAGTCGTCGTGAGTCCTCGGAATCAGTTTCGATAGCCCGGTGCTCCCGCCAGAAAGCTGGAGGAACGCCACATCTGAAGATTTGACTTCAGGCAGTTTTACAGGTTCTGTATGCAAATCGTTCAGCGGCAAAAATTCCTCTGCCTCACCTGCGACAATGACGTGTTTCAACGTCGGCAGCTTGCTTTGAACCTGTCTGGCAAGTGAACGGTAGTCAAAACCAGAATAAGAATCGGGAATGATATATGCAGCCGCTTCCGCAAACTCGCAAAAGTATGTAATTTCACTGCTTCGATGTGAAGGCAGTGCGAAGACTGGAAGCGCCCCCAGGCGGAAAAGCGCGAAAATGACTTCAAAAAACTCTTTGATATTTGGCAACTGCACCACGACACGATCCATCTGTTGAATGCCAAGCTTCTGAAATCCGGCAGCCAGACGATCAACCCTTGTGTCAAGCTCTTGATAACTCCAATGGGTGTTCCCGCATGTAATCGCAATACGATCGCCATATTTGGCTGCCCGGTCTCTTAACAAATCTCCAAACGTCTCGCCGGCCCAGCAGCCGTTTTTCCGATATATCTCAGCTACCTCTTCAGGCCAAGGAGTAAATCCATTCAGCATATTGTATCCCTCCAGCAATTCATTCTGATCATAAGTGATTCACACCCATTGCCCGCAGCATTGTCCGAAACTTTGCGGATGTCTCCTGAAGCTCGTCCTCTGGCTTTGATCCGGCAACAACACCAGCTCCCGCATACAGGCGGAGTGAGCGATCTTCTGCCTCTGCACAACGGATCGTCACGATCCATTCTCCGTCACCCGCATCGTCACACCAGCCGACCATGCCGGTAAAGAAACCGCGGTCGAACGGCTCAATGCTGAGAATCGCTTCTCTTGCAAGATCAGTCGGTGTTCCGCAGACCGCCGGCGTCGGGTGAAGTGCCGCCGCCAATTCAAGTGCGGTTACAGATGGATCGGAAAGCTCTCCCTTAATCACGCTGGACAGGTGCCACATCGTTTCTGTTTTGATCAGTGAAGGCTTCTCCGGAACATCCAGCGTCCGGCAGAAAGGCCTTAGCGCTGCCGCAACTGCGTCAGCCACAACTGCGTGCTCATGAAGATCCTTTGCGGAAGCAAGCAATTCAGCTGCCCGGCGCTGGTCTTCAACAGGATCATCACTGCGCGGCCTTGAACCGGCTAATGGATTGGAAACGACCTGAGTTCCCATCCTTGAAACGAGAAGCTCCGGACTTGCACCGAGCAATGTTCGGCGGGGAGATGTTTCCGCCTGACTGGACACGTCCGCGGCAAATGTGTAGCCATGCGTGTTATGCTGAGCCAAATGGCGAAGCAGCTCATCCGTCTGAATCGGTTCAGGCGATGTCAGCTGCAGCGACCTGGACAGAACGATTTTGCTGAGTGTTCCATCGGCAATGCGCGCCAGTCCTTGTTCCACACCATTTTTATAATCCTCCGGTGCCGGAACAGGCTCTATGTGGTATGTATGCTCACATTGCTGTTCCTTCTCCGCATGGTCAAATTGAAGCGGTCCTGACCAGCGAACTTCTTCAGGAACAACGAGCCGCGCTGCTTTTACTTGATCAAATGGAACGGCCCCGACAACAAGCGGACGGCTTTGGCCCGATCGCTTTGCCTGACGCAGCGTCTCTGCAATACGGACGGAAAGGGTTTCCATTTGATTTTGTCCGTCTGCCCCCGGTACGATTTCACATATGCCTTTCGCTAACAGTACGCGATGAGGTGAAGCTAAGAAAAAGGCACCCGGCTGATACTCATGAAGCAAATGCTCTGCTTTTGTTTCTGGTATAACGTTTTGTTCCAACATTCTCATGAACCTCCTTTAATTCAGTTACACGCCTAACGTCGCGCCGCCATCTACGCATAAATTATGCATCGTAATATGCCCTGCCTGGCCAGAAACCAAAAAGAGCACTGCATCCGCAATATCCGAAGGTTGGGCTAATTTTTTGAGCGGGATCCCTGTTTTAAATGTCTCAAGTGATCCTTTTATGACTTGCTCCGCTCCATTCTCATCGGCCCATAATGACCACTGCATGTCTGTTTCCGTTGATCCGGGAGACACGATGTTGCAGCGAATATTGTATTCTGCAAGCTCAAGGCCAAGGCATTTCGTAAACATCACAGCCGCAGCCTTTGAAGAGGCATATGCCGCCATAGATGTTCTTGGCACACCCGCAGCATTTGATCCGACCGTTACGATCGAACCCGATCTCCGGTCCATCATATATTTGCTGACTGAACGCGAGGCGTTAAATACGCCAGTCGAATTCACTGAGAACGTCGCTTCCCATTCCTCATCGCTAAGCGAATGGATAAGACCCGGACGAAGGACACCCGCTACATTCACCAAAATATCAATCGGCCCCATCTCACGTTCGATGCGCGCCGTGATCTCGTCAATCGCTGCGCTGTCTCTCACATCCGCAGGAAAAGCTTCCGCATGGTGCCCTTCCGCTTTGAGGCTGTTCACAACCTTTTCCAGCTTTTCTGGATTATAATCAACTGCCGCAATATGTGCGCCTTGACCGGCAAGCGTCCGCGCAACAGCTTCACCTATCCCTTGGGCTGCCCCTGTTATAAAAGCAATTTTGCCCTTTATATCCGTTGCATTCATATCATCAATTCCTTTCTTCACTCTAGATGCCGAACAGAATCCAGAGAAAAAGACTGCCGCACTTTGAAAAGCGCGATTTATTGATAATGATTATCATTATCAATTATAAAAATAATCATATCCAAATGTCATGTGACAGTCAAATATAATTTCAGTGACAACTATTTTTTAGAAGCTAGGCTGAGTATGTCTCAGCCCATTGAAAGATGCGGTCCGTCAGGATGAAGCGCAAAACGCAGCGCCCGGCTGACCAAAACAGGAAGAACCGAAATATGCCCTTCTCCTGAAAACTCACAAAATTCTGCCCGTATGCCTTGTCCAGATAAAACGGCCAGCCGCTCGTAAAGCTCCCTCGCATTGTCGTTCATCCGGCTTTTATGATGCTGCTCCAATTCCCCTGCGGCAAGCAGGATATTGATAGGCTGATTGTTTTTCTTAGTGAGGGAGGCAAAATGATCCGATTTCTCGAGAATAAAAGGTTTATTCCAATGAATGGACGGACTTCCCGCAATATAAGTTTGAAACGCCTCCGGCTTAGTGAACAGCACCTGTAGCACGAAAAGCCCGCCAAGCGAGTGGCCAAAGATTGTTTGTCTATTTTTGTCAATCTGGTAATCTCGTTCTATCTCCGGTTTCAGATCCTCCTCAATAAACCTGATAAAGCTCTCTGCTCCGCCATGCTCCGGCCATTCTTTGCCGTCGGGCCGTTCCGGCAGCTTCGAGTGGGCTGTCGGCATTGTAAAATCCCGGTGACGCGCTGAGGAAAACGGCTCCGCTGTCTCATAGCCAATGCCGACGATCACTGCAGGAATTACCCCTGTTTTTTCAGGTCGGCGCCCCTGTATTCGAACGGCTTCCGTCATCGTTCCAAAGACAGAATTGGCATCCAGCAGATAAATCACAGGATAGCCAGCGGGTGGTGGCGGCGTATTCGGTTTCGAGATAAAAATATGATAGGTACGGTTTTCAATGCGAGAAGACATCATACGCACTTCTGTACCAGGAATCGTATATGCGTTTGGTGTTCCGCCTTTCGTCCGGTCTGTTGTTTGCTCTTTCATGCAGTACGACATTCCTCTCCTTAAACTAAACGCAATGTATGATAATGATTTTCACTATCAACTAGACAACTCAAATAATAGGTTTTCTTCCAAAGAAAGTCAACTTTTTCCCGAATAAAAAAGGCACCTGTATCAAATAAGGTACCTGCAGACTACCAATATGGAAATAAAAACCTGATAAAGATGCGGATGGTCCTGTTTGAAATAGAACCTTAATCCCATGTAAATCTTTGATTTTGCCAAGGATCCCCTCTCATGTGATAGCCATTCCGTTCCCAAAAGCCTGGATGGTTTTCTTTCGTAAATTGGATGCCGCGCAGCCATTTGGCGCTTTTCCAAAAATACAGATGCGGAAATACACCCCGCAGCGGGAAGCCGTGTTCAGGCGTTAATGGCTCGCCATTATGCGCATAAGCCAGAAGGGAAGTTTCCGCTAAGAAATCATCAAGCGGCAGATTGGTCGTCCAGCCTTCTTCCGCATGTAAAATAACGTAGCCAGCTTCTTCTTTCACACCCGCTTTTTCCGCTATATCACGAGCACGCACGCCTTGCCACACATTATCAAGCCTCGACCAGCCCGTGACACAATGAATGTCATTTTTCGATTCGTACTTCGGAAAGGCTTTGACATCTTCAAAGCTCAGCAGCATCGGTTGGTCAACCAAACCATATACTTGAAGATTCCATCTCGTCATATCTTCGTAATATGGGACACTTCCCGTATGAAGCACAGGAAATGAAGTGGTGACATTTTGATTTGGGGGCACTCTTCCAGATTGATCGGACTGTTTTGTTTTTCCAAAATACATATGGAACCCTCCCTTTTGTTAACCTCGTTTTAATTTATGTTGACAATATTTCCGTTCTTTATTACTCTATGATTGTGTATGTAAACCTAAGGGGGACAACTATGAAACAACGTAAACTTCGCGCGGCCGATATGGCGCTGATCGGCATGTTCGCCGCACTTATGGCTGTCGGAGCCAACCTTACCTCAGTAGCACCCTTTTTACAAGTTGCCGGCATTCCGCTTTCGATGCAGCCGTTTTTCTGTCTCTTGGCAGCCTTGCTTCTCGGCAGCAAACGAGCAGCGATTGCCATGATTGTATATGCACTTGTCGGATTGGCCGGAGCGCCTGTGTTTGCTCAATTTTCTGCAGGCTTCGCACCGTTTGCAGGGAAAAGCGGCGGGTTTATTATCTCATACATCCCGGCAGCATTTGCAGCGGGATGGTTTTTAGAACGAAAAATTCAGCCAAGCAAAATTCGATTTCTCATTGCTTCACTTATCGGAACGGCAATCATGTATATCATCGGCACTACCTATATGTATCTTGCACTGAAGCTGTGGATTCATACGCCGGTAAGCTACGGCACAGCTTGGGGCTTTATGACTTGGTTTATGGTAAAAGACACGGCGCTGGCTGTCATACTGGCGTTTATCGCACCAGGGATCTACCGGTCTATTCATAAAGCAACTGGCTTTAACAGAAATCACATATCGTCCACGTAAAAACCGTTCTATGGGAACGGTTTTTTTATGATAACGAGAAAAGGCTCCCCAGTAAAGGGGAGCCTTTTTCCTTATAAAACAAGCGCTGCAATCCATCCAAAGATAATAAGCGGGATATTATAAAATACAAAAGTCGGCACACAAGTGTCCCAAATGTGGTGATGCTGGCCGTCCGCACTTAAACCTGAAGTCGGTCCAAGCGTACTGTCGCTGGCAGGTGAACCGGCATCGCCAAGCGCAGCAGCTGCCCCGATTATCGCAACCGTTGCCATCGGGCTGAATCCAAGCTGCAGGCAAAGAGGCACAAAGATCGTTGTGATAACAGGAATCGTCGCAAAAGAAGATCCGATTCCCATTGTAATGAACAAGCCGACAATGAGCATCAGCAATGCACCCACTAACTGACTGTGCCCCATGATGCCAGCTGCTGTTTTAACCAGTGACTCGACATCTCCGGTTTTCGTTAATACGTTTGAAAACCCGGCTGCAACAAGCATGACAAAGCCGATAAAGGCCATTAAGACCATTCCGTCAGTAATCAGCGAGTCCGCTTCATCACGCTTCATCACACCGCTGACAAACAGAATAACCAGGCCTGCCAGCGCCCCCATAATCATCCCTTCTACTCCCAAAGTCTGAGATAAGTAAAGCTGGACGCCGAGTGACACAACGATGGCAAGCACCGCGATAGCCAGACTTTTTTTCGTATATGGAGAAGAGCTCGCACCAGATATTTCTTTTGTTTCATATGTTTTCGGTTTACGGAATACGATGATTGATAAAATCAGACCTATAACCATACCTGCTACAGGAATCATTAACGCATAAGGAATATCACCGAGAGATACGTTTAATCCGGCATCTGCCATATTATCCTTGAGCATTCCCTGGAAGATTTGCCCGAAACCAACCGGCAGCACAATATAAGGCGCCGTTAAACCAAAAGTGATCACACACGCAATCAGACGGCGGTCCATTTCAAGTTCATTAAAGATTTTCAAAAGCGGCGGAATCAGCACCGGGATAAACGCGATGTGAACTGGAACGACGTTTTGAGAAAAACAAGATACAATTAAAATAATCAGCACAATCAGCACCTTAGACAGTGCTTTTTTGCGAGAATCTTCTTTATTTCCGATTAATTTAACGGAGGCTTCCACCATTGCGTCCGGAAGACCCGTTTTCGTCAAAGCGGCGGCAAACGCGCCAAGCATGGCGTAGCTGACTGCAACGGTGGCATTTCCGCCGAGACCGTCTGTGAAAGCTTTAACCGTTTCGCCAAGACCGAGCCCGCCTGTTAACCCGCCGGCTAAGGCGCCTATAATTAATGCGATAACAATATTGACACGCAGCAGGCTTAATACAAGCATAAGCAGGACTGCGATGACGACTGCATTCATGATACCCCTCCAAAAATCCTTTAGTTTGCTAATGTAGTAGTTAAATAAAGTACGAACGTATCGTATCATAACCGATCCACTTTAGTCAACTAAAGATTTTGGAAGAAAAAATCCCTGCCGCATGTTGCCGCAGGGATTCAACATTATTCGCTTTTTTCTTCTTCCAATGCAAATCGCTCCGCAAGTGTAGCCAATGTTCTTGCCATAACACCGGTTGCACCGGATGGTCCAAAGCAGGTCGCTTTATTGGCAGTCGCTGTGCCCGCAATATCAAGATGAACCCAAGGTGTTGACTCAGCAAATTCTCCAAGAAACGTTCCTGCCATAATCGCATGTCCTTCACGCCCCGGCGAGTTGCTGAGATCCGCCATTTGGCTGCTTTTTACGCGCTTTTTATCCTTCTCTGTTATCGGCAGCTGCCAGATCGCCTCGCCGCACTCTTGTGCAGCATCAGCTACCTGCTGGTAAAAGCTTTGATCATTTGTCATTGCGCCGGTTGTTTCTGTTCCTAATGCCACAACGACGCCGCCGGTAAGCGTAGCCACATCAACAAGAACTGATGCACCATGCTGTTTCGCATATGTAATGCCATCTGCAAGCACGAGCCTTCCTTCAGCATCTGTATTGAGGATTTCAATTGTTTTTCCGCTTAAAGATACGATCACGTCATCAGGCTTCATCGCCCCGCCAGAGATCATATTATCGGTTGACGGAATAACGGCCAGCACGTTTTGCTCGGGACGAAGCTCTCCGATCGTTTCCATAGCGCCGAGAACCGCAGCAGCTCCCCCCATATCTGATTTCATGCCGACAATTCCAGATTTCGTTTTAATGGAGTAGCCGCCTGTGTCAAATGTAATCCCTTTCCCGACAAGTCCGACGACATCTTCCCATTCCTTTTTGCCCTGATATTTCAGCACAATCAATTTCGGCGGTTCGGCAGAGCCTTGGTTTACCGCAAGTATTCCGCCCATACCGAGCTCTTCCATCTCTGATTTCTCCAATATCTCACACTCAAAATCATATTTTGCCGCAAGCTCTTCTGCATATGAAGCGAGGTCAGTCGCGGTCAGCATGTTTCCTGGCATATTCACAAGCGTTCTAGCCGAATTTGTCCCTTGTCCGTATGCCTGGCCGACGCGAAGCCCCGCCTGCACTTCCTGTGTATCTTCATCTGTGACAGCATATACGGTTTCAATTTGTTTGTCAGGCTCATTTGATTTGTGCTTATAATCCTGCACCTCATAGGAAGCAAGCAGGCAGCTCTCAGCTAATGCATGAGCGGCATCGGCTGGAGGCACATCTTCCGAAATAAACGTATCAAGCAGGACAGCTGCTTCTTGTTTTCGGTCTTTATGAATAGCCTGAAAAACATGAGCAAAACGCTCCTTCGCCTGTTCAAACGTAAAATTTGCTTTTCTTCCCAGACCAATGAAATAAATTCGTTTCATACCCGCAGAAGCTGGGGGGAATACTTTTGATACTTGATTCGGTTTCACAGAGACATCACCATCTTTTAAAAGCTGTGTCAGATGGCCTTCGAGCATTTCATCAATTTCCAACGCTTTTCCTGTCAGCTGGCTTTTTTGAAAAAGCCCGACCACAAGGGTTTCTGTATGCTCTAATTGCTGAACCGCATAAAACATGAGGCTTACACTCCTAACGTAATGGGTATTTGTAATGAACAATGGTATAATAGGAAAAACATTCTTTCCACTACACTTATTTTATCAAACAACAGTCTAAGACTTGCTTTTTTCTTTTGAAACACGAAGGATTTTTCAAATAGAAAGGATGTCGCCGATGGAACTTTTAACGAATTTTCCTTTATTATCAAGCCTGGCCGCAATTATTTTTGCTCAGGTCATCAAAGTGCCCATACAGTATATCGTGTCCAGAAAACTGGACTGGTCGCTGGTCACAAGCACAGGCGGCATGCCGAGCTCTCACTCCGCAGCGGTCACTGCGCTTTCTACAGGCGTAGCCTTGGAGCATGGATTAGGCTCCTCACTCTTTGCGGTTTCTGCCATTTTCGCCGTCATCACCATGTTTGACGCAACTGGCGTCAGACGTCACGCCGGTGAGCAGGCAACAGTCATTAATAAGCTTGTCATTGATTTTAACCGTTTTGTTAATGAAGCAAAGGACTTCCCTAAAGCTGAAGAAAAAGAAAAACAAAAAAAGCTGAAAGAGCTTCTCGGACATCAGCCGATCGAAGTCTTTTTCGGAGGCCTGACAGGTATTTTACTAACATTGGCACTCGCTTACTTTTTCATGTAAAAAACGCTCCTGCTTTCGCTGGAGCGTTTTTATTCTTTCACCGTTTTATATTGATTTCTGAACACTTGCAAAGATTTTGTTTCATTGAGCTTCTCAAGCTCATCCTCGGTAATCTTTCCCGTTCCCTTTTTAATCACATATACATCAAGGGTTTTTTTGCCCCATTCATTGTATACATCTTTGACGGTTTCAAAGTACAAATCAAGGCGGTTTCCCTTAATAGCCGATCCGGTGTCAGCTACAACTCCGAGACCGTAATTCGGAATGAATAAAATCGTGCCGATCGGGAAAACCGATGGGTCGGCAGCAACCGTGGAATACAGATCCCGTTTCACTTTCACGCCTGAATATGTAAGCCCGTATAATGGATCACCGGGATTTTTTCCCGTCGACTCAGCTCCTGCAGTATAACCAGTTGCTGTTACTCTTTGGACCGGATACTCATCCCAGTCAAATGCTTCTTCTAAGGGTTTTGTTTTATCCTTAGCCGCGGACGTCGTTTGTGTTTGTTTCTGCTGCAATGCTTTTAATGTCAGTCCTGCATGCTTCAAGTGCTTTTCTTGATGTTCCTGCACCCATTTTGACAAGTCCTTCGCTTCAATTCCTGACACTGATAAAAATGTCGTGCCAAATGCAAGCAGAAATAAACAGGTCATCAGCAAACGTCTGATCATATTCAACATCATTCACCTCTCCTCCGAATCATTGTTCCCAAGCGGAGAGAGCATTATTCAAAATGATGAATGAGCTGAACATACAAAAAAAGCTTTCTATAGAAGAAAGCGGCAGTTAAAACATTTGATATCCTCTTTTTCTGAGCATATTGATCGCTATCCCTGACACAATGGCGCCGGCCAAACCGCTGGCTAAAATCAGCACATCGGCAGCCGCTAATGATAAGACACGATGAAACAGGCTGGCAAAGGATTCTCCCGGCGACTGGACATAGCTGACCAGCTTTTCTTTGCTGATAATGAAAAGGCATACAACCGGATAAATCACAGCCATAATCCAAGACATTCTCAGCAGCATGTTTAATAAGAAACCGATTCCAAAAAACAAAACAAAAAACAAAACAATTGAGATGATTACGACTGGCAGACTAATCAACCTATTCCACCCCCCTGCGTTGCTTTTAGTGTAACGCGGGGGTGGAAATAAAGTCAACGTCTGGAAAATGAATGACTGTCTTTTCCTGTCCCCTGGCAAGACGGACAAGTCTCTGAACCGCCGAGAATCAATTGAAAATATCCTTTTCCTGAGCAAAATGGGCATGCATGTGAAGCGGTTGTCGTTGCAGTTTTCATCTGATCATCACCCTTTTTCTTAATTTTCTGATAATATAACATATCAGGCTGTCAACAATAAAGTCAGATCATGTGACAAATCTTTTCATGTAAGCGGAAACATACTTATTTTCCTCTCGTTCTCTTTTTATTTTGGCGTTTTTTAATAAAGAAAACCCGCTTCCGCGGGTTTTTAGAAAAACTTGAACTTGCCTTTTTTTAGTGTCAGTCCGAGTCCACCAATCATAAACAACGATCGGTTATCAATGACTTTTTTCATAAACGAAGCCGGCGTGCCTTTCAGCTTTCTGCCATAAACAACCCCAACCGCGTTATGCTCGCCAAGAGAAGCCACTGTTCCCTTAATGTCCGGCTTGAATTCCTCAAGCTCTCCGCCTTTAATAAGCCTGCCAAGGTTTTTAGCGACTGTTACGCCCTGCTGCATGGCAATTTGCGCAGTTGGCGGATACGGACGCTCTGTATCTTCATTCATAAACAGCGAGCTGTCACCGAGAATAAAGACATTGTCATGTCCTGGGGCGCGAAGATCAGGGTTGACTTTCACCCGGCCGCGCATATTTTCAAAACCGGCTTCCTCCACAATCGGATGGCCGCGGACACCTGCCGCCCATACAACGGTTTGCGATTTGATCTGCTCTGGTTCCTCATCTTTTTTGCCGACTCTGACTCCTTCTGGTGTACATTCTTGTACAGCCGTGCCGATCTTGAACTCAATTCCGTTTTCCTCAAGATAATGTACGGCATAGTCAACAAGTTCCGGATCAAAGCCCGGCAAAACGGTCGGCGCTGCTTCCACACAAACGATCCGGACAAGGCTTCTGTCAACGTCATACTCCTTACAGAGCTCCGGCACGCGAGCCGCCAGCTCGCCAAGGAATTCAATGCCCGTAAATCCGGCGCCGCCAACAACGATCGTTAACCTGTCCGGCCTTTTTTCCGCTTCCGTATTGTAAGTCGCAAACTGCAGCTCAATATGTTCCCGCAGCAGACGCGACGTGTTGATGTTGGCGATCGGAAACGCATATTCTTTTAAACCTTTAATGCCGAATGTTTCAGGCACGGCGCCGAGCCCGATGACTAAATAATCGTACTGCAGTTCTCCATTCGCAAGCACAACTTTTTTCTCATCTATTTTGATTGCCTTTACGGTATCCTGTACAAAATTGACCCGCGACTGGTTGATTACATCTTTTATCTGATAACGGCAGCGGTCATGGTGGAGCGTACCCGCGCTCGCTTCATGCATCCATGTCGTTTCATAATGATAATTGTGTTTATTCACAAGCGTAATATCAGCATCATTCGGCCCGACAAACTTTGTCAGCCTAGTTACCGTCATCAATCCGCCATATCCTGCACCTAAAATCACGATTTTGGGCTTATTCAATGCCATCACATCCACCTTCTCTTTTTTTGCTTTTGTTAGACCCATAATAAAATCATCATTTGTGTTAGCTTCAGCTTATTGGCGGGATTTTATGAAATATATTGAAAAGTTTTTTGTGAAGTCCTCACCCATAGCACTACTACCATGTTTATCCGGCTGGCTCAAGAAACATTCAGAAAAAGATCATTTCATTTGGTTATTATCGTAGCGGCCGGCGGAAATATTTTCAAGAATGGATGGGCGCGTTGTATCCTTACGATTTTTTCTGCTGACTCGTCAATTCGAACGGCAATATGGTATAATTAATAACAATTTTCATTTAGGAGGCAATTTTCGTATGCGAGAGGATACAAAGGTTTATGATATTACAATTATAGGCGGGGGACCGGTCGGCTTATTCACCGCTTTTTACGGCGGGATGAGACAGGCAAGCGTCAAAATTATCGAAAGCCTGCCTCAGCTCGGCGGACAGCTTAGCGCCCTATACCCTGAAAAGTATATATATGATGTAGCGGGATTCCCGAAAATCCGCGCGCAAGAGCTTATCAATAACCTAAAAGAGCAAATGGCGAAATTCGACCAAACCATTTGTCTGGAGCAAGCGGTTGAATCAGTTGAGAAACAAGCGGATGGCGTGTTTAAGCTTGTAACAAATGAAGAAACCCACTACTCTAAAACAGTCATCATTACTGCAGGAAACGGCGCATTCAAACCGAGAAAGCTGGAACTTGAAAATGCCGAGCAGTATGAAGGCAAAAACCTCCATTACTTCGTTGACGATCTGCAAAAATTCGCCGGCAGACGCGTTGCGATCCTTGGCGGTGGAGATTCCGCGGTTGACTGGGCGCTTATGCTTGAGCCGATCGCAAAAGAAGTATCAATCATTCACCGCCGCGACAAGTTCCGTGCGCACGAGCACAGTGTGGAAAACCTTCATGCGTCGAAGGTTAATGTCCTGACACCATTCGTCCCTGCGGAGCTGATCGGTGAAGACAAAATTGAACAGCTTGTGCTTGAAGAAGTGAAAGGCGACCGCAAAGAGATTTTAGAAATTGATGACTTAATCGTCAACTACGGTTTCGTTTCATCTCTTGGACCGATCAAAAACTGGGGTCTGGACATCGAGAAAAATTCCATTGTCGTGAAATCAACAATGGAAACAAATATCGAAGGCTTCTTTGCAGCAGGTGACATTTGTACATACGAAGGAAAAGTCAACCTGATTGCCAGCGGCTTCGGTGAGGCACCGACAGCAGTGAACAACGCCAAGGCTTACATGGACCCGAAAGCCCGTGTACAGCCTCTTCACTCAACAAGTCTTTTTGAAAATAAATAATAAAAAAAAGGAGTTTGTGTCAGGTGACACAGCTCCTTTTTTATTTGAAGATATTTATATAATTCAGTGCGGTTCCAACAACCAGCGCAATCACAAGTGCTGCGACTACCCAGATCATTGTCATAATAATACGGTCTTGAATCTTTTGGGACTTCGGTGTTTTTTCTTCGTTTTGGGCCATCTTTTTTGCTCCTTTCACATGTTCATGCCATAAAGAAAGCCTGGTGCTGAACAACCAAGCTTTGCTGAACGTATATCATTCGCGTTTTGATCCGCTCTCTAAGACCATTCGTTAAAACTATGATACCTAAACTCACTCTGTATGACAAGCTTCGACACTTGCACCACACCTGCCAGAAAATAATAATGTTTGACATCCTAAATAAAACAGAGTACATTATATAAGGCGAACATTTCATATAATATACGTTTAAATATTCGTTTTTAGGAGTGAAAACCATGGAAAACGTGTTTGATTACGAAGATATCCAGCTAATTTCTGCAAAATGTATTGTAAATAGCCGTTCAGAATGTGATACATCCGTACGTTTAGGCGGACGCACCTTTAAATTACCCGTCGTCCCTGCCAATATGCAGACGATTATAGATGAAAAGCTTGCGATTCAACTAGCCGAAAATGGCTACTTTTATGTCATGCACCGATTTGAGCCTGAAACACGAATTGATTTTATTAAAGATATGAACGCACGCGGATTATTCTCTTCTATCAGCGTGGGCGTTAAAGAGGAGGAGTATGAATTTGTCCGCCAGCTGGCAGAAGAAAATTTGGCTCCGGAATATGTGACAATTGACATTGCTCACGGTCACTCAAATGCTGTCATTGAAATGATTCAGCACCTCAAAAAACATTTGCCGGACAGCTTTGTGATTGCTGGCAATGTCGGAACGCCCGAAGCGGTCAGAGAGCTTGAAAATGCGGGAGCGGATGCCACTAAAGTCGGCATCGGACCGGGAAAAGTATGTATTACGAAAATCAAAACCGGCTTTGGCACAGGCGGCTGGCAATTAGCGGCGCTGCGCTGGTGCGCCAAAGCTGCGAGCAAACCGATTATCGCCGATGGCGGCATCCGCACCCATGGCGACATCGCAAAATCAATCCGATTCGGCGCAACGATGGTCATGATCGGTTCACTATTTGCCGGACACGAAGAATCGCCAGGCCAAACGATCGAAAAAGACGGAAAGCTTTACAAAGAGTACTTCGGCTCAGCCTCAGAATTCCAAAAAGGCGAAAAGAAAAATGTCGAAGGCAAAAAAATGCACGTGGCCCATAAAGGCTCAATCAAGGATACACTGATTGAAATGGAGCAGGATCTTCAATCTTCTATTTCTTATGCAGGCGGAACAAAGCTTGACGCCATCCGCAATGTGGATTATGTAATTGTAAAGAATTCGATTTTTAACGGGGATAAATATTAATCATAAAAAACGCCAAGTCAGCGGCGACGCTTGACTTGGCGTTTTCTGTTACTTCTTCAGCAAAGTATGCTTATATTCGCTTTTTGAATGTATCTTTCATCAGTTCTGCCATTTGTTTTGCATTTGGATTTTCTTCATGTTGCAACTGATCAATGATGTTCATATAATCTGTTTCATTTCGGTTCTGGCTTAATTTATATGCCGCCTGAATGTCTTCCACCTTAATCTTAAATCCAACAATACCTTTCAATTCACGTTCTAAGAGTTTTGGAGAAAGCTTATCCCATAAAACAGGATGATCACGATGTTTTTCGTATTTCTCCAGCATGATTGTTAATTCTTCTGCTAGTTCATCTTTCTCTAACATACTTGCTTTTCCATACATGTGGACAGCCTGGTAATTCCACGTCGGAACATTTTCGCGTGAATACCAGGAAGAAGAAATATAAGCGTGCGGTCCCTGAAACATCACAAGCACATCTTCACAGGCTTCAAACGTTCTCCACTGAGAATTTCCATAAGCAAAATGCCCTGTAATATAGTAATGATCGCCTTTTTTATGAAATCCTAACGGCAAATGAGTGGCAATTGGTTTTCCTTGTTCTGTTGTGACAATCGTACCAAAGGCGTTTTCTTGTACAAAATTCCAAATGTCTTCAGCATTTGTGACCTTAAAATATTTTGGAATATACATCAACATCCACCCTTTGAAAAATATGATGTGAGCGTTTTGGTCATGATTAAGTCTGTTTGTTCTTCATCCCCCATATAAAAAGAGTGGGCGCCAGTCTGAACAAACCCCATTTTCTTATAAAAGGCAATGGCATTTTCGTTTTTTTCCCATACACCTAGCCAAATGTTCTTTTTATTACGTTCCAGCGCAATTTCTATCGCTTTATTCAGCAGATGTTTGCCAAGCCCATGCTTTTGAAAGCTGTTCTTTATATAAATTCTCTCGATTTCAAGTGATTCAGCGCCCATTTCTTCAGACTGCGCATCATCGATGTTGACCTTTACATATCCAGCGACTTCATGATCAAAGTAAACAAAAAAGAATTCCGAAGACATATTGGATAATTCCTTTTCCAACTGCTTCGTGTTAAATGCCCTTTCTAAATAGGCTTTCATATTTTCAGGTGAATTCTGATCTTTAAAAGTGTCGTTGAATGTTTCGATACTCAATTGTTGGAGTATTTGTAAATCTTCCCGGCTGCATTTTTTAATGTTTACACTCATGTTCGGATTTAGCTCCTTTATATAAAATCACGGAACAGATACTGACCTTGTTGCCATTCCACCAAAAATCTTCTCCACCATCAACTCCTTAACAGTATTTTTGTTGCAATTGCAATAAAATACTATGTATTAAATATAGCGTAACTTCGCTGTATTTACAACAAAATACAAAATAACGACAATACAGGATTTCTCTGTCCGAAACACTCGGACCTCTGCTTCATTTTTAAAATGCAGAGCATAATAAAAACGCCCCCCTTAACGATAATTTATCGCTAAGAAAAGCGTCAGTAATAGTTGCTATCCGTTTTTAGTAGTGCTTAGCACTCTTCAGGCTTGCCTGCATTCGTTGCTGTTCTGAACGAAGAACCGCAGCCGCATGAAGCGATGGCGTTTGGATTGTCGATGGTGAAGCCGCCGCCGAGCATGGATTGTTTATAATCAATCACGGTGCCGTTCATGATGTCGAGGCTTTCTTTGTCAACTAGAACAGTAATGCCGTGCTGGTCAAACACACTGTCTGATTCACTCTTTTCATGCTCAAAGCCCATGCCGTAAGAAAGCCCGCTGCAGCCGCCGCCTTTGACGCCTACGCGCAGAAACGCGTTTTCTTCCTCATGCTCTTTCATCATATCTTTTATATGCAAAGCTGCTGCTTCTGTAATTGTTACCGGGTTGCTCATCATTGTGAACCTCCTTTTAAAAACCGGTTGCTGTCTTTTATTATAAACATGATCGTCCCAATTCTCAAACAAGGTGTTTTACAAGAAATAGACACCCTCACAAACGGTTTCGGCAGGCCCTGTCATCATCACATGGCCGTTATCTTTCCAGTTTATCACCAAATCACCGCCTGCTAAATGCACCGTGATGTCTTGATTTCGTTTTGATACGCCGTTCAACACAGATGCGACAGCCGCTGCACATGCCCCTGTCCCGCATGCCTGTGTAATGCCTGATCCCCGTTCCCAGACGCGGAAATGCAGTTCTTGTTCATTCACGGTTTCGACGAATTCCACATTGACGCCTTCCGGAAATCTTGGGTCTTTCTCAATCACCGGTCCCAGTGTTGTTAAGGGTGCCTGTTCGATGTCAGCGATCGGAAAAACGATATGCGGATTTCCCATTGAAACGGCAGTGCCTGTTAGCTCAACTTCACCAAATGCCATGGTTTCATTGATTGTGTGCTCTTCCCCGCCGTCAAGCATCGGGAGCTCGGATTTTGATAAGCGCGGTTCGCCCATATCGACAGTGACCACATTCACTTTTCCATTTTCAACTTGAACCTCCGCTTTCACAAGCCCGGAGAGGGTTTCAATCAGAAAAGATGTTTCCTCAACCAGCTTATGCTCATATGCGTATTTTGCGACGCAGCGCAGGCCGTTGCCGCAGTTTTTCCCTTCAGACCCGTCATTATTAAAAATCCGCATTTTAACAGGCGCTTGATCTGATGGGCATATCAGGATCATTCCGTCAGAACCGATCCCTGTATAAACAGAAGAAACCTGAATTGCAATCTCTGACAGTTTTTCTTCAGGAAGCTGTTCTTCAAATTGATTCACATAAATATAATTGTTTCCCAGGCCGTGCATTTTGGTAAATCGAAATGAGTTCATAGGTGCCTCCAACTTTTTTCTTTTTCTTAGTATAAAAGCTATTATAAACGGACACAATACAATTATCCCCCGTTTTTCATACATAAAAGCTCCTTGCACTGACGCAAGGAGCTTTTATTGTTTATATAAACATGCCGGCAATAGCTGCGCTGAGCAGATTGGCTAATGTTCCCGCAAGAACAGCCTTCAAGCCGAGACGTGCGATATCCGAACGGCGGCTGGGCGCTAATCCGCCAAGCGTACCAAGCATAATCGCTATTGAGGAAAAATTGGCGAATCCGCATAACGCAAAACTGATAATGGTAGCCGTTTTCTTAGAAAACTCGCCGATGTGCGGACCGAAGTTAGAATAAGCGACAAACTCATTCAGCACCAATTTCTGGCCGATATAGCTTCCAGCCTGCAATGCTTCATGCCAAGGCACGCCAATCAAAAAGGCGATAGGAGAAAACACATAGCCGAGAATGGATTCTAATGTGACGCCTTTTAAGCCGAACAAGCCGAAAGCCCCGCCGAGAATACCGTTTACTACGGCGATTAACGCAACGAACGCTAGCAGCATCGCCCCAACATTTAACGCAATTTGCAGTCCTGTTGACGCTCCCTTTGCAGCTGCGTCAATGACATTGGCTGCGCCTTCGCCTTCATCCATTTTAAAATCGCTATTTACGGTTTGCGTTTTTTCCGTTTCGGGTATAATCAATTTACCAAACACAAGTCCAGCTGGAGCAGCCATAAAGCTGGCCGCCAGCAAGTATTCAATCGGAATACCAAGAAGCGCGTACCCAAACAAGGTAGATCCCGCAACAGCCGATAGTCCGCTCGTCATAATCGTAAACAACTCAGAGCGCGTCAGCCCGGCAATCAGGGGCTTGATCACTAACGGAGATTCTGATTGTCCTACAAAAATATTGGCAGCCGCTGCCAGAGATTCCGTTTTGCTTGTTCCAAGGAGCTTCGACAATCCGCCACCAATGACACGGAAAACGAGCTGCATGATTTTCAAATGATATAAAACTGCAATCAGTGCTGAGAAGAAAATGATAACGGGCAGTACACTTAATGCAAATGCCGGACTGTCGCCGACCTTTAAAAGCGGTCCAAAAATAAAACTGATGCCTTCATTCGCATAGTCAATCAGAAGCTGTACACGGCTTGAAAACCATAAAAAAACAGCGCGTCCCGCTTCCCATTTCAACACGATGTATCCAAACGCCACCTGTGTGCATAAACCAACGATGACGGTTCTTATCTTAATATTGCTTTTCTTTTCTGAAAATAAAAACGCGATAGCAATGATCGCAACTGCGCCCAGCAGTCCCCACAGAACATTCATGAATACTCGTACACCTCTTAAATTTTATTTAAAAAAATATCTTTTATACGATAACAATAATATTTTTTGATGTCTACACATTTTTTAGTTCTTTTGTACGACAAAATAAAAAAGGGCCTGTCCAGGCCCTTTTCTTTAAAACATTGGATTTTCTTTAATAAAGGTATATATATTCTCAACAAGCTCAGCAGGCGTTTCACCCATGACGACTTCTCCGTTTACCAGAGCGAAAAGCGATTCCATACATGTCCCGCAGTAGCTTAAGCAGCCGTATTCAAGGACATCCAGGTTGGGATCCTTCTCTAAAATCGCCCTAGCTTCCTGAGAGCCGTGAGCCAGATTGCTGACACAAAATTCAATCATTGGATTCATGCGGTTTCACCTCACATACATCCATTATCGCGAATTTTTTACGATTCGTCAAAGACAACGGACTGTTCAAGATTTATTATCGTAACATATCATTTCTTGTATAACGTTTTACTAATTTGCGCTTTCAGGCTAAATTGTAGGTTATTTTGAAACTATTATTGTGATTTTAGATCAAATTCGATATAATTCTAGATGTTATTTTACATAGTTCGTATTTTCTTCAATGTGTCTATCATACTCTTCGGATTAAAGGGGAATTCAAATGAAAAAATTGGTCTTGATCGGCGGAGGTTACGGGAACATGCGTGTTCTTCATCGCTTATTGCCAAACCAGCTGCCTGATGATGTTTCAATCACGTTAATTGACAGAAATCCTTATCACTGCTTGAAAACAGAATATTATGCCCTTGCCGCAGGCACAATTTCTGACCACCATATCAGAGTGTCATTCCCAGAGCACCCTCGCCTGGATGTCCAATACGGTGATATCACATCAATTGATATTGCACAAAAACAAGTGCTGTTCCAAGATCGTGAACCGATTTCTTACGATGACGCCGTCATCGGGCTCGGCTGTGAGGATAAATATCACAACGTGCCGGGAGCGCCTGAATTCACCTACAGCATTCAAACCATCGATCAGTCCCGTGAAACCTACCAAAAGCTGAATAACCTGAGCGCTAATGCCACCGTCGCCATTGTCGGAGCGGGCTTAAGCGGTGTTGAGCTTGCAAGTGAATTGAGAGAAAGCCGTGATGACCTGAACATTATTTTGTTCGACCGCGGTAATCTCATTTTATCAAGCTTTCCCGAGCGTTTGAGCAAATATGTGCAAAAATGGTTCGAAGAGCACGGTGTCCGCATTATTAACAGGGCAAATATCACAAAAGTAGAAGAAGGCGTTGTGTATAACCACGATGATCCGATTTCTGCAGACGCCATCGTGTGGACTGCCGGCATACAGCCAAACAAAGTTGTCAGAGACTTAGATGTGGAGAAGGACGCACAAGGGCGTATTGTATTAACGCCTCATCACAATCTTCCAGGTGATGAACATCTGTATGTTGTCGGCGATTGCGCCAGCCTTCCTCATGCACCGAGCGCCCAGCTGGCAGAGGCTCAAGCAGAGCAGATTGTCCAAATCTTGCAAAAACGCTGGAATGGAGAAGCCCTGCCTGAATCAATGCCGCAGTTTAAGCTGAAAGGCGTCCTCGGTTCACTTGGAAAAAAAGCCGGTTTCGGGCTTGTTGCTGACCGTCCGCTGATCGGCCGTGTTCCGCGTATGCTGAAATCCGGCTTGCTGTGGATGTACAAACACCATAACGGTTAATGATAGAGAAGAACCGCTGACCAGGTCAGCGGTTTAAATGATTACAACGGCTAAAACGGTTTTAGTTTTAGCCGTTTTCATCTTTTCAGCGTGTTTGAAAACCCTTGAAGTCTAGGAAAGGCGAGCATTGGAGCGGAGCGAATGTTTTCATTCGTGAGCACCAACGCACAGGCTTGACAACGAATGCGAGGGTTTGTCCACACGCTGTAACCGCTGATCAAGTCAGCGGTTTTCTATATACCCATGCTTCTCCATTTCCTCATAAACGTCTTTTAATTTTGGATTGCCTTCACCGACAATTTTGTCTTCTACGAGCACAAGCGGATAAAAATACTCGTCATTTCTGATTTTTTCCGCAAGCTCTTTCTCATGTTCATTGTCAGGCGGCTCATGAATATCGATGTATTGCATCTCAAAAGGCTGATTTGGATATTTTCTTTTCAGCGCAGCCTCAAGCCACTCGTATGTATCCTTGGCTGTCGGCATATTGACACAGCTCGCACAAACGGTTTCTGCCCCGTACACGCTGAGCATGATTGGCTTCATCACTGCAAATGCCCCCTTCTCCTAGGTAAGTCCTTTCTTTAAGTATACAGAGCCAAAGGGCGTTTTTATAGAAAAAAACCGTTTTTGTGTTGAAGTCTGAATGTGCTATAATAGGGAAAGCAACTTTGCAAACCAAACAATAGATTTTTATTGTTACACTGAATATAATGGTTTTATGACGATGAAAGGAGCGAATGTCATGACTGAAGTTGAAATGAAAGAACAGGTGCAGGAAGTACTGGACAAACTTCGTCCGTTTTTACTTCGTGACGGCGGTGACTGTGAGCTTGTAGACGTAGATGAAGGTATTGTTAAGCTTCGTCTTCTAGGCGCATGCGGCAGCTGCCCAAGTTCAACAATTACGCTGAAAGCCGGAATTGAGCGCGCTCTTCTAGAAGAAGTGCCGGGTGTCGTTGAAGTAGAACAAGTCTTTTAATCAAGCAGCCAGGCTGATATTTGATCAGCCTGGCTTTTTTTATTAGAGATATTGGTCAAACCATGAGCTTATATAATTCAGGCGCTTGATCCGCTGTCTTGGGTGTCCGGTGCGTGACAAATTGTGCGACGCTTTCGGAAAACGGACAAACATCGTTTCCTTGCCCATTTTTTTTAGAGCGATAAACAGCTGCTCCGCCTGCTCGATCGGGCATCGGTCATCCCGCTCGCTATGCAGAATCAAAAGCGGTGTCTTAACGTTTGCTGCGTATTTTAAAGGAGACCGGTCCCAGAGCTTTTCTGTGTCCTCAAACATGTCATGCTCAAGCTGCCAGTCTGTAAAGAAATAGCCGATATCACTGACGCCGTGAAAGCTGATCCAATTTGAAATCGAACGCTGGGTGACGGCAGCTTTAAAGCGGTTCGTCTGCCCGACGATCCAGTTGGTCATAAAACCTCCGTAGCTTCCGCCCGTAACGCCGAGCCGCTTAGGATCAATCTGCGGATCTCGTTTGATAGCCTCATCCACAGCCTGCATCACATCGTCATAATCCTTTCCCCCATAATCTCCTCTGACTGCATTCACAAATTCCTGACCGTAGCCGTGGCTTCCCCTCGGATTGATATAGACGACCGCATATCCTTTCGCCGCCAGCACTTGAAACTCATGAAAATATGTATGCCCGTACATCATATGAGGACCACCGTGTATGTTGAGAATAAGTGGATATGCTGTTTCAGCTTCCATTTGTGCGGGCTTCATCAGCCAGCCGTTCACCGTCACGCCGTCTTCTGTGACATATTGAATCTCTTCAGGCATTGAAATCGCATGTTCACTGACAAACTTGTCATTCACGCCAGTCAGCTGTTTTTCTTCCTGTCCAAGCGGGATACTGTAAAGCTCACTCGGTCTGTCCGGCTTTGTCACACTGGCCATAAAGTGCTGTTCATCAGGTGAAAGAGAAAAGCTATTGATGTACTCCTTTTCCAGACGAATCGGATACACAAGGCCTTCAATCGAAATATAATAGATTCCCGTGCTTCCTTGATCTGTGCCGATAACATAAAACCCTTGGCAGTCTTTCGTCCAAATCGGGCGCTGTTCGGCACCTCCAATCAATGAATCTCCAATCAGCGCATCCGCTAAATGAACGTCCAGCATCTCAGTCAGACATGTGAGGCGGCCTTGTTCGATATCATAGAGCCACGCCTTTGAGAGCGTTGCATTCTTATATTCCTTTTCATTTCCAAGCAAAGCAAGATACCTTCCGTCTGATGAAAATGAACTTGATCCGAATGAGCCGCGATGAGGTGTAACCTGCTTTAGATCACCAGACGCCAGTGACATCATGTAAACATCATGCGGCTTGCTGGCATCATCCGTTTCAGTTAAATTAGCTGAGAAAACAAGCCATTTGCCGTCAGGAGAAAAAGCAGGATCGCCATGATCGGCTTTGTGATTTGTCAGCTCCTTCATCTCGCCAGACTTGACGCTGACAAGCACAAGCTGGGCATACGCACCTCTCGTCAGCCCTTTGCCGTCCCGTTTATAGGAGAGACCATGAACTTCAACAGGTTCATAGCTGTCCTGCTCCATTTTTTCTTGATCATTAACACTTTCCCCCTCTCCCAAATTGACAGTGACAAGAATCGATTCACCGTCAGGAGACCATAGCGGCTTTGACACGCCATATGGGATATCAGTCAGTTTTCTTGCTTCTCCGCCTTCAGTGCTCATGATATACAGCTGTGCTGCATCCCCGTCACGATCAGAAATAAAAGCAAGCGTGCGCCCGTCCGGAGACCATCTTGGGTCGGTGCTTCGCTTTTCTCCATGTGTCCAAGGAACAGACCCGCCTGTTTTTGTTTCGTAGATCCATATATTTGATGTATACGAATCTTTCTCTTGGTTTACTTGCGACTTCACAAATGCGGCACGGGTGCCGTCTGAGGCGTATTGAGGATCTGTCACAGAGACAATCTCTGTGATGTCTTCTGCGGTTATCAGCTTTTTCATATTCATATCTCCTCCTTTTTACATGTATTTCGTTTTCCTAAATAAAAACTCCTTTATCTCCAGCAAAAAAAGCGCCCTCAGCTGAGGCTGAGTGACGCTTGGCATGATCTATACACTTTTTACTTGGTATAAAGGGTTTCGCTCTATTATACTTCCCTCTTTCGGAACGGTCAAAGCGTCCACTTCACAATGAGGGAAATGAAGCGCGAGCTGTTCCTTCAGCTCTTCTCCCTTTCCTTTTTCGGTCATGACGAGAATCGTCGGGCCTGCCCCGCTGAGAGCCGTTCCATATGCGCCCTTCATCTCGGCGACGTGTTCTACTTTAGACAGCTCAGGCACTAGCATCGCCCGGTACGGCTGATGAAATATATCCTTTTTCATCATTTTCCCGACGAGCGGCCAATCCTTGGACATGATCGCAGCAATGAGCATATTGCTGACAGCACTTGCTTTTACGGCATCGGCATATGGAAACTCCTTCGGAAGCACGTCTCTTGCGTCTCTTGTCAGCACTTCGTAAAAAGGAATGACAACGACAACGTCAATGTCGGCATCCGGGACGCGGATCATTTGGGTCTCGTCATCCTCATGCAGGCCGATCACAAGTCCGCCAACGAGAGACGCGCCAGCATTGTCCGGGTGTCCTTCTTCTAGACTGGCTACATGCAGCTTGTCCGCTTCAGACAGCTTTAGGCCGCATAATTCATCAGCCAGTTCAATGGCCGCTACAATCGCCGCGGCGCTGCTGCCAAGGCCGCGTGCAAGAGGGATGTCGCTCCACACCTTCACATGGACAGGGGGCATTTCTTTTCCGTATAAATCTGCGGTCCGTTTAGCCACTTGATAGATCAGGTTATCTGTACCCGCCGGAATTCCGGCGACTGTTTCTGTTTCAGCTTCAAATGACCATTTGTCGCTTTCAAAGACGGTCAGCTTCAAATACCTGCTAAGCGCCATTCCGACTGAATCAAAGCCGGGGCCCAGGTTAGCCGTGCTTCCGGGAACAGTGACAGAGAACAGCATGTCGGCTTCGTTCATACACGGGCTGCTCCTTTTATATATTCGAGGATGCTTTCTTCATCAGTCGGCAATGTGACGGGCTTGATTTCGGAAATGTCGACCGCTGTGTTCGGATCTTTCAGTCCGTTTCCTGTTAACACAGCCACGACCTTGCTGCCTTTCGGAATTTCCCCGGATTTCACCTGTTTCAGCACTCCTGCGATAGACGCGCAAGAACCTGGTTCTGCAAACACGCCTTCTTCACGGGCAATCAGCTGATAGGCGTGAAGGATTTCATCATCAGTGACTTCGTCAATTTTCCCATTGGATTCCTCGGCTGCCTTTACCGCTTTGTCCCAGCTTGCCGGGTTTCCAATCCGAATGGCCGTCGCTATTGTTTCCGGATTTTCAATCACTTCATTGCGCACAATTGCCGCAGCGCCCTCCGCTTCAAAGCCGCGCATTTTTGGAAGGCCTGTGCCGTTTTTCTCATGATATTCCTTGAAGCCTTTCCAGTACGCAGTGATATTTCCCGCGTTTCCAACTGGGATCGCTAACACATCCGGCGCTTCCCCCAGCTGTTCGCACACTTCGAAGGCAGCAGTTTTTTGGCCTTCAATGCGGTAAGGGTTGACTGAGTTGACAAGGGCAATCGGTGATTTCTCACAGATGGAACGGACAATTTTAAGCGCGTCGTCAAAGTTTCCGTCAATTGCGATAATCTCGGCTCCGTACATGACTGCTTGAGCGAGTTTTCCAAACGCAATTTTTCCGTTCGGGATAATGACGATGCATTTCATGTTAGCGCGGGCTGCATAGGCTGCCGCAGCAGCGGAAGTGTTACCTGTTGACGCGCACATAATTGTGTCATTGCCTTCTTCTTTTGCCTTCGCTACAGCCATAACCATTCCGCGATCTTTAAATGATCCAGTAGGATTGACGCCCTCCGTTTTGACATGAAGCTCAATTCCGAGCTGCTCAGACAGCTTCGGCAGGTGAATAAGAGGCGTGTTTCCTTCATGTAAAGTAAGCGCCGGTGTTTGATCTGTTACAGGTAAAAATTCTTTATATTGATGGATAAGTCCTTTCCACATTAGCTCCAACCGTTCCCTTCTACACGATATGTGCTTTTGACTTCTTGAACGACTTCCAAATCATTTAGGTTTTGCAGGATATCACTGAAATCAGCTTCTGATGTATGGTGTGTGACAATTACGATTTCTGCTAACTCATCATGGCCTTTAATTGGCAGCTGAAGAATTTTCTCAAAGCTCACGCCCCGTTCTGAGAACACAGACGTAATTTTCGAGAATGAACCAACCTCATCTTTTACATGAATTCTTAAAAACTGCTGTGCGTAAATGTCAGACGGCGATTTCATGTTTTTCTCATATTGCGGCCCGACAAAGCTATTGCCGGTTACGCCGAGGCGCATATTTTTCATGACAGCGACAAGGTCAGAAACAACGGAGGTCGCTGTCGGCATGCTTCCGGCTCCCGGTCCGTAGAACATCGTCTCACCGACAGCCTCGCCGTATACATAAACGGCGTTAAACTCATTATGAACAGCAGAAAGCGGATGGTGGTCAGGAAGCAGTGTCGGCTGTACGCTGACTTCGATTTTGCTGCCGTCACGCTGGGCAATCCCGATCAGCTTCATTGTATAGCCGAGACGTTTGCTGAAGCTGATGTCCTCGTCTGTAATCTGGGAGATCCCCTTTACCTTAACGTCTTCCAAATCTACGTTCATCGAGAAGCCGAGGCGCGCCAATATCGCCATTTTCCGTGCGGCGTCAAGCCCTTCCACGTCTGAAGTCGGATCAGCTTCGGCAAAACCGAGATCCTGGGCTTCCTTGAGCACTTCCTCGTAAGGGCTTTTCTCTTTGATCATTTTTGTTAAGATAAAGTTCGTTGTGCCGTTCACAATTCCCATCATTTTTGTAATCCGGTCTGATGAGAGGCCTTCCTCTAAGGTGCGCAGAATCGGAATCCCGCCGGCAACACTGGCTTCAAAGTAGATATCGCATCCATTTTCCTTCGCTTCAGCAAGCAGCTCGGAGCCGTACACAGCCATTAAGTCCTTGTTTGCTGTGACAACATGCTTTTTCGATCTCAGCGCGTCGACCAAATATTGTTTTGTCTGCTCAACTCCGCCGATCACCTCGATAACAACATCAACATCCGGGTCATCAATGACATCATATACTTCTGTCGTAAGCACTTCTTTCGGCAAATCTACTTCTCTCTTTTTCTCAATATCTTTTACAAGCACTTTTTTTATCGTAACCGGACAGCCGACCTGATGCATAAGCTTATCCTGATGATCTTGAATAATTTTAACGACACCGCTTCCCACGGTACCTAAACCTAAAAGCCCTACACGAATCGCTTTCAAAAAAACTCCACCTTTCTTTTGATTGTCCTCTTGAAAAAGACAATTGTTAACTCAACACAGACATATAAGTTACAAACATTATATAAGCCCGCTTCTGTTTTGACAAGACAGCGATAGGCTGAATTTTTCGAATGTAAACGCTTAACACATTGATACGACAAGATTCTTTATTTTCTAATTATTTTTGTCAGATTTTCTCCTCACCCTGAGCTGCCTTTGCCGAGCCAGCTGACGCGGGGAACAAACAGCTTCTGCGCCCGCATATTCATGAATTCCTGCGCTGTATTGAGAAATTGTTCATAACGCTCACAGTCATTAAGAATAAAGTCAAGCTGTTCTTCAAAATAATGCTTTTCTGATTCTGAAGACATGTAATAGCTTTCCACAATTTCAAAATAATGAAGCGGAAAAAGCAGACGACTGTATAAAAGGCGTTTCGAAAACGAAGACAGCGGTGTGACTTGCTCGTATTCCTGCAAAAAGAGAAAGCCCTGCTGTTGAAAATCTTGTCTGTGATGCAAAAACGTATGTCTCATATATTCAGCCATATCACGGGAAGCGTGGTCAAACACCCAATCCGCCGGAATCCTGATCAGTGATTCGGGTGACCATGTATGCCTTTCCATCCGCTGATGGCATATCGTTCCTGAATCAGCGGCTTGGGGCTTGTCATCCAGCTCCGTGTCCACTAAATATTGGATCGCGTTTTCTGACAGTCCTAAATAATATGGAAATGACTCGATCATTTTTTTATCGAATGGCTCGTGAGGAGGGCTATGAACCTTTCGCTGCCAAAACACCTCCAGCTGATCAATGCGTTTTCCCCACAGATCCTTCCACTGGCCGATTCTTCCGGCTGCCTTCACCTCATACGGATACCCTCGGCCTTTTCGGTGAAATTCCGCCAGCTCCGCTCCAATGGAGAACGCCCTGTTTGAATAAGGGGGGGCCGCCTTCAGCAGAGCGTACGTTTTTTCTTCATGTTCAAATGTCAGCTCGCCTTCTTTTGTAAAGATAAAAACCGAAACGTATGGGTCACTTTGTTCTTGTAAATACTGACTCATGTAATAAAGCTCCGCCAGCTCTGTATCTGAGAATTGGGAAACGGGGACTATCAGAAAGAATGAATTAGGCGTCTGAAAGCATTGATATGTGTGCTGGTACACGGAGAGCTGCCTGATGTGAATGCCGTATTTTTCTTTTATTGTACCTTTCACCATGATCACCTGCCTGTTGAATTAGGGCTCATCACATCGTAGTCATACAGAGCCGGAATTATGAATACATATTTTAATCCGAACAAGGCGCAAGAAAAAGTCGTAAACTTCTCAAACATTTTGTATAAACTAGTAAAAAAGATTGGGTGAAGCTGATGTCAGAAAACGAACAATTCAGTCAGATGGAAGCTAAAGCAAGAGCACGGATGAAGGAGCGCGGCGTAGAGGTATCAGATATTGCCGAGCTTGTCTTTTTTCTGCAGAAAAAATATCATCCGGATTTAACCATTGATGAATGCACGCTGAACGTCAATCGTGTTCTCGCAAAACGCGAGGTGCAAAACGCGATTTTAACGGGCATTGAATTGGATGTTCTTGCTGAGCAGAAAAAACTGTCTGAACCGCTGCAAACGATGCTGGAAATAGATGAAAGCCTATATGGAGTAGATGAAGTTCTGGCATTTTCCATTGTAAACATTTACGGATCGATCGGGTTTACGAACTACGGTTACATCGACAAAGAAAAACCCGGAATCCTTAAACGATTAAATGATAAATCAACCGGCGAATGCCACACCTTTCTGGATGACATCGTCGGGGCGATTTCCGCCGCGGCCTCAAGCAGGCTCGCACACCGCGCGCGGCACACAGAATAAGGGCACCCTTTTGGGGCGCCCTTTTTTCAAATGTATGGAATCCATTCAGTCAGAGAGTCAATGGCGTGAGTCGGTTTTTCCATTTCGTCTGTCATATGCTCTCTTTTCGTTACGCCCGTGTGAACGAGCAGCGTATCCATACCCGCGTTAATGCCGGCCATAATATCAGTCGCGTAGTTGTCGCCGACCATGAGTGTTTCAGACACTTCTGTGCCGAGAACGCGCATCGCCTGCTCCATAATGATTGACTCCGGCTTGCCGATAAATACAGGCTGTACACCTGTAGATACGGTTAACACAGATGTCAGTGAGCCGTTTCCAGGCAGAAGCCCTCTTTCAGTCGGGATCGCAATATCTCCGTTAGTGGAAATAAAGCGGGCGCCATTTCTGATTGCCAGGCAGCCAACAGCAAATTTTTCGTATGTAATGGAACGGTCGATACCAACAACGACAAAGTCCGCGTTTTCTCCGCCAAATGTCAGGCCGTTTTCTTCAATCGCCTGGCGGATTCCTTCCTCCCCAATCACATATACAGACGCGTCTTTTTTCTGCTGGGCAATATGCTGGGCAGTAGCCATGCTTGTCGTGAAAACCTGCTCTTCTGTTGCCGGAATATCAAAAGACATCAGCTTGTCCGCCACCTGCTTCGGTGTGCGCGAAGAGTTGTTTGTCACGAAAAGATAAGGAACGCCGCGATCTTTCAGCGTTCTGACAAATTCACACGCTTCCTCGATTTTTTCCGTGCCATTGTACATCGTTCCGTCTAAATCAATTAAATACCCTTTATATGTTTTCATTTCCAACACTCCTGTGGCTTTCCAGTTGTTATTTAAACGCGGAAACAGGTCCTAGCTCTGTTTCCAAATAGCTTCTGATCCGTTTCGGGAAGTCTTGAAGGGCTGCTTGATGCGCCTTGATCAGCCTGTAAAGCTCGCCGCTGTCAGCGAGCAGGTACTGTTGAACCAATGTTTTGCGGTAGGCGATCAATTTCTTGAGCTCAGTTCCCTCTTTTTCCGTGACAACTTTTTCATCAACAAGTATGTCCATAATGTCATCATAGCTGCCCGGGTCCCGCATAATAAAACCGTCAATCATGTCATTGCCTGTATCAAGAATGCATTCGATCAACAGATGGCCTATACGCTGAAGCGCCAGTCCCCCGAATTCAGTCTGCCAGTCTGTTTGTGAGTTAAATAGCGCCAGCTGGTGCTCGAAGAACCCCAGTGTTTTCTCTATTTTGTTTCTGTCAACAAAATACATGACAGCATCCCCTTTGTGTATATTTATTTTCTGATCCGTTTCAAGACAAAATACGCACAGCCGAAATTGCAGTATTCGTAAATATATTCATCTAATGTGCTGATTTTCGTTTCGAAGGTTGCCTTTTGATTCTGGTCGTCAAAGAAGCCCTTGAGCCTAAGCTGACCGTATCCCCAGTCTCCCACAATATAATCGTATTTATTTAATATATCGGAGTAGCGGGCTTTAAAAGCCTCTTCGTTGAAGCCGTCTTTGAAATTGTGCACCAATTCAAATTCGGCATTTTGAATAAGAATCATGATTTCACCTCTTTTTCACTCATTCCTATCATAATTCATTGCCCCGTCCCCATCAATTGCTAAAGAATAAATCATGCGATTTGGCTACCCTACACATGAGGAGGGATTGATAAATGAAACGAACTGCCATCAGCCTCTGCCTGCTGACCGGACTTTTATCCGGATGCGGAGGCGCAGGATTGGATAATGCCGAGAATGTCCGCAATCAGACACAGAATCAAACCAAACCCATTCATGTGTCGGATCGCAACGAGGCTTTTAACAGGCATGATGAGAACGAACAATTTGGCTATGTCCGCTATCAAAAAGAACAATTTGACGGCGAACAGCAGAAAACGCTGGTGATGAACCGGGAAGAAACCGCTCACATAATATCAAGTTTAACGGTTCAGCTCCCTCATATTCAAGATGCTGCGACATTGGTGACTGACCGAGAAGCGCTTGTCGTATACAAAACCGATTCTAAAAACCGGGAGCTGACCGCCGATCAGGTCAAAAAAACAGCGGCATCTGTCATACCGCGATACTATCATGTGTATATTTCCGATAATCCAAACCATATGCAGTCCATCGAAAATTACAGCAATCTCGGCTCTGGTTCCAGAGATATCAGAGAGATCATGTCGGGGACGATTCAAGAAATGAAAACCTCCCCGCAGGGAAGCCCCGTCTCAGAGAATGAAAATGCCAATGGAGAAACACACCAGGACATGAAAATCGATAGGAATGACAAAAACGCCAGATGATCTGGCGTTTTGGCATTACGCTTGTGCTTGACGCTTTTTAGATGCTTCGTTTACCTGTTCATCCGCATGGTAAGAGGAGCGGACAAGCGGACCGGCTTCGCAATGGCTGAAACCTTTTTGCATCGCGATTTCCTTTAATTCTGCAAATTCATCAGGGTGATAGTATTTTTGGACTTTCAAGTGTTTTTTCGTCGGCTGCAGATATTGGCCGATTGCCATAATATCCACGTTGTTCGCCAAGAGGTCGTCCATTACTTCAATAATCTCTTCTTTGGTTTCGCCAAGTCCAATCATAATACTTGATTTCGTCGGAATGTCAGGCTGCATTTCCTTCGCACGGCGCAAAAATTCCAATGAACGATCGTACGTCGCACGCGCGCGGACTCTTGGCGTCAGGCGTCGAACCGTTTCGATATTGTGATTCAGGATGTCTGGGCGTGTATCCATCAAGGTTTTTAGGTTATCGTAGTTTCCGCCCATATCAGACGGCAGCACCTCAATTGTTGTGAACGGGCTTTTTCTGCGGATTGCACGGACGGTTTCCGCGAAAATGCCTGCCCCGCCGTCTTTCTGATCGTCACGCGCCACAGCCGTAATGACCGCGTGCTTCAGATTCATAAGCGCGACTGAATCCGCTACGCGTTCCGGCTCTTGCAGGTCAAGCTCAGTTGGAAGGCCTGTTTTGACAGCACAGAAACGGCATGCTCTTGTGCAAACAGAACCTAAAATCATAAATGTCGCTGTACGTCTGACCGCCCAGCATTCATGAATATTCGGGCATTTTGCTTCTTCGCATACGGTATGCAGGTTGTTTTCCCGCATGAGTTTTTTGAGCCCTGTATAGTTTTCATTTGTATTTAATTTGATTTTGAGCCATTCGGGCTTTCTGAGGTGTTCGTCTTTCTTTGCCAATTCCCATCATCTCCAATATCCAATATACTCAATTTCTGACACGAAACATTCTGAAAACGAGAAAGGTGCAGGTTTTATTTCTGCAACAAAAATAATGTTTTTCTAACTAAAGAAAGTCTTTTCTTTAGACACTTTAACATAGGAAAAATTTCTCGACAAGGGAAGATGATTACTGACATTTTTAAGCTGGGTTGCTGCAAACTATGTGTATTCAATATGAAAGGAGATTATTTTGTGAAAGTTTTGTTATCCGCTCTTCTTCTCCTTTTGTTTGCCTTTGAGCCTTCTGCGTCTGGAAAAAAGCTTTCAGATCCAGTGCTGTCGAAACGGATGGAATTATATCATAAAATCGAGGCTGTGACGCAGATCCCTTGGTATGCGCTCGCCGCTGTTGATCAATACGAGGAAAATGTGCGGAGCAACCGGAAAGATCTGCCCGACAAGGCGGGAATCATCAGCATCCATATACCCGATGAAATCTGGAGCGGTCCTGAAAACCCAAATCCGAAAGACGATGCGCCGTTAAGCATTAAAGTGTTTGACGGAATCGGAATGGATGGCGATGGAGATGGGAAAGCAGAGGTCAGCAACGATGAAGATATTTTGTATACGTTCAGCCAATACTTGCTGTCGTACGGCACAGATGAGGACAACATCCGCATCGGGCTCTGGCATTATTACCGGCGCGATCAGACAGTGGGGATCATATCTGAATTCATGAAGCTGTTTAAAGCCTACGGCCATATTGACCTGGGCGAGCATGCATTCCCGCTTCCGATCAGAACCGATTACAGCTATCGAAGCACGTGGGGAGATGCCCGCGGCTTCGGAGGAAGACGGATTCATGAAGGTACGGATATCTTTGCCCATTACGGCCTTCCTGTCAAATCCACATGTTACGGCGTAGTTGAAATGAAGGGCTGGAACCGCTTCGGAGGATGGAGAATCGGCATCAGGGACATTAACAATACGTATCATTATTTTGCCCATCTCAATGGGTTTGCCAAAGGTATTAAAACAGGACAAATCGTTGAGCCTGGCCAAGTGATTGGATCAGTCGGTAGCTCCGGATACGGCCCTCCGGGAACCGCCGGGAAGTTCCCGCCGCATCTGCACTATGGCATGTACAAAGACAATGGAAGAACCGAATGGTCATTTGATCCATACCCGCATTTGAGGGCGTGGGAGCGATATGAATACAAAAAAAAGAAGTAACAAAAAGCCGCCTCTTCGACAGGCGGCTTATTTGCTGCTTTTTTCTTTTTTTGAATCATCACCGTCTTCTTCTTTGCTGCTCGGGAGCTGGACAGAAGGAGTGACACCCGAGCCGCCGCTTCCATTATAAAATTGCGGCACTTCGCCCTGCACTGCTTTAATCGATACAGGAACATTATTTGTGACGACAGCGGTTTTGCTGGCAAACGGAATAATGACCTTCACTTTAATTTCGACAAAGATGCTGATATCAATAAGTGCGTTATTTATGCCATACGGCTTGATTTTGGTTTTGACATCTGTAAAAGCGTCACCGATTAAATTGAACCGGACCGGGATTTTCGGCCCGAGGTTTCCAAGAAGGCTGTTGCCGGTTACCTGTCCCAGCGGAATGTTGATCATAATGTTTTCACTGGCGCCGCTGTGTCCGGTATGGGTTTCCATCTCTTTCAGATGAGCCTGAAGCTGCTTTGTCACTTTTGTTTTTACACTGTTTACAACCTGTGTATTAAAATCGATTGTCGTTAAATTTCCGTTTTCATCAGAATTCATTTGAAACATATCTTTCATATTTTCACTGTCAGACATATAGTCCTCAATCGAATCCTGGATCACCTCTGTCGCGATACGCTTCGTTTCCATCTCGCCGATGTCCATTAAAACAGGTTTGATCGAGCCATTGATCATCCAAAGGCTGACCGTTGTTGACAGGATAAAAAAGACAACTGACAGGAGCATCACGTAACGGAAAGGCAAAGGTCCTCTCTTGCGAAAAGGGCCGCGATATCTTGGCAAGAAAATCCCCCCTTACATATCACAATGTATGCTTGTAAGAGAGGACATAGTAATAGCCGGGGCCAATTTATTTTATTTCACCATTTTTAAAAGCGCTTCTCTGCCGCTCATGCCGACTTGAATGCCAAGATCTTCCGCGGCGTACGTGACGGATTCTAAAGGTGCGTCTAACAGCTGGTCAATGGTGCGGACACCAACTGCGCGCCCCGCCACGATGCCACGCTCCTTTAATTTCTCATTCAGCAGCGCCACATCAAGCGCGCCGCACATAATGTATCCGTGATCATTGGCGACGGCCATAAAATTCGTTTTGGGAAGTTTTACTGTCACAGCTGTAAAAGGCTGTCCTTCTATCATGATCGGTGTCAGATTTACCACGTCAACCACTCCCTTCATTCATCACTTTATGATGAAGGGCACAGCTTGTTGTGGGCTGACAGCCTTATTGCGCGAGCTTCCAAGCGAGCAGATCCCGCAAAAATTCCGGCATAAAGTATTCTTTTTCTGCCGCGTCGCGAATCAATGGAAACAGTTTGCCGAGCGTAAACATATCAAGCACCGCAACGGAGTATTGTTTATGTTTTTCAATATCTTCCCCGTTCAGCGTGATGCGGGTGACATGCGTGATCCCGTCATCGAGCCGTTTCGTTTCTATCTCAACGCCGGCATACACCATTTTCCCCATCACTTCTCCGCGGAAGCCAAGTCCTTTGATCCGGAGCTGTTCCATTTGTTCGGAAGCGGCATGGACAATGGTTTCCTTCAGTTCTTCACCCGTCAGGCGGACAGCCACCGGGTTGATCGGATGCGGACAGATGCGGTGCAGATCCAGTTTCGTCACAGGGCCTGCTTTCAGCGGACCGAGAATGACACCTGAATTCACCATACTGATGTCCGTCTCGCACCATTCTTTTAACGCGTACGCCAAAAGCAAAGGCAGCTCTGATTCTTCAAACCACTTCACCTCAGCATCTTGGGCAAGCTCCGCAACGGCATCGGAGAGCTTCTCCTCGGCTTCACGTTCTTTTTCATTAAGAAACGCTTTTGTTTCTGCGGATTCTCCTGTCCATTCCGCCATGTTCTGCACAGACGCTGTTTTGCTGATGATGCTTCGCTGTACACTGTCCACCGTGATTTCTACACAGCCGACATAATGCCCGTATTTCTCAGCACTGGCAAGCAATACCCCGTTCACCACTTGTCCGTCTTCAAGCAAATGATGGGTGTGCGATTCGAGAATGACATCAATCTCAGGTACCGCTTCAGCCACTGCTTGATCATCAAGAATGCCTAAATGCGACAGCAGGACGATGATATCCGCCTGCCCTTTCACTTCCTGAATGGTTTCCTTTACGCTATCAAGGGCATCTGTTACTGTCCATCCCAGCTTGTCGTAAACGGGATAATACGGCACAGTTACGCCTAAGAAAGCAATGGACATACCGTTTTTCAATGATTTGATATGGTAAGGCACCGCCCATGACGGACGGTTCCCGTTTTTATCAAACAGGTTGGAGACGATAACAGGAAATTCAGCATGATCATATAAAGCAGCAAGCTCTTCATGCGGAAGCGTAATCCCTTCGTTATTGCCGATCGCCGCTCCATCAATGTGAAGGCGGTTTAAGAGATCGACATTGGCTTTTCCGAATGTCGCCTCTGTCACGAATTGAAAACGATCAAGATGATCGCCAATATCAAATACGAGCGTCTCTTCGCTGTCTGATTGATGCTCTTTTCTTTTCTGCTCGATATAATCTACAATTTTCGGCCAGTTTTCAAAATGGCTGTGCAAATCATTTGTATGATATAAGCGGAGCTTCTCCTTCATAATATCTCTCCCTAATCGTTCAGCTGAAAATGCCTTCATAAATGAGCTGGCAGCCGATCAAAATCAATACGATCCGCATGATCATAACGATCGTTTTCGTCTGCATTTTTCTGTTGATGGCGGCGCCAAGCTTTCCGCCGAACCAAGCGCCGGGCACAAGCGCGAGGGCGTACAGCCAATTGACGTGCCCGGAAATAATATGTGAGACAGACCCTGTCATAGAAGACAGGAAAATAATAAACATGGATGTTGCGACCGCAACCTTCGGCGGAAACAAAAATAACAGCATCATCGCCGGAACCATCAGTGATCCGCCGCCTATTCCGAAAAGCCCGCCTAAAAAACCGACAACAAAGGCAATGGCAATACCGACAGGGGCCTGATATGAGTACGTATAAGGCTCACCGGCATCATCCTGAAATGTCCGGATAATCCCTTTGTGCGCTTTGTTAATGGGCCGGGCTTTCGCTTTCAGCATTAAGGATAATGAAATCAGAATCATAAAAATGCCAAACCAAACGGAAAATGAGTTTGAATTGAAAAGCTTTGACACATAAGCCCCGATTATGCTGCCGGGACCTGAACCGATAAAGAAAATGAGCCCGCTCTTATAATCAACGATTTTATATTTAATATAAGCCAAAGTTGAAGAAAGACCCGTAAAAATAATGACCAAAAGCGAAGTTCCAATCGCAACCTGCGGCGTCACATCCTGAAACAGCGGCGTCACTGTGCTTAAAAACATCAAAGACGGCACAATGACAATTCCGCCGCCAAGCCCGATCAGACTTCCTACCGTACCTGCGATTAATCCCAGGACGACCAAAATCACAAACGACATCAGTAAAAACCTCTTTTCTAAAATAAATCGAGCTGTCTCGGAGCAAGTCCGCTGTACTCGATATCAAGCAGTTCAAGCATCTGCTTGCCGTTATCCGCCGCGTCACCGCCGGAATTATTGTTGAACAGGACAAAAACATCCTTACATTGCTGCTGCAATTCATTCAGGTGCTTTTTCCAATCCTCCAGCTCCTGTTGGTTGTAGCGGTATAGGTACCTGACCTCGCGCCAGTTTTTCCCGCCGTCAGGCTTCATCCAGCCCTGCTTGTTGCGTCCGTGAAACCTGACGAGCGTTTTGTTTTCATCGGTCGCGCGCAGCACAGTCGGAACGCTGCCTTCTCCGATTTGCGGTTCATCACAAACACTGTGAATCCAGCCTTCCGCTTTCATAAATGAAAGCGTCTGCTCATAAAACGGCGGCGAGAACCATGAACGGTTTCTGAATTCAAGCGCACAAGGAATATCCCCCATTTGGTGCTTGCACCATCTCAAATAGGCGACATTCTCCTTCTTGCAGTCAAACCACGGCGGAAATTGAAACAGCACCATGGCGAGCTTGTTGCTATGTAAATATGGCGTTAAAGACAGCTTAAACGCATCAAACATCTCCTCTTTTGAGTCAAAGGGAATTTCACCGCGCTGATGCCCTGTCATGCCCTGATATGCTTTCACGATAAATTGGAAGGTTTCGGGCGTTTCCTTGACCCACTTTTCATTATTGCGAGCCGGCTGAATCGCATAAAAGCTCGCGTCTAATTCCACGATCGGAAAATGGGAGGAATAGGCCTGCAATTTTTTCTGGCTGGCCGTCTTCGGCGGATAGATGCTGTCATGATCCCCCCATCCCGTCAGTCCAATATAAATCACACTCATTCACCTCTCTTTCAGTTTATCACACGTGTTTTCAGGTTTCCTCGGAAATGCTGTTCATATGGCGGGAAAAAGCAGAACTCAAATGCTGATATTGTTCCTCATTCGTATCTAAAAACGCCTCTTCTCTTGTGGAAGGAATATGCTGATATTCAATAGGCGCCTGAAACTGCTCACTCGTAAAATCGTACACCACACCATTGAAGCTGTTATAAAAATGCCAGCTCTCACCGACTCTTGTTTTCAGAATGGCGCCGCCGAATTGATCCTGAATCACCAGTGCCGTCACACCGCATTGGCCGCATGACGGGCATTCTTCCGTCCATTTAGAGCTCGTATGGCGAGACCAAGATTGCTTAAGTATGTATTTGACATGCTCCACTGCCTCCGCCTCCTTTTAAAAAAGATACCACGTTGATGAAATTTTAAAAACAAGAACGGCAGAAATCAAAAAACCCGGCGGTAAAATCCGCCGGGCTTACGAAGGAACGACCAGCGCTCCGTCAATTCCGCTGACTTTTTCCCCATCATTGTACACGCACCGGCCTTTGCTGTAAGTGGCCGAAATACGGCAGGGAAATGTATGTCCTTCGTAAATGCTTATTTTATGCTTTGCAAACATCGATTCTCTAGTGACAGTGTACGGCTCCATGCTGACGAGCACAAAATCCGCATCACACCCCGCTTCAAGCCGCCCTTTTTTCTGAAGGCCAAATCGTTTTGCAGGGGCCGCCGCTGTCCATTCTGCGATGGTTTCAAACGGAATCTGATGTTCAAGCGCCAGTTCCAGCATGCCTAATAAAGTGAACTGCCCGCCGCTGATTCCGCCCCATGATAAAAACAGATTGTCCTCCCGCTTTAAGGATGGACGGCAAGGGGAATGGTCTGAGGAAACCATGTCAATGTCCCCGGCAATGAGCGCCTCGATCAGCTTCTCTTTTGATTGCCGTGGCCGGAGCGGAGGCGCGCATTTTGCAACAGAGCCCTTTTCCCGTAAATCGTCATGGCTGAACAAGACATAATGCGGGCATGTCTCGACCGAAACATCAAGCCCTTCCTGTTTCGCCTCTCTGATCAGCCGGACCGCTTTCGCCGTGCTGATATGGACAAAATGAACCGGACAGCCTGTCACCTTCGCATACTGAATCGTGCGATACACCGCTTCAGCTTCTGCTTCCTCCGGGCGGGAGGCAGCGTACGCATCCGCATCCACCTTTCCTTTATTGGCCAAAACCATCTGCAAATAGCTTGTGATCGCGTCACTTTCCGCGTGAAGAGCGAGGATTTTTCCCGCATCTGCGATTTCTGCCATACCTTTGAGTAATGTCCGTTCGTCAACAGAGCGGAACTCATCAGTGCCTGACTTTGATAAAAACGCTTTAAACCCGATCGCTCCCGCTTCAGCCATCGGACGGATGTCCTCGATATGGCCAGGCACAAGACCGCCCCATAGCGCAAAATCCACGGCAGATTTTTGCCTGCCCAGCTCAGCTTTTGCGAGAAGATGCTCTGCCGTCACGGTTGATGGAATGCAGTTGAGCGGCATATCAAAAAAGGTGGTGCAGCCGCCTGCGGCCATCATTTGAGAACCTGTTTCAAATCCCTCCCAATCTTCCCTGCCCGGTTCATTAAAATGAACATGGCAGTCTATCGCACCAGGAAACACGTATGTCCCGTCTGCCTGGATGATTTCCGCCCCGCTTGCTTCGATGTCAGAACCTATCTCGACAATGACACCGTTTTGAACTGCAATATCAGTTTCTGTAACGCCATCTGGCGTAACTGCCTTTGCACCTTTTATGACCATATCGTAAGCCATATTGATCCCCCCATGTAAGGATGACGATTTTTCATGTCAGTTTATGTCACACAACCAGTTCTATTTTCAACAGTTTACTGCTACTATGATCGTATTACATCAGCAAAACCGCTAGAATTCCTATTGAAAATTATTCATCTTAACCAATGTTTTTATAGAAAAGGAGAATGCGCTATGAATATTTTTGATGTGATGAAAATACCGGCTTTTGAAAACGCCAATTTAATCGCTGGAAAAGCAGGAGGGGAAAGGGAGGTTCAGCATGTCAACATGATGGACGCTCCGGATATCGCAGACTTTTTGCATAAGAATGAATTGCTCGTCACCACCGCCTATCACCTGAAGGATCACCCGCATCAATTATCTGAACTGATTCGGCAAATGGCAAAACGCGGCTGCGCGGGCCTCGGCATTAAAACAAAGCGCTACTTGGAGGATATCCCGAAAGAAATCATTGAACTGGCCGATTCATACGCTTTTCCGATCATTGAGCTTCCAGAACACATCCGCCTTGGGGATATTGTGAATGCCACACTCAGCCATATTCTCGATATGCGTTCTAACGAGCTGCAGCAAGCCATTTACGCGCATAAAAAATTCACAAACCACATTATGAGCGGAAAGGGGCTGCAATCTCTGCTCAAAAAGGTGTCAGACCTCCTTCAGCTTCCCGTGCTGCTTCTAGACCAGCATGCTAAAATGCTGTCAGCGTCTCATCAAACTTCAGTTGAAACCGAAAAGCTGAAAGGCACCCTGAATACCGTATCCGGGCCATTTTTCACTTGTTTCTCTACAATCTCAGATCAGAAAACATGCTCTGTCCTTCCCATTTATAATCACGAAAAAAACTGCGGCTACCTGCTGATACCGGACATGGTGCAGGCCGGCGACAAAGGATTGATCCTCACGATTGAACAAGCGGCCAACGTCATTTCCTTTGAACTGCTGAAGGAAAATGCGCTGAAGCAGTTCAGCCGGCGGGCGCGCAATGAGTTTTTTAACAATTTTATTGAGCGGTCCTTTTCTTCAGACGACGAAATCAAAAACCGGGCAAAAGAATTCAAGCTGCGCTGGGATCAAAAATACATGTGCATTGCCGGCAAACTCGATCGCAATGACGAATCAATCAGCTTTACAGAAAATCAGCTCGCTTCCGACAGCGTATTCGAATTTCTTGAAGGTGAGTTATCGGCCTTCCCGTTTCCGCCTCACTTCTTTATGAAAGGAAACGTCGGCATTATTCTCATCGAGGCGACAGACAGCTGGAGTGAAATGCACGCCTCGGTGATCAGCTTTTTAGAACAGTTCCAAACACAGGTCAGCACTCAATTTAAACGAACCGTGTCCTTTGGCATCAGCAACATATGCCAAAAGCTCATTGATGTTCCCGACACGTTCACAGAAGCTTCTGATGCTCTGCAATCGGGGCATTTGTCTAGAAGCACCGCATTTATCCAGGTGTATCACGCCAAAGATGTGCCTGAGCTTCTGCGCTTGCTCCCGGTTGAGGATTTGAAGAAATTTTACAACTCCACGCTTCAGAGCCTTGCTGAAAAACAGCAGGAGGATCAAAGCCTTCTTCATACGCTTTCCGTCTATTTAGAGACACACTGCCAAATTTCAGAGACGGCCAAGCGTCTGTACGTTCATCGCAATACGGTCATTTACCGCCTTGAAAAATGCGAAGAGCTGCTTGGAAAAAGCTTAAAAGATCCAGAAACAACGATGCGTTTGCGGCTTGCCTTACGTATGCAGCGGCTGATCAGCTAACGTTTGTCACATTCTCTTACAAAATCAATCACTTTTCGTCACTTTCAGCAATCACACCTGTCTTTTTCGGCTACTGTATCCAATGACACTCCTCAATCGGCACGATATCATGTTACTAAAGTTCACATACGAGGAGGGACTATGGTGAAAAAAAGATCGTTTGCGGTGTTTACGCTTGGCCTGCAGCATGTGCTGGCCATGTATGCAGGTGCGATTTTGGTGCCCCTGCTTGTCGGCAGGGCGCTGAATGTAACAACTGAACAGCTGTCCTACCTATTGGCGATTGACCTGTTAACGTGCGGCGTCGCGACGCTTTTGCAAACCTTGCGCGGAGCATACATCGGCATCGGGCTTCCCGTCATGCTTGGCAGCTCATTTGTGGCCGTCACCCCGATGATTGCAATCGGTGCCAATTACGGCATTCACACGATTTACGGTTCTATCATCGCGGCCGGTGTGTTCATCTTTTTGTTTGCTCGTTTTTTCGGCAAACTGACTGTGTTATTTCCTCCTGTCGTAACAGGTACGGTTGTGACATTGATCGGCCTTTCACTAGTTCCGACAGGTGTGAAAAATATGGCTGGCGGCGAAAAAACAAACGGTAGCGCCAACCCCGAATACGGTTCGCTCGAAAACCTTCTTCTCTCTGTCGGTGTCCTTGTTCTGATCTTAGTCCTCAACCGCTTTCTCAAAGGATTTGCCCGAACACTGTCCGTCCTGATCGGAATCGCCGCCGGAACAGCGGCAGCAGCGATCATGGGCAAAGTCAGCTTTTCTTCTGTTACAGAAGCACCGTTCTTCCAAATCCCGAAGCCTTTTTATTTCGGAGCTCCTGCGTTTGAAATTGGCCCGATCTTAACGATGCTGATCGTCGGAATCGTCATTATTGTGGAATCAACCGGCGTTTACTACGCAATCGGAAAGATATGCGGCAGACCTTTAACTGAAAATGACCTCGTCAAAGGGTATCGCGCGGAGGGAATCGCCATTCTCATCGGCGGGCTGTTCAATGCCTTTCCTTATAATACCTTTGCGCAAAACGCCGGCTTATTGCAGCTGACGAAGGTAAAAACGAGAAACGTCGTGATTACCGCAGGCTTTATCCTTGTCTGTCTCGGACTGATTCCGAAGATTGCTGCCCTTGCTTCTGCCGTTCCTGCTGCTGTGCTTGGCGGCGCAACCGTCGTCATGTTTGGCATGGTGATTGCCTCTGGCGTCAAAATGCTCAGCACAGCGGATCTCACAAATCAATACCACCTCCTGACCATCGCATGCTCAATCGCACTCGGCATCGGCGCCAGCACCGTCCCCGGGATTTTTGCTGAATTCCCCGCTCCGATCAGAATTCTGGTCAGTGACGGCACCATCACTGGCAGCCTGACCGCTATCTTTTTGAATCTATTTTTCAGCTTGCGCGGCAAAAAAGACAAAACAACTCAGAAAACTGAACTTCCGGTATTAGAACATACACTTGCATTAGAAAAAGAGGTGTAAAAAAGATGAAGAAACAGCATAATGCCTTTCAGCTGATGATGCTGGGGCTTCAGCACATGCTCGCCATGTATGCGGGAGCCATTCTCGTGCCGCTGATCGTCGGAGCGGCGATCGGACTGAATGCGGGGCAGCTGACGTATTTAATTGCGATCGATTTGTTCATGTGCGGGGCGGCAACTCTTTTGCAGCTCTGGAGAAACCGGTATTTCGGCATCGGCCTTCCCGTTGTGCTCGGATGCACGTTTACCGCAGTCGGCCCGATGATTTCTATCGGCAGCACTTACGGTGTCCCAGCGATATATGGTGCCATTATCGCCGCAGGGCTGATTGTCGTCTTAGCCGCAGGCTTCTTCGGAAAGCTTGTCCGTTTTTTTCCGCCTGCCGTAACCGGATCAGTCGTCATGATCATCGGTATCAGCCTGATCCCGACGGCAATGAATAACCTGGCCGGAGGTGAAGGAAGCAAAGAATTCGGCTCACTGGACAACGTCCTCCTCGGGTTTGGCGTCACAGCTTTTATCTTATTGCTGTTTTATTTCTTTAAAGGTTTTATCCGTTCCATAGCAATTTTGCTCGGTATGATCGCAGGAACAGCGGCTGCATACTTCATGGGAAAGGTCAATTTCTCTGAGGTCTTGGAGGCATCTTGGCTTCATGTTCCGTCTCTGTTTTATTTCGGACCGCCCGTCTTTGAATGGCCGGCTGTTGTCACGATGCTTCTCGTTGCGCTTGTCAGTCTCGTCGAATCGACTGGTGTTTACTTTGCGCTTGCCGATATCACAAACCGCAGACTGTCGGAGAAGGATCTGGAAAAGGGCTACCGGGCGGAAGGCCTTGCGATTATGCTAGGCGGCTTATTTAACGCGTTTCCCTATACAGCCTTCTCGCAAAATATCGGCATCGTACAGCTTTCAAAGATAAAAAGTGTCCACGTCGTCGCCACCACAGGAATCATGCTGATGGCGATCGGGCTTGTTCCAAAAGCCGCGGCACTGACTACAGTGATCCCCGCCCCAGTGCTCGGCGGCGCAATGATCGTCATGTTCGGCATGGTCATTTCGTACGGGATCAAAATGCTGTCCAGCGTCGACTTCGATTCACAAGGCAACCTGCTGATTATCGCCTCTTCCGTCAGCTTGGGGCTTGGCGCTACAACTGTTCCCGCGCTGTTTTCATCACTTCCGGGCGCCGCATCAGTCTTGGCGGGAAGCGGAATCGTGATCGGCAGTTTGACAGCCATAGCACTGCACGCTTTTTTTCAAGCCAAACAGCCGAATGGCTCAGACATAAAAACGTAAAGGAAGATGCCAATGTTCACAATGGATGACCTGAACCAAATGGACACACAAACAATGACAGACACACTTGGCTCTATTTTTGAACACTCTTCATGGATTGCGGAGAGATCCGCGGCATTACGGCCGTTTTCGTCCCTTTCTGATCTTCACCGCAAAATGACCGGTATTGTAAAAGCCGCGGATCGCGAGACACAGCTTGATGTAATCAATAAGCACCCCCGGCTCGGAACAAAGAAAACAATGAGCAGTGAGTCGATAAAAGAGCAACAGAACGCAGGGCTCAGCAAACTGGAACAGCAGGAATACGAGGAGTTTCTCAAGCTGAACGAACACTATTATGATCGCTTCGGCTTTCCTTTTATTTTAGCGGTAAAGGGAAAGACGAAACAGGACATTCACCAAGCCCTGCTGGAAAGGCTTGAGAACGAACGGGAATCGGAGTTCCAGCAGGCCCTTATAGAAATTTACCGAATCGCCCGCTTTCGCCTGGCTGACATCATCACTGAAAAAGGAGAGACGCAAATGAAAAGAACCATGTCTTATGGCAAAGGAAATGTATTTGCATACCGAACGTTTTTAAAACCGCTCACTGGAGTGAAGCAAATCCCAGAATCATCTTTTACCGGGAGAGACAATACAGTTGTCGGCGTTGATGTGACATGCGAAATTGGCGGAGACGCCTTCCTGCCATCATTTACAGACGGAGACAACACTCTCGTCGTGGCAACGGATTCAATGAAAAACTTTATCCAGCGCCATCTCGCATCCTATGAAGGAACGACAACCGAGGGGTTCCTACACTATGTAGCTCACCGATTTTTAGATACCTATTCTCATATGGACAAGATCACTCTGACTGGCGAAGACATTCCGTTTGAAGCAATGCCTGCATACGAGGAGAAAGAGCTCACCGCAAGCAGCCTTGTCTTCAGAAGATCACGCAATGAACGAAGCCGCTCTGTGCTGAAAGCCGAACGCAGCGGGAATACCATCACGATTACAGAACAATACAGCGAAATCATGGATCTTCAGCTCGTTAAGGTGAGCGGCAACTCCTTCGCCGGCTTCATCCGGGACGAATATACGACTCTTCCCGAAGACGGCAACCGCCCCCTGTTTGTCTATTTAAACATCAGCTGGCAGTATGAAAACACCAATGACGCATATGCTTCTGACCCAGCCCGCTACGTCGCGGCTGAACAAGTCCGCGACTTGGCGAGCACCGTTTTTCACGAGCTCGAAACCCCTTCAATCCAACACTTAATCTATCACATCGGCTGCAGAATATTAGCGAGGTTCCCGCAGCTCACTGATGTCAGCTTCCAATCTCAAAATCACACATGGGATACAGTTGTCGAAGAAATCCCGGGTTCAAAAGGAAAAGTCTACACCGAACCGCGCCCGCCATTCGGCTTCCAGCGCTTTACCGTGACAAGAGAAGACGCCGAGAAAGAAAAACAGAAAACTGCTGAAACCGCAGGGAGCCTGAAAGCCTGATGGGAAAGCTGACCACCCATATTTTAGATTTAACCTGCGGCAAACCGGCGGCGAACGTCAAAATTGAATTGAAGCGGCTGGGCGAAAGTATAATGAAAGAGGTATACACTAACAAGGACGGAAAAGTCGATGTCCCTCTGCTGGCTGCTGAAGAGTTGGTGTCCGGAGAATATGTGATGGAATTTCATGCAGGAGACTATTTTGCGAGTAAAAACACGAACGCAGCCGATCAGCCGTTTTTAACCATCGTCACCGTCCGTTTTCACATTGCAGATCCAGATGCGCATTACCATATCCCGCTTTTGCTGTCGCCGTTTGGTTATCAGGTGTATAGGGGGAGTTAACATGTCAAGCCCGGTCTTCACGACCGGGCACTTTCATTTTTTTCCTGTTATAATCATGAAGACAGTATTCTTCTCACATCTATTGCCATCACTTATCTTCTTTATTTTTTCATTTTTTGAACTCTTTTCAGCCAGCAGCCGTATATAGTAACGAAACCAAGTTTCGAGGTGGGGTATGGACATTCTTTCTGACGAAGAATTGATGGAAAAAGTAAAACAAAAGGATATGGAGGCCTACAACAGTTTATATGCCCGTCACGCTCCAAAAACATATCAATTTATATTTCTGTACATCCGTCAAAAACAGGCAGCTGAAGATCTTCTGCAGGAAACTTTTATCCGGGTATATGTAAAATGCCGCAGCTACAAAAACGAAAAAGCGAGCTTTCGTACCTGGCTCCATCAAATCGCTCACAGACTATGTATTGATTATTACCGAAAGCATTCTAAATTCAAATGGCAGCAGATGGAATTGGACGATTATTCGGAAAAGCACCAGAGCACCATTGAGCAAAATATACAAAATAAAATATTGATTCAACAGTATTTGGGACAGCTGCCTGACAAAGAGCGATCAATTCTGATTCTCGCCTACTATCAAGGGTTTACAGGCAAAGAAATTTCTCACATTCTCAACATACCGGAAGGAACAGTCAAATCCAAGCTTCATTATTCTCTAAAGAAGCTGAACAAATCCATTGAAAAGGAGCTGAAGGACTCATGAATGAGCAAGATGAAGTGAAAAGCATGATTGAAGGATTACAAGAACACATGCCCAAGCTGAACGAATTCCTGGATATGAACCGCCTGTCTCTTCCAGAACATATGTTAAAACCACCTTCTCCACCGATTACTTGGTTTGACCGTTTGAGCCATTGGCTAGCTTATCCTAGCTGGCAGCTTCCAGACCTTTTCTCATTCCGTTCTGTTGCTCAAGTGGTGACGATTTTGCCGATTTTATCCGGGAGCATAGCAGCACAAATACTTTTTTTCTTATTCTTAGGAAGGTGATCATATGACAAGCGGTACGGTGATAGGACTAATAAGCGGCGCGGCAGCTCTTACTGTCGGTACACTAGGTGGAGTCATGGGGTCTGCATTTAATCGGCAGATTTTAAACTCAATTGGCGTACATTCACTTCCACAGAACCCTAAACGGAAATATTCACTGATTGCAAAACATTGCAGATTTTTAGGCGAATGGAATCGTTTTGACAGCTATAATGTGTTTGTCTTTTTTTTAGGGATTCTATTTCTAATTGGTGCAGGCGTATTATTGATTGTGAGATTCGAAACGGGCGGCACCCCTTTCCAAGACACACTTCAGCTCGCTTTTTTGGTTAACTCTCTCACCTGGATCTCCGTGTCCTCGATTTTATTGTTAGGACGGCTTGTACAATTGATCCACATCTATAAATACGGTATTCAACATATCAGTAAGGAGGAAACAGCCATTACCAAGACCCAAGAACAGCAAAATAAAAACAAATTCTCTTTATATTGGATCATTATTTTAGCAGCAACGATCCTGTTTATTGGTGGAGGTCTTCTGCTGCTTCAATACCCTGTTGGTTTTTTAAGTCTGGCAGGCGCCTACTTTTTGTTCATGTTTACTTTTAACTCGGTTTATCATAAAAACAAGCGGAAATAAAGAACTTCAGCCCAACAGCTGAAGTTCTTTTTTATTATTTTATATCAGTTGTGTTTTTAGATATTTGCGCGAGCAAAGCTCCGAGATAAGCCTCTTCTATCGGCCACACCCCTAAACGGTTATTCATCATATGAATATAGTGAAAGGCTAGATGGGAAGCAGACGTTCTAATCTTATCGGACTCTTGTATCTGTGAAAAAGCACTCTCCAGCAGTTTTTGGTACCCATTCGTTGACTTGGTGACAAAAGGGTTAGAGTGCATTTTTTCTATGACAACATTTATTACATCAATCCGTTTTTCCGCAGCCTCCTTCAGCTTCGTTTTATAGGTTATTCCATCAGTATAATCAGCTCCGCTCCAATAATGCAGCATGCTCTCCCAAAGATCCTGTGTTTGGTCTAATGATAAAGAAGCTTGTTCCGCTGTTTTTTTCATAAGAAAGAGAGCGAAATCAAAACGGTCATGATCTTTAAATCCAGGATCATTCAATAATGAAAGAACCAATTCACTCGAAGACTGAAAGATGTCTTCAGCTATATTAACGCCTTGGATGCCGCCGTATTTTTCATACTCCGGCTCATATTCCTCTTGTTGGAATCCGGATTCAAAATTTCTAGTATCGGTTTTGACAGGCAGCAGCCGGCTCATTTCTGAAAGAGGTTCAGCCAGGACTTTAGATAGACTGCTGTTCAAATGCTCTTCCGTAATCTCTTCAACGATATCAATATCGTCTTCATTTACTAAAAAACGCAAACGGATATGAGGCCCTTGCATATCAATGTATCTGATAAAAAACCACTTATGTACTTGAACACTGTCTTTTACCTGCTTAACAATCGGCGTTACAATGTTAATGATAATATTTTCTAAATACTCAGCCCTCGGCACATAAATGCTGTAAAACACCCATTCCTTCATATAAAAACCCCTTTCTCATTAGCTATAGCCGATTCTTGCCTTTTCTCAACAGGCCATTGGAATAAAGACATATACTCAGAAGCAACTACGCGCCCTTCAGCATTTTCCAGCCAATGCTGGTGGCGATTAGGAAGTCCTTCAGTGAATGTTATAGACAAAAGGTCATCTTCAACAATCGTGTTTACAGCAGCTGCGATAGAATGGTAGCTATTGAAATTCAGATACATTGGTTTTCTTTGTTTTGGATTCAGCATCACACTTGTTCTCTCTCCAGAAAGAAAACCCTCATCCGGAAGGCTGTACTTCTTTTGAAATGCTTTCATTCGTATAAAGTATGCATAGTCACTCTCTCGATTCTCTTTTAAAGGGAATAAGAATACCGGGATCCGCCAGCGGGCACGCCTTTGTACAATCCTCCCCTCCTGCATACGCGGATGAAATTCTACTTTTTCCGGCGGAGGTGATTTAGGAAATAGTGGTGATGTCACCCAATTGGTTTGGTAAGCATTAATCCATGGGTTCATAATGGTAAATAAATATGAGACAGGCCCATGCATCATGTGCTGTGGCACAGCACCAAAATACATAGGAGCAACAGGGCGCCCCTCTTTGTTTACAAATGCCAGCGTACCGCGCGGATCATGCACCAATAACAGATCATTTAACAAAAGATCATTTTGATCCGCTGTTGGATTTTCACCAAGCCACCTTAAGGACTGTGCTGTAATACCTGGATCAGTTTGCAAATTGCTGAAATCTGAGATCATCGGAAAATGAACGATATCTGAGTGAGGGTTCATCACATGAATCCATCGCTTTGTAAGACTGCTTAAATTTCTCTGATCCTCATTAAACATTGATTGAAAGCGGAGTACCAGCCCCAGACCGGAACTGATCTGGTTGATAACAAGCTGGTAGTCACCATTGGAAATGTCTTTACTGCCATTATTTGCTGCTAATTGATAAAACACAACCGCACTTGGGGGAACTGAGCTGCCGCTGCACGGGGCAAACACTCTGGACTCCTCCAGATTTACAGCTGTCTTTTTATCTTTCCGCAAGGCATTTTTAATCAGCCGGGGCCTATCTTTCCTCATTTCAAACTGATACAAAAACTCCTGAATGTCATGGCATACGCCTCCTTCCCCATACATCTCTATGAAGTGCTCACACAACAAATCATAGAGATGGGTCCGGAATTGATGCTTTCTCAACTGTCCAGAAAGCTGTTCTAAATCACGTTTGACCTGCTGGCCTAACGGCGGGTGATCTTCTATCCATTTCACATTTTCGTAAACAAGCTTTTCAGTTATTACACTTTTCGGTATTTTATCCGTAAGCTCACTGAATGCACGTTTTGACAGTCTGTAAATGAACTGATGATAGCGCAGTCTTTGCTTGGGCCCGCTTTTCGCAAGCTCCTCTACACAATGGTTCATCCATTTCACAATTCTTGCTATCCTTCTTGCTTTTTGGGTTTGTATCGGCTGTAAGAAATGATATAAACTGAGCAAAGGCTTTTCTGTTTTTCTCGAAAAAGGAAGTACCGGCTTGATCCATTGTTCAGCTGACAAGTCAGGTATTGTAAAAGAAGTATTTTTCAGCAATTCCTGTATCTCCGCATAACTCCCTGAACGGAGAGATTTGATCACCTTCAATTGTTCTTCTGACGAAATTTCTTCTGACACCATCTTATCTTCACGCCATGCAAACCCGTTTAAAATGGTGTAAGAGCTTTTCAGCAGCCGCATATTGTTCTTTTTATCAGTGTGGAGGGTTTGATTTTTTTCGTAGTACAAGTACTGGGATAATTCGTTATGCTGCGCCATCTCAAAAATAAGTTCACTGCATATTGACTTAGAAATGCTGCAAAAGTTCGTTTTTTGATTATTTGTATCAGGAGGCGTGTTATCAGCTGAAAAAGAGGTCAAGCCAATCTTGGTAAACGTACTGAATGGGCTTGTTTTCATCGTTATTCTTCCTAAATAAGACATACTGGTGCGTGCGTATTGTTTGTGGGGCCTCCATAGTTTAGCCTTTTTCTTGTTATAAGCGGATAGATATTTCGGATTTGCCAGCGCCAATCCTTTTTGCCATTCTTCATTTTCCATTTCATTCGCTAAATGTTGGCCAGCCTCTTCAATCTCTTTCTCAAAAATTAGTTTGGTATCTTCCATATACCTTTGTCTGTCGTGAACGGCCATATACCAGCGGTTAAATAATTTATAATCAGAAACAGTCAATCGTTTCTGCAGTTCACTTCTATTTTTATCATCAATTTGAAAAGGACGGCTGTTAAAGATATCTCGTTTTACTTTTAAAAGAAAACGAAGAAAGTTCGTTTCATCATCGTTGAGACAGGAAATCAGATGAAAGAAAATGTCGCTTAGAGGCTCCTTCATTACTTCAATTTCTGTTTCCAAATTCAAAATCTTTTCTATATTTTCAGATGTCTGTTTTACATCAACACATGCCAAGCTATCGATACTGCCCCCGGCAGCCCTCAGCATAACAAAAGGCGCTACATGTCCCTTCATGATACATCACCCCATATATCCAAATGCATTTCGTAAAAGAAAGAAAAACGCCGATAGCAAACAAAAAAGATAAGTAAGTGAGACTAAACTGTAGGTAACGTAAATGATTTTTCTATTTTTCGCCACATGCTGTAAGTAAGCAGGAGGCTTTCTAAACGTGCTTACATGCAGCAAATATGTTAAGGCTCTTTTTCTCAGTGATAACTCCCCTGCAGCAGCCTCTACCGCGTGATATCCATCAGTAGGAAGCAGTAAATTTAAATTACTAAGAACAAAAAGGATTTGCAAAAATGAAATAAGGTGCGCTGTCTCGCTTATAGTGCCTTGAGGAGCCAACATTGAGACGGCTGCCCACAAACCGCAAGCTAACAAATCTGAATACGGCCCGGCTAGCGCGATATGAATTCTGCTTTTCTTGCTTTTGAGCCGGTAGGTGTCTGTCCGGTCAACGTACGCAACTGGAATAAAATAATAGAGTAGCGCGACACCCGCTTCCCGTATGGTGATACCGTAAGCTTTCGTTACTAAGGCGTGAGCCATTTCATGAATAATCAAATGAAAAGCAATGACACAAACCAAAAAAATCCAATTAATGGAAGACCATTCGATCTGCCATCCTCCTGTCACATTGAGCATAATAAAGGAAGAAACGGCACAAAAAAACAGAATATAAAAGGTTATTTTTTGAAGCATATTGGGAATAGAATGGTAAAGATGAAGCAGTGTTTCTGTTGATTTATTGAGAGACTTCGCCAATGGTAATCGAAGCATCGGTTTATCAGCTGCGCGGCGAATTGCCTGCTTCACCTGATGTTCAGGCAGCGGTTTTATATTTAAGACATTGGCTTTTCTTAAAGATGAAAAAAACATATAGACAATTTCAGGAAAGTTACCGTAATTTGCATAATTTTTTTCTAGTTGATTCACTATATCCTGGCCCGTGTTTGAACCATCCATTAAGTGAAAAATCTCCAAGCCAACTTTTGAAAGCCTGATATATTTCCCATTCTGTTTGTCAAACAACATGGGTTCTTCATTGGCGCCTATTAACAACTCGACTCCTTCACCTAAATAGAGGGGATTGACCAATAGTTCTTCATCGTACTGGTATTGAACTTGACCGTTGTTCATGGCATCATTAAACTCCTTTTATTAACATACAAATACGGTATAATAGATAAAGGAAAGTAAGACATGCGCCTGCTCGCAACAGGCACTTGCCTTACTTGTCTAAATAAGGGCTGATCACCCGTAGCTGCTTGCTGTGCCAGCAGTTGACGCTGTAGTTGCCGGACATGAAGCTGTTGTAAAAGAGGAAGCAGTGCTAGCTGTTCCTGCAACAGTCGCCAAATCCACTTGGGCCGGCAGCTCTTCAGCGTATAATTCCAATGTTTTAATAGTAGTATCCTTTTCAGACATAATGTCACCGCCTCATGTTTTTTAGGTTGATAACATCCTAATTTACCGTTGAAATGGTAGCTATTGTGGAGACAAACGTCGTCCACGATGCATAGGAAGCTCCTGTCGACATCGTCGAGACAATAGACGACATGTCCACTTGGGCCGGCAGCTCCTCTGCAAAGAGTTCCAGTTTTTCTGTTTGCTCGCAGTTAACCTTCAACATACACATCTCCTATTTGAATCATCCGTAGCAGCTGATCGTGCCGGCTGAAGCTGCTGTTGTTCCCGGACATGAAGCCGTACTGACTGATGACGTAGAACTGAAAGATGCCGCAATCGTTGCTAAATCAACTTGCTCCGGCAGTTCTTCTGCAAAAAGCTCCAATTCAAGAGTTTTATCCTTTTCCATTTTTCATTTCCCCCTTATTATCCGCCGTATGATGAGATCGTGCCGGCCGTTGAAGCCGATGAACCCGCACACCCAACTGTACCGAATGTTGCTGATGTAGTGAAACCAGATAATGATTGGATTTCTGTCATTTCTTCAGCATAGAGTTCCAGTTCACACTCTTTTTTCTCTTTCATTAGTAAACCTCCTTTTATTGGATTTAAATAATGAATGTATTATTATCCAGAAAGTGATGATGCCGTTGATGCCGTCCCAGCTGTGCTTCCAGGGCACGAAGCTGAGCCAACAGTTGTGGCTGAAGCCCAAGTCGACAATGGCCCCATTGTAAAATCCATTTGCGTTTCAAGCTCTTCTGCAAATAATTCCAGTTCAACTTTTTTCTCTTCCATCTTTATCACCTCCTTTCAAGTTATGTGCTTTGAAGAAGGTTTATTTTTCAGAAAAAGATAGCGGTTTTCCAAATGAGAACGCGCACAGTTGAGTACGATGCCGGCCGTCAATAGGCGTGTATTCCCTTAGCGGTCTAGGAAGGGCGCCAGCAAAAATCGTTCCCTGAAGTCCAAGTGTTAACGCAGAAAGCCAAGCATTTTGAGCCGCTGCGCCGCCGCGCACCATCAAATGCCTGTAGCCGTGTCCGCCGTACTGCTTTACCGCCTGATTCATTTTCCCATTAATGATGATAATGGCAGGAGCATACACAAATTCTTTTTGGAGAAACCAATCATCCGCTTTTTCTTGTTCCGGTATCTCGCCCATAGGCTTTAAAGAATGCGTTTCGGCGCAATAATCATAGAAGAATGGACACCGCAGATTTTGGACACGCCACGTGATAACAGATACCGTAATATCAATTCCCTGGCCGATCTGGCGCGTCCAATTTCTGTTATCTTCTTCTTTGACCGTCGCTAAAATCGTCCCCAAATCACTCAAATCAATTGCATGCTGATCATAAAATCGAGTGGCGGTACGCTCTTTCAATATGTGAAAAAGTTCTTTGCCTTCAAATTGTTTTTCCGGCAGCAGACATGATTCCCTTGTATTCAAGTTCTCTTGTTGCTGTCCCTCTACGGCACGATCGATTTCGCAGTCAAGATGAAAGGTTTTCGTTTCTTCGATTAATTTGTCTATCAGCTGAAATGGTTCAAAAGAAGCCATTGTCATCACCATCCGTCATCTAATCCGGCTAAAGCTATTACCGGTTCTTTTTTAGGATCGATTCCAAAACAGGATAAAAGCGCTTGCTCATTCCACTGATCAATTGTATTTACTTTTATCCCGAGACCTGCAGATACAGCTTGCATTTGTGATAGAGCGACCCCTCCATCTAAATGAATGACTTTATAAGCAAAACCATTGTATTTGCTGGCAACTCTTTCATAAGCCCCTGTCAAGAGAACAAGCGCCTTTGGAAGATTGTCTTCTTTTAGGCCTGTTATATCAGTTATTTTCTTCTTGATTTCTTCTATTGTTAATGATGGACCGACTTTTGCCAACGAGTGATCCAAGTACTGGTAAAAGTAGCAGTTAGGAGCTAGCCCGTTTACTGACAGGGCAAGAATATAAATTTGGCAAGATCCCAAGTTGCCCCCGGTTGGCGCCCACCTCTGCACTTTTCCAGTTGCCTGGCCGCTGTCTGCGTCTCTTAACCCACCGCTAGTCAAACATAAGCGAGTTAACGCTTCCAGATTCAATTCCTCTCTTCCAAACATAGGCTGTATTCTGTTTTTCAGGAAACCGCCTTTTGGCTGCGGCAAAAGCTCTTCGGTCGGCAGCTCATATAAGGCAGCACTCGGATAGCTTTTTGCTTCATTTGTTAGTAACAAGTTTTTTGGGTTGTAATGGACTTGATGACTTTTAGGGTTAATCAAATGTTTTGATGGAAAGGCAATTGCATTTTCAAACTGCAATACAGGATGAAGCTCATTCTCGGAGTCGCCGGTGCAGCAACTGCCGTCCGGTCTTGGATGGACCTTTTTGCTGGTGCACGTCCAATCATCGAATCGGAATGTGAGATACTCTGTTCCGGTTGCAGAAGGAGCAAGCCTCGTAATGAAATAAACAATTTCAACCGCAGAATAATATTCCCACATTTCAATATGTTCAAGGCTTGGTTTGCCTTGGCCATCTTCTGATTCAACTGTTATTTGATAGTCTCGATAAGTGGCTGTTTCATTTTTTTCAAAATATGGCCCCAGAACACCGACATTTTCTGCTGCTCGTGTGAGTATCCATGGAATATTCTTTTCATGGCAGATATGATCCAATGACCTTAATTGTTTGTGGTTCAAAGGATTGGTGCAGAAGACAATCACAAGGGCGGCATGATCGATGTTCACTTCATCTGAGAGCCGTGCTGTTACAACATTTTCTCCTCCCATATATACAAGTTCCTCATGAAGGATCTTGCCATGCTCTGAATCAGTCAATAGCAGAATCTCAGCAGTTTTCAATTTATGTAATCCTTCTGCCGCACTTCTGTTTACTCTTGTCGAATCAGTACTTCGCTGAAAAAATTGGTAAACATCAGGCTCAAAACAGCTTGTATCTATCCCTTCATCACCTTCCGCATCATCAAGCAAACCGCGCATGAACAATAAAGAAAGAATGTTGCTGATGTCTCTTGGAGAATATTGGTCAAACTCCGCCATAATATCTTTAATGGTATACGAACCATTAAGAAATGGTATTAGATTTGGCAAAAAGCGCGTAACAGCATTTCCTTTCAGCACCTGCAAATGTTCTGTTCCATGAAATAACATAGAATCTTGATCCGGAATCATTTGAAGACTTGCGATTAAGCGCGGCTTTTTAGGCAATCGAAAATTCGGGTCAAAGTAAGCCGCATGGCCAACTTGCTCAGCTGACATGACTGATGCAGGTTTCATTTCGTAAGCACTTCCCCTCTTCTATGACTTAACAATGATTGAAGGTCTTCAGATAACTGTGCCACGCTGCGGTTTTCTTCAGAGCGTTTTAATCCACATCTCGGGCAGCCATGCACTGATATGGTTTGTGAACTGAAGGATTCTCTTGTCAGCATGTTTAATTGCCAAACTCGCCCAGATTGTGATTGCTCATTCTCGTCAATTGATTTTATAATTGTCGAAGCGAAAACGGCTGACCAGCCGGCAAAGCTGCGTAAAAATCCCTTTGGTCCCGCGTCTGGATGGCTATGATAATATGCATCTATTTTTTTGACATACTGAGGAACCGGTGAATGCTGTAAATAACGAGATTCAAAACAATGGTAGCATGTCCCTTCACCAGGTATAACAAGCGGGCCTATTCTGATATACGGATGATCCATAGTAATGGGAATCCACGGTTCATTCCATTTAAAACAAAGCTGGTCGAGCTGTTTTGAAATAAAAGAAGATGATTTCCAAGAGGCAAAGATATGCAATCGAGCAGATGGAAAACGGTCTGACGGCAATAAGTAGAGCGGCTCGTTTAAAGGCGTAATCACAATATGATCGATTTTTTTAGAAAGCTGCTGTGCGACTTCCCTGCCAAAGTCTCCTGTTGTCATGATATGAATGGGTTTCATTTATAAAATCTCCTTCCTTATTAAGCAAACGGCTGAGGCCAAGCATTAATTTCGCTCTCCGTTTTCACCGGATAACCCATCGCTTTTGTTGCTTCATAAAGACGCTGGTGCCCTAAAAAACGGCAGCGGTAACTGAAGGACAAAGGCTGAAGGCCGGGTATAATGACACGAACCACGCGCATATCAGCATGAATGGCTTCATCGGTTGTCAGATCAACTGCAAATGCCTCAAGTCCCTTTTCCTCAAGACGATTTAAAAGAAATTTTAAATTTTCTCCCGCATTTTCTTGCTCAAGGTTTGGTAATTCTGAAAGATTGGATTGATTCGGCGAATGTACTAGAAAATCATAGGCATGCAGCCTTTCAGCTTTCCCCATATAGGTCGCGCCGTGGAACACATTGTAGAAATCATCTATATCTTGCGGCGCAGGGCGCTCTGCCATCATGGCGATGCGTGAAGAAGCGGCTTCCCTCATAACTTTGTTTATTGCTTTATGAGGATTTAAATCAGTCGCACACATAATCAAGGCAGCCAGTTTTTTATTATCGGGTGTCAGCTGCAAGGAATAAATGGTTGGAATGCCTAAGTCCGTTGTACCATCGAACAGATATTGCTTGATATTTCCATTCTCGAATGTTTTATTTAAAAATTCAGTCATTTCTTGATCTGGCTTTTTATCAAAGATGATGTGAGGAAGAGGAAGTTCTTGATACCAAGTTAAAGAGATCGCGTCCCTTTCAATGACTTCACATATCGCATTTACAAGAGCTTGTTCATAAGAGGTATGTGCAGCACAGCCGGTCGAAATCGGAAGCCAAAAGCGCTCACCTTGGCTCATAGCCGGCAAATGCAAATAGGTCATGATGGCTGGAATCCATGTCTCTTCTTGTGTGTGAAGAGACATGCCCTTTACCCACCTCAACGGAGAATCTAATAATGGTTTATTTACCGGGCAGCGGGGATGAGATCGTTCAGTTTCTGAGCAGATGGGAATTTTTTTTAAATCTAAAGCTTTCGACTCTAATTCCTCAGCTGTTGCCCAAATAAACTGTTCCTCACTATACACACAGCTGGAATATCGTTCTAATGCTTCAGCAATCGCTTTAATTCGACTATCTTTTTCGTGAAGTGATCCTCCTGCACCATCCATATCTCCCGTCAACGACTTCCCCGGATTTAAGCTTGATATATGGGACAGAGACTGAGAAATATCTCCCGTAGATGCAACTTGAATTGGGAAATCAGGTTCACCAGGATAGGTCGGGAGGGAAGATACTCTGTTTATAAATCCTCCTAAAGGCTGTACTAGTTTTTCCAACGAATGAGCCATTCACGCACCTCCATTTTTTCAAAAAAACGTAAATTCTATGCTATGAATTTATTATATTAGATATATCAATCTGGATCTATGTCGAAAACCTTAATATACGTTAAGATTAATAATACTTTTTTCCTAATTTTATAAGTTTTGTCATTTTCATCTGAACTGAATTGTCTTTGCTCCCGTATATGCTAATGAAATCATACGTCTCAGTTGTCTTATCTAAAGGAGGAGATTCAGATTAATTACACAAAAAGAGAAATGCTTCTAATTGGCGATTGGTTATTAGACTCTGAACGTGAAATGCTGGTGAATGAAAATTCCACTATTCCCCTTTCCAGAATTCAATTTCGTTTGCTTCATTGTTTAGCTGTCAATAACGGCAGACCAGTATCCAAAGCCAAACTCATAAAATATGCGTGGGGAGAGGAAGGGTTCGCTACAAAGAATGCATTGTATGTATATATTAATCGGCTGAGACGACTAATCGAGAAAGATGTAAAACGTCCCAGGCATATCTTATGCCTGAGAAAAGAAGGCTACATTCTCTATCCAAAACATTAAAGGAGTGTGACAGTTACATGAAGTCCAGCTTACCTATCACCGTGCAAAATCTAAATAAGTCTTACGAGGATCATCAAGTCATAAAGGGAATTTCTTTTGATTTGAGAAAAGGGGAAGTTTTTGGGCTTTTAGGTCCGAACGGAGCGGGGAAAACAACAATCTTAGAATCTATCATCGGATTGCGCAAACCAAGCGGCGGCGAAGTTTCAGTGATGGGTTACAACCCATTGAAACAGCCTGAAAAAATCCGTCCATTTATTGGGGTTCAGCCTCAAGAAACCACTCTATTTCCTTATTTGAAAGTAGGAGAAACTTTGAAATTATTTTCTTCCTTATATAATAAATCAAGATCTCCTAAAGAAATATTAAAGCTGGTAGGTTTAGAAGACATGATGAACAAACCCACTCGCAAACTATCAGGGGGGCAAAGGAAAAGGCTGCTGATCAGCATTGCACTTATATCTGATCCTGATATTTTGTTTTTAGATGAACCGACCGCCTCTTTAGATCCTCATTCACGCCGGCAAATCTGGGATATTATCCAATCCCTTAAGGGAAATGGGAAAAGTGTTTTCTTAACAACACACTCAATGGAAGAGGCCTATACACAATGCGACCGTACTGCTATTTTAAATAACGGGAAGTTTGCCGCCCTCGGAACGCCGGTAGATTTAATACAAACCCATTGTCCTCAGCAGCGCTTGTTCCTAAAGTACACCGATCAGAAAAAAGTGGCTCAATTGAAAAATATTCCCGAAATAAAAAAATCTTCAATAAAAACACTGCCTATTGGCTACGAGCTTGAAATCGTGGCCGAACCCATTACCAAAAATGTAATTTCTTCGATTATCAAACAGATTGACGCAGAGTGGTCCAGCATCCGCATTGAACAGGGAACCTTGGAAGATGTTTTTCTTAAGCTTACGGGAAAGAAAATACGAGAGGGTGTTTTGGTATGATGAATAAACGTGCTTTTTCTGCGCTTCTATTCATGAATATAAAAGAACTGATTCGAAATCCTTTAACCTTTTTTATGGTTCTCGCCTTTCCGTTTCTATTCCTGATTATGTTTGGTGTTCTCTCCAGCTCTACGGGAGTCGGTACAGATTTATTTGAGTTTATCATTCCTGGCATTATTGTGATGGCATTCTTTACGCTTGCTATAAACGGAACTTCCACTCCTATCATACAAATGAGGGACCAGGGAACTTTGCGATTAATTGGTTTAACTGAAGCATCAAAGCTGACCTTTGTGCTTTCTCAAATATGCGCTCGTTTTGTTTTAGCAGCTTTTCAACTTGTTGCGCTGCTTAGTATCGCTTATTTCAATGGAATGTTACAAGCACAGAATATCCCTCAAATCATGCTTGTTTCACTTATCGGGCTTCTCATGCTGTTTGCACTTGGTTATACTGTGGGAAGCATGCGTCTCTCTATTGAAGCTGTAAATGGGCTTTCAGGTGGCATGCTGGCCCCTCTGCTAATCGTGTGCGGATTAATTATGCCGATGAACCTGCTTCCCTCTTGGCTTGAAACAGTATCGAAATTTATCCCTCTCACCTACTTTGGAGAACTTCTGCGTTATTATTTAAATGGAGACAATCCATCTCTTGGCGTGTTATTCAGCTATCTTATTTTAATCGCTTCAACTGCACTTCTGGCTTTTGCAGCTGTCCGTTTGTTTCGTTGGGATAATATCCGCGGATAACATCATACAAAAACAGACCATCTCTTGTCACATTCCCGCAGCCTAATCCCGCCATACTCAGGCCAACAGGGACAAATCCCCTGCTGGTCCTTCTTTATGATTTACTTTTTTTCCAAACAGAACGCAAACATCATCCTCCTGATATGCAGCATCATTTGAGTCTGTTTTAATAGTGTTTAATCTCTCTTACACCTTTAGACAAAAAATTCATTTTTTCTTTTTTAGACTCAAATCTATGTCGAAAATGATCGTTTGGCATATCTTATTCTATCTCCACTAAAGGAGGTGACATTATGGGATTCTACAATTCTGGTGGATACTCTGGCGGAAACTCTGGTTATTCAAGCGGTCTCGGCAGCTCCTTCGCTTTAATCGTAGTGCTATTCATTTTGTTAATCATTGTTGGAGCTTCTTTCTTTAGCGGTTATTAAGTTTGACTTTGCCTATCCTCTGCGGTATCAGCACCTCCCTGTCCGGCAGACGCCATAAGAAGTTTTTATGGCGTCTTTGCTATGTGAAGCTGGAGCTATCAATTCTACGAAATGTACCGTATGTTTTCCCACACGCTGTCTGACCGCTTTTTCATAGTAAAATGTCAGGCTAAAAAAATCCGGCTTTTAAAAGCCGGACTCCCGTCTATCTCCGTTCAACTCTTCTCTAATCCTGCAAGCAGACCGCATAATCCCGCCATACCCGGTACACCGGCACAAATTCCCCGCCAGCCCCTCTTCTATGTCTTCGTCAGCCGGATGCGGGTTTTCCTCAAACAGCGCTTTAAGGGCAATCGTCATGCCCGGGGTGCAGTAGCCGCATTGGAAACCGCCTTCCTCTAAGAAAGCGGTTTGGCAGATATCCAGCTCTTCTTTTTGAAGCCCCTCGATGGTTGTGATGGAGTGGCCGTCTGCTTGATAAGCCATCGTCATACACGCATTGGCCAGCTTTCCGTCGATTAAAACGGAGCATGCTCCGCAGCGGCCGATTCCGCAGGACACCTTTGTCCCGGTCAGCTGAAATTCCTTTCTAAGCAGGTCACTAAGACGTGTCGCAGGAACGGCTGCAACCTCATACTCCTGTCCATTCACGGTCATCCGCAACTGTTCCTTTTTTACAGAAAACGGCCCGGCCTCTTTTACGTCCATTCTTTCATCCCCTTCCTGTCTATCGCGTTAAGAAGTTCTTCTCTTGAAATGGGCAGCTTATTTATCCAGCATCCGACCGCATCATGTATGGCCTTTACAATAGCTGGAGTGATGGCGATCGTTCCGATTTCGCCAACACCGCGCGGTCCATATGCATCACCCTTCATTAAGTCCTCTATTGCGGTCAGCTTCATGTCAGGAACATCTTTGACTCCGGGAATCAAATAGTGATCGAGATTTTCCGCCGCATAACGTCCGTCCGTCATTTTCGCTTCCTCCATCAGCGTATAGCCGAGCGCCATGGCAGCGCCGCCTTCAATTTGACCTCGATAACCCTGCGGACTGACAACCGGACCTGCTGCAATAGCATGCTCACAATCTATCACTTTGACATCGCCTGTTAACAGATCTACCTCCACCTCAACGGCAGCCGCTCCAAATGAGTAAAGAAAATGGCCGCCCACTACAGGATCAGGCGTTGTTGGAAATTCAAATGCCGTTTCCTCTGACAAAGGGCCTTTTTCAGCCAGCTCCTTATACGTCACCACGAGCGCCTTTGTGTTTTTGTCACGCAATCCTGCAGCGCCGGGAATAAGGTTTTCCGCTGAACAGCCGCTCCATTCTGCCGCCCGTTTTTTCAACTGAGCTAGAAACGGCTTCTTCAAACGCTGGATCGCGTGCCACACCATGCTTGTGCCGCGGGATGCTGTGGAGGAGCCTGACTTCGGTACTTTTGCGGTATCCCCAATAACAATGGAAATATCCTCCGCGGCACAACCTAACTCCTCCATGACAATCTGTTCAATCGCTGCTAGAATCCCCTGTCCGCATTCTTCAAATCCAAACGAAGCAGTGATTTTGCCTTCACTCGAAAGGGACAAACGGCCTCCTGCCGCATCCATTCGGCCATACCCCAGCCCTCCGCCGTGCATTGTGATTGCCGCTCCCGTGCCTCTTTGCAGATACCCGCATTTCCGGCTTGTTCTTCCAAGAATGGGAGATTTAGAAATGGTGTCCAACACTTGCGCCGCTCCGTCAGTTGGTGCAATCCGATGCTCAAGCGGCCCCAAGTCATGCGGATTTCTGATATTTTTTCCTCTCAGCTCCAGCGGATCAATGCCGAGCATGCTGCTGAGACGATCTAGATGGGTTTCGAGTGCAAATGTGATTTGGTTGCCGCCAAAACCGCGAAATTCTCCAGCCACCCCGTTGTTCGTAAATACAGATATTCCTTCAGTCCGGATATTCGGAATACGGTACGGCCCCGCCGCGTGCTCGACAGAAAAGTCAAGAACTGCCGGTCCGAGCGTAGCATAAGCGCCTGTGTCCGCCACAATTTTCACGTCATGCGCCAATAGATTTCCTGCATGATCCGCACCCGTTTTTATCGTAATCTTCATCGGATGGCGCTTAATGCCAGAACGTACAGATTCCTTTCGTGTTTGATGAACTTTGACCGGGCGTCTGCTTTTCAAGGCCAAAAGTGCAGCATACGGCTGGATATTCAGTTCATCCTTCCCTCCGAATGAGCCGCCCATCGGACTTGACACAACCCTGATCTTCTCTTCAGGAATGTCAAAAATACGGGCAAGCTGGAACCGGTCTTTATAGCCGTGCTGCGTGCCTGCATACATCGTAAAGCCCCCATTATCCTCCGGAACGGCTACGCCTCCCTCCGTTTCCATATACGTATGCATCTGCCGCGGAAGCTCATAGGTTTCTTCAAGGACTGTGTCAGATGCTCGAAAACCCTCTTCCACATCACCGTTTGAAAAAAACGCGCTGTGCAGGATATTCCCGTCCTCGTGCAGTCTATGCGCGCCCGGCTGAAGCGCTTTTTCAGGTGAATCAATGACCTCCAGTTCTTTATACTCAACGCAAATCAGCTCCAGCGCAGCCTCCGCGATTTCCTCCGTTTCCGCAGCAACTGCGGCGATCGCATCTCCGACATGCCGCACCCTGTCCTCGCATAAAACCGGCTGATCAGGGATGACAATGCCAAATCGGTTTAAGCCGGGAACGTCTTTATGCGTGACGACGGCCCGCACACCTTCCACTTTCTCAGCTTTCAACGTGCAAATCGACACAATCTCTGCATGAGGATAAGCACTTCTCAGCACTTTGCCATACAGCATTCCTGGAAAGCTGAGATCGGTCATATATTTCAGTTCCCCTGTGACCTTTTCCCTTCCATCCGGCCTGACTCTTGATGGTTTGTTGATGATCATTTATTCCCCTCCCTCAGCCATCAGCTCTGCCATGATGACGTTGGCAGCGGCTTTTTTTCTGTATGCCGCTGACATAAAATCATCTGCGGAAAACGGCAGCTCATGGATAAGTGTTTTGTACAGCTCATGCGGGTCCCACCCTGGTGCCTTCCATTTCGCTTCGCTGTCCAATAATCTTTCAGGTGTGATATCGGCATGGCCAGCGGCGAGACGAATGCCGCCGTCTTTCAAAAAACGTCCGGCTGCAACAGCAACCGCTCCTGTAAAAGCCTGACGCCTCCCAAGCTTGCGGTAAAATACACGCTCTCCCTCCGCCCGCGGGACGATGACACGCGTAACGATAGCCGTTTTAAAGTCTCCATCCACGAGCCAAGCGCCTAGCGGCAGCCTGATCTGTTCCTTTTGATACACGATAAGCTCAGCATCAAGCACAAGCAAAAGCGGAATCAAATCACCGATTTTACTCGCTATGTTTCCGCCAATTGTCGCCTGGCTGCGGATTCCAGGTGAGGCGACAGCGGAAGCAGCCTCACTGAAGCAGCTAATTGCGCTCTTGATCAAAGGGTTCTTTCTGCATTCACTCAGTGTGGTCAGCGCCCCGATCGACACGTGGGTGCCACTGACGCTTATCCCTCGCATCTCGTCAATCCCTTCAAGGCTGACAAGGTGCTGTTTCGGCAAAATTCCTTTGTCCCACTGAAGCTGAAGCAGCGTGCTTCCCGATGCGGCACATACATCCGGAGCAAGCTGCTGCAAAAGCGAATAGGCCTCATCAAGCGCTGACGGCCTCCACAATTGAATATTCATCCTTGCTTTGGTCACTTGGCCGTTCAAGCCATCGCCCTCCTTACCATGTCATATTCCTCTGGTGTATCAATATCGTTCAACTCACCGCTTCCCTTTGCCTCCAAAACCGCACCTGCTCCAAGCTGTCCGCTTTTCAGGAGCCTGCGAGCCCCTTCATCTCCCTTTAGCCCCTTTACATAAGGAAAACAAGCCGATGAGAAGTAAATTGGCGGGGTGAACGCCCCTAAAAATGATGACACGGCAAATGACTCAGGAGCCAGTGCCACAAGGGCATTGAGATGATCAACGGAAAGAAGAGGCTGGTCGGCTAACAAAATGACAACGCCGTCCGCCCCCATGCTTTCTGCTTTCCGCACCCCGCTGCTGACTGAATGCCCCTGACCCTTTTCCGCGTCTTGACAAACATGCAGGCTCCAGCGTTTTTGAAAAGGCGGTGCTTGATATGGCGATCCTATCCACTCAAGGGAGGCATGCTTTGCCCGCTCGACGACCAGCACATGATCAAGGCGGGACGACAGAGCTGTTTTCAAAGAAAGTGAGCCGATGGTTTCTTCTTTTAGCGGCAAAGCCAGCTTGTTTTGGCCCATTCTTTTGCTATTGCCGGCAGCGAGAAATACCCCAACCAGATAGGGGCTTCTCATACAACCGCCACCCGTTTTCTTGTTTGAATGATTTCTGCAACTACACTTACCGCAATTTCCTCGGGACCTTCCGCACCGATGTCCAGCCCGACCGGACTGTAAAAATGAGACGGAGGCTGTTTTCCGTTCAGCAGCCGTTTTGTACGATTTGCCGAACCCAACAGTCCAATGTAATGGAGATTTTGAGAAAATAAGAAGTTGATGATCATTTGATCGTGCTGATAATGATGGGTTGCCACAACTGCTGCATCATGCGAAGAAAATTGGAATTCGCTGAGCATTTGTTCAGGAAAAGCGGTGATCAGCTGATCCGCTTTTGGAAAAAGAGAGGATGTGCAATAAGCGGGCCGCCAATCCGTCACGATAACAGAAAACCCTGTATCAGCCGCCAAATTGGCCAGCGGTACAGTATCCGGTCCCGCCCCGAACAGAATGAGACGCGGTTTCGGTTCAATTCGCTGAATAAACATGGTAGTTGGCGGATCGAAATGCGGTAAATGAAGCGTTGAAACAGTACGTTGAATATTTTGCAGAGGCGCGTCCGGCCAGTTCCCAAAATGCCCATTCTCCGTCAGAAATAAATAATGGGAGGATTCAATCTTTACAATAGAAGTGACAGCTTTGCCTGAATGAAGGCATTCCCTCACTTTTTCATAGTGACGCCTTTTTTCCTGAGTGATTCGCTCCGCATGAACATGAATCATGCCGTTACACCCGGCTCCCATGCCCCAGGACAGATCATCCTCCGCCCGCATGTCGTAGAGAAGCAGCGCTGACGTGAGCTGATCGCCCAGCGCACTGATTCGTTGGCATAAATCTTCTTCCACGCACCCGCCGCTCAGCAAGCCAATCCGCTGGCCGCTTTTCTTAAAGAGCATAGAAGCGCCTGCTTTTCGATATGCGGAGCCTTCAACCTGAACAATGGTCGCCAGCACAGCCTCCTCCTGTTCTTCCAGGAGCGCGTCTAACACCGTGTGGAAATTTCCCAATGCTGCATCCTCCTCTCAAAAATTGCTGTGAGAAACAACGAGTTCCGCGTGATTTATAGGTAACTTGTATAAAGAATAGATGATGGAAGAGAAAATGACTCATGATTTGTCAGAAAATGAAACACATAGAAAGAGGATTTGTAAAAAGAGTCAAACGAAGAAAATCAAATTGGAGAAAACACGAAATGATAACTTAAAAAAGCTTGCGGATGTCCGCAAGCTTTTCTTTACACCGCTGCCTGGCGGCCAGCGTTTTCATATACATCAAGCGCCGCTTGGAGCGCTTTTCCTGCTTCGATACCTGCATTATGTCTGAGAAGCACAGCCTCTAAACCGGCAAGCACGAATAACACATTTTCTTTTCTGCAGCTGTAGCCCATCGTGCCGATTCTCCAGATCTTCCCTGCGAGCGGGCCGAATGAGCTGGCGATTTCGATACCGAATTGTTCCAGCAGCACACGACGGACAGACTCGCCATCGATGCCCCCGGGAATTTCAACACAGGTGACAACAGGCATTTTGCAGCTTTCATCTCCAAACAATCTTAGCCCCATTGCCTTTATTCCTGCTGCTAATGCGGTTTCATGGTACCGATGCCGCTCAAAACGTGCCTCAAGGCCTTCTTCAAGCACCAGCCTGACCCCCTCACGCAAGGCGTACAGCATCGTCGTCGCTTCTGTATGATGATTGAGCCGTCTTTCGCTCCAATAATCCTCAAGCTGGCTCAAATCAAAGTAGTTGCTTGTAATTGGCCGTTTTTCCGAAAGTGCTGCCCTGTCAGCTTGTGTCGCAATCCCGCGCTCCACCTTTTTGCGGGCTGCAATCACATCCGCCACCCGCTCATTATATGTAATTGGCGCCATTCCTGATGGCACAGACAAACATTTTTGCGTCCCGCCGATAGCAGCGTCAATCTTCCATTCATCGACTTTGACCTCACAGCCCCCGATCGTTGCGACTGCATCGACGATAAACAATGCATCCTCAGTGCGGCAGGCTTCACCGATCGCTTTCAGCGGGTGAATCCGTCCTGTCGATGTTTCTCCATGCACCATCGCCACAATTTTTGGCTTCACTTTTTTTATCTCCCGTATGATGTCCTCCGGGTCAAAAACCGTTCCCCATTCGCACTCAAGCGTATGAACATTCGCCCCATACCGCTCGGCGATTTCAGTCAGCAAGTAACCGAAACGGCCGTAAATGGGAATGAGCACATCATCTTCCGGCTCTATTACGCTAGCCAGCACTGCTTCAATACCCGCCCGTGAAGTGCCGTCAATCGGGTATGCCCAGCGGTTTTTCGTTTGAAACAGCTCCCGAAGCATCTCCATCGTTTCATTCATAATACCGGTAAACGCCGGATCAAATTGGCCGACAACCGGGGTGCTCATTACTCTTAATACCCGCGGATCAACCTCAACAGGCCCCGGCGTCATAATCGTTCTTAACGGGGTGCATAATTCTCTTCTGCCTGACACAGCCATTCCTCCTTTATCAGTAAGCCAGTTTGTGTAATAAATCAGTCAGTGCGCGGACGCCGATCTCAAGCTGTCTGGCTGGGGTATATTCCTTCGGCGAGTGGCTGATGCCGCCCCGGCTTGGCACAAACAGCATACAAGCAGGATAACGCCTTCCAATCATTTGCGCGTCATGCCCAGCTCCGCTCACCATTTCCTCACAGCTGATGCCGTTTTCTAATGCTGTTTCAAAAGCCGCAGCCTTCAGCCTTTCGTCCATCGGCACAGGCTCTATCTGCATATATTCATCAATCACGGGGCGAATTCCTTTTTGATGGCAAATACCATTGATCAAAGCAACCATGTCTTTATGAAACTGCTCCAGCACGTGCTGATGCTGATGGCGAATATCGATTGAAAACTGGACGCGTCCCGGTATGACATTGGCTACATTGGGCTCTGCCGTTATTTTTCCGCATGTCAGACGGAGCTCCTCCGGCTGCTCCTCCGACCGCAGCAGCAGCTCATGAATGATACGGCTGCTGGCTGCGAGCGGGTCCTTGCGCCATTTCATGGAGGTGGTTCCCGCGTGATTGCATTCCCCTTCCAGCGTGACGAGATATCGCCTCTGCCCCGCAATACTTGTCACAATGCCGAGATCCCGGCCTGACATTTCCAACGTCTGCCCCTGTTCAATATGAAGCTCAACAAAAGCGCTGATATCTGTCCGATATGCCGGCTGAAACACGCCTTTGCCAAAACCGCACTCATGCATCGCAGTTTGCAGTGAGACTCCTGATTCGTCTCTTGGCTCTGCTCCATCCTGTAATGAAAAAACACCCGTCATATTCCCTGATCCCCAATAGGTCAGTGGAAAACGGCTGCCTTCCTCCTCACATAAGGATACCGCTTCGAGTGTTTTTTTCGGCGCTCCATAGACCTCTTTGAGCTGCTTTATCGCAAGCATTGCCGCCAAAACACCATAGGCGCCGTCGTATTTCCCCCCGTTGATAACAGTATCGATATGTGAACCGGTTACAATGACTTCATCCAGAGACTGGGTGCCCGAAAGCCTTCCAAACACATTCCCGACATCGTCGAATCTTGTTTCAAGCCCGAAAGAAGACATTTCTGTTTTCACGGCAAGCTGTGCGTCCATCCACTCTTTTGTGTATAAAAGCCTCGTTACGCCGCCGTCCGCGGACGCACCGTATTGGGCGAGCCATTCAATATAATCTGTGATGCTGTTTTTTACTGAAAGCTTTTGCTTTTCCATGTACTCCCCCCTCTGGCCGTTATAGTGACTTCATTATAGAAGGAGGAACATGATAGTTCATTGGCATATTAACCAAAAAAACGTTTATTTTTTAGTCACAGTATCTAGCAATCAGGTTCACCCTACCTGTCAGAAGTCAAAAGAAAACACGGTAAAGAAGAGAGCCAGCAAGAGCGAAAGAGAGGGTCAAACTGCCTTTCATATGTACGAGCTAAGCTTGGGAGGAGAGGCGGTAAAAACAGAAATGGCGGCAGCTTGCAAAAACAGGACCTAAGGATATGGGAACAGAACATTTCCGCCTCCTCCAAAGGAACTAATTTACAATTTTAATGAAAAATATACAAAATGACACTTCTATCCTTTATGTCAATTTTAGATAATAGACATGATCTCATAAAAGGAGGGCAAGTGATGACAAAAAAAGCATGGTTTCTGCCGCTCGTCTGTGTTTTCTTGATTTCCGGATGGTTTGCGCCGGCAGCTTCAGCAAGCGGGCAAACCGCATTAAACCTTAATGACCGATTGGCGTCTTCCCCTTCAGGAACAGGGAGTCTTCTCTCATTAGCCGCCCCCGCTGCACCCTATGCTGACACAGATACCTATTATGAAGGGGCTGAAGGCAAAACAGGAGACTCGCTAAAAAGCGCCCTGCACCGCATCATCAGCGGACACACGATGCTGTCCTACAGCGAGGTGTGGAACGCGCTGAAAGAAACCGATGAAGACCCGGCTAATCGGAATAACGTCATCCTGCTCTATACGAATGAATCGCGGCCCAAAAACCTGAACGGCGGCAATGTCGGCGATTGGAACCGCGAGCACGTCTGGGCGAAATCCCATGGCGATTTTGGTACGAGCAAGGGGCCTGGTACTGATATTCATCATTTGCGCCCGGCTGATGTTCAAGTTAACAGCGCCAGAGGAAATATGGATTTTGACAATGGCGGCACTGAATATGCGAAGGCACCCGGAAATTATTATGACGGCGATTCATGGGAGCCCCGTGATGATGTGAAAGGCGATGTTGCCCGCATGCTGTTTTACATGGCTGTCCGTTACGAGGGTGATGACGGCTACCCTGACCTTGAGCTTAATGATAAGACAGGCAATGGCTCAGCTCCTTATCATGGCAAACAATCTGTCCTGCTCGAGTGGAATAAGCAGGATCCGGTTGACGACCGTGAGCGGAAAAGAAATGAAATCATTTATGAGAAATATCAACACAACCGCAACCCATTTATCGACCACCCTGAATGGGCGGATGAGATTTGGCCGTAAGAAAAAGGTGCTCCTAAAAAGGAGCACCTTTCCTAATACACAGCCTCTTCTGTTTCCGCATCGAAAAAGACGACGTGATCCATTTTCACTGTGAGCTGGATTGAATCGCCTGCTGCGATTCGCGTGTTTCCATCCAGGCGAACCGTCAGCCGCTCGCCCCCAGCCATGACATGCACAATGAGCTCTGAGCCCAGATTTTCATTCACTTCTACCTTTGCTTTAAACACTGAATCAAACACCTGTTTATTTCCTGTCATTTGTGTGATGTGCTCCGGCCGGACTCCGGCAATCATTTGCTCTCCGGCATATCCGTTTTCCTTCAGCCGGTTTGCTTTTTCTTCAGGAATATGAAGACGGATCGAGGGGTTTGTGAAAAACAGCTCGCCATGCTGCTGTTCTATAACGCCTTTTAAAAAGTTCATTCCGGGAGAGCCGATGAAGCCTGCGACAAACAGATTTGCCGGGTAATGATAAATGTCATGAGGTTTCGCCACTTGCTGGATTTCCCCTTCATTCATGACGACAATCCGATCTCCCATTGTCATTGCTTCGGTCTGGTCATGCGTGACATAAATAATCGTTGCCTCTAATCGCTGGTGCAGCTTGCTGATTTCTGTCCGCATCGTCACTCTTAGTTTTGCATCCAGATTAGAAAGCGGCTCGTCCATTAAAAAGACCTTCGGCTCCCTTACAATCGATCTCCCAAGCGCCACCCTTTGCCGCTGCCCGCCGGAGAGCGCCTTTGGTTTTCTCTTCAGCAAATGTTCAATTTCTAAAATTCTGGCTGCCGCATGAACCCGCTCGGCAATTTCCTGTTTCGCCATCTTTCTGAGCTTTAATCCAAACGCCATATTATCAAAAACCGTCATATGCGGATAAAGCGCATAGTTTTGAAATACCATTGCAATATCACGTTCTTTTGGGGGAAGATCATTGACCCGCTCCCCATCAATGAGAAGATTTCCTTCAGAAATGCTTTCTAATCCAGCCACCATCCGCAGCGTTGTTGATTTTCCGCATCCTGACGGCCCCACCAGCACCAATAGCTCCTTATCCTTTACATCTAAATCAAAGTTCTTCACGGTTAATTGTGAGTGATATGATTTTTTGACGTGTTCGAATGTTAATGAAGCCATCAGAACATTCCCCCTATCTTTTGATCGTTATTTCGTCACTGGAAACAACTTGGTCTTTCTGTTATTTTTAGAGTAATCGATTCCCATTTTTGCTATATTTCTAAAATAAAAAATGTAAATTTGTATTATAACGTCATAATACATTATAATATAAATAATAGGTTAAAAGGAGGCTACCCTTTGTTAAACAACGGAAGTTCTACACCTTTATACATTCAGCTAAAACAAATCATCACTGATGACATCAAAAAGGGCGTGTATTCCCCAACCGCCAAGCTGCCTACCGAAAGCGAACTTTGCAGCAAGTATAACGTCAGCCGCATCACCGTCAGAAAAGCCATTCTCGATTTAGTCGAAGAAGGTTATCTCATCAGGCAGCAGGGAAAGGGAACGTTCGTTAAAAGCCCTAAATTAAAACGAGAACTGATCGCTGTAAACGGCTACTCGGAATTTATGGAATCAACCGGCAAAAAACCGAAGCACCAAGTGCTGTCCCATGACATCATTCCAGCGCCAAAGCCTATCGCCGAAAAGCTTCAAATCCATCCCGAGAGCCCTGTCGTTGAATTAAAACGGATTCTTTATAACGATGATCAGCCTCTCACCTTTGAAGTGACGCATTATCCGCTTGATTTGTTTCCCGGCATTGATACCTTTATTGCTGACGGCGTCTCCATGCATGATATTTTGAAACAGCAATACAAAGTTGTACCCACGCACAATACGAAGCTATTAAACGTTGTATATGCCCAACAGGAGGAAAGCAAATACCTGGATTGTGATATCGGGGATGCGCTGTTTGAAATTGATAAAACGGCTTTTACATCAAACGACCAGCCAATCTATTGCTCATTGTTTTTGATGCACACAAACCGTGTCACCTTTACCATCAACAGTCCCTACACATAACAGGCATAAAAAACGAGACACTGCTTATAGTATTCTCGTTTTTTCACTGCTTCCCCCGTCCTCCAAGCGATAAGGATAGCCATAGCCGAAAGCTCCGTACACACCGCATGTTTTCGCAGCCGTTTCGGCGGCCTGGCGCAAAGCGTACATTATATCCTGCTTCACGCAAAAGGCAGTCAAAAAGCCTGCTATAAAAGAATCTCCCGCTCCAAGTGTATCTATTATATCAGTTTCCACAATCGGCTGATGATAGATTCGATCACCCGCAGACATGATTGCACCTTGGCCCCCTCGAGTCATACAAACCATTTTGGCTCCGTACCCATGAGCTGTTTTGGCAAGCTCGCCGCATTCCGACTCACTCAAATCGCTTCCTGAAAAAAACGCATATGTCACATAAGGACAGACCCTCCTCAAATAATCATCCTCCCGATTGGTTGAAAAATCAAATGAGACCGGGACAAGCCCGCACAGCTGCGGAAGATCGTTCTCAAGCCTGCTGTACACGCTCGTATGCAGCAGATCATGCCCGCTGATAAAAGATACATCTTTCTCCTGAAACGCGAGGCGAAGCCGAGACTGAATGCCGCCTTTATTTGATCTGACAAAAATACGGTCCCCCTGTTCATCAAGAGTGACAATCGCCATCCCGTTTTCTCCGTGCGCCTGGCGGATATAATCTGCATTGACCTGCTCCAGCTTGAGAACGTTCAACACATGTGCCGCGGCTTCGTCATTGCCAACGATTCCGATATAAGAAGACTCATGCCCGAGCCGCTTGGCAAGCACAGCAACGTTTAAGGCATTTCCTCCCGGGTAAAATGTTTCTTGATCCTGGTAGTAATCGACAACATTATCTCCAACCGCAATCAATTTCATAGTGCTTCCTCCTTTATCCTTTTACACTGCCGCTTGCAATCCCGCGGACAAAATATTTCTGCATCAATAAAAATAGAATAATAATCGGCGCGGCTGAAATCGTTAACCCGGCCAGCAGGACGCCCCAATCAGTCTGCAGCGCGTCTCTGAACTGCATCAGCCCAGCTGGAATGGTCCGCAAATTCTCATCATCTATGAAAATAATCGCAAACATAAACTCATTCCACGTATGGTAAGCCGTCAAAATGCCGGATGTCACTAAAATCGGCACACTCATTGGTAAGAAAATTCTGAAAAATACTCCGAAACTTGTACATCCATCTAAATAAGCCGCCTCCTCTAATTCTTTTGAAATAGAAAGAAAATAAGAGCGGATCAATATGATGGTGAATGGGATCCGGTAAGCCGCGTACGGCAGGATTAATGCCCAATACGTATTGTACAGGCCCAGCGACTGAATAATAGAATAAAGCGGCACAAGACTGACCTGCGGCGTCAGCATCAAACCGCCAAGACAAAGCACCAAAAAGAATCCTTTTCCTTTGAACTCAAACCGGGAAAGGCCGTACGCCGCCCATGCACTGATAAAGACAGTGATCACACACGTCAGCACCGTAACGATGACGCTGTTCATAAAATAAGAAGAAATCCCCTGGTTCCAGGCGGACACAAAGTTTTCCGGATGCCACGAAGACGGCAGCGACCAGCTGTGCTCAAAAATATCGTCAGAGTTTTTAAAGGCGCTCATCACCATCCATAGAAGCGGATAGGCAATCGCAATCAAATAAAGAAACAGAAAAACCCACACAGACGTTTCTCCGATGTACCATTTTCGCCTAGTCTTTCTTTTGACCTCAATGTGCTGGTCAGGCACAGGCTCCAATCTGAACGAATCTGTCTTCTTCTGAGGCAGCATCTGTTACTCCTCCTTTCCGGTTTTAAAGAACTTCATTTGCATGAGCGACAATGCGAGCGTAATGATTAACACGACAGTGGCAATCGCTGAGGCGTAGCCCATCATATCCTTTGTAAAGGCACTTTTATATAAAAACGTGCTCAGGACTTCTGACGCGTTTCCCGGCCCGCCGCCTGTCAATATGTACGGCTCATTAAATACCGTAAAGGCCCCAGTCAGCGTCATGACCACAGCAACAAAAGACATCTCTTTCGTCTGTGGAATAGTAATATGAAAAAACTGCTGAATTTTCCCCGCGCCGTCAAGCCGGGCCGCTTCATACAGTTCATCCGGTATTTTTTGGATCGACACGATGTACAGCATCGCAATATAACCGACAGATTGCCACTGGGACACAAAAATGACAGAAAGCATAGCTGTGCTGTCATCTCCGAGCCAGGCCCTCGTCAGCTGATCAAGACCGATGGCCTGAAGCAGCTGATTCAAAAGCCCTGTCTCCGGATTGTAAATAAAATCAAACAAAAGCGCGATCACCGTCATGGAGATGACAACCGGCAAAAAGAAAACGGTACGAAAAAACGGCGACCATTTTCTGACCAGCTTATCCTCAAGCACCGCCGCCAAAATCAAACCGCCAAATACCTGGCATACAATTGAGATCACTGCGTAAAGCACATTATTGGTAAGCGCCTGATAAAAGACAGGATCATGAAACAATTCAACATAGTTTTTCAAGCCGATAAACGTTTTTTCCGGAGAAAAAGAGCTCCACTGAAACAGGCTGAGGAAGACATTCTCAAAAATCGGGATATAAACGAAAAGTAAAAAAACGAGAGCGGGCACCAAAAACAAATAGGGGATTATTTTATTTTGATTGACCAAGGGTATCTCATCTCCTTTATAAAAAGAAAAGGTGCGAAGCTTCACCTTTTCTTTGATTTATTCAGCTGACGCCCTCGCCTGCTTTGCTGCTTTTTGAACGGCTTTCATCACCTGCTGCGGTGTCATGTCGCCGCCAAGCATCTGCTGGACGCTCGTTAGGTACGCATCTACGACTTCAACATCGACATCCATATCAAACCATGGCACCATTGATTTAGCGTCAACAATATGCTGAACGGCTTCACGCTGAGTGGCTGTTGAATTTTCTTCAGTAGCCGTACCTTGCACCGCACTGTATTTTCCAACATCTTTCACGAGCTTTTCGCCCATTTTTTTCGACGTCAGGAACTGCAAAAACTCCATCGCTTCCTTCGGATGTTTTGTTCTTGAGGAAATCATGAATCCTTCCGGCGCTCCCGTTAATGCTTCTGAAGATCCTTTTTGCCCGCTGATTTCAGGAAATGGGAACATCCCGAGGTTAACCGGTTCAACCAACTTGATTTCCGCTGTTTCCGCATATATCATCGCCGACTTTCCGCTCTTAAATTGCTGTCTCACATATTCATGGTCGACGGAGTTTACATGTTTATTAAAGTAAGGCGTCAGCTCTTGAAGCTTTTCAAGGGCTTTTACGTAGCCTTCATCAGTAAATTCACCCGTTTTGGCGTTATAGTCCTTTTCCCGTGTTTTTTCATCGACCATCCGCTGATTAAGCGTGCCGATATAGTGCGAGATTGTCCAAGTCGCCTTTGTTCCGAAGCTGATCGGTGTGTAGCCATGTTCCTTCAGCTTTTTTGACACCTTGATTAATTCATCCCACGTCTTCGGGGGATCAAGTTTCAGCTTTTGGAAAATGTCTTTATTATAGAAGAATGATTTAGCGTCCATTTGCCACGGCACGCCATATTGCTTGTTTTCATAAGTAAATGGTGTAATTTGCGATTGAACGAGCTGTGATGACCAATCGGTGTCATTTTTGTAGTAGGACGAGAGATCAAGTGCTTTATTGCCTCTGATAAATTTAAAAGCAAACTCATCGCTCCAAGAGAAGTAAATGTCAGGAGGGCTGGTGGTTCCCAGCATGACCTTAATTTTATCTTTATAGGAGTCATTTAAAACGGCTTCAATTTGAATATCGATATCTGGGTGTTCTTTTTCAAATTCCTTCACAACTTCTTCAAAATAACTTTTTTCCGGCTCCTTCGGCCATCTGTGGAAAAACTTCAATGTCACCTTTCCGTCCGCTGAACTGCTTTGGCTCGAACAGCCCGCAATGGTGAACATACTGACAGCTGCAATGATCAAGAACAACAATATTTTCTTCAAAGGGTTGGCCTCCTCTGGACATTAGACTATAATGTTATATAACATTATAGTCTAATGCATAATGGTTCCTCATTTTCAGATCAATACTCAACTTTCCACATGTATCTTCTATGAGATAAAGGATGATTTCTCGCCTCTGCCAGCTCGTCTGCATAGCTTCTCAGCACACGGTTGAGAACGAGCGGAGCAAGGTAGCCTTTAACTGAATCGTCAATTGCAGTGAAGTCGTAAGATGCAGCATCAAGCACAGTGAGCTTTTTGCCATACTTTTTCGAGAAGGTAAGCGCCCGCTCTTCAAGAGGCCTTGTTTCATCTAAACCGAGCAGGATGATAAACGGCACGGATTCATCAATAATTTCAAACGGTCCGTGAAAATATTCTCCGGCATGAATGGCGTGGGAATGGATCCATTGCATTTCCATGAGAATGCAGATGCTGTAGGAGTAAGCGACACCGTAGTTTGCACCGCTTGCCATTGTATAAATAATGCTTTCTTTTTCATGAGCTTTTGCAAACTGCTTTGCGTTGTCAGCTTCCTGCTTAAGGGCTTCTTCATACACAGCCTGTAATTGGTCTAAGCCTTCAATTGCCTGTTGGAATTTCGTATTGTTTTCTAAAACTTGCAGGGTTCCGAAAACGATTTGATACAGAACGCCATAGTTCGTATTGATCGCAAGCGCCTCATCACCCCAATCGTACTGGGCAACATATTGCGCTTCCTGCGCTAAAGGAGACTCCGGCTTATACGTCATCGCAATCGTAAGTGCGCCTTTGCCTCTCGCAAACGCAGCAGCTTTGACTGTTTCCGGGGTATTTCCCGAATGCGAGCACAAAATAACAAGAGACTTTTCGCCAAGCTGAACAGGGTTGCGCTGAATAAATTCATTAGAACTGTAAAGGTCGGAGTTGATTGATTTTGACTCTCTGTCAAACACATATTTACTCGGGTACATAATGGCCGAAGATCCTCCGCATGCGACAAAGAATACATGGTCAATGGTTTTCCCTTTCAAATCCTGCAAGAAAGCTTGAACCTCACGATTTACTTTTGCTGTGGCCTGACTCAAATCCTTCACTCCCCATTTTTATTATATAACGTTATATAACATTATATATTGTTATATTAAAGTCCACAGCCAGGATTGTCAATATTATTTTCTGAAATTTCTCAATAATTGTAGACTAGACCTATAAGTGAAAAAATGCCCAAATGAAAAGCCAGAACTTCATTTAAGCTCTGGCTTCGCTGTTCAATCCGCAGACTGACGTCTCTTATTTAAAAAATACCTTGTCCACATTGTACTTCGATTGCTGTGTATTGATGATATAGGTTTCGTAAATGTCTCTTTCCATTGGATCATCGACTACACATACTTCAATTTTATATACTTCGTCTCTGTGATGTTTGATCGGTGAGACATTGTCTTCAAAATGCTTCTTAATTCTCTGTCTTAACTTTCTGGCTTTACCGACAAACAGCAGCTCGTCATGAATGTTATAAAACATAAAGATGCCGCCTTTATCCCGTGGGATCTGGTGAAAGTCGATGAAGCCGTATATCGCCTTTATTTTCGGCTCGTTATCATTAGCTGACTGCTGTCGTTCAGTGATGGTGACATTCGGTGCGGGGATATCAATTTTTATCAAAATCAGTTCACGTCCTCTTTTTCATTAAAGATAAATGCTAACACATACAGAAAAGAAAAGCCAGAACAGCTTTATACTATTTGTTTGTCATGCTCTTACTTATTATGCAAGTGCTCCGGCTGGATCATAAGGGCTAAGGTCTAATTCTGTCTGCTTTCCGAGAACTAGCTTTGCGAGCTCTGCACCCAAGAACGGCCCCATCGTCAGGCCAGAAGCACCCAAACCGTTAGCAGCGTACAGGCCTTGAACATTCGGCACAGCCCCTATGACCGGCAGAAATCCCGGTGTAAACGGCCTGAAGCCCACTCTTGTTTCAATGGCAGCGGCATCAGCAAGGCCCGGTGCAACGCCTAACGCTTTGCTCAATACTTCGTGCTGGCCTCCGGCTGTCACCCGCAGATCATGAAGAGCAGCATCATTTTCGTGTGTAGCGCCAGCTACGATTCTGCCGTTATCAAACGAAAGAATGTACTGATCACTCGGCGGCATCACAACCGGCCAGAATCCTGTATCTGCATCTGTCATTTCAAAATGCATAATCTGCGCTTTCTGAAAAGACACTTGAAAATGAATGCCAAGAGGCTTCATGATTTCATTGGCCCATGCCCCCGTCGCCACAATCACCGCGTCTGCCGCAAACTGCTTTGTATCTGTTCGCACGCCGGTGACTGTTCCGTTTTCAAAAAGCAGGGATGCATTTCCTTTGATGATCTCTGCGCCGCGTTTCTCCGCAGCGCTTAAAAGCGACCGGCACAGCGCTCTTCCATTCACGCGGGCGGCCCCGCTGATATGAACCGATTCATAGCCATCAGCCAAAATCGGAAACAGCTTTTTCGTCTCGCTCGCGGACAAGCGGGTAATCTCACCGATCTCCGGCGCATCCTCCCGCCTCTTATACGCCCGCTCCTCCATCTTATCGAGCTTCGCCGGATCAGTATGAATGCTGATCGCACCGACACGCTTGTATCCCGTATCTGTTTCTCCGTCCTCTTCCAATTGATGGATTAAATCCGTATAGTACCGTGCTCCTCCCTTTGCAAGCTGGTACCAATCCTGATTACGGCGCTGTGAGAGCCAAGGACAGACGATCCCCGCCGCCGCATCAGTCGCTTGTCCCGGCTCTTTCCGGTCAATGACAGTAACACGAGCGCCAGATTTTGCGAGATGATAAGCCGTCGAAGCGCCGAGAATTCCTGCGCCGATGATGATGTACGATTTCATATGCAAACACCTTTTCTATTATGATATCTATTCATTTTACCAAATCAAATGCTTTCCTTCGACCTTTTGCCCTAATGTGGAAAAACCGCGAAGTTCGTCCAATCTCTTTACTCTCCTATCGAATATTCTGTCACTATCAATAGAGAAAGGATGATACCATGAGCGAAAATCGTCATGAAAATGAAGAAAACAGACGCGATGCGGCAGTCGCAAAAGTCCAAAACAGCGGTAATGCAAAAGTCGTGGTCAGCGTGAACACAGACCAGGATCAGGCACAGGCTCAGACACAAGACGGGGAAGACTAATGAACGAAAATATCATTCCTATCAACAGACATGCACAAGAGATACCCACTACTGAATCTGCTATCAAAAACAGCGGCAACTCAGAAGTCCATATCGACATTCACATTGATACAATGCCAATTGCTTTTGCTATATTATGCTCCGCATTAGCCGCAAAGCAGATGACAAAAGAGGAATTCGATATGGCTTATACTCAATTGCGAGAGATGAACAGAGAAAATAACAGCAGATCATCTGTAAAACAAATTATCAACCATGAAATAGAAGAGGAGTAAAGAACCGCGGGTCCTGCGGCCAGCGGTTTTTCTTCTTCATACAAAAAGGACGCGACTGAAAACCAGTCACGTCCTTTTTTGTGAAACAATTAACCGATTGACCCTTCCATTTCGAACTTAATCAAACGGTTCATTTCTACTGCGTATTCCATTGGAAGCTCTTTTGTGAATGGCTCGATGAAGCCCATTACGATCATTTCTGTCGCTTCTTCTTCAGAAATACCGCGGCTCATCAAGTAGAAGAGCTGCTCTTCAGATACTTTAGACACTTTCGCTTCGTGCTCCAATGAAATGTTATCATTTAAGATTTCATTGTAAGGAATTGTGTCTGACGTTGATTTGTTATCCATAATAAGCGTATCGCACTCGATGTTAGAGCGGGCGCCTTCCGCTTTGCGTCCGAAGTGGACGATTCCGCGGTACGTTACTTTTCCGCCCTGTTTTGAAATCGATTTTGATACGATTGTGGATGATGTGTTTGGCGCAAGGTGAATCATTTTCGCACCTGCATCCTGATGCTGGCCTTTACCTGCAAGAGCGATAGAAAGCGTCATACCGCGCGCGCCTTCGCCTTTTAGGATACAAGCCGGATATTTCATTGTCAGCTTAGAACCGATGTTGCCGTCGATCCATTCCATTGTTGCGTTTTCTTCACAGATCGTACGCTTCGTTACAAGGTTGTAAACGTTGTTTGCCCAGTTTTGGATCGTTGTATAACGGCAGTAGCCGCCTTTTTTCACGATGATCTCAACAACCGCACTGTGAAGTGAGTTTGTTGTGTAAACAGGCGCAGTACAGCCTTCAACGTAATGAACGCTTGCTTCTTCGTCAACAATAATCAGTGTACGTTCGAACTGGCCCATGTTTTCAGAGTTGATACGGAAGTAAGCTTGAAGCGGCGTTTCCACCTTTACGCCTTTAGGCACGTAGATGAAAGATCCGCCGGACCAAACAGCTGAGTTAAGCGCCGCAAACTTGTTATCAGTCGGCGGGATTACTTTTGCCCAGTGCTCACGGAAAATATCTTCATTCTCTTTCAGCGCACTGTCAGTGTCTTTAAAGACGATGCCTTGCGCTTCAAGATCTTCTTTCATGTTGTGGTATACAACCTCAGATTCGTACTGAGCAGAAACACCCGCAAGGTATTTTTGTTCAGCTTCAGGAATACCGAGCTTGTCGAATGTTTGCTTAATTTCGTCAGGAACTTCATCCCAAGAACGCTCTGAACGCTCAGACGGTTTTACGTAGTACGTAATTTCGTCAAAGTTCAGTGAGTTTAAATCTCCGCCCCATTGAGGCATCGGCATGTTGTAGAAATGTTCAAGTGATTTCAAGCGGAAATCAAGCATCCATTGAGGCTCTTCTTTCATGCGAGAAATTTCTTCTACGATTTCTTTTGTCAATCCACGCTCTGAACGGAAAATGGAAACGTCCTTGTCGTGAAAACCATACTTGTATTCACCAATATCAGGCATTTTTTTAGCCATCCATTTTCACTCCAATCCTTTTAATTGCCGCCTTCTTCTTTTGCGACTCCTTTTTCAAGTGCTTTCCATGACAGGGTTGCACATTTGATACGGGCAGGGAATTTTGAAACGCCTTGAAGGGCTTCAATATCCCCGAGATCTATAGAATCATCATACTCTTTCCCTTGCATCATATCCGAGAAAATCTTAGACATGGAAAGGGCAGTTTCAATATCTTTCCCTTTAATCGCTTGAGTCATCATCGAAGCGGATGCCATTGAAATGGAACAGCCTTCCCCTTCAAATTTCGCATCTTCCACGATGTCTCCGTCAAGCTTCATTGTCAGCCTGATTCGGTCGCCGCATGTCGGGTTGTTCATATCCACGACGATGCTGTCATTTAAAACCCCTTTATTGCGCGGGTTTTTGTAATGATCCATAATCACCTGTCTGTACAATGTATCTAAGTTTGCATTAAAAGACATTTGTAAAATACTCCTTTGTCTTTTGAAGAGCTTCCACAAGCTTATCAATCTCTTCCTCTGTATTATACAGGTAAAAGCTTGCTCTTGCAGTAGCAGTTACATCCAGCCATTTCATCAGCGGCTGCGCGCAATGGTGGCCGGCTCTGACTGCGATTCCCTCCGCATCAAGCACAGTCGCCACATCGTGCGGATGAACATCATCAAGGTTAAATGTAACAAGCCCGGCACGCTCTTTTGGCCCGTAAACCGTTACGCCGTCAAGCTGGCGGAAGCGTTCAAGCGCATAAGCTGCAAGCTTGTGCTCATGGCGGGAAATCTCATCAAGACCGATTTCTTCGAGAAAATCAATGGCGGCACCGAGACCGATTGCTCCTGCAATAATCGGCGTACCCGCTTCGAATTTCCACGGAAGCTCTTTCCAAGTTGATTCATAAAGCCCGACAAAGTCGATCATTTCACCGCCGAATTCGGCAGGCTCCATGTTTTCCAGCAGGGCTTTCTTTCCGTACAGCACACCAATACCGGTAGGTCCGCACATTTTATGGGAAGAAAGTGCAAAGAAGTCGCAATCGAGATCCTGCACGTCAATTTTCATGTGAGGCGTGCTTTGTGCACCGTCCACCACAATGACAGCCCCGTTATCATGGGCAATTTTCGCCATGTCTTTAATCGGGTTGATCGTGCCGAGAACGTTAGATACATGAGACACTGCAACAATTTTTGTGTTGCTTGTGACCGTTTCTCTGACGTCTTTTAAAGAAATCGTTCCGTCTTCCTGCAGCGGAATATATTTTAATGTGGCGCCAGTCGCTTTGACAGCTTGCTGCCACGGAATGATATTCGCATGATGCTCCATGTAGGTGATGACCACTTCATCACCAGGTTTCAGGTTGGCGCGCGCATAGCTTAACGCCACCATATTCAGTGATGTGGTCGTGCCTTTTGTGAAAATAATCTCAGCCATTGACTTCGCGTTAATAAACTTGCGGACTTTTTCACGCGCTCCTTCATAACCGTCTGTCGCTCTGGTTCCAAGTGTATGGACGCCCCGATGAACATTGGAATTGTATTGGTTATAATACTTATCCAGTGTTTCAATGACAGCACGCGGCTTCTGGGAAGTCGCCGCGCTGTCGAGATAAACGAGATCATGTCCGTTCACTTGCTGATGAAGGATCGGGAACTGTTCACGAATATCTGTGATATTCATTACTTCACTTTCCTTTCGATAACAGAAACCAATTGTTTCTTAACGCCTTCAATCGGAAGTTCATTTACTACCGGTGCAAGGAATCCGTAAATGACTAAGCGTTCTGCTTCTTCTTTCGGAATACCGCGGCTCATCAGGTAGTAAAGCTGAATAGGGTCCACACGGCCGACAGATGCCGCATGTCCTGCAGTTACATCGTCTTCGTCAATTAAAAGAATAGGGTTGGCGTCTCCGCGTGCTTTTTCGCTGAGCATCAGCACACGTGATTCCTGCTCCGCATTCGCTTTAGAAGCGCCATGTTCGATTTTGCCGATTCCGTTAAAGATAGAAGAAGCAGAATCTTTCATTACACCGTGCTTCAAGATATAGCCTTCAGAAGCTTTACCGAAATGGATGATTTGTGTTGTAAAGTTTTCTGTTTGCTCTCCTCTTCCGACAACAACCGTTTTCGTATCGCCGTATGTGCCGTCACCGTAAAGGTTTGTTGTGTTTTCGGAAATCGTGTCGCCGTCGTTCATCAGGCCGAGAGCCCACTCGATTTTGCTGTCGCGTCCGCGCGCAGCACCGCGGCGGTTCACATAAGTTGTCACACCGCTTGACAGATTATCCACCGCACCGTATGTCACGCTGGCATTATCACCTGTGATGACCTCACTGATAATATTGAAGACAGCGTCTTTCGGGTTTACAGTGCTGATATAGTTTTCTACATATGTGACAGAGCTGTGGTCTTCAGCCACAATCAGCACGTGGTTGAATAGAGCTGTATCATTGCTTTCGTGGACATAAACAGCCTGAACCGGCGTCTCCACCTCAACATTTTTCGGAACATAAAGGAATGCTCCTCCGTTAACAAGAGCCGCGTGAAGTGCAGTTAACTTATGCTCATCAACCTTCACGCCGTCCTTCATAAAGTATTTCTCCACCAAGTCGCTGTGCTCGCGAGCAGCAGTCAGAATATCAGTGAAGATAACGCCTTTGTCTTTCAATTCTTGAGAAAGTGAAAGGTATGCCGGCGTCTGGTCACGCTGTACGTATAATGTTTTATCTTCGTTTTCAACGTCGATCAGCGCTTTTGCTTCATCAGTCAAATCTTCTAATGAAGAAAGCGGTTCGTTATCAACTGTATGCTTCGCGAAATTCGTGAAGTTCCAGTTTGTGATTTTAGTTTTGTCAGGCTTCGGCATCGGCAGATCCTCAGCTTGTTCAAGAGCCTGTAAGCGCAGGTTTTTCAGCCAGGCAGGTTCTTGATGCTTTTCGGAAAAGCTTTTGAGATACTCCTGATCTACGGATAGTTTTGTATCTAGTGTCATATTAATCCCCCTAACGCTTACGCTTCTTGGCCAACAGTTTCGTCTTCAATGCCAAGTTCTTGTTTGATCCAGTCATAACCTTCTGCTTCAAGACGCTGTGCAAGCTCTGCACCGCCGGATTTAACAACGCGGCCTTGCATCATAACGTGAACAACATCCGGAGTGATGTAGTTTAACAGGCGCTGATAGTGAGTGATCATCAGGCAGCCGAAGTTTTCGCTGCGCATTCTGTTGATCCCTTTAGATACAACTTTCAAAGCGTCAATATCAAGACCTGAGTCGATTTCATCAAGGATGGCGATTTTCGGTTCAATCATCATTAATTGAAGAATTTCGTTGCGTTTTTTCTCCCCGCCTGAGAAGCCTTCGTTAAGATAGCGCTGAGCCATTTCAGGGTCCATTTCAAGGAACTCCATGTTTTCGTCCATTTTGCGGATGAATTTCATAAGAGAAATTTCATCGCCTTCTTCTCTGCGCGCGTTGATTGCTGAGCGAAGGAAGTCGGCATTTGTCACACCGCTGATTTCACTTGGGTACTGCATCGCAAGGAATAAGCCTGCCTGCGCACGCTCGTCCACTTCCATCTCCAGTACATCTTTGCCGTCAAGCGTGATGCTGCCTTTTGTTACTTCATATTTAGGATGCCCCATAATAGCAGCTGATAAAGTGGATTTACCAGTTCCGTTCGGGCCCATTACTGCGTGGAATTCTCCACCTTTTATTTCAAGGTTTACACCCTTTAAGATCTCTTTCCCTTCGATTTCAACGTGAAGATCTTTGATCGTTAATGTTGAAGCAGCCATATCTATACCTCCAAAATATATAATCATTATTCTCATTTTATTCTCATTCTAATTTTATAACAAATGAAAAGTAAATACAACTTTTTATCGTGCCTCGCACATTCCTCAAGTTTAACAAAGATCAGCACTTTATTAAAGCGATTGAAAAAGAAAAAGAGTGGATTCCCACCCTTTTTTAAAAGATTGATTTTCTCAATAAGCTCCTGCAGAAATACGCTTGCTTTTTTGATAATCAAGCTCTCTCTGCCGCTCTACTTTCATTCTTGTTTCCAGCCGGCGTCCGTATTCCTCGTATCCAATTCCGTGTGACAGCTGCATCGCTTTTTCCATTTCTGACGTATAATCGAGGTTCAGTCTGTCCTGGCTGCTGCAAATAATGAATCAATCCCTTCATATATTTGCTTTCTATTGTATCAGTGCTGCGTTTGATGCCGCAAAAAGGATATGGCTTGAAATAGCGGCAGATGAGACGAAAGCATCCATTCAGAACAAATGAGAATGGTTTTTCGAAATATTCCTTCTCTTAATGCGTGGTGTTTCCGAATTCCTCAATGCACTGCTGGACAACTGTCACGCCTTGACTGAAGGCTGCGCCGCCTCCAAATGCCGCTGCCACACTGACGGCTTCGAGAATGTTTTCTTCTGTCGCTCCCTGATCAAGACAGCCTTTTGTATGATAGATCATGCAATATTCGTCCTGGGCATTGATGGCGATTCCGAGGGCGATCAGCTGTTTTTCTCTTTCAGTCAGAGAATTCCCGGCAAAGCACTGTTCAGTAAACTCGTTAAATTTCCTTCCCATCAGCGGCATCTTTTGTTCAAATGTGCCTAAACCATGTTTATATTGTTTTAGCGCGTCCTGCATGCTTCCTCTGTCTTGATTCAAAGAAAATCCCTCCATCTGTTTAACATTCCTTTTTATTATGAGCAGCTTTTAGGAAAATACGCGAAAAAACCCCGGATTTCTCATCCGGGGTTTCAGACTTATTCAGATACAGGAAGCACAGCTCCGTCGTATTTTTTCTCGATGAAGTCTTTGATCTTTTTAGAGTGAAGAACTTCCATCAGCGCTTTGATTTTTGCAGAATCTTCTTCGCCTTTTCTCACTGCGACGATGTTAGCATATGGGTTGTTTTTCGTTGATTCTACTTCAATTGCATCTTTTTTAGGATTTAATTTATTTTGGATCGCATAGTTTACATTGATGAAGACCGCGTCTCCTTCTTTGTTTTCATATGCTTTTGCCGTTAATTCAGGCGCTACTTTTTTAAATTCAAGGTTTTTCGGGTTTTTCTTAATGTCTTTCAATGTTGCGTCAACGGTTTCCACTTTAGAATCAAGAGTGATTAATCCAGCGTTTTCAAGCATTGCAAGCATACGGCCTTGTTCAGCAACGTTGTTTGTCAGGATGATTGTCGCACCGTCTGGAAGGTCTTTCAGTGATTTGTATGTTTTAGAGTAAATACCAAATGGCTCTAAGTGAACAGCGCCGGCATTCACAAGTTTGTAATCTGTGTTTTCTTTCATTTCTTGCTCAAGGTAAGGAATGTGCTGGAAGTAGTTCGCGTCCACTTCTTTATCAGCTAAAGCTTTATTGTACATTTTGTAATCACTAAGCACTTTCACTTTCAGCGTATAGCCTTTTTCTTTCAGCAATGGTTCAGCTTCTTTTAAAATTTCCGCATGCGGTGTTTTCGTTGCTGCAACGACAATTTCTTTCTTGCCGGATTCAGCGCCGTTATTCGAACCGCAGGCAGCCATAACTCCTGCAAATACAAGCAGTAATGCACCTAAAAATAGCTTTTTCAATGTAAATCCTCCCTTATCGTTTGTCTATAATATTTGTTATTAAATCACCGATGATTTGAATAATAAATACGATGATTAAAATAAACACAGTAGCAACGAAGGTAACATCAGCGTTATTAGACTGATATCCTTCTACGTACGCAAGGTTTCCAAGGCCTCCTGAACCAATGGCTCCGGCAATTGCCGTTGAGCCGATCAAAGCGATGGCTGTAACCGTAATTCCAGAAATAAGAGCCGGCATTGATTCCGGAATCAGCACTTTGAAAATGATCGTAGACGTTTTCGCGCCCATTGATTTAGCAGCTTCAATCACACCTTTATCCACCTCACGCAGCGCGATTTCAACAAGACGTGCGTAAAACGGTGCCGAGCCGATGACCAGCGCCGGCAATGCAGCGTTTGGCCCTAAGATCGTGCCGACTAAAAACTTCGTAAACCCTAATAGTAAAATAATTAAAATAAGGAACGGAATCGATCTGAATATGTTAACAACGGCAGCAATCACAGAGTTGACCGCTTTATTCTGCCAGAGGCTTCCTTTGCTCGTCAGAAAGAGCAGCAAGCCGAGGATGACCCCGATGACAAAAGCAAACAGTAAAGAAATCAGCGTCATATAAAGTGTTTCATATGTCGCGTTCCATAATTCAGTTAAATCGACGTTCGGGAAGTATTTTTCAAACATTCGTGATCACCTCTGCTTTCACCTGTTTGTCATTAATGAACCGGATCACGTTTTGCACTTCTTCCTCGTCTCCGTCAATGTGGATGAACAGTGAACCGTAAGCTCCATCCTTCGTCTGCGAAATTTTCCCTTGCAGAATATTGACGCTGACATTGAAGTTTCTGATCATCTCTGTAATCAGAGGCTGTTCAGCTGACTCACCGACAAATGTGAGCTGAACCATTTTTCCTGATGCTGTATCATCAAGAAGGTGCTGAAGCGTTTCTTTCGTTTCTTCTGGCTCTGTCACCTGTTGAACAAATCGTTTTGTCATTTGTTCCTTTGGATTTTTGAAGACGTCGAGAACCTCGCCTTCTTCGACCACCTTACCGTTTTCCATGACGGCGACTCTGTTGCAGATTTTGCGGATGACATGCATTTCGTGCGTAATCAGCACAATCGTCAAACCGAGTCTTTCATTAATATCGGACAATAGATCCAGAATTGAATCTGTCGTTTGCGGATCTAATGCTGATGTCGCTTCGTCACAAAGAAGAACCTTCGGATTGTTTGCAAGCGCTCTGGCAATTCCGACACGCTGCTTCTGACCGCCGCTCAGCTGGGACGGATATGATTTTTCTTTTCCTTCTAAACCTACCAGTTTAATCAGTTCATTGGCGCGCTTGATCCGCTCGCTCTTTTTCACCCCGGCAATTTCTAAAGGAAACATGATATTATCTCTGACAGTCCGCGACCAAAGCAAATTGAAATGCTGGAAAATCATACTGATCTCATGGCGTGCTTTTCTTAAACCGCGTCCATTTACTTCATTAATCTTGGTTCCCGCCACTTCCACGGTTCCTGAGGTTGGTTTCTCAAGGCCGTTCAGCAGACGGATTAAGGAACTCTTACCAGCTCCGCTATATCCTATAATTCCAAAAATCTCACCTTTTTTAATGGAAAGCGAGACATTTTGGACAGCATTGACATCTCCATGTTTCGACTTGTAAACTTTTGAAACATCGTGAAGATTGATCAAAGCAATCACCTGCCTTAACACTATTCTAAGAAATCTTCCGGTTTTTTCTGCAAAAGAAAAGCCTTTCTGCACACTTGAGCAGAAAGGCTTATATAAAATGCCTTTCTCTCATCTTTCAAAGCTGAACGCTTCGTGTGAATTGGCACCATTTCAACAGTGTTGATGGTTGCCGGGCTTCATAGGGCACTTCCCTCCACCTCTCTTGATAAGAGAAATATATAGTCTTTTTCGTCCGGAAATTCTTAATGTAGAATAGCACGGCGAATGATTAAATGTCAATAAAATAAATGATGACAACTTTTACTATTATAATAATTTATTATTTTTCAATTCTTTGAAATCCTCTGAAAAAATCCATTTGTCAGCCAGAGAATGGCTTCTAGCTTTAACAGGGCCCTGAATGACCCCTTTACTTTGAGGCTTCCGCTCTGAATCAAGTGCTGAAGGGAAATATCTCCGTGCAATAAATCAATAATTTCCGTTTGGTTTCCGTAAAAGGTCAGGTTGGACGTTTGGGGCGGAGAAACTTTTTTCATTTCTCCCTGTTCGTTTATTGAGACGGTTAAGGCTTCTGCTTCTCCTTGAAAGGTAATGAGCAATGTTGAGGCATTCAAAAGGGGTTTTAAAAACAGATGCTGATACTCATCTTCTAAAACTTCCGCTTTCTCCATATGTACAACCTCCTATTTGTTGGTCATACATACACATTTCTCTCTCTGTCGCAAGAACCCCTTTATAAAACGAACGACAATTTCGTTGGATATGCTGAGAAATATGTCATAATTGGGATGCGGAAGATGATTTTTGTTTGATCAGCTCATATAAATAAGAAACGGAATGAAACGCATATCCTCTTTCGACCACCTTTCCGCCTTTAAACAGCAGAAAACAAGGGACACTTTCAATTTGATATGCTTTTGCAAATGTCGGAGAGTAATTGACATTGTTTTGATAGAAGGCGACATCAGGCAGCATTTCTTTCACCACTGTCAGCATTTTGCTTGCAAGCTGGCAGGTGCCGCAAAACGGAGTATATAAATATAGAAGGTACACATCATCTTCAATGTGATCAAGTTCGTGTTCTTGGAGTTCTTTCATGCTATACACCTCGGGACTTTCTTTCAAGAAAAATAGTATGGACATTCAGATTCGCACGCAGCAAGACAGAGGCGACATGGTGCCTGGGCGCAGCCGCTACTTCCTTATAGGCTCTGTCGATATGGAGATGGCAGGCTTCATTAAATTCACGCTTCAGCTGTTTTCTCAATTTCTCGCCTGATTCATCAGCATCAACTAATATATAGACGTCTTTATCATAAAGCTCGTCAGCCAATTCCTCAAGCTTCAGCTGGCTGATTGTTCCGTTTGTGCAGATAATGCGCACCGGTTCATTCAGGACGCTTTCGATTTTCTCTTTATCTGATTTCCCCTCGACAATCATAACCTTTTCCAGCTCATCCATCTTCTTCACCTGCCGCGTCAAATTTGAAACGTTCAGATTGTAAAAGAAGGCAGTGAAATTCACCGCCAACATTTAACACCAGCCGTTTTCGTAGTCACAATCTACATATTTTGCGTCGTCACCAGAGACCACATCGGCTGTCTTATAAAACTTCTCATTTTCAAAGGAATAACCGGACTTAAGCTCATATTCATTCATGCTTGTCATTTGGCCGATCATCTCATTATCATGATATAACGAGAGCCGGCCATTTTGAAAGCGGCCTGTCACGTCGTTGGTGACATCGAGCTTTTGTTTGTCGAAAGCCATATTGGACACCTCCCATAACGTTAGCGTGTCCAATTGCTTTTACGGCTATCCTGTTTTAGTCTTCTTGTGTCATCTCTTCGTATTGCTCTGCTGTCATCAGTTTTTCAATTTCAGAAGCGTCAGTCGGCTCAACGACGATCATCCATGCTTTTTCGTACGGAGATTCGTTGACGAATTCCGGACTGTCATCAAGATCTTCGTTTACTTCCACAACAGTTCCGTTAATCGGCGCATAAAGCTCAGATACCGTTTTAACGGATTCAACACTGCCGAATGGCTCGTCCGCTTTGATTTCAGCGCCTACTTCAGGAAGTTCGACAAACACGATGTCGCCTAGCTCGGACTGGGCAAAATGCGTAATTCCGATTCTGGCTTTTTCTCCTTCAACTTTTACCCATTCGTGTTCTCCTGAGTAACGCAAATCTTTTGGTATGCTCAATTGAATCCCTCCATTTTTTACAGCACTACAATAAGAAGATACCACACTTTTCAAAAAAAATTTACATTAAGCCCAGTTTTCTTCAAATTGGTCTTCTTTAAATCCGACAGTCACTTTTTCGCCGTCTGTTGTAAGCGGGCGTTTGATCAGCATTCCGTCTGAAGCCAGCAGTTCGAGCTGTTCGTCCTCTGACATGTGATACAGCTTTTCCTTGAGATTGAGCTCGCGGTATTTCATGCCGCTCGTGTTGAAAAATTTCTTGAGATCCAGCCCGCTTTTTTCATAAAGCGCTTTTAATTCTTCTTTGCTTGGCGGCTGCTCAGCAATATGTATTTCGTTTATTTCTTTCCCATGCTCTTCAAGCCACTTCTTTGCTTTGCGGCACGTTCCGCATTTAGGGTACCAGTAAAAAGTTAACGACATCTTCTTCCCCCTCAATAAAATAATCGAGGTTATTTTAACACAGTTTGTTTTAAAAACCTAAAACAGTGCTTCTTAAAAAAGAGCTCCGCGCATGCGGAGCTCATGGCCAATCAGACAATATATTTCTCAGCCTCAAAAATGCCTGCCGCCGCCTCGCGCTTTTTCTGAATCACGTTTTTAGGCGTTACGCGTGTCAGCTTTCGCAGAGCGGAAAGCATCATGCGGAGTGAGTCTCCTTCTTCCATTGCGATAAGGGATTCCTTCGCATGCGCTTCAATTTCGTTAAAGGCTTCTTGAACGAAAATTTCTGTGTACAGCACCTTTTGCGCAGCTTTTTCAGCGCCTTGTGCTGCAATGGCCTTTTCCGTTCTGAGCACGGCCGATTCCATTGCGTATACATTGCTGACGATATCCGCGACGTTCACGAGAATTTCTTGCTCACGATCGATGGCTTTTCCGTATTTTTGCGCAGCTAGGCCGGCAGCAAACAACGCAATTTTTTTCGCTTGCTTGACAATATATTTCTCCTGCTCTAAGACGCCGCTTCCAGGCTCTTCAGGCATAAGCATCATGAGTTCTTCCTGCAGCGATTGCGCTTTTTCAAATAGAGGCAGCTCGCCTTTTAGCGCTTTTTTCAGGAAAGTGCTTGGCACGATTAATCGATTGATTTCGTTTGTGCCTTCAAAAATTCGATTGATCCTTGAATCCCTATAGGCTCTTTCTACTTCGTACTCCTGCATAAAGCCGTAGCCTCCATGAATCTGAACGCCTTCATCAACAATATAATCAAGCGTTTCAGAGCCAAACACCTTATTCAGAGAGCATTCGATGGCGTATTCCGCAATTGACTTGGCGATTTGCCGGCCGTCCTTGAGATCTTCGGCCGTGAACTGGCTCATATTGTCTTCAAACAGCCCGACGGTTCTGTATACAGAGCTTTCCATCGCATACAGCCTTGAGGCCATTGTCCCGATTTTTTCCTGTGTCAATGAGAAGCCTGCAATCGGTGTTTTAAATTGGCGGCGCTGATTTGCGTATGCCGCAGACAGCTCGATGACCCGTTTAGATGCGCCGATTGTGCCAACCGCCAGTTTGTAGCGGCCAATGTTTAATATATTAAAGGCGATGACATGCCCTTTGCCGATTTCTCCGAGCAGGTTTTCCTTCGGCACTTCAGCTTGATCCAAAATGAGGGTCCTCGTCGATGATCCTTTGATCCCCATTTTCTTTTCTTCCGGTCCCGTGGAGACACCCGGGAACTCTTTTTCTACAATAAAGGCTGAAAACTTGTCGCCATCCACTTTAGCGTAAACCACAAAAACATCGGCAAAAGCAGAGTTGGTAATCCACTGTTTTTCCCCGGTTAATACATAATGCGTTCCTGCTTCGTTCAGCACGGCTGTTGTTTTTGCTCCAAGTGCATCAGACCCAGAGCCAGGCTCAGTCAGAGCATAAGCCGCGATCTTTTCGCCTGAAGCGAGGCCAGGCAAATATTTTTTCTTTTGTTCTTCTGATCCGAAAAAGACGATCGGCAAGGAACCGATGCCGACATGCGCGCCATAGGAAAGAGAAAAGCTTCCCGCACGAGAAAATTTCTCAGTGATGAGCGCCGAGCTGATCTTATCTAGGCCGAGCCCGCCGTATTCTTCCGGCACATCGGCGCCAAGCAGCCCTAGTTGGCCCGCTTTCTTCAACAGTCTGACAGAATGCTCAAATTGATGGTTTTCAATGTCATCTATATGAGGGAGAACATCTTGCTCGATATAATCCTCTGTTGTTTTCGCAATCATTTTATGCTCGTCAGTGAAATCCTCCGGTGTATACATTTGATCGTATGTGACATCCTCGATTAAGAATCCGCCGCCTTTTAGTACGTCAGCCGTTTTTTTTGCCATTTGTTTTTCCCCCTTTAGCATAATTCAAATACACCGGCCGCTCCCATCCCGCCGCCGATACACATGGTCACGACTCCAAATTGCTCGTTTCTCCGTTTCATTTCATGGATGAGTGAGAGTGTAAGCTTTGTGCCCGTACAGCCAAGCGGGTGCCCAAGCGCGATTGCGCCCCCGTTGACATTCACTTTTTCTTCATCAATTCCCAATTCTCTGATCACTTGAATGGCCTGTGAGGCAAAAGCTTCGTTCAATTCAAACAAGCCGATGTCCTGCAGCTGAAGGCCGGCAAGCTTCAAAGCGCGCGGAATTGCTTCAACCGGCCCGATTCCCATGACTTCCGGCGGCACGCCGCCTACTGCAAAGGAGCGGAATTTCACAAGCGGGGCCAGGCCAAGAGCATCGGCTTTTTCCCGATCCATCAGCATGACAGCCGCCGCTCCGTCACTCGTCTGCGAGGAGTTGCCCGCGGTTACCGTTCCGTCAACGGAAAAAGCCGGGCGCAATGTCGCTAAGATGTCTGCAGTCGTTTGCGGGCGAACGCCTTCATCCTGAGAAAACACGAATTGTTTTTCCTGCGGCTTATGGTTTTCTCCGATTTCTGTCACCGTCACTTCGACAGGTACAATCTCATCTTTAAATTTCCCTTCTGCAAGGGCTTTAGCGGCGTTTTGATGGCTGCGAACGGCAAACGCATCTTGATCCTCACGGGAGACGCCGTATTTTTTCGCGACCTGCTCGGCTGTATGTCCCATGCTCATATAATATTCCGGTGCCTGTTCTGCCAAAGCAAGGTTCGGCCGGGTGACATGCCCCATCATCGGCACCTGTGACATGGATTCTGCTCCGCCAGCAATCGCTGTATCATAGGCGCCGAGCATAATTTTTTCTGCCGCATATGCAATAGACTGAAGGCCGGATGAACAATACCGGTTGACTGTAATCGCCGGAACCGTGTATGGCAGTCCCGCGAGCGCCCCGATATTTCTCGCCATATTAAGCCCCTGTTCCGCTTCAGGTGTTGCACAGCCGATAATCAAGTCATCAATATTGCCTTCGTAGCCGCCTGCCCGTTTCAGCGTTTCTTTTACGCAAATCGCTCCCAAATCATCCGGGCGAACGGTGGCCAACGATCCTTTTTTTGCTTTCCCAACCGGTGTTCTTGCACCTGATACAATGACTGCCTCTTTCATAAGCTCCCTCCTAATTCCGTAAAGGTTTACCTTTCACAAGCATATGCTGCATTCTCGCTTGAGATTTTGCCTCTCCCGCCAAACTCAAAAACGCTTCTCTTTCGATCTCCAATAAATACTCTTCATCAACCTCTGTACCGAACGGCACTTTTCCGCCCGCAATGACATAAGCGAGTTTTTTCGCAATCTTGAAATCATGCTCAGATATATAGCCAGACAGTTTCATCTGCTCAGCGCCAAGCAAGAGTGCTGCATAACCAGTTTCTCCCGGCACCTTGACCTTTTCTTTTACAGGCGGCCGCCAGCCGGTATCGTATAAGGATGCGGCCAGCTGCTTCGCATCGTACAGCAGGTGGTCTTGATTCACGCTGATGTGGTCCGTTTCTTTTAAAATGTTCATCTCACGAGCCTCTTGGGCGGAAGCGGACACTTTCGCCATCGCAATTGTTTCAAATGTTTTCATTGCCGCATTCATCGGATCATGGCCGCGGCGAAGATGATTGATGTACAGCTCTTTGTTTCCCCCTCCGCCAGGGATGAGGCCGACACCGGATTCTACAAGTCCCATATAGGCTTCGCTTGCTGCTTGAGTGCGAGCCGCAGGCAGGCATACTTCCGTTCCTCCGCCGAGCGTCATGCCAAATGGCGCGGCGACGACCGGTTTCGCACTGTATTTGATCTTTATCATCGTCTCCTGAAAACGGCGTATCACAAAATCAACTTCCAAAAAGTTGTCATCTTGGACTTCCATTAAGATCATGGCGAGATTTGCGCCGACACAGAAATTTTTTCCTTGGTTGCCGATGACAAGGCCCTTGTAATTCCGTTCTGTTTCCTCTAATCCTTTGTGGATCATTTGAATGATATCGAGGCCGATCGCATTGCTTTTCGAATGAAATTCAAGAAGGGCCACATCATCTCCAAGGTCAATTAAGCTTGCTCCGCTGTTTTTCGCAATCACGCCTTTTGTTTCTTTAAGTGCTTGTAAATGAATTCGTTTTTTGTTTTCTTTCACGGCTCTGTATTCGCCGCGGTCATAATAAAATACCGTTCCGTTCTCTTTGATGTAGAAGGTTTCATTTCCTTTGTCCAGCATCTCTTTTATCCAGCCAGGCATATCTGCTCCAAGCTGCTCAAGCTTTTCCGCTGACTGCTTGAGGCCGATGGCGTCCCACATTTCAAAAGGCCCCAGTTCCCAGCCGAATCCCCACTTCATGGCTTGGTCAATCGCATGAATATCATCGGCAATCTCACCGAGCAGCTCGGCTGAGTAAAGCAGGGTTTGAGAAGTGATATTCCACAGCAATCGGCCGGCCCTGTCATCCGAATAAATAAGCGCTTTCATTTTGGCCTTTGTCCCTTTTGCCTGTTTTGCCGCTTCAAGTGCCGGTGTTTTCATTTTTGTCCGCTCGCCATAAGTAAGCGTCACTGGGTCAAGCTCATAAATAATTTTTCCTTCTTTTTTATAAAAGCCTTGGCCGGCCTTACTTCCGATCCACCCTTTTTCCAGCATATCGTTCATGAAGCTTGGAAGGCGAAACACTTCTTTCTCATCGCCATCGGCTTTGTCATACACATTTCGGGCAACGTGGGCGAATGTATCGAGGCCGACAACATCAAGCGTTCTGAAGGTGGCGCTTTTCGGCCTGCCGATCAGCGGACCTGTGATCGAATCAACCTCTCCAACCTGATAGCCGCCTTTCAGCATTTCTTGGACTGTCACAAGAAGCCCGAATGTTCCGATGCGGTTTGCGATAAAGTTCGGTGTGTCCTTTGCTGTAACAACGCCTTTACCGAGGACATTTTCTCCGAAAGCTGTCATAAACTTTAAAACATCTGGATCCGTTTCCTTAATCGGAATGATCTCCAGCAGCTTTAAATAGCGTGCGGGATTAAAAAAATGCGTTCCAAGAAAATGGGCTTTAAAATCATCCGACCGGCCTTCAGCCATTTCCTGCACTGATATGCCGGATGTGTTGCTTGAGACGATGCTTCCAGTCTTTCGATGTTCATCCACAAGAGCGAAAATTTTCTTTTTGACTTCAAGGTTTTCGACAACGACCTCAATAATCCAATCTGCTTCTTTCAGTTTTTCTGCATCATCCTCCAGATTGCCCGGTGTAATATAGGAGGTATTTTTCGCTGATGTGAGGGGAGCGGGCTTTTGTTTCAGCAGTTTTTTCACCGCCTGCCGGCTAAACCTGCTGCGCACCTCCGGACTGTCCTTCGTCAGCCCCTTTTTTTCCTCTTCCTTTGTCAAATCGTTCGGCACAATATCTAGCAGCAGGACAGGAATTCCGATGTTAGCCAAATGCGCCGCAATCCCGGAGCCCATTACCCCCGATCCTAAAACGGCTGCCTTCCGAATGTGTTTGTGCATGAGATATCCCCCTTGAACATTGAATGAATAGTCATTCATTTTTTGACCAAAAAAAATGAAACCCGTTTCTTCTTTCATCTTAAAAGATTTCCGGTTCGACTTCAATAGCTAATTTGTTATTTTTTTGTATGAAGCCTATAAAAGACGGGTAACTTAAGCCCGGAGGTGAAGGGAATGGTGCGAGAGAAAAAAAATCCGTCTTCTGCGGCAGTCAGCGCGGCGAGCGTAAAGGGAGATGCCGGTCCGACTCAGCATTACGGCGGCGGAAAACGGACAAGTCAAAATCAACAGTATAAAAAACATAACATGGAACAATCATAATGCAGCTGCTTCCCGCGGCTGCTTTTACTTTTTCAGAATTCCTTTTAACACAAATGCTGCATTGGCGGGCCGTTCGGCAATTCTTCTCATAAAGTAGCTGAACCAGTCTGTTCCATATGGGACATACACACGCATTCTGTAGCCTTCTTTCGCGAGTTCCTTCTGACGCTCTGGCCTGATGCCGTATAGCATTTGAAACTCAAATTGCGATGCGGGGATTTGATGTTCGTCGACGAGCTGTTTCGTAAATGCAATAATGTCATCGTCATGTGTGGCGACAGCCGTGTAGTTCCCGCTTAATAGCTGCAGCTTTATTAAGCTCTGAAAATGTAGGTCTGTTCCTTTTTTGTCAGGAAACGCTACAGCCGCAGATTCTTTATAAGCGCCTTTCACAAGTCTGAGATTCGGCTTTACGTCACGCATCTTTCTAATATCTTCTGCCGCCCTGTACAGATACGCCTGAATGACCGTGCCAAGCTTCTCAAATTCCTGTTTGCATTGCCTGTAAATAGAAAGTGTCTGTTCATAATGAGAATAGTCTTCCATATCAATGGTCACAGCAACATTATATTGCTTCGCAACGGAAAGAATGGCGCGCAAATGAGTAAGAGCAAGTTCTTCTGAAAGATCGAGCCCAATTGAGGTGAGTTTAAGTGAAAGCTCCGACTCCAATTGATGTTCGGCAATGGCTTGAATGGCTTTCTTGCATTCCTCTGCGACCTGGTTCGCTTCTTTTTCCGAAGCTGCATACTCGCCTAAATAATCAATTGTTGCACACAAACCGGATCTGTTTAGCCTTTTGACGGTCTTAACTGCCGATTCAATCGTATCCCCTGCGACAAATCTTCGTGCTCCAAGCCTCTTTCCATATGCTTTTGCGAACTTGGTAAGCGTTTTATTTTGAGATAAAAATAAAAACACATGTCTCAACATCCGACTCCCTCCCGCCATCATCTTCAAAACACCTGTATACAACTCCCAGTCTGAAGGAAACTATAAAATGAACTGAAATCAAAGGAGGATCACAATGGACAATCAGCAGCAATCTCAAATGCCGCCTTCCGTTATTTCAACAAAGGATCATTTGTATCTCAATGACATGCTGAACTGGAATTTGCTCGCGATGAAAAAAGCGCATTTCATGGCGCAGCAGTGCCAGGATCAAACGTTAAAGCAAGAACTCGATCGCGTCGGACACATGCATCATGATCACTATCAAAGAATATTAAAGCACCTGCAGCCAGGGCAGCAGCAGTCCGGCTACATCCAATAAGGAGGCGTCAGAATGAATCAACAAAATCAAAAAATCAGCAACCCTCAGACACCTGTACCGACAACATCGGAAATGAATGACAGAGATTTCGTCAACGAACTGCTGACAACCGAAAAATACATGACAACAGCTTATTGCACAGCCTTGCACGAATTCAGCCACGAGTCTCTTTATCAGGATATTCAATCCATTTTTGATGAGTCACAAAAAGCGCAAAGAAAACTGTATGACCTCATGTTCCAATATGGATGGTATTCTGTTGAAGCGGAGGATGCCCAAAAGCTGCAGCAATCCTATCAAAAATTCCAGCAGACCATTCAGCAGCAGTCTCCTTATCAGCAGTAACAATATTAGAAAAAGGATACGATGTTCTTTCGGACATCTATCCTTTTTTTTGTGTAAAATCAGTTGACTTTTCATTTACGCTTATTTATATTTAATAAGCATTAACTATTTTGTCATCAAAATATATATACAGTGTATGTAACAGAGGGGAATTGAATATGAAGAGTGCGGATCAGTTAATGTCCGATATCCAATTATCGCTTCAGGCGCTCTTTCAAAAGATACAGCCTGAGATGCTGGAAAGCATGGAGAAACAAGGTGTCACCCCAGCGCAGCTGTTTGTGCTGGCCAGCCTAAAGAAACACGGCAGCCTCAAAATTTCTGAAATTGCCGAGCGTATGGAGGTGAAGCCAAGCGCGGTGACGTTAATGGCAGATCGCCTTGAACAAAAAAATCTTATCGCCAGAACACACAATACAAAAGACAGGCGAGTGATTGATCTCAGTCTTACTGATGAAGGAGACAGAAAGTTCGAGGAGATTTTGGCAGGCAGAAAGGCCATTATGGCGCGCTATCTTTCCTTTTTGACGGAGGAGGAGATGCTTCAGGCGGCGCATATTACAGCAAAGCTCGCACAGGCAGCAGCGGAAACGGATGAAAAGCAAAACATGAAAAGAGGAAACGGATGAAAATGAGTAAAGAAGGCAAACAATCCAAACGGACGCTATTAATAACAGGCTTAATTATTGCCATGTTTTTTTCAGCCCTTGACGGTACCATTGTCGGAACGGCCATGCCGAAAATTGTCGGTGATCTGGGCGGTTTGAGCATGATGACCTGGCTGACAACTGCATATTTGTTAACATCAACAACCATTGTTCCAATTGCCGGCAAGCTGGCTGATTTATTGGGACGCCGCATTGTCTATGTATCAGGTTTGATTATTTTTATGGCCGCTTCTGCTTTATGCGGAATGGCCAACAACATGACAGAATTGATTATCTTCCGTGGACTGCAGGGAATTGGCGGAGGCATCATGATGCCGATGGCGATGATTGTTATCGGTGACTTGTTCACAGGAAAACAGCGTGCTAAATTCCAAGGGGTCTTTGGCGCGATTTACGGGCTTGCTTCAGTAATTGGGCCGCAAATCGGCGGCTGGATTGTAGACTCGTTAAACTGGAAATGGGTTTTCTATATTAACCTGCCAGTCGGAATTATTGCGGTTATTTTCATTGCAAGAGGATTACAGGGACGCCAGCAGACTGGTCCGATCAACTTCGACATCGCTGGTATTTTCACGATGATTGTCGGTGTTGTCAGCCTCTTGCTCGCCTTAAGCTTTGGCGGGAAAGATTACGCATGGGATTCATGGCAGATTCTTGGTTTGTTCGCTCTCGCACTGATCGGCATTGTCAGCTTTATTATCGTAGAATCAAAAGCAAAAGAGCCAATCCTGCCAATGTATTTATTTAAAAACAGAACATTTACCTTTCTAAACTTGATCGGCTTCTTTATGAGTATCGGTATGTTTGGCGCCATTACGTTTGTTCCTTTCTTTATGCAAGGAATTGTCGGTGTAAGTGCGTCTGAATCGGGTACAATTATGACACCGATGATGATCTCTATGATTATCACAAGTATTATCGGCGGCCAGCTTGTGTACAAAATCGGAATTAAACCGCAAATCATTACAGGCATGCTGGTTATGGCCGGCGGATTCCTGCTGTTAACGACATTGGATCTTGACACGAGCAAGCTTGTCGCTACATCATATATGGCGATTATTGGCCTTGGAATGGGTCTTGTTATGCCGATTCTGACATTGGCTTTACAGGAAAGCTTTTCGAAAGAGGAGCTTGGCGTTGTCACCTCATCCAGCCAATTCTTCCGTTCTATCGGCGGAACATTCGGCATTACCATGCTGGGAGCCGTAATGAATGCGAGATCAGGGAATTTATTAACAGATAAATTGGTGCCGTATTTAGACTCTCTTCCGGCACAGGCAAGCTCGTTTGCCGCCCAGCTAAAGGGTATGATTGATACAAATCCGCAAGGGCTGCTGCAATCACTGTTCAGTCCGGACGCAGTCAAACAAATCCCTGCGGCTTTCTCATCCCATATTGTGCCGATTTTAAAAACATCGTTGATGGATTCACTCCACAGCGTGTTTTATACAGGCCTAATTTTTATCGCAGTCGGAGCCGTATTTACATTGTTCTTAAAACCTATCAAACTATCAAATAAGAAAACGGGAGAACAAGTGAAAGAGAAAGCGGCAAAAGCCGTTGAATCACCTTCCCATTAATAGAGCACCCCGCGGGTATCAAACCGCGGGGTTTTTTTATTCAATCATCTGGGCCCTTCCATTTCCGAAAGACCAATCCTCATCCTGATTTCCGGCCAGCATGATAAACACATCTTCTTTTCTTACGCCAAGCTCGGAATGAATCCGGCTTGCGATTGAGCGGTAAAGCGCTTTTTTCTGTTCAGTTGTTCTTGAGTGTTTCAGTGTAAAATGAATGTATATCAGTTCATCAGTACGCTCAACTTGGAGATAAAATGGATCATAGAAAAATTCGCCTTTTTCATATTGCCTGATGACTTGAAAATAGTCATCTTCCGGCACATTGATTTCTTCAATCATCGATTGGTGGATGGCCCTGCTTAGTTTTTGAAGCCACGCTTCGCTTCTTCCCGTCCGTAAATGAATCTGTACAAATGGCATCTCCCTGCTTCCCTCTCTTTACAGCGTCTGTCCGCTGTCAATTGTGATGATTTGGCCTGTGAGTGATTCCTGTTCAACTAGTGAACAAATCAATTTGGCAACATCATCCGGTTCAGCAATATACTGCAGCGGCAAAGAGCCGATCATGCTTTTCATTTTTTCTTCCCGACCAGCCCACCATCTCGTTGCCACAGCTCCTGGTGCTACACCGCTCACTCTGATGTCAGGCGCTAAGGCGTGGGCCAATGATTTCGTTAAACCGTGCACCGCCGATTTTGATACTGCGTAAGGCATAGATGAGCCCGCACCGGTTAACCCTGCGATGCTGCCGACGTTTACGATCGCTCCGGCCTTGCTTTTCTTCATGAACGGAACCACTGCCCGCGCGCAGAAAAACATTCCTTTCACATTGACGGCATACAGCTCATCCCATATGTCTTCTGTCGCAGCCTCAAGATCATCCATTGGAATATGCCGTGTAATGCTGGCATTGTTGACTAAAATATCAACCGTGCCGTGTGTGTTCACGATTGCTTGAATCATATCCTGCACTTCGCTGTTTCTGGATACATCTGCTTGGATGGCGAAGGCTTGCCCGCCAGCTTTTTGAATCATTTCCACTGTTCCCTCCGCTTCTGATTGCGAACGTGAATAATTCACCGCAACAATCGCCCCGCGCTTTGCCAATTCCATACTGGCTGCTTTTCCGATTCCTGTGCCGCCCCCCGTTACGAGAGCTATTTTGTTCATGACATTCATTGCCGCCACTCCTTGCTGTTGACTAAAATATATTTCTGATTCCATTGTAATCCAGCTTTGATGTTACGTATAATGATTGTTAAAGATACTTGATATCATTCAGATTGATATCAAATAAACGGAGGAGTTCAAAATGGAGAGCGGAGATTTACGTGTGTTTCAAATGGTAGCCCGTGAAGGGACCATTACGAAAGCGGCCCTGCAGCTTGGCTATGTGCAATCGAATGTCACGGCCAGAATTCAACAATTGGAAGCTGAACTGGGTACGACGCTGTTTTTGCGCCATAATCGGGGCATGACACTTTCTGCAAGCGGAAAGCTGCTGCTGGACTACGCAAATAAAATTATCGGCCTTCTTGATGAAGCGTCTAAAGCGCTCTCATCCTCCGCAGAACCAAGCGGGCCGCTTATGATCGGCTCCACTCAGACAACTGCCGCGGTAAGGCTTCCAAAGCTTCTGGCATCTTATTATGAAGAACATCCAAACGTCCAGCTGTCTTTAACAACAGGACATACGCAATTTCTCCTTGATAAGGTTCTTCGTTATGAATTGGACGGCGCGTTTATCGGATGCGAATGCAATCATCCTGAGCTCGAATCCTATCCGGCATTCGAGGAAGAACCAGTAGTTGTTTCGGCTGCCTCTGTGTCCGATGTTGAAGAAGCCATCACAAAGCCGATTCTCGTATACAGCACAGGCTGCTCGTATCGAGAAACACTTGAAAAATGGCTGCGCTCCGTCGGTGTCACACAGCCGGTCATTATGGAATTTGGTACGCTTGAAGCAATTATCGGCGGGGTTACAGCAGGTCTTGGCATCTCGTTGCTGCCGAGAACGGTTGTGCAGAAGCATGAGGCAGAAGGATCGATTCAATTGTACCCGCTGCCTGAAACACTCAGACAGATGAAAACAGAATTTATTGTTCGAAAAGATTCGTTTATCAGCAGCGCGCTGCGGACCTTTATGGATTCCTTTGCACCAGGCAAAACGGATGAATCACAAAAAAGCAGCCTGCTATGATGAGCAGACTGCTTTTTGGCTATTGTTTGTTTCTATGCGCTTCATTTAATTCTTTAATATGCTGAATGACATTTTTAATGCCCTGCTTTGCCTCGGGATATGTCGCATTCCAATGCTTAGCGAGCGGAGGCATGCTCTTGGCTATATGCGTGTACAAAATCCATTGCTTCACTTCTTCTTTTAGCTCGTCGTTTGTTTCACCAAGCAGAAGTTCCGTATACTTTTCCAGCAATCCATCCAGCTGTTCCTGAAGTTTTTGTTCCATTTTCCATCTTCCTTTCGAAAAAACAGCAAGGAGCTTTCTCAATTGAAAGCTCCTTCGCTGGCGTTATTTATCCATGTGATGTGAAAGCCGCTTCCTGAACAATGCATCTGCCCCTGCCATGAGGAATGCAAAGAGGCGTTCCGAACAGCGGGTCCTGTGTAACCTGACAGTTCATAGAAAACACATTTTGCACAAGGTCACAAGTGATAACCTCTTCCGGACGGCCTTCTGCATAAATCTGTTTATCTTTTATGGCCACAAGATGATGCGCATAGCGGCATGCCAGGTTTAAGTCATGGAGAACCATAACAATCGTCCGCTCTTCCTTTTCATTCAGCTCAAACAGCAAATCAAGAATTTCAATTTGATGTGTCATGTCTAAATACGTCGTCGGCTCGTCTAGAAGGATGATATCCGTTTCCTGGGCAAGCGTCATCGCGATCCAAGCCCGCTGGCGCTGTCCGCCAGACAAAGAATCAACGGCACGGTCAGCCATGTCCTCAAGCTTTGTTGCTTTAAGCGCTCTCTCAACTGCTTCCTCATCCTCTTTTGACCACTGCTTCAACCAGTTTTGGTAAGGATATCTTCCTTGCTTCACCAGCTGGTGCACCGTCAGCCCCTCTGGAGCCGAAGGACCTTGGGGCAGAATTGCGAGCTCTTTTGCGACTTCCTTCGTCGGAAGCTTGGCAATGGCTCTTCCTTCCAGCAGCACAGAACCGCCTCTCGGCTTCATCAGGCGCGCTAATGAACGTAAAAGTGTCGATTTTCCGCAGCCATTGCTGCCAATAAATACGGTAATTTCACCTTTGGGAATTGTTAAATTCAACTCATCAATAATAACGGCATCCCCGTATCCTAAGCTCAGCGTTTCTGTAGAAATTGCACTCATACCCATAACCGCTCCTTTTTGCTGGCTTTTTAGCAGCACTATGTATTGCACGTTTTCTATATACATGCTTTTCAGTCAATTGTCATCAATGCAAGTGATTCCGATATTCAGCCATTTGATATGGTCATATATCCCTCATTGTAGCAGAAAACACTGACTTTGAAAATCATTTTCAATTAGTTTTTTGGACATAATTGGCGTTTATGGTTTATTTATCACATGATTATTTCTTGATTTCTCTGATGGAGCCGTCCTTCAGCTTTAGTTTTAAATCGATATGATCATAATGACTGTCCAGATTAAATGCTGCCAGCACACTGTGTATCACTTCTGTTTCAGCCATTTGGTCTGTCACGGAAAGCTCGCTCAAAATCATTTTCATCTCATCCAATGCTTCTTCTCCCTCCTGATTGACACCGGAGAGCTTATCTTGTATTTCCGCTTTTTCCTGAGTCCCGTTCTTTGTATAAATTCCTTCATAACGATTATGCTCACCATCCCCGTAGCTTACACGAAGCGAAAAATTGCTGTAGGGAACGGACTTCATCTGGGTGACGGCTGTATTTTCTCCTTCTGCCTGCTGCTGGTCTTCATGAAGACGGCAGCCCGCAATCAGAACCACTGCGAGACATACAGCCCCGGCTGCTCTGATCAAATGCATATGTTTCCCCCCTGTAGGATTCCATTTGTTTTAGGTATATCCAGAGAATGAAATCCTCATTCAGAGAAGAATTGAAAAAGCCGTGGCATTTAACGCCACGGCTTTTTCTTTAAGATTCGGTCATTTGCAAAAAGGTTTCGGCGTCACGCACAGCCAGCTTGATGGCATTCTCCCAGAAATCGCGCTTCGTGATGTCAGCACCCAAATGCTTCATCGCCAAATCCTCCACGGTCATAGAAGCCGTATCACGCAATAGCGCCATATACTTCTCTTCGAATGTGTCTTTTTCTTCAAGCGCCAACGCGTAAATACCAAGAGAAAACAGGTAGCCGAATGTATAAGGGAAATTGTAAAACGGCACCCTCGTGATGTGAAAGTGAAGCTTTGATGCCCAAAAAAGCGGATGATACTCTCCTAACGCATTACAGTAAGCCTCTCTTTGTGCCTCTTCCATCAGTTCATTCAAGCGGCCGGCTGGTACCACTCCCCGCTTTCGTTCCTCGTAGAATCTCGTTTCGAATAAAAATCTCGCGTGAATGTTCATGAAGAACGCAACGCTTCTTTGCACTTTATCCTCCAGAAGAACAAGCTTTTCTTCCCTCGTCTCGGCCTGCTGGACAGTCGCGTCCGCGACTATCATCTCTGCAAACGTTGAAGCCGTTTCCGCAACGTTCATAGCGTAGGAACGGTTTAACGGCCTGACGTCGAGCATTGCTTCCTGATGGAACGCGTGCCCGAGTTCATGCGCAAGAGTAGAGACATTTGAGGCGCTGCCCGAAAATGTCATGAAAATCCGGGATTCCCCGCTGTCAGGAAAACTGGTGCAAAAGCCGCCGACTCTTTTTCCACTCCTGTCTTCAGCCTCAATCCAGCCGTCCCGAAACGCTTTTTCAGTGAATGAGGACAGCTTTTTGCCAAACGTTGAAAACTGGCTGGTAATAATATTCGCGGCTTCATCATATGAATAGGCCTTTCCGTCAGAACCGATCGGCGCCTCAACATCGTACCAGCTAAGCTTTTCAAGACCGAGCATGGATGCTTTCCGGTTCAAAAACTGAACGAACGGCTGCTTGTTTTCAGTGATGACCTGCCACATCGTATCAAGTGTTTCTTTTTTCATCCTGTTGATCTGCAGCGGTTCCTTCAGGACATTCTCCCAGCCGCGCGCCTTATAGGTTTCAAGCCGGAATCCCGCCAAATGATTCAGCGTGCTGCTGAAAAGATCCTGCTTGCTTTCCCATGCTTGATGGAAACGTTCATAAACTGCTTTTCTGACAGCTCGGTCTTGATGGTCCATCATATTCTCCGCCTGACCGACAGACAATTGCTTGTTTTCACCGTTTTCCTCATACGGGATCGTCATTTTCCCGACTACCATATTGTATAAGTCACTCCAAGCGTGATATCCATCCACCGCAAGGTTTCCGATCAGTTTTTCTTTACCTGGGCTAAGCTTTTCGGCAACCCTCTGTCTTCTTTCATTTAATATGTAAGATATATCGCGTAATCCCGGTTTTGTTAGCAATTCATTCCACACGTCTTGATCTACGTCCACAAGTTTATGATCTAATGTAACGAGCGACGATTGAAAATCCGCGTAAAGCCGATTCATAAGCGACTGATGCTCTATAGCCTTTTGATCATTGATATTCTGGGCCTGAAGGCAAGCAACGAAAGCGCCGGCCTGCTGAAGCTTGACGGATGTCTGTTCGAATAAATCTAGCAACGCGGCCAGCTCATCAGCCTCTTCAGACGATGCAGGCACCTGAAACGCATCAGTCATGTCTTGAAATGCACGCAGACTTTGTGACAGCTTCTCAATATACCCTTTGAATTCTTCTGATTGGCTTCCGCCCTTAAAAAATGAATCAAGATCCCATCTTTGGTCTACCCCTTGCAGCGCCATAATACAAAACCCCTTTCCTTCTTTCGTTCTATTATAGAACAATTCTGAATTATTGTATAAAAATTTCTTTTATAGGCGTCATTTCCTGTTCAGGATAGTACAATAGCTGTAGCAGTTTAATAGGAGGGTTAGGATGAATAAAAAAATAGCAATCGTAACAGGAGCATCAAGCGGCTTTGGTTTGCTTGCAGCTGTAAGGCTCGCCCAATCGTTTTTCGTGATTGCCACATCAAGACAGCCTGAAAAAGCGGAACAGCTTCGGGAATTGGCTGCAGCACACAATGTGTCTGATTCCATTCTCATTACGGCTCTTGATGTCACCGATGAACAATCTATAATCTCATTCGGAAAAGCCATTAGTGCTTACGCCCCGATCGACCTACTCGTCAACAATGCTGGAACGGCTTATGGAGGATTTATCGAGGATGTGCCGATGGAACATTTCAGACAACAATTTGAAACGAACGTCTTCGGAGTGATCCATGTGACAAAAACCGTGCTGCCTTACATAAGAAAACATGGCGGCGCAAAGATTATAAACGTGAGCAGCATCAGCGGACTGACCGGGTTCCCTGCGCTCTCGCCCTATGTAGCTTCCAAGCATGCATTGGAAGGTTTTTCTGAAAGCCTGCGTATCGAGCTGCTTCCGTTCGGTATCGAAACCGCTTTGATCGAGCCAGGCTCATACAAGACATCGATCTGGTCAACCTCATTATCAAATTTTATGTCGGAGCCTGCTGACGATTCAGCCTATCACCAATACTATAAAAAGATCCTTTCGTACGTTGAAAAAAATGGAGAAGAAAGCGGAGATCCCCAAGAGGTTGCCGACCTCATTTATCAATTGGCAACAACAAAGCATTTAAAAAAATTGCGATACCCGATTGGAAAAGGCATCAAGCTTACCCTGCTGTTCCGATCGCTTTTTCCTTGGTCTGCGTGGGAATCTATTCTGAAGAAAAAACTATTCAGCTGATCTAAATTACAATTATTATAATTTAGTATTGATTTTTATTTAGTATATGATATAATTAAGTTAACAGATCACAAGGAGGACGTTATCTTATGAAAACTGAAAACGCAAAAACAAATCAAACATTAGTTGAGAATTCAATGAACACACAATTATCAAACTGGTTTCTTTTATACTCTAAGCTCCACCGTTTCCATTGGTATGTGAAAGGACCTCATTTCTTTACATTGCATGAGAAATTTGAAGAACTTTATGACCATGCGGCTGAAACAGTCGATACCATCGCTGAGCGCCTGCTGGCGATCGGCGGGCAGCCTGTTGCCACAGTGAAAGAATACGCTGAGCATGCATCTATCACAGACGGCGGAAACGAAACATCAGCCTCAGAAATGGTACAAGCATTGGTTAACGACTACAAACAAATCAGCAGCGAATCTAAATTCGTGATCGGCCTGGCTGAAGAAAATCAAGACAATGCGACAGCGGACTTATTTGTCGGATTAATTGAAGAAGTTGAAAAACAAGTGTGGATGCTTTCCTCTTATTTAGGATAGCAAAAAAGCTGAACCTTAATTGGGTTCAGCTTTTTGTTTTCTTCTTAGCTTGAGCTGCTTTCTGTCTGCTTCGTCAGTGTCACGTTCAACGTTTTCGTTTTTCCATTTCGCAGCACTTGGATTGTTGTTTGATCTCCGACTTTTAAGTCTTTGTAAAGGATCTGGCGGATATCCGCGCTGCTTTCCACGTCTTTGCCGTTTAGTTTGACAATAACATCCTCAGATTTTATGCCTGCTTTTGCCGCAGGTGAATTCGCTTGAACTTCTTTTACATAAACACCTTTGCCTAATTGATCCCCAAACAAGCCGAGCGTATTTTCCTGATAGGTTTCAGGAACTTGCGCCATGTCAATCATTTGCACGCCCAAAAACGGACGATCCACTTTTCCATTTTTCAGTAGCTGGTCAACAATCGGCTCGACATCATTGCTTGGGATCGCAAATCCGAGTGATTCCACACCGCTTTCGCTCACCTTCAAGCTGTTGATGCCGATGACCTGGCCGCTTGCATTAATTAACGGACCACCGCTGTTCCCCGGATTGATCGCTGCATCAGTTTGCAGCACGTTCATTTCCACCGTGCCCTGTGTTGTATCCACATCAATTGTCCGGTTCAGCCCGCTAATGATGCCTTGTGTCACCGTACCGGAAAACTGCTGTCCGAGCGGGTTGCCTATAGCGATTACCTTTTCGCCCGTGCGCAGCTGTGAAGAATCACCAAAGCTCGCCACTTTTTTGACGTTCTTTCCGCTGATTTCCAAAACCGCCAAATCAGTAATGGCATCGCTGCCGACAAGCTTGGCAGTTTCCGTTTCTCCGTTGTATAGCGTAACAGTCAGCTTGTTCGCGCCTTCAACGACATGGTTGTTTGTAATGATATACGCTTTATTGCTGTCTTTTTTGAAAATAACACCTGACCCGGTTCCGCTTTCACTTTCTGAGCTGGAGCCGCCGCCCGTGCCGAATGTGTTATTTTGAGAGGTTTGGATATTTGAAATTCCGACAATCGTCGGCTCTAAATCCTCTACCATATCAGCGACGTTTGAAGCGTTCGTTATCGGTGTCGAAGTAAAATTATCAGACTGCACCTGTTTATTTGCAGAAGCGGTCTCGGTCGCCTGATTTTGGTCTGACGGCAGATAAGGCGCGATGCCAAGCATAAGGCCCCCGCCGATAATACCGCCTAAAATCGGGCTTAGCCATGCGGCTCTCCGCTTCTTTTCTTTTTTCACAGCCGTTTCTTGCTTTTCCATTTCTAACGCAGAAGCTGTTTCCTGCCGTCCCGCATCATACGACACAGGCGCGTCAAGCAATTCTTGTTCAGAATGTCCTATCAGCTTCTGGTTTTCTGTATTAGACTGTTCTGTATGTGAAGGTTCTGTTTGATGTTGATCGTTTTGGTCATCACGTCGATAATCCATGTTCTTGCACTCCTTTAACGGTTATTCATTTATCGTTACATATTCATCGCATGTACAAGTTCAATTGTCCCAATAATGAGGAGAAAAGCAAAGCACCAAAATAGAATATGTTTGATCATCCTACATCTTCCTCGCTCTTTTTCTCTTCCTTTCTTCCCTTAACCATATCATAAACAAACATTGTGGGATAAAAATGAAAAGAATATGTGAAATTATGAAAATTGCCAGCCGTATGTTAAAACTAGTTTATAATGACGTTGAAAGGATGTGAAGAGCCTTGTCATACACCATTTATCTAGTTGAAGATGAGGATAACCTGAATGAACTGCTGACGAAGTATTTAGAGAATGAGGGCTGGAACATTACATCTTTTACGAAAGGTGAAGACGCCAGAAAGAAAATGACACCGTCTCCCCACCTGTGGATTCTCGATATCATGCTGCCGGATACCGACGGCTATACATTAATTAAAGAAATCAAGGCGAAAGATCCTGACGTGCCGGTCATTTTTATTTCTGCCCGTGATGCAGATATTGACAGAGTGCTTGGCTTAGAGCTTGGCAGCAATGACTACATTTCAAAACCGTTTCTGCCGCGGGAGCTGATTATCCGTGTGCAAAAATTGCTGCAGCTCGTATATAAGGAAGCTCCTCCTGTACAAAAAAATGAAATTGCCGTCTCCTCGTATCGGGTCTCTGAAGACGCCCGCGAGGTCTATGATGAAAACGGAAATATCATCAATTTGACGTCGAAGGAATTTGATCTCCTGCTATTATTTATCCATCATAAAGGGCATCCATACTCTCGTGAGGATATCCTCTTAAAAGTATGGGGACATGACTACTTCGGAACAGACCGGGTCGTTGATGACCTCGTTCGGAGACTGCGCAGAAAGATGCCAGAATTGAAGGTGGAGACGATTTACGGTTTCGGCTACAGGATGATGTCATCATGAAAAACAAACCGCTCGCGTTTCAGATATGGGTTGTTATCTCCGGCATCCTGTTAGCGATATCGATTTTACTGCTTGTGTTATTTTCAAACACGCTGCGCGATTTTTTCACCAATGAAACGTATACGACGATTGAAAATGAGCAGCATGTTCTGACGGAGTACCGCCTGCCGGGTTCAATTGAAAGGCGCTATTACAGTGAGGAAGCGACGGCGCCGACAACCGTCCGCTCCGTACAGCACGTGCTCCTGCCTGAAAATGAAGATGCTTCTTCAGACAAGGATTTAAGCATTCTGTCGTCTTCGTTTATCCACAAGGTATACAAGCTGGCTGATAAGCAGGAGGAAAAAAAGAAACGGTACAGCGCCGACGTCAATGGAGAGAAAGTGTTTTTTGTCATTAAAAAGGGACTTTCCGTTAATGGCCAATCAGCGATGATGCTCTCTTACGCGCTTGATTCTTATCGGGACGATTTGGCCTACACCTTGTTCAAACAGCTTCTGTTTATTATAGCTGTCGTCATTTTATTAAGCTGGATTCCAGCCATTTGGCTTGCAAAGTATTTATCAAGGCCACTCGTATCATTTGAAAAACACGTCAAACGGATTTCAGAACAGGATTGGGATGACCCAGTAAAAGTAGATCGGAAAGATGAAATCGGCAAATTGGGCCATACCATCGAAGAGATGCGCCAAAAGCTTGTGCAAAAGGATGAAACAGAAAGAACTCTATTGCAAAATATCTCTCATGATTTAAAAACACCGGTCATGGTCATCAGAGGCTATACACAATCAATTAAAGACGGGATTTTCCCTAAAGGAGATCTTGAAAACACTGTAGATGTCATAGAATGCGAAGCGCTTAAGCTGGAGAAAAAAATAAAGGATTTATTATATTTAACGAAGCTGGATTATTTAGCGAAGCAAAAAGTGCAGCACGACATGTTCAGTATCGTGGAAGTGACAGAAGAAGTCATCGAACGATTGAAGTGGGCGCGGAAAGAACTATCGTGGGAAATTGATGTAGAAGAGGATATTTTGATGCCGGGTGATCCGGAGCAATGGAACAAACTCCTCGAAAACATTCTGGAAAATCAAATCCGCTATGCTGAGACAAAAATAGAAATCAGCATGAAACAAGATGATCGAAATATCGTGATCACCATTAAAAATGACGGTCCGCATATTGAAAATGAGATGCTCTCCAGCCTCTATGAGCCTTTTAATAAAGGGAAGAAAGGCGAATTCGGCATTGGTCTAAGCATCGTAAAACGAATTTTAACTCTTCATAAGGCGTCTATCTCAATTGAAAATGACAAAACGGGTGTAACATACCGCATAGCAGTGCCAAAATAGACTGTAGATGTTTTTGCAGTCTATTTTTTTATGTGAAAGAATAGCCGTTAAAATCTCTGTAATTTGTTTTGAGCGGCTGTTTGCATTGATGAACCCATTTTTTCTCTGACAAGGTCTGCTTCGGATATTTGACTTTCTCCACTTTGATACCTCTGTTTCGCAAGCGGCTGATCATTTCGTCCAATTCTCTCATTCTAGATTCACCCTTTCGCTTGAGCTTTGACCATTCGGTCATCTCAATTTATAATATAAATAATACATGATAAAAAAACAAGTTACAATAAGGTTAATTTTATAACAGAAGGTGTGACTATATGGTCATATCCTAGCAGGCCTCAGGGCTCCGAAAGGGTGGAACCATTGAAGGAAAAAGAAAAGCTGATTATTGAAACAGCCTTAAAACTGTTTGCACAAAAAGGATACAACTCAACATCAGTCCAAGAAATCGCAAAAGAATGCAAAATATCTAAAGGCGCTTTTTATATTTATTTTCCTTCGAAAGAAGCGCTTCTTCTGTCTATGCTGAACTACTATTATGATAAAACGTTTACCCGAATTTTAAATATTAAAACGAAGGACGAAAGCCCCAGAACGGCTTACCGCAAACAGCTGACCGTACTCTATGAAAACATCCTTGAACACAAGGATTTTATCAGCATGCAAATGAAGGAAGGTTCTCTGCCTTACACAGAGGAAGTGGAGCAGTGCGCAAAAAAAATCCGCCAGTCCTCACTTCAATTTCATATCGACAGTCTGCTGAACATCTACGGAAAAAAAGCGGAACCGTACACTGCAGAGCTTTGTTTTTTAATAGAGGGCATCAGCCAGATTTACCTGGAATGCATGATTTTGCTCGGGTATGCTGTAAAGCCGTCTCAATTAGCTGACATCATTATGAATCGAATTGATGATATGGTAAAAGGCATGTCTGAACGGCACGAAAAGCCTTTCATCACATTGGAAGAGGCGAGCTCTTTATTTGGGCCTCTTACGCACGGCCGGCCTGACCCGCTGACTGAATCGATTGTGAAAAGCCTACGTGACAAAATTAACAGCTTACACACAAACTCCTCTCTTGAATTATCGGAGAGCTTGGACATACTTGAAGCAGAAATGAAGAAAAAAACACCGAAGCTGGCAATTATAAAAGGGATGATTCATAATCTGACGGAGTCTGAAGCGCTCGCTAAAGATGCGGAGCAGCTTAAATATTTATTAAAACAGCAACATATTTAGAAGAACGGCTGCTTTTTAAGCAGCCGTTTTTTCTTTCTATTACGCCTTTGGTTTTACCATGTCTTCCGGCTTAACCATTTCGTTAAATTGCTCCTCTGTCAGCAATTCAAGCTTCAAAGCCGCTTCTTTAAGTGTCAATCCCTCTTTATGGGCAAGCTTGGCGATTTTCGCCGCGTTTTCATAACCGATATGCGGGTTCAGCGCCGTAACAAGCATTAATGAATTTGACAGGTTTTCCTGAATGGTTTCTTTATTAGGCTCAATACCGACAGCACATTTATCATGGAATGAATTCATGCCGTCACTGAGCAGCTGCACAGATTGCAGGTAGTTGTAAATAATAACAGGCTTAAACACGTTCAGTTCAAAGTTCCCCTGACTCGCCGCAAAGCCGATTGTCGCATCGTTCCCCATGATTTGCGCTGCGATCATTGTTAACGCTTCGCTTTGTGTCGGGTTGACTTTACCAGGCATAATGGAGCTGCCCGGCTCATTTTCAGGGATGACGATCTCCCCGATGCCGCAGCGAGGCCCGCTTGCCAGCCATCTGACATCGTTCGCGATTTTCATTAAGTCAGCCGCAAGCGCTTTTAATGCGCCATGCGCATAAGTGATTTCGTCATGGCTTGTCAGCGCGTGGAATTTATTCGGCGAGCTGCTGAACGTTTGGCCAGTCAGTTTGGTGATCTCTTCTGAGACAAGCTCTCCAAACTCTGGGTGGGCGTTGATACCCGTTCCGACAGCCGTTCCACCGATTGCAAGCGCACGCATTTTATCAGTCGCTTCCAAAATCATTTCCTTCGAACGGTCCAGCATGTAAACCCATCCGCTGATTTCCTGTCCGAGGGTCAGTGGCGTAGCATCCTGAAGATGCGTGCGTCCGATTTTGACAATATCATTGTATGCTTTCGCTTTCTCATCCAATGTATTGCGAAGCTGATCAAGCGCCGGCACAAGCTGCTCGTAAACAGCCAAAACAGCGGCAACATGCATCGCAGTCGGGAATGTGTCGTTTGAGCTTTGGCTGCGGTTCACATCATCATTTGGATGAATCGTTAGATCAGAGTTCTTCTCTTTTAATAAAGCAGTCGCACGGTTGGCTACCACTTCGTTCATGTTCATATTGCTTTGTGTGCCGCTTCCGGTCTGCCATACAACAAGCGGGAAGTTGTCATCGTACTTGCCTTTGAGCACATCATCACAAACTGCTGCAATCGCTTCTGCTTTTTCAGCATCCAGATTGCCAAGGCGTTTATTAGCAAGAGCTGTGCTTCGTTTTAATATTGCAAACGCCTTCACAACACGCATCGGCATTTTTTCAGAACCGATCTTAAAGTTCTCCTTGCTTCGCTGTGTTTGGGCGCCCCAAAATTTATCAGCAGGAACTTTTACTTCTCCCATGGTGTCTCGTTCAATTCTGTATTCCATTTATGTATCCCTCCATAACGGTTGCTTCAATAGATCATAATTCGCCAATGACACAAAAAATCCTTTTTATTTTTCGATCTTGGCAGATTTTAATTTTAATTCAAGATATACGCGGGAATCCTTTGAATATTTGTATTTTGGATTCGTCCTGCCGTACTCCTTTGATGTATAAGAGACATCATAATGCTGTTCAAATGATCTGATGAGCTGTTCGATTTCTTCTTGTTTACCAGCAAGCCTTACCTGTGCCACTTCGTCTCCTCCGCTTTCATAAAAAAACTTACTCCATGAAATACTCTAACACAGTATATCATTTTTTTAACAGGAAAAGATAACCTCTACTAAGGTTTTGGATAAGAGGTGACCTCATTGGAACAAACAGAGTTTAAAGAATATATACACGATAATTTAGCATTGTTGCTTCCAAAATTAAAAGAAAACGATGATCTTGTGAAAAATAAAAAAATGCTTGCGAACGGATTGGTTTTTTACTATCTCTATTTCAGTGAACTGACAGATGAGAATAAGGTGTCAGAAGCCATTAAAACTTTGATCAAAGATGAAGAGACCTTAACGCTTGACCAGGTCAAAAAACGCCTTGACCAGCTTGACGCAAGACCTATTGAAACCGCAAAAAAAACAATTGAATCGATTCTCAACGGCAATTGTGCCGTGTTTATCAACGGATTAGACAAAGCCTATATTCTGAGCACAGGAAAGAAAAAAACAAGAAGCCTGACAGAGCCGACAACTGAAAAAGTAGTTCGCGGCCCAAAAGTTGCGTTTGTAGAGGATATCGATACAAATCTCGCTCTGATCAGACAAAGAACCTCTCATCCGAAATTAATCACCAAAAAAATCATGATCGGCGAAAACAAGCTGAAGCCTGCAGCCATTATGTATATTGAAGGCAAAGCAAAAAAGTCCGTCATAAAAGAAGTAAAAGCGCGGCTTAAAAATATCCAGCTGGAAGATATCCAGGACAGCGGAACGCTCGAGGAGCTCATTGAAGATAATAAATATTCACCTTTTCCGCAGATTCAAAATACGGAAAGGCCTGACAAGGTATCTTCAGCCCTGTTTAACGGCCGTGTGGCAATTTTGGTCGACAGTTCACCATTTGTGCTGCTGGTGCCGGTTTCTCTCGGCATCCTGATGCAGTCCCCGGATGACTACTATGAACGCTGGATTTCAGCATCTCTTATCCGGTCGCTGCGTTTTGCTTCTATCTTTATCACCTTGTTTTTGTCATCAATTTATATTGCACTTGTTTCCTTCCATCAGGGGCTGCTGCCAACCGCACTCGCCGTTACAATTTCGGCAAACAGGGAAAACGTGCCGTTCCCTCCGATATTTGAAGCCTTGCTGATGGAAGTAACCATCGAGCTGCTAAGGGAAGCCGGACTGCGACTCCCCAATCCGCTCGGACAGACGATCGGCCTCGTCGGGGGCGTAGTTATCGGACAGGCGGCTGTAGAAGCGAATCTCGTCAGTTCGATTATGGTCATTGTCGTCAGTGTCATTGCCCTAGCATCCTTTACCGTTCCTCAGTACGGAATGGGGCTGTCTTTCCGGGTGCTGCGTTTTATTTCGATGTTTTCCGCCGCTATTTTAGGGCTGTACGGCATTATTTTATTTATGCTTGTCGTTTATACGCACTTAACGAGACAAACGAGCTTTGGGTCTCCGTATTTTTCGCCAAACGGATTCTTCAGCCTGAAAAATACGGATGACTCCATTATCCGTCTCCCAATTAAAAACAAACCAAAAGAGGCGAATAATCCAAATGAGCCAAAAACAGACTCCACTGAAACTTAATACCTTTCAAGGTATTTCGATTATTGCTAATACAATGCTTGGGGCCGGACTTTTAACCTTGCCTAGAGCGCTGACCACTAAGGCTAATACGCCTGATGGCTGGGTCACGCTGATATTAGAAGGTTTCATTTTTATTTTCTTCATTTATTTAAACACGCTTATTCAGAAAAAACATCAATACCCTTCACTCTTCGAGTATTTGCAGGAAGGGCTTGGGAAATGGATCGGCAACATCATCGGCCTTTTGATCTGCGGCTATTTCCTAGGCGTGGCCAGCTTCGAGACCCGGGCCATGGCTGAAATGGTGAAGTTTTTCCTGTTGGAGAGAACACCCATTCAAGTCATTATTTTGACGTTTATTTGCTGCGGCATTTATTTAATTGTTGGGGGCTTAAGTGATGTGTCGCGGCTGTTTCCCTTTTATTTAACGGTAACCATTATTATTTTGCTGGTTGTGTTTGGGATCAGTTTTAAAATTTTTGATATCAATAATTTGCGTCCTGTTTTAGGCGAAGGCCTTGGACCCATTGCAAACTCCCTTACCGTCGTTTCCATCTCTTTTTTAGGAATGGAAGTGATGCTGTTTCTTCCTGAACATATGAAGAAAAAGAAATACACGTTCAGATATGCTTCTATAGGATTTTTGATTCCGATTATCTTATATATCGTTACGTATGTTATCGTTGTCGGAGCTTTGACCGCTCCCGAGGTGAAAACGCTGATTTGGCCGACTATTTCTCTCTTTCAGTCCTTTGAGCTTAAAGGCATATTTATTGAACGGTTTGAATCGTTTTTACTGGTGGTCTGGATCATCCAGTTTTTCACAACTTTTGTCATTTACGGATACTTTGCCGCTAATGGGTTAAAGAAGACATTCGGATTATCGACGAAAACAAGCATGGTGATTATCGGCATAACGGTCTTTTATTTTTCTCTCTGGCCGGATGACGCCAATCAAGTCATGATGTACAGCGATTATCTTGGATATATTTTCATCTTCCTGTTTCTGCTTCCCTTCATTCTCTTTTTCATTGTAGCTCTCAAAAGGAGGATTACAGCAAAATGAAAACCCGGATTTTATGTATGTTTATATGCACCCTATTGCTGTCCGGATGCTGGGATAGCGAGAATATTGAGGAATTAAGCTTGGTGATCGGAGTAGGCCTAGACAAGCCCAACGATAAAAATTTAGAGCTGACACAGCAGATTCTCGTGCCGAAAAAAATCAGCGCCAAGGAGGGCTCTTCATCTGACCCGACACAGCTGTCTATCACAAAGGGTGAAACTGTCCATCAAATGATGAGAACCTCTGCATTAAAGCATAATCCTACGTTTTCACAGCATTTGCGACTTATTCTGCTTTCCAAGAGCGTGATTGCGGATGAGATTGGAATGGACGCGATCATTAACCAGTTTGTCAGAGACAACGGAACACGGAGGAGTTCCTACGTCTTTATCACCAACGGCCGAACTAAGGATATATTTAAAATGAATGATGAAGGCGAGCCCGCATCCAACGTGATATATGATCTGACAGAGAATAATAAGGTGACGATCAGAATGATGGAGCCAGTTACATTGGGGGAGATCTCAGAACACTTAACCTCTGACGATTCATTCCTCATCCCTCATGTCGGTAAGGAAAATGGCAAGCTCGCGATAAACGGAGCCTCTATCATCAAAAACAAATTATGGCACCGGGATCTCACCCCGATTGAGGTTCAAAATGTCAACTTATTTTCAGGCACTGTCGAAGGAGGCGTCATTGACTTGAAGCGCGATGGCCATCTCTTTTCTTATGAAGTATATTCGAGCAAGCGGAAAATCAAGACGGACTACAAGGATGGAAAGTTCAAATTCACTGTCACCCGAACTATTGAAGGTCGTCTATCTGAGGACTGGAATCCAAATGAAGATTCGTTTAAGGATTCATATATTAAAAGCATTGAAAAGACAGTCGAAAAACAAGTACACAAATCAGTAACGACATTTATTACAGAGAAGCTGCAGAAAGAGATCAAAGCGGATGTGACCGGATTGGGAAACCAAGTCAGAATTCATTATCCTCAAAAGTGGAAAAAGATCGCAAGAAAATGGGATGATGATTATTTCAGCAATGCGGAAATAGACTACCGGGTCAATGTGATTGTCAGAGACTTCGGAACGAAAGGCGCAAACAAATAGGAGCCGCCTATTTGACGAGATGATTTCGATGCGCGTACACCGCCGCCTGCGTCCGGTCACTGACATCCAGCTTTGATAAAATATTCGTAATATGCGTTTTGACGGTTTTAATTGTAATAAACAGCTCCTCGCCTATTTCTTTGTTTGTTTTTCCTTCTGCAATCAGGCAGAGTATTTCGAGTTCCCGTCTCGTAAGGGATTCATGCGGGAGCGCGTTTTCACCTGAGTGGCGCAGCCTGGACAATACTTTTCCCGCCACTTTTGATTCCAGCTTTGGCTCTCCCTTGCTTGCGGCGCGGATGGCATCGGCGATTTCTGCCGCTTTTGAGGTTTTCAACAGATAGCTGAGCGCGCCAGCTTCAATAACCGGGTACACTTTGTCATCATCAATGAAGCTAGTGAGCACAATAATTTTCGGGTCGGAAAGCTCCCGGCAAATTTGCTTTGTAGCTTCGATGCCATCCATGCCTTCCATGACTAGATCCATTAAAATGACATCAGGCAATAGTTCCGCAGCAAGCCGAACACCTTCACCGCCGTCCGATGCTTCGCCGATGACTTCAATATCTGGCTGCGCCTCCAAAAAAGCCGCGAGCCCCATTCTGACCATTTCATGATCATCAATCAATAATACTCGAATCACGTTCGTTCTCTCCTTTTTCTTCCGGGAAAATCGGGACCTTCACTTCGATTTGTGTGCCTTTTCCTTCTACTGAAATCACTTCGGCGACCCCGCCGATTTCACTCGCACGTTCTTTCATAGAATTCAAGCCGTATGAGGATGCTTTCACCTGGTCCATTTTAAAGCCTTTTCCATTATCAATCACCTTCAGACGGAGCTGACTGTTCTTTATACCGAGAATCACGGTTACTTTTGACGCTTTTGAATGTCTAAATACGTTTGAAAGGGCCTCCTGCACGATTCTGAACAAGTGGTCTTCAACACCCTTGGATATTTTTGTGTCCTGTATATCCCACTCAATATCAAGCGGCTGCTTTTTTCGGAACTCGTCCAAAAGCTCCGTAAGGCCCTCCTTCAGCCCTTTTCCTTCAAGGGTGACAGGCCGTAAATGGAGCAGCAGCGCCCTCATCTCATTTTGGGCTTCGCCTGCCATATGCTCGACCATCTTGATCCGCTTGACTGTTTTATCATCAGCATCCTTGACTTGTTCCAGCACTGCTGATGTCATCATCGATATGGCAAAGAGCTGCTGGCTGACAGCGTCATGAAGGTCTCTGGCCAATCGCTGGCGTTCTTCCGATATGACCGACTTCTTCATTTGCGCCTGCCATTCCGCACGTTCATTGGAAAGCTTCTGCAAGGATGCGACTTGAAGCTCCACGCGCTTCGCCATTTCGTTCAGCTGATCGGCAGCCAGGCCGATTTCATCATCTCCGAGCGGCGGTATCCGATAAGCGAAATTGCCGTTTTCAAAGGTTAAAATCGATTCAATTAATGTATCAACCCTTGTCTTCAATCGGTTGCCGTACATATACCCTGAGGCGAAACCGACCGTCACGCTGATCAGCAGCAAAATTAGGATAAACGGAATTCCGAACCAGCTTGATGACAGCAAAACACGCGGATCGAGCCGGTAGTAAAACATCATAAAGGTAATCAAGCAGGCAAAAAGCAGGAGGCTGATTCCCGTTGTCATGCGGATGGCGCGCCATTGAAGACTGGCAAGCAGTTTTTTTCTCATACGTACTTCACATCCACATCACCGATAAATAGGGAAACGGACACTTTGACCCGGCGCTTTGACTCGCTGAAATCAGTTGACGCGGCATATACCTTCGTGCTTAATCCGCTTTTCTTCGAGCCGATCAGATTGATGTCACCTATGAAAACAGCCGAGCTGACAGCCACTTCAAGGTCCGATGGTACATAAATATCAACGTTTCCAATGACTCCGCTAATGACGATCGTGCTTTCTCCTTCGGGAATCATCGCTTTAGATAAATCGATTTTGATATCACCGATAAAACCAGAGACATTTAAATCATTCAGGTCAAACGGCTGCTTCATCATTTGCAGCTCTCCGATAAAAAAGCTGCGCATGTCAGGCTGTTTCACATCTTTCGGCGGTTCATGATGTTCTTTTTTATTGAGGTTGACCCGTTTCTCATTCGGTTCGAATATCGGCTTCCCTTTGACAAGCCTGTAGCCGGCGTAAATCAGAAATGCGGCAAACGCATAGCCGAATAAATTAAAGGTGATGCTGAAGAGGTTTCTCAATAAAAGAAACGCGGCAAAGATATACATGACCGAGCCAAGCCAATCACGGGAATATTTTTTAAGGAAATAGCCGGCAATCAGAAAAAAGAGCGGCCAAAACAGCAGATCGCCTATTCCGATAATTTGCAAAAACATACTGATGCCGAATAAAGCAATGATAAATCCAAGAAGCTGTTTTTTTGTCATTCCTGGTGTCCGCCTCCTTTCTTCTGCCTGGTGCTACCGAATCGTTACATCCCCGCTGTCCGTTTTGATATCGATTGGATGCCGGCCGCTTCCTTGCGAGCCTGTGATGTGATGCTGTTCTTTATGTGCTGTATCAGCAAATGAATACGGCGAACTGACGTCACCGCTCGCTGATTTCGCTTTGACTGTAAAGCTGCCGTTTTTGGGAAGGCTTAGATTGGCATCACCGCTTGTCAGCTTGACAGATACGGGCCCGGTTACCTTTTTCAATACAGCATTAAAATCTCCCGAAGTCATTTTTACATCGAGAGAGCCTGATACATCAGCCAGATTTGCGTCTCCTGAAGCTAAGTCAATGCCGGCTGTTTTGTAATCGGTATTTGAAATGGTGACATCTCCGGATGACCCCTTTACTTTCAGTTCTTGAAGACGGACGTCTGTCACTCTCGCATTTCCGCTCGCAGATACTGCGTTCAGCCTGGAAAGCGCAAGATGGCCATTCCCGGCCACAGACACGTCCCCGCTTGAGGTTCGCACTGTCAGATCACCTTTGTAATCATACGGAAGCCGGACGATAAGAGTCGAACGGTTAAACCCATTCAAAAATTGAAATTCTTTTTCCTTTACGGTCAGCACCAGTTTTCTTTTGTTTTCAGTCACAAATAACTTTCCCGAGTCTCCTTCAATGCCTGCTGATATGTCATTTCGTTCTTCCGCTATGACCCGGACATCCTTGCTATCGGACTCTATGACCATGCTGTCAATGTCCCGCGGCAACGCGCTGGCTGAATCGGCTTCTGTGCCATTTATGAAACCCAAGCCTGCGGCAAACACGTCTTTTACGACGACGGCGAAAAAGACAAGAATACCGGCAGTGATCAACAGTTTGCCAAGCATTTTTTTCATTCGGTTTCATCCTTCTCATTCATTCTATTATAAAGGAAAAGCTTTCGAATTGATACGTGCGGAAGGGAAGGACTTGACCGCAAATCCTTCCCCGTTCCGCTTATTCATTTGCCGCTTGTGTCTTGTCTGATTTTTGCAGTGAGAGCGCCCGCATTTTTTCAATCTCCGCTTCCACGTCATCTGCGAATTCTTTGCGTGTGAGTTCGGTGCCGGCTTCCGCTGACTTTGAATAATTCGCGCGGATTTCCATTTCTTCAATACGATTTTCAATACGTAAAAATTCACGATACGCACTTTCACTGTCAATTTTGTCAAATGTCGTATTCATATGCTCTTTAGCTTTCGCCGCATTTGCCCGCGCAATCAGCGCCTGTTTTTTATCCTTTACGTCTTGAAGCTTTGTTTCAAGAGCCGCCAGCTGTTCTTTCAGGTCAGCCAGCTGACTGTTAGCCTGTTCAAAGGAAACTTTATGCTCTGCCGCCTTCCCTTCTAAATACTTCATTTCAGTCAGCGCTTTTTTCGCCAGTTCTTCTTCACCTGCGTCAAATGCGAGCTGTGCCTGTTTTTTCCGTTTGCCAGCCACTTCAGCGGCTTCTTCATATTTTTTCTTAAATTGATAGGCAATCGTGTGCTGTTTCACAATTGTTTGCTTTGCTTTTGCAATGTCACTTTCCATATCGCGTACATATTGATTCAGCATTACCTTTGGATTCTCCATTTTATCAAGTCCTTCATGAACTGACGCAACAAACATGTCTCTGATTCTTTTTAATACCATACCTAATTCCTCCTAATATATTGATATTATTTTTTCTTCAAAAATTCTTCCCATTCGTCATCAAAGTGAGATTGGTAGGAAGCTGAAGCCGGTTCAGGATCAAAAGATGATACACCGTTATCAGCTGATCCGTTTTTCATCAGCTTCCAGCCGTAATACACCATAGCGGCTGCCAATGCGATTCCGACGACAAACGGAAGTGAGCAGATGAGCATAATGGCTCCGATACCTCCCACGATGATTCCCGTGATGGTTTTTCCTGCGGCAAACCTTTTGACTCCTGCGAATGTCATTAAGCTCCCGATGGCGAGCGGGATGATAAAGCCGAAGCTTCCTCCTCCAAAAAAGACGGAGATCCCAAATACAATTAATAAGAATCCGCCTACTGTTTTTTTGTTTATCTTCATGCAGATCCTCCTTTCGTTTTCCTTGTCTTCATCTTATACAAGTTGGCATTTATGCAAAACGAATCAGAGATTGATTTTTATATAAGACCCGAGTCGTATCTCGCACCGGACCCATCGGCACAAAAAAACGCCATGCACGAGGCATGGCGTTTCAAAACCCTTTACAGATGAACACTTGCTTCTCTTTCCTTAATCAGGTCGGACCTTTCTGCTTTGGCCAGTTTTGTAAACAGCAAAATTCCGATACCCGCAATAATTTCGACAATCCCTCCGGCAGCGATCACTTTTCCTGAGCCGAAAGCATTTGCGGCATATCCGCAAATGACAGCTCCGGCAGGGATCGAAATATTTGAGATCATATGTATAACGGCGTAAACCTGCGGCTGATCCTCACTATCCACAGAGGTCTGGATAATCGTGTACTCAGGAACATTAACAGCACTGACTGCGGCGCCAAAGGTAAACGCGGCGAAAAACACGAGCGGCAAAAAGGTGTTCATCCCGGTAATAAAGAAAGCAAATCCTTCAATAATGCCGGCAGTGACGAAAAGCAGCCCATACCTGTTTACTTTGACTTTCGCCAGCACAAATCCTAATAAAAATGCGCCTGCGGCGGTGGTGGCCTTTAAAAGCGAGTAAACGATCGGCTGGCCGTTTAAATCTTCCGCAACGTATACGGCTGAGAGCGCTTCCCAAGGGGCAGCCGCGAAATTCATAAAAATACAGTAAATAGCGAGCGGATATAAAATCTGATGCTTTCTGACGAGCCTAAAACCGCGTTTCAGTCTTCCGATATACGTGCCTCTCTGTGTCACAACAGCAGCCTCTGATTGAGACTCAACCGCAGTGTACTTAATAAAAAGGACGAGAAAACCTGACACCAAATAGAGCACAAGTGCGATAAGCATCGTATAAGAAGGGCTGATAAATGTAAGAAAAGCGCCGCATAATGTGACAGCCCCGAGTCGGACAATTTGAGCGGAGGATTGCAGCACAGCGTTTGCTTTTTGAATGCCCTGTTCATTTACGATTTGAGGAATCAAAGCGATTGAGGCGGGATTGTAGGCAGCTCCAGTAGCAGAATGCACAATCATAAGCGTCATGACAAACCACAGCGGAGAGAAGCCCGCAAAATGGCATAGAGGGATAATCAAAACAATTGCTGCCCTTGTCAGATCTGAAAAGTACATCCAAAATTTCAGCGTGCTCTGTTTCATAAATGGCCCTGTCACAGGCGCCAGCACGGCTTCCGGCAAAAAAGTGACAGCAATCAATAAAGCAGTGCCGATCGCACCTTTGCCATCATAAATTAAAAACCATAATATTGAATTAAATGCGAACATATCGCCGGATATCTTGACTATTCTTGAGAAAAACAGATAATTGAAATTTCTCTTCCAGATGCTATCACTTTCAATTAAATTCACCATCCATCAGAGCCCCCCACTGCCTATTTTTTACATCTATTTATTACAATATCTCATTTTTCCATTTTTCAGTCAATAATTCATAAGGTTCATTTTTTGTCGCAAAATGGGAAATTGACAAGGTGAAAAACAAAAAAGCCGGCATGTATATGAACACGCCGGCTCTCACTTCTACTTTTCCGATTCACTGCTGTTTCGGTCCCGAAACACAATAGCACTCCTTTCATATTCTACATCGCCAATACCGCTTCTTGCATTCACAACCCGTGCAGCGGCAAATAAATAGTCGGACAGTCGATTGAGATAACGCAGCACTGTTTCATGAATCTCCTCCGATTTCATCAGTGTCACCACTCTTCGTTCTGCCCGCCTTGTAATGGTACGCGCTACATGAAGAAGCGAAGCACCCTTCGATCCGCCTGGAAGAATAAATTTCTTCAGTTCCGGCGCTTCTGCAGTATAGGCATCAATGCGCGTTTCTAAAAAGGAAACAGATTCTTCCGTTAGCTTATAGTCTTTTCTTTCTGTGACAATTGCCAGATCGCCTCCGCAGTCAAACAGCTCATGCTGGATGGTCAGCAGCTCTGCTGTCAGATCTTCAAAACCGGGCTGCCCGGAAAGCTCTGCCAAAGCAAGCCCGAGAAAGCTGTTAAGCTCGTCAATCGTGCCGTAGCTTTCGACGCGGGGACTGTCCTTGTCCGTTCTGCCCCCGATTAAGCCCGTTTGTCCCTTATCGCCTGTTTTTGTATATAGTTTCATACCTGAATCTCCTTTACAGACTTATTCAAACAGCTCAGCAGCCTCTTTTACACATTCAGCTGTTCCGTTCTTTATCAATTGATTCAGCCGCTGTTCTGTGTTTTCGGATTGCTGAGTTTGGGTCGCGGCCACGAGAATATCACCTGTATCTCGTCTGTCTCCCAGCACTTTCGTCCGTTCTGCTTCGGCAGCCATAAGAGCTTTGATGAAAAATTGATCTGACGCATAGCCATTAATCAAAATCCAAATGGAAAAGCCGGTCAGAACGCATATGAAAACAGATAACTCTTCATCTTCAAATGTTCGATAAACGAAACGGTCAAGCCTTTCTGAAGATGCGGTCGCACACGTTTCCTCCAGTTGAAAACCGTTCTCTGAAAGATAGGCTGCAAGTCCTTTTATCCGATCTGACTGATCTGGCAGCCGTTTATGGATCAGCGTTCTGCTCCACGAAAACCCTGCACCGATAGGCGTCGAGGACAATGTTCGAAGCGGGATTTCCGTTTGCAGAAGAATATCATCACGCCCCGCTTGGAGCAATGCTTCAAATGGGATAAACTGCCGCTTTTCGCTGTCTTTTTCAGGCTGAATCACAATCATCGGTTTAGGTGAGCTTTGATGAACCAAGGCGGTGACATCTGTATCGTACACCGCCTTTATGCGATGTTCTGTGACAGCATATTCCGGTTTTTGCTTAGGCCCTGCGGTGCCGTTTTTCATAAACATGAGCCCATCACAGTACAGGCTTGCGGTGTTCAAATCATGAAAAACGCTGACAGCTGCCAATCCGCTTTCACTCGTCAGGCGTTTAATCAGATCAAGCAGGTCTTTTTGATAAGCCAGATCGAGAAAATTGGTCGGCTCGTCCAAAAATAAAATACGCGGCTGCTGCGCCAAAGCTTGGGCCAAATACACCCGCTGCTGTTCCCCTCCGCTTAGTTCGCGGACCGGCTTTTGCGCAAAAGCGGCCACTCCTGTTTGCTCCATTGCTTTCTGTACAATGGCTTTATCCTTTTCAGTCTGCTGTCTGAACAGCCCCGTTTGGAACGGATATCTGCCAAAGGCCACAGTTTCTTCGACCGTAAAGGTGAAGGCTTGATCCGTTTTTTGCGGCAGGACAGCCATGATTTGCGCCAGTTCCTTCGGTTTATAGTCCGCCAGCGGTTTTCCGGCCAGATAAACGCTGCCTTCTTTGGCCGGCAGCGTGCCTGTCAGCAAGTGCAAAAGCGTGGTTTTCCCGCTTCCATTAGGGCCGAGAATTCCGAGGAATTCCCCCTTCTCCACTGTTAAGCTGACATTGTTGACCAGACAGCTGTCGCCGTATCCTCCCGACAATCCTTCTGCCTTCATCATAAGCTTTTCCTCCCGCGGTGCTGCCGAATTAAAATTAGAGCGAACACAGGCGCTCCAGCCAAGGACGTAATGATCCCGATCGGCAGTTCAATTGGCTCAATGATCGTTCTGGAAAGCAGATCGGCTAAAACGAGAAACCCTGCCCCGAGCAAGGCAGAAAGCGGCAGTAAATGCCGATGGTCTGTTCCCCACAAAAGCCTTGTGATATGCGGAATGACAAGGCCGACAAAGCCGATCGTGCCCGACACTGCCACAGCGCTTCCGGTCAAAAGAGAGCCGGCTATTAAAATCATCATCTTCCTTTTCTGAACGCTGACTCCGAGAAGCTTTGCTTTGTCTTCTCCATATGTCATCACGTTCAGCTCCCTTCCGTTTATAATCAATAAAATGGTTCCCAAAAGAAAAAACGGAAGAAACAAAATAACATAACTCCAGCCTCTCATTGAAACGCTGCCAAGCAGCCAATGCACAATCGGAAGCAGGTTGTCTCCTGTCAAGGCAATGATAAGAGAAATAAATGCGCCCAAAAAAGAGTTGATGATAACACCAGTCAAAATGAGGGTGGAAACAGACATCGAAGTGTGAACGAGGCGGCTGAAGGAAAGGACCGCCGCGATCGTGGCAAGCGCCGCGGCTACACTCATAACCGGGAGTGTAAACCCTCCGATGCCAGGAAGCTGCAGGCTAAAGAATAGGGTCACAACCGCGCCAACTGAAGCACCGGATGAAACACCGAGCGTATAAGGATCAGCAAGCGGATTTTGCAGCAGCCCCTGAAAAGCGGCCCCTGCGATAGAAAGAGCCGCCCCCACAAGGGCGGCCAGCACAACTCTCGGCAGTCTGATATTCATCATAATATTAGAGTACATTGGATCATCAGAACCGATAGAGCCGCCGAAACCTTGATGCCAAAAGACACGAAAGACAGCGGGAATAGGAATATGCAGGCTGCCGCAAGAAATTCCTAAGATGATGCTCACGGCTAAAAATGAGAAACCGATGATATATGCGGTAAAACGATTATTCCTTAAACGTATTTGGGTAAATGCTTTCCGCAAGTTCTTCGACCCCTTCGATCAGACGGGGACCCGAACGTGTCACAAGATCAGGGTCCACATCATATACACGATGATGTTTCACAGCATTGATTTCGCTCCAGCCATCGCGTTTTTCCACAGCTTTCGCTTTCACACCGTCCGTTGTAACAATTGCATCAGGATTGAGTTTTACGATCGCCTCGTCTGTCATTTGCACCCAGCCAGTCTGATCCGCCGCTGCGTTTTTAGCATGGATGACATTCAGCATTTCATTCATAAACGTATCTTTTCCGGTTGTATAAATGTCAGGATCGGGAGAAACCTCGATAAATACACTTTTTTCCTCGTCCTTTGAAATGGTTTTCGCTTTTTCTTGAATATCCTTTAGATCTGATTTCATGTTTTTCACGAGCTGATCGGCTTGTTTCTCCGCCCCGGCTGCTTCTCCGATCATTTCGATTGATTTGTACACCTCGGAGAATGATTGTGCATCATTGACAGTCAGCACGGTAATGCCCGCGTCCTTCAGCTGTTTGATGGCATCCGCTGATGCTGACATGGAAGACTCGTGAGCCAGAACGAGATCTGGCTTTAGAGAAATGACTTTTTCAACGTTTATATTCATATCTCCGACTTTTTCAACCTTTTTGACTTCCTTTGGATAGGTATCGTTTGTGGTGACACCGACCACTTTGTCACCGAGGCCGAGAGCATATGTAATTTCTGTGTTGCTCGGCATTAATGAAACAATCTTTTTCGGCTCTTTTTTGATGGTTACATCCTGGTTTGACGCATCATCAATGGTGACAGGGAACGCTTCTGTCTTTTGTTTTGCCTTGGAATCCTTCTGATCCGCAGAATTGCCGCAGCCTGCCAGCATAACAGCGGCCAGCAGGAGCGCAGTCCATATCCCGGCTCGTTTTTTCATACACTTTTCCTCCTAAAAGAACTAAAAAAAGCATCTCTACGACGGTAAAGATGCTGTAAACAACACAAAAAAGCCTATTGTTTACACATCATCTGTCCTCGCAGAATTCGTGCTGATCAAACAGGCAGGTATCCTGGCTCTTGGCGCTTTGGCCAATTACAGTGGCGGGACCGCACCGGCTTTTACCGGTTTCCCTATTAAGCCGGCTGTTGTCCACGGACCGGCACCTATTTGACATTCGTATCCTTTTTTCGGAGTAATTATACTATATGACTGACAGGCTTGTATATGTGTCCTGAATGACTTTTCCCGTATTGTGTATGGGAGCAAAATCCTCGTAAACACTAAATTTGATCTTGTATACTTAATACCATCATCAATCAAAAGGAATGATTCTTATGAATTTACAGCTAAAAGACAAACTCGTCTTAATCACCGGCTCAACGTCCGGCATCGGGAAAGCCGCCGCAAAAAGCTTTCTGCAAGAGGGTGCGGCAGTCATTGTCAACGGACGCAAACAGGAGACTGTCGATCGCACGGTTGAAGAGCTTTCTGGCTATGGAACAGTGCACGGTGTTGCTGCCGATTTGTCAAAGACAGATGAAGCAGCGGCTTTTATTGAAAAAGTAAATGAAATCGGTGATATCGATATCCTTGTCAACAACCTTGGTTTCTTCGAGGTAAAAGACTTTGCCGATGTGACAGATGAAGAGTGGAATCAATATTTCGAAGTGAACGTGATGAGCGCCGTTCGGACAAGCCGTCACTTCCTTCCAAAGATGCTTGCTAAAAACAGCGGCCGCATTTTAAATATTGCAAGTGAAGCAGGTATCAAACCGCTGCCAACGATGATTCCATACTCAATGACAAAAACGGCGCTGATCAGCCTGTCAAGGGGAATGGCTGAAATGACAAAAGGCACGAATGTGACGGTCAACTCAGTGCTTCCGGGGCCTACTTGGACAGAGGGCGTGGCATCCTATATGGAAGGCGCCGCACAAGCAGCCGGCCAGGATACAGATACATTTATCAAAGATTATTTCAAGGTCAATGAGCCAACTTCGCTTATTCAGCGATACGCGACAGCAGAAGAAGTCGCCAACACAATCGTATTCCTCGCGTCTGACGCCGCCTCCGCCATTAACGGCACGGCACAGCGTGTGGAAGGCGGCATTATCCGTTCTCTGTGACATGCAAAAACGCATCCGTCTATCGGATGCGTTTTTTTATACGTCTCCAGCAAATGGTACCGGCTGATATCCGCCTGTTTCCAGTTGTGCTGAAAACAACCCTCCAGCGTGAGGCTGCTCGTATCTTTCTTTTTCTGTCATTTGTTCCGTTGCCGTTGTAATGTAAAGGGTTTTTAAGTCTCTGCCGCCAAACGCGCAGCACGTGACATACTTAGCCGGCACGCTGATTGAATTGATTTCTTTTTTCTCAAACGGGTCAATGTGAACAACGCGGCTGCCGCCAAACAGCGCCACCCACAGCATGCCATTTTGGTCGATTGTCATGCCGTCCGGCAATCCGTCTGATTGATCAAAACGATAGACAGGTTCTGGATTTGAAACATCTCCGCTTTGAGGGTCATAGCTGTAGCGCACAATCTCCTGCGTCGGCGTGTCGATGTAATACATCAAATTCCGCTCGCGGTCCCAATCCAAACCGTTTGAGGTAGAGACTCGATCTTTGATTTTGACAAGACTGCCGTCTAGATTCAAACGGTACAGCGATGCCTGTTTTTGCTCGCCTTCCATGCTCGTCGTCCCCGCCCACAGCCTTCCGTACGGGTCACATTTAGCATCATTAAATCTCAGGCTCTCATGCATGTCCTTTGGCTGTTTAATTTTCTCCAGGCTGTCATCCCGAAGATGATACAGGTAAAACCCGTCCTTCATCGTCATAATCAGTTCATCCTTGGAATATTTCGCAAGCGCCGTCACAAAGGATTTGAATTTGATCGATCGGTTGATTTTTTCTTCAGGGTCAAAAATGTGGAGCTCGCTCCCCAGGATATCAACCCAATATAAGCGGCCGTTTTCTTCATCCCATAACGGGCCTTCTCCAATCACTGCCCTAGTGTCTGCTTCCAATACTGCATCCATGTGTTACACCTCTTTAGCTTCAGTCTATATATTGTTATTCCCGGCAAAGAGGTGTCCAAACCACATGATGTTTATTGTTTTTTAAAAAGGATGGTAATGACCGTCCCAATGTCCATTCTGCTGTTTACATGGATCGTTCCGTTATGCAGATGGACAAGCTCCTTGGCAATCGCGAGCCCGAGACCCGTTCCGGCAGTTGAATCTTTTGTGTTCGTCCCTCTGTAGTAACGGTTAAACAAATGGGTAATCGTTTCTTCATCCATTCCTTTCCCATTGTCCTTCACCTTTAAAGAAATATGATTTTTTGTTTGTTCCAGAATGACTTGAATCTCTGTTCCTTTGCCGTTGTGCTTCACGGCATTCCCAAGGAGATTTTCTAATATGCGCCTGAACCACGCTTCATCAAGTGCAAATTCAATATGCTCTTCTTTGGATACAAACGAGATATCATACCCCTCAGAAAACGGATTTTTCTTAAAATCCTCAATGACATTTTTAAAAAACGGGATAAGGCTGGTAAGCCTTCTCTCAATAGGAAGAGCATCATTTTTCAGCCGATATGTTAAATTTAAGTCTTCAATCAGCTTGGACATGTATTCAGATTTTTCTCTGACAACCTGCCCCATTTCTTTCACTTCTTCCGGCGACCAGTCATACTGCTTCGACTCGAGCATCATGCTGTAGCCGTAAATGCTGCTGAGCGGTGTTTTTAAGTCATGTGACAAACCGGCGATCCATTCTTCCCTTGTCGCCTGGATTTTTTCTCTGTTTCTTTTATCCCTTCTCAGCGTTTCGGTCAGCTGATCCATTGATTCAAATATCTCACCGAAGAAGCGGTACGGCTGTTTGATTTTCCCCTTTTTATTTTTGCTGACAGGATGGCCTTCCCGGTTTCTGGGTTCCTCAAGCTTCCCTTTTGACAGATTGACCAGCCATCGAATCGTGTGAAAAATCGGCAGCCCAAACCGGAACATATACCAAACGGTCATCCAAATGATATACATGAACAAAACGCCCATAACAAGAAACATCGCTTTTAATACAACCTTCAGGAATGATTTGTTAAACTCCTGATCGGTTACATAGACAGGGTTCGGCACCGTAGCGACCATCCATCTGTCTTTATTGAGAATCTTAACGGAAATTTCCCGCTTATAGTTCCAAGGTTTAGAGCTGTATTTCAGCAGCTCCAGCTGGTTCATCGTTTTTCTTTCGCTTTTTGTGCTGTTGATGCTGTCGAGAATGTTTCCATTGCTGTCTAACAGGTAAATAGCGCCTTTTTTCTGCTTAATATAGTCGATGGTGCCAGACTTATAGTGCGCTAGATCGTCTATCTTTTGTTCGCGTTTTTCTACGGAAGTCAGGAGCTGTTCACTCTTTGATTTCCAGCCGAACAATAGAAGATACGACTTATCTTCAATATTGATAGCCCAATAATTCAGTTTATAGTTATGAAGCTTTTTGATTTTATAAATAGACAATAGCTCTTTCTTGGTATAGGTGCCCGGCACGTCTTTTGGCACGCCGTAGGAATAATCAGTGTTTCCTTCCGAATCAATGATTTGCATCCAGCCATGCTGTTTATCGACAGATTTCTTCAGGAAATTATCCACTTCCCATGTCCCGTCTTCGTTTACATCGAGATATGCCTCAAGTGTGTCGGTCGTCGCCTTCGTCAGCCCTGAATTGGATTCCGCATCGCTAAAACGAGCGTCTAAATAGAAAAACGACGCAACAAGCATCACCGTAAGCAGCAGGATCACAATCAGCATCTGCCCGAAAAAGTGAAACAAAAACTTCCATCTTAACCTCATGACCGCTTGCCTTCAGGATTTGGGATAAAACGATAGCCGAGACCTCGAACGGTTACAATATACTCCGGATTGCTCGGATCGCGCTCAATCTTCTCCCTAAGCTTGCGAATATGAACCATGACGGTGTTGTTGTCACCATAGGAAGGGTAGCCCCATACTTTTTCATATATTTGATCCTTGGAGAGCACCACGTTGGGGTGTTCACAAAAATACTGCAAAAGCTGCAGAAGCTGGGCTGAACAAGCAACAGCTTCCCCGCCTACAATCAGCTCGGCATTTTGCGGAGAAAAAGTAAAATAATCATATGTGTATGTTTGATTTGAACTCGTTTCTTTCGATTGATATGTACGCTTGAGATGCGCTCTGATCCGCGCCGCTAATTCCAGCGGATTAAATGGTTTTGTGATATAGTCATCAGCTCCAACCGCAAAGCCCGATAATTTGTCCGCGTCGGATGATCTTGCCGTCAGGAAAAAAATCGGAGCTTCTGAATACTCTCTGATCAGCGTGCAGGCTTCAAAACCGGACATTCCGCCCATCATGACATCCAGCACAATTAAGTCAACCTTATTGGCCTTCACAACAGGAATCGCTTCTTCTGCGCTTGCCGCATCCAGTATATTTCGATAACCTTCTTTTTCGAGAACGCGTTTGATCATGTCCACAATCGCTTTCTCATCGTCTACGATTAAAATTGACGCATTTTCCACTTTTATGTTCCTTTCTGTCACTGTTTTTTTCATCTTATCATTATATCGTTTATTTATGGTACATTTTTGAATACATTGGAGCTTGGCAAATCAAAACAGCAAAAAAGGAGCAAACAAGCGCTCCCTTTTGATGTTTTTTTATATGAAAATATTATGAGTTCTCATCTACCATGTACAAAATAAACTCCCAAAATCCCGGGACATCCTGACACAAAAGCATATCAGCCTTTTCAAACATTTTGATCTTCAGCTCTTGTTCTAAATCTTCTCTTTCTTGATAGGACGTATTGCTGAGTTTTTTTCTGATCATTGGTGAAAAGCATGCAATCAGGTGCTCAATGTCAAAAGTCTCGTCATTTTGTTTCTTTTTTTGTTCAAACTGGCCGTTCACAGCTTACTTTTCCCCCTTTTTTTGCGCCGCTAGCTGCTTTCTGATATTCTCCAGTCCCTTTTTATGAATGTTGGAAATGTTTTGCCGGGACTCCCCTAATGAATCTGCAATCTCCTGCATCGTGGCACCGTGAAGATACACTTTCGTCAGCACGCTTTTTTGTTTGTCAGTCAGATTCTGAATCGCTTGGTAGAGCTGATAATCCTGAACATGCTGACTCAAATCATCCTGCCGGTCTAAAAACTCTTCAAATGCATCGCTTCCTGTTTCGGAAGGAAGTCGAACTCCTGCCTCCGGATGATCAACCGTCAGCGGATACCGTTTTTGATTTTTGCGAACCCGCTTATCAAAATCAATAGAAAAGATGCGAATCATTGAATTCATATACTTGACGATGCGGATTTCTTTATAAAACTGCTTAAATAGCTCGTCCAATGATTTTGCATCTTTTTCGTTAGGGCTTTCCATTACGTTTTTGAACAAACGGTAATGCTGAGGATTGCTCAAAAAATGCTTCACGATGGGATGCTTCATTATCTCCTTACATTTTGACCGTAAAAGACTTTGATAGTCCATCAAACCGCCTCCCTACTAAATTAAATGAAGGAAAGCAAAAAAAAGTAAACTACTACTTTCCGACTAGTGTCTTCCAAAATACTTTGCAGCAGTTTACGTTTTATCGGATTTCCTTCACTTACATACATGACTGCAGAAAAAGAAGGGAGGTATTTTCCTATGGATCAGGTTTTTATAGAGGAAGTCGTAAAACAAATCGGCAATTTGGGGTTTCCCGCGCTGATTGCAATGTACCTGCTGACTCGATTCGAAAAGAAGTTTGATCAACTCATAGAACTAATGACAGAACTGAAAGATCATGCAAAAAAATAATTTTTCAATCAAAGTTGACTTTTCACTGATTTTTTTCACTTAACAAAACAGAAGGGAAAACGAAAGGCCTTTCACCTTCTCTTTCTGCTATCACAATTAAATCTAAGGAGGAAACATTTCATGAAAAAACAAAATGACATTCCGCAGCCAATTAGAGGAGACAAAGGAGCAACGGTAAAAATCCCACGCAATATTGAAAGAGACCGGCAAAACCCTGATATGCTTGTTCCGCCTGAAACCGATCATGGCACCGTCAGCAATATGAAGTTTTCGTTCTCTGACACTCATAACCGATTAGAAAAAGGCGGATATGCCCGTGAAGTGACAGTACGTGAACTGCCGATTTCAGAAAACCTTGCATCTGTAAATATGCGGCTGAAGCCAGGCGCCATTCGCGAGCTGCACTGGCATAAAGAAGCAGAATGGGCTTATATGATTTACGGAAGCGCAAGAGTCACAATTGTTGATGAAAAAGGGCGCAGCTTTATTGATGATGTAGGTGAAGGTGACCTTTGGTACTTCCCGTCAGGCCTGCCGCACTCTATCCAAGCGCTGGATGAGGGGGCTGAGTTCCTGCTTGTGTTTGACGATGGATCATTCTCAGAAAACAGCACGTTCCAGCTGACAGATTGGCTTGCCCACACTCCAAAAGAAGTGATTGCTGCGAACTTCGGCGTGACAAAAGAAGAGATTGCTAATTTGCCAGGCAAAGAAAAATATATATTTGAAAACCAACTCCCTGGCAGCTTAAAAGATGACATTGTGGAAGGGCCGAACGGCGAAGTGCCTTATCCATTTACTTACCGCCTTCTTGAACAAGAGCCGATTGAATCTGAGGGAGGGAAAGTATACATTGCAGATTCGACAAACTTCAAAGTGTCTAAAACCATCGCATCAGCGCTCGTAACAGTAGAACCCGGCGCCATGAGAGAGCTGCACTGGCATCCGAATACACACGAATGGCAATACTACATCTCCGGTAAAGCAAGAATGACCGTCTTTGCATCTGACGGCCATGCCAGAACGTTTAACTACCAAGCCGGTGATGTCGGATATGTACCATTTGCAATGGGTCATTACGTTGAAAACATTGGTGATGAACCGCTTGTCTTTTTAGAAATCTTCAAAGACGACCATTATGCCGATATATCTTTAAACCAATGGCTTGCCATGCTTCCTGAAACATTTGTTCAAGCGCACCTTGACTTAGGCAAAGATTTTACTGATGTGCTTTCAAAAGAAAAGCACCCAGTTGTGAAAAAGAAATGCAATAAATAATAGACTTACAGCTTGCAGAGAGCACTCGTTCTCTGCAAGCCTTCATAAGGAGCTGAACCTGTGAAACATCAAACGTCTTCAAAACTTTTATTGCGGCTCTCCATCAAATACTTGCTGGCCGCAGCAGCAGTGGTGTTGACCTATTTTGCTGTCATCTATATATTATTTTCTTTAGCGGGAACGAGCTATCGCTCAGCAGCTCATGTCCTGCTTTTTGCTGTGTTATTTCTTATCCTTGGGCTATTTCTAGAACCATTTGAACGCCTGATGATACATAGTTTTACATTTTTCAAGACAGACAAACGCTTATTCATTCTCCTGGCAGGCATCGTCCAGCTTCTGTTTTTATGGATGACTGCTCATACAACAGACGAAATGATCAGCGACATCTGGCTGTCTACCACTGAAGAAATGATCATCGCAGCCGTATTTCTGATTTTAGACAAATGCAACTCAGCACTTCCCAGCTAAAAAAAGAACGCATTCCAATTGGATGCGTTCTTTTTATTCATAGCGCAGCGCGTCTACAGGCTGAAGCTTAGATGCCTTGATGGACGGAAGCAAACCGAAGATAATGCCGACTGCCATTGAAAAGATGAGTGCTCCGACAACAGCTGGAATGGAGACGATAAAAGGCATCGGAAAAATGACCGTCAGCAGCTTGGCGATGCCGAAGCCCGCCAGCACACCGAGTATTCCGCCAATGCTTGTCAGCACGACAGCCTCGGTTAAAAATTGAAATAAAATCACACGCCGCTTAGCACCGAGCGCTTTCTTAATTCCGATTTCTCTCGTGCGCTCCGTTACGGAAACGAGCATAATGTTCATGACGCCGATACCGCCCACCAAAAGTGAAATACTGGCGATTCCGCCAAGCAGCAATGCAAATGACTGATTAAAGGACTCTACTTCCTGCGCGATCTCCTGGAGATCCATTACACTGTACTCTGCTTTCTCCAACTCAGCTTCTGACAATCCCTGATTTAAAAGATCCGCAGCCATTACACCCGCTTCTTGGATATGCTCAGAAGAGTCAGCCTGCACAGCAATCTGCGTTGGCGCGTCAAACCCTTCAATAAGCGGCCACACTTTTTTCGGCACGTACAAAACCGGGTTCGCATAGTCGCCTTCAAACATGCTTTCCTGTTGATTTTTTTCTTTAAAAACACCGACGACCTTAAACGGCACACCATTCATTTCAATGCTTTTATGCAGAGCGTCTCCTTCTGGAAACAGTTCATCTCTGACAGCTTCATTGATCATCACCACTTGGTGAGTGGTGTTTAATTCGTTTTCCGCCAGCTTTCTCCCTTCGGTTATTCGGATTGGGAACATATCGAAGTAATCATCGTCCACTCCGTACACTTGGGGATACGAAACGTTTGTTAAATGAAAAACGCTTGCGCCTTCTGACATGTAATATAAGGATAATCCTTTAACAATAGGATCAGATTTGATCTCCTTTACTGTTTCTTCCGCTACAGGCGGCGCGGATGTATACGAAACCTGAGGGCCGCCGCCCTCCTCTTCACCGCCAGACGGCTGGTAGACAACGTTGATCGCGTTGTTTCCCATGCCGATCATACTTTGCTTTAATTGCTCACTTTGGCCCTTCAGCATTGAAACAATCGCGATGATTGCCGCTATGCCGATAATCACGCCGAGCATTGTCAGAATGGATCTTAATTTATGAGAGAAAATAGATTGAAAGGAGATTCGAATATGTTCAAGCATGGCTGATATCCCCTCTCTCATCTAATACCAACTCTCCGTCTCTGATAAAAACGGTTCTGTCAGCTTTTTTGGCGACGTCCGGGTCGTGGGTTATCATAATAATGGTCTTGCCTTCCCGATGAAGTTCGGAAAACAGTGACAAAATTTGTTCACTTGATTTGGTATCAAGCGCCCCGGTCGGTTCATCAGCTAAAATAAACCTCGGCTGATTGACGAGGGCCCTCGCTATCGCCACCCGCTGCTTTTGGCCGCCGGACAGCTTAGGTGGTTTGTAGGAGACCCTGTCTTTTAATCCGACCTTTTCCAGCGCTTCATATGCCCGTTGCCTTCTCTCTTTTTTCTTCACTTTATTGTAAATCATCGGCAGCTCGACATTTTGCAGCGCGGTGAGACGCGGCAGCAAATGAAAAGTTTGAAACACAAACCCGATTGATTCGTTGCGAATTTCGGCTAAAGCTCCGTCTTTCCCTTTCAATATATCGATCTGATCAAGCGTATAGGTTCCCGAGGTCGGCCTGTCCAAACAGCCGATAATATTCATTAACGTTGACTTTCCAGAACCCGAAGGCCCCATAATAGCCAAAAACTCCCCTGCCTGGACAGTCAGATTGATATGTTTCAAGATTGGAACTTCTTCTTTTCCCAGCTTGTACGATTTCGAAATATTATTCAGTGTCAGCATTGACTGTAACCTGCTTTCCTTCCTTGACCGCGGGATCAGGGTAGATCACATAATCTTCCGGCGTCAGGCCGCTCTTAATTTCCACCATGTCATTTTCATCTGTCTCTCCGATTTCAACAGGCTGCTTAACCGCTTTCTGCTTCTCATCAGCTTTCCACACATACGGTTCGCCGTCATCCTGAATGACCATGTCGGACGGCAGCTTGATCGTATCCGCATCAGCATCATCACTCACCACTTCGATGTTGACATGATAGCCGACTTCAAGACCTTTATGGCTGTCTAATAAAATGGTGAAAGGATAGTTAGAGGACTGTGGATTCATTTCTTCATCAGAAAAGCTTTCTGATTCTTCACCCTCGCCTGCTCCCGCTGGAAGCTTGCCAATCGAGGTGACCTTTCCTTTCCACTCGCCCTCACCGCCTGTTTTCAGCGTAACCCTGACTTTGCTGCCTTTTTTGATCGTGTCCATTAACAGCTCATTGATTTGGCTTTTGACTAGATATTTGCCTGTCGAAACAATCTGGATATACGGGCCTGTTGCCTGGTCGCCTGTTGCCCCGTCAGCGATATCCTGATTGACACTTTGGACGATTCCATCATGCTTGCTTGTAATGACATTGGAACCTTTGTTTTTCGTCAGGCCAGCCAGTTCTTTTTGATGCTGTTTCAGTTCGAGCTGGCTTGTTTTCAAATCGAAATTGGCTTGGTCAATTTCATCTTGAAGCTGGGCTTTCTCTTCTTTCCCTGCCGCTTTCAGCTTCTTTTCCGTTTCTGTTATTGATTTTTGCAAACGGTTGATTTGCAAAGTTGTCATTTCGATTTGCAAATTGGCCTGCTCAATTTCATCAGAGTGATCCTCACCCTCATACTCAAAAAGCTTATCGCCCTTTTTAACCTGATCGCCTTCTTTGACGTATGTTTTTTTAATACTGCCTTTTTCTGAATCTATGTATACTTTCTGCTGTTTTTCAGGTTCAACCTTTCCAGAAAACGTTTGGCCTGATTCTGAATCTCCTCCCATGTATACCGCTACCGATTCAGCATAGGGCTCCGATGATACGGCAATTTGGTTCATGTGAGTAAAAAAGTAAAAACCGCCGGCGCCGATCCCAGCCAGTACAAGCACACCAGCACATATCGCGCCGCCAATAAGCCATTTTTTCTTCTTGGACACAACGATCTCCTCTTTCTGTAAACATTGTAATATTTTCGAAACATTCTAACCAATATTATCTATTAATTCAAAAAGACTTGCAATCTTTTTATTGAAATGACGGAATCAAATAGAAAAATTGTATTTTCGCGGCGAATAAAAAAAATCCCGGCTTCGAACCGGGATTTTTTTTACACAGAAATAAGCTCTTTTTCATTTTTAATCAGATCATAGGTCAAGCATACAGGTTTATTTGTACGGGGATCAGTCACGATTTCAGCATCAATCTGAAATACTTGCTGCAAAATATCCGGTGTCATGACCTCAAGTGCAGTACCTTCCTTGATGACAGTGCCTTTTTTGAGCGCGATCATATAATGGGAAAAACGAGCTGCGTGGTTAAGGTCATGAATGACCATTAAAATTGTCCGCCCCTGCTCTTTGTTGAGTCTGTCAAGCAGCTGCAGAATTTCGAGCTGGTGCGCAAGATCAAGATACGTCGTAGGTTCATCCAGCAGCAGCAGCTCCGTCCCTTGCGCAAGCGCCATGGCAATCCACACGCGTTGACGCTGTCCGCCTGACAATGCCTCAATCGGCCGTTCAGCAAATTCAGCCATGCCTGTTTCTTCAAGCGCCCATTTGATAATTCGGCGGTCTTCGTCATTTAATCTGCCGAATCCTGATTGATGCGGAAACCTGCCGTACGACACCAATTCGTGCACCGTTAGGCCGCTCGGCGCTTCAGGTGTCTGTGGCAGAATCGCCATATCTTTCGCAATGTCTTTTGTAGACATTTTATGAATCGCTTTGCCGTTTAAATAGACGGCCCCTGCATGCGAACGCATAATTCTGGACATTGTTTTTAAAATCGTTGATTTCCCGCAGCCGTTCGGGCCAATTAAGGTGGTAATTTTCCCTTTAGGAATCGATATATTTAAATCCTTTACAATCACCCTGTCGCCATAACCGATTCCAAGCTGTTCCGTTGATAATGAATTCATATTCGGCCCCCTCCTCTAATTCGCTTTCATCAATAAATAAATAAAGTAAGGCGCACCTAGCACGGAAATGACAAGTCCGACCGGAATTTCTGATGGTGCCAATACATTTCTCGCCATCGTATCAGCGAGCAAAAACAGGAATGCGCCGATGAGGGCGGAGACCGGTATCAGCGTCTGGTGACGCGGACCGGTCAGCCTTCTAGCCACATGAGGCGCGATCAATCCGAGAAACGCGATGCCTCCCGCAGCTGCCACACATGAAGCGGCAAGAGTGACGGCTGCCAGAAGAAGAATCCGTCTCTCCCTTTCAACAGGAGTGCCCAGTCCGGTCGCTAGTTGGTCTCCTAGCTGCAATATGTTCAAATAGCGTGCCTTATATAAAGTAAATGGTAGCAAGATCACAATCCAAGGAAGGATCGCCCAAATCATATTCCAGTTCGCCCCCCATATTGAACCGGATATCCAAACCGCGGCTTGCATAAAATCATGAGGGTCCATCTTGAGCTGAAAAATCAGCAACAGGGCGTTGAATCCAGCATTTACCCCGATGCCGACTAAAATCAGCCGAATCGGTGTGACGCCCTTTTTCCATGCCAGAAGATAAATGAGAAACGCAGCGAGGATTGCTCCTGCCAAAGCACTGAACGGCAGCATAAATGTTCCGAAAAAGCTTAGATCTGAAGCTGATCCTTGAAAAAAGTATATAAAAAGCACAACGGCAAGTGAGCCGCCAGCGTTAATTCCGAGAATACCAGGCTCAGCAAGATCATTTTGAGACGCGCTTTGCAAAATGGCGCCAGCAACGGCGATCCCTGCTCCAACAAGCAAAGAAAGGATGATCCGGGGCAGCCTGAACTCAAATAAGACAAGTTCATCACGCGCTGTTCCTTGGCCGAAAAAGACCTGAAGCGTTTTAAGCGGTGCAATTTTGATAACACCCAAATTGAGACTGATAAAAAAGACCAGCACGATGAGCATAAGAGTCACAGCCATTACGGCGAGCGGTTTTCTTGTTGTTGTTTTCATTACAGCCCTCTCCTTTCACGACGTGCCAAATAAAAGAAAAAGGGAACGCCGATAAGAGAAGTCAGTGCGCCGACAGGCGTTTCAAAGGGCGCATTTACGAGTCTGGCCGCTATGTCAGCAAAAACAAGCAAAACAGCACCGAGCACCGCCGAGCAGGGAATGATCCACCGATAATCCACACCGACCAAAAAACGGGTAATATGCGGAATGATCAGCCCGATAAATGCAATGGTGCCGGCTATGGAAACCGCAGCTCCGGTCAAAATCACTACGATAAGCATGCCAACCAGTTTCACCGCTGATGTATATTGTCCTAGCCCTTTTGCCAGATCGTCACCGAGACTTAACACTGTCACAGACCGGGCGATGAAAAACGCGAGCGTTAAACCGACAGCCCCTGCAATAAGCAAAAGCTGGACCCCCGACCATTTCACACCCGCTACCCCGCCTGCGTACCAAAAGCTGATATCCTGAGCCACATCGAAGCGGATCGCAATGGCGGTTGAAATTCCGGTAAAGAAATAAGTAACTGCCGTACCCGCCAGAGCAAGCTTTACAGGCGTAAGCCCGCCCCTTGAAAACATGCCGATGCCCATTACCGTCGATGCCCCCAGTCCCGCTCCCGCAAAGGACCATAGGACAAGCCCCATAGCAGAAAGTCCGGGAAAAAAGGCAAACGCAATCGAAACCGCAAACGCAGAGCCTGATGTCACACCCATAATCGAAGGCTCTGCCAAAGGGTTTCTCGTCATCCCCTGCATGATCGCTCCCGACACTGCCAACAATGCGCCTACAAGTGCGGCAGCCGCCGTTCTCGGCAGCCGAAGATCATGTATAATTTGGTGAGTTGTCTTTGTCGGCTGATAATGAAAAATGGCGTCCCATACAGTGCGCAAATGAATATCCGCTGCACCGAGGGATATGGATAAAAGTGCGCCAAGACAAAGCAGGCATAGACCTGCAATAAGGACGATAACCGCGCCATATGTCCTTGACGTCCATTGGATTTCTTCTGATGCAGTCTGTATATTTTTATGTTGACTCAACTGCCGTACTTCCTTTCTGATACTGATAATGATTATCAATTGTTGTTTCAGTATATCACTTTTTTCAACAGATTTAATAGCGTGTTTTGAACAAAAATGAAAATGCATTTGCAAAAATATCGTGTCAACCGGCACTTGCAGTGGTATAATCACAGTTGATAATGATTCTCTTTTTCATCTATTTTTTTAGAAAGAAGGTATGAGATATGACCCATATATACAAGAAACTCGGAGCCGCGTTTTTTGCCCTGTTATTGATTGCAGCGCTGGCAGCCTGCGGGAGTAACTCAGAAAGCAAAGGCTCTGCCTCTGATTCAAAAGACGCAGAAACCTTTACATACAAGGCTGAAAACGGGAATGTAAAAATCCCCAAGCATCCTAAACGGGTGGTTGTCATGGCTGACGGCTACTACGGCTACTTCAAAACACTTGGCATCAACGTTGTCGGTGCACCTGAGAACGTATTTAAAAACCCTTACTACAAAGGAAAAACTGCCGGCGTCGAAAACATCGGAGACGGCACTTCGGTTGAAAAGGTCATTGATTTAAACCCTGACCTGATTATCGTCTGGACAACACAGGGTGCTGATATTAAAAAGCTTGAAAAAATCGCGCCGACTGTCGCAGTAAAATACGATAAGCTCGACAACATCGAACAGCTGAAAGAATTTGCAAAAATGACAGGAACTGAAGATAAAGCTGAAAAATGGCTGTCCGAGTGGGATAAAAAAGTTGCGGCAGCTAAAACAAAAATCAAAAAAGCGGTCGGTGACAAAACCATTTCCATTATGCAAACGAACGGAAAAGACATTTACGTATTCGGTAAAGACTTTGGAAGAGGCGGAAGCATTATTTACAAAGACCTCGGCCTGAAGGCGACAAAGCTGACAAAAGAAAAAGCCATTGACCAGGGACCTGGTTATACAAGTATTTCATTAGAAAAGCTCCCTGACTTCGCCGGAGATTATATTTTCGCGGGCCCATGGCAATCAGGCGGTGATGATGGCGGCGTATTTGACAGCTCCATTTGGAAGAACCTGAACGCCGTTAAAAATGGCCATGTCTATAAGATTGATCCGATTGGCTTCTATTTCACCGATCCGATTTCATTAGAAGGCCAACTGAAGTTTATTACGGAAAGCTTAACAAAATAAACAGAAGAGCCGGACAGGCGGCTCTTTTTTCATGCAATAAAGGGAGCGGCTCATGTTGAAACACATCGGATATTTTTTTACTCAATTCATATTAAGCTGTATCATCATCGCGATCAGTTTTTTTAACGGGCTTTATATCGGAAAACCTTTTTCAGATGTGTTTTTTGTTTTTATCTTAGTCCTTATTCTGTTTGGTTTGCTGGAGAGGCTGAAAAACCGTTTTTTGCAAATACGATTATCCGTAAAGGTTTTTCTTTCTATTTCAGCTTTCCTGTCAGCTGTTTTAACAATCGGATTGCTAACAGGAGAAATTGTATTTCAATAAAAAAAGACACCTGACAAAACAAATCAGGTGTCTTTTCATTATGCTTGTTTTTCTTTTTGAAACTTTTTACTCACAAATGGATAAACAATCAAGCCGACAAAGAATAAACCGATGCCGAGAATAAATGTCGTTAAATCTGCTGTGCCTGTTACAATAACAAACACGGAGTATGCACACGCCAGTATCGCGATCAATCCGTCTCTTACACGGGAGCCTTTCAGCTGGTCATACGTTTCACCTTTGATGACTAGCTTCAAGCTGTAAATTGCAGATACCAGATACGGTATTAAATATGCGAGTGTCGCCGCTGTCGTTAAAAATGTAAATGCGTCACTTATTGTCCGGGAAATAACGGAGAAAATGAAGACCTGTGACATGACGTTTGTAATAATGAGTGCAATGACCGGACTTCCCTTTTTATTCGTTTTTGCAAAAACTGCCGGGAAATCTCCTGCTTTAGCGGCTTGGTATGGCACCTCAGAGCCAAGCAAAATCCAGCCGAGCATCGTTCCGAATAAACAAAGAATAGCCAAAAGCGCCATAATCACGCTTCCCGCGTTTCCAACAATCGCATAGAGTACATCAACAAATGGTTTTTCAGAGCCGACAAGCTTATCATGCGGCAGAACACCCATCGTAATTAAAGTCACTATAATATAAATGCTCAAAGCAATCAGCAAGCCGGTAATCGTCGCACGTTTCACATCACGCTGAGAACGCGCACGGCCGGACAGGATCACCGCGGATTCAATTCCGACAAACGCCCACAGTGTAGAAATCGCGGCGTTATGAACCTGGCCGCCAATTCCAATGCTTGTGCCGTTTTCTCCTTGAACCGGGAAATAAAAATGACCGAATAATGTCGTTTGAAACACAAATAAACCGGCAACGATAAAGAAGACAAAACCTAATACTTTAGAAAGCGTTGTGACAAAGTTCAATTTACTTGCACCGTTAATGCTGGCAACAAGAATCGTGTGCGTTCCCCATAACAAGATCGTACATACGGCAAACGTCAGCAATTGGCCGAGCGTCACCTCTTGCCCGCCGATCGAAAACATCTCACGTTTGTCAACCAAGATCGGGAAGAACGAAGTCAAGTAACCAGCGAGACTTGTGATGATCGCCACGTTGCTGATCCAGCTCGCCACCCAGTAGCCCCACACCATTGTGAAACCGGCAGCGTTGCCTTTCTTCGGATCGGAAAACAGTGCTCTGGCATAACTTTGAGGACCCGCTGTCAGTTCAGGCTTGCGAATAGACAAGTGCCCGAACACAAGCGCAATCATCAGCACGCCGGCACCTGTCAAAAGCCAGGCGGACGTAGCGCCAAACGGACTTGCGATTGAAGCAAGCGAGCTCGGCAAGGAGAAAATTCCTGATCCAACCATATTTCCAACGACAAATGCCGTTAATAACCAAAAACCCCATTTTTTTGTCTGTTCCATTCCAGTACCTCCATGATTCTTTGTACGGACCAGACCCCGAGATCATATAAACGCAAAAAAAGCCTGAACAAAAGTCCATGCTTAAAGAAACACACACCCTTGATCTCCGGATAGCCCTCCGCGAAAAAGCACGCGGCAGTCCTGCACTTATTCAGATACAGTCCCAGCATAGAGAAGGATCGGCTTTCTCCACACTTCGGCGCTGATGCCTTTTACACATGTTTAACAGCTCCTGTCAGCCTAGCATGTGTGACTTATCATCCGCGCAACCTCTACCTCACTGAGAAAGAGTGAGGATTTAATTATTCAGTTACTCCCAGAAGGTTATCAAAGAAAGGATGATCTGTCAAAGGGAACAGATGGAAAATACGGATAGAGCCAAGCCCTATCCGCATGTGATTATCGATTATTTTTCTTTTTTTGCACAGCTTCTTGAAGCGGATCATCTTTTAGAGCTGAACCTGCATCTTCAAGAGCTCCTTGGATTACGCTTTTTTCTTTTTCGGAACGTTTTCCTTTATCTTTATTAAAGAAACCCATTCGTATCACCTCTTTTTAAAAATAGGTACATGTTTAAGATGCCTTTTTCCTGAAAAATTATGCGGGAAATTTTTTATCGTCCAAAGTCCTGTTGATCAAACATACATTCTCTTGATATATTTGTAATTCAGAGATTTTTTGCAAAAGATAAAGGAGAAGCGGCAAATGACAGGAAAAACACACATCATGGGAGGCATCGCTTCTTGTACGGCAGCAGCTTATTATTATGGATTTGATCCAGTGCTTATGGCTGCGTCAGGCGCGGTTGGGGCATTGATTCCCGATATCTGCCACACGCAAAGCAAAATCGGGAGAAAATTTCCTATTTTATCGAAAGTGGTCAGCTCCGTTTTTGGCCATCGTACCTTTACACACAGCCTGCTGTTTATGCTCATCATGTTTTTTATCACTTCTACATATATTCCAGATAAAAACATCTCAGCCGGCTTAATGATCGGAATGGCGAGCCACTTGATTCTTGACGCTTGGACAGTGAACGGAATCAAATTACTATTCCCTTCAACGATCCGCGTGCGGCTTCCATTATATATGAAGACAGGCAGTTTTTCTGAGCAGCTCGTGCTAGCCGGCCTGACCCTTGCTTCATGTTACTACTTTTATATGCTGTTTCATGGGCGCATGTTGTAAATGCGAGTGCCGAAACTTGTCTGAACCGGCGGTTTTTAGTAGGTTTTACTTAAGAAGCATTTCATGCAGATGATCAAGAAAACGTGAGGAGTCATATTGATGAAAGGAACCTTTTTTCACAATCAGCGGTTTTTATGTTTTTCGATCTTGTTTATGTGGATCAAAACGTATGTGATATATAAACTCGGCTTTGATTTGCAGATCGATACTCTGTTGGAAGAGCTGATTTTGCTGATCAATCCGCTCAGCTTTATCCTTCCTTTATTCGGGATCGGCCTGCTTCTGAAAGGAAACAAGCAGCGGGTCTTTTTGCTGATTGCCAATCTGGTTCTGACTGTCATCTTGATCTCCAATACGATTTTTTACGGCTTTTATATCGATTTTATTACCATTCCGGTTTTATTTCAGGCCAGCAACATGAGCGATATGGGCAGCAGTGTAAAAGAACTGTTCCATCCTCTGTTTATTGCCCTGTTTGCGGATTTGGTTTGTCTGCTGCTGCTCGCCAGAAAAACGAAACAGCCGCAGACAAAAGCCGCTCCCCGCACGATCAAACGGTACTATGCAGCTTCCTGCGGCATGATTTTATGCACGCTGGCACTTGCAGAAGTACAGCAGCCGAAGCTTTTGGCACATTCCTTTGACCGGGAAATGCTCGTCAAAAGCATCGGTCTGTTTCAGTTCCATATATACGATACGATTTCTCAGACTGTTAATATAAGCGCGAAGGCATTTGCCGATGAAGACAGCATATCTGCCATTAAAAATTACACAGAGGCTGATTATAGCAAGCCTGATCAAAGCAAATTCGGACTGGCAAAGGGCCGCAATGTCATCTTTGTAACACTTGAGTCGACCCAAAGCTTTGTTTTGAATGAAAAAGTCAATGGAAAAGAAATTACCCCATTTATGAATGATCTCGTTAAAAAAAGCTATTCCTTTGATCATTTCTATCAGCAAACAGAACAAGGGAAAACATCTGATTCAGAATTCATCGTTGCTAACTCAATGTATCCTTCCCTTAGCGGCGCCGTCTTTTTCACGAAAAGCGACCATCAATTTCATACGATGTACAAATCGCTGAAGCAGCATGATTATTATTCAGCCGCCTTTCATGCCAACCATAAAACATTTTGGAACAGAGATGTCATGTACGATACATTTGGGATTGACCGCTTTTTTGATGTTGATGACTTCCATGTCACTCCCGGAACATCGACAAGCTGGGGCTTAAAGGATAAGGAATTTTTAGAGCAGTCCGCCGAAAAGCTGAAAAGTCTGCCGCAGCCATTCTTCAGCAGTTTCATCACGTTAACGAATCATTTTCCGTTTGAGATTGATAAAAAGGATCAGCTGATTGATGAATACAATTCGAGCAGCGCCCTGCTAAACCGTTATGTGACAACGGTGCGCTATGAGGATGAGGCATTAAAGCATTTTATCAAAAAGCTGAAGGACGAAGGCTTATACGAAAATTCGATGATTGTATTTATGGGGGATCATTACGGCATTTCAGAAGCCCATAACGAGGCGTTGGCAGAGTTTTTAGGAAAAGACGAAATCACGCCGTATGACAATGTTCAGCTCCAGCGGGTGCCGTTTATCATACATATCCCGGGAATTACCGATCAACAGCCGGAAACCATCTCTGATGTTGGCGGACAAGTCGACGTCAGACCGACACTGATGCATTTACTCGGCGTTGACACAAAAGGCGATATTCAATTCGGCAATGATTTGCTGTCGGGCGATCGCACACCATTCGCTGTTCTGCGAAACGGAAGCTTTATTACGAACGATTTTATTTACACGAAAAACACGTGCTACAGCCAAAAAACAGGTGAAATACTGGAAGATCAGGATGCGTGCCTCCCTTATAAGGAGAAAGCAAACGAAGAGCTGTCTCTCTCTGATAAAATTTTAAATGGTGACCTGCTCAGGTTTTCCGAATGAAAAAATCCCTCTATATAAAGAGGGATTTTTTACGTTTCCAACATCACCTTGCCAGTCAGCTTCGTTTCATAGCCGTTTAAATGAGACAGATTCGCCTTGTAGTCCTCAGAATTCAAAATCTCCTTCACGGCCTTGAGCAGCTGCTCATTTTTTTTCAAAACGACGATATCATATTGTTCGTCGATGAGCGGGATAAAATCAACACTGCCCATATGTGCCGCGTGCTGCGCCCCGATTCCCGCGTCAGCCTGTCCGCTTGAAACTTGTGAAGCGGCAGCGTAATGATCGGTCACGATATCGCCGTATCCCTTTACATCAGCCGGCTTCACACCAAGCAAGCCAAGCTGTTCATCAAGGAGCACCCTTGCGCCAGAACCCTTTTCCCTGTTGATGATCCGGATATCAGTTCTTTTCAAGTCTTTCCAGCCTTGAATGTTTTTCGGATTCCCTTTTTGCACATACAGACCTGCTTTGCGGAGAACGACATTGATGAGACAAAACGGTTCACCTGACAAAATCCGTTTTACATAAGGGGCGTTATACTGGCCCGTTTCTGCATCGTACAAATGGAGGCTGACAATGTCACACTTGCCTTGATACATATCAATCAGGCTGTTTAAGCTTCCTTTGTATTTACGGAGCGGCGTCTCCTGAATGGCATTCTCCAAATGCTTGCTGAGAAGATCCATCGAAATGTCCTGTCCGCTGATCATGACATTCGGTCTGCCGTCCGGCTCAGCCTCCTGCACCTGTTTCGGCGCTTCTGTTGCAGCGATGGGCTGAGACATTCTCATATTCGTTTTATATTGCTTTAAATCTTCTTCATCCACACGCATCTGCCTTCCAACACGGTATGCAGGCAGCACGCCTTTTTTAATCAAATCATAAACGGTCAGCTTTGATACCTTCAGCAGACCTGCAACTTCTTCTATCGTATAGGAAGAGGTTTCATTCATCATCATCACTCTCCTATTTTATTATACCTTTTCGCCGAATGTAAAAAAACCCACATAAACCAAACATAATCAGTTATAATTAGATATAACTAATCATAAGGGGTGCAATCATGTTTAAGAAGTATTCTATTTTAATCGCAGCCTTAACCGCTTTTCTGCTTGCAGCAGGCTGTTCTTCAAATCAGTCTACAACAGGCAGCGGGAAAAAAGTAACATTAACCATCTCAGCTGCCGCAAGCGCGCAGGATGCACTTGAGGAAATTCAAAAAAATTATGAAAAAGAACATCAAAACATTACCATCCAAGATAACTATGGCTCATCCGGCGCCTTGCAAAAACAGATTTCACAAGGAGCAGGAGCAGATCTGTTCTTCTCAGCTGCTGAGGATAAATTTCAAAAGCTGGTGGATGATGGGGATATCGCCAAAAAAGACAGCACTGATTTAGTCGGCAATGAAATTGTGCTGGTCGTGCCGAAAAACGGTGATTCGCCTGTGACTCGCTTCAGCAATCTGGCTGATTCAGAAAAAATCGCCCTCGGAACGCCGGAATCCGTGCCGGCAGGAGCTTACGGGAAAGAATCACTGACAAAGCTGTCTCTATGGAGCAAAGTGAAGGATAAGATCGTTTACGGAAAAGACGTTCGCCAAGTTCTTTCTTATGTTGAAACAGGCAATGTAGACGCAGGCGTTGTTTATAAAACAGATGCCCTGGTCTCGAAAAAGGCCACCATTATTGACGAGGCAAAAGCAGATACACACAGCCCGATTGTCTATCCGTTAGGAATCGTAAAAGATACAAAACACCGTAAGGAAGCGAAGGAATTTTACGAATACCTGCAATCTGATGAAGCAATGAAAGTATTTGAGAAATATGGTTTTACTGCTGAGTAGCATAAACGCTTCAGAATTCTTAACACCTGTTATGCTTTCTTTTCAGGTGGCGGCAGTTGCCGGCATTGTTGTCATTATTCTTGGAACACTTGCTGGGGCTTGGATGTCACGGGCATCATTTTTTGGAAAAACGGCGCTCGAAACATGTTTTATGCTTCCGCTCGTTCTTCCGCCTACTGTTGTCGGTTTTATTTTGATCGTCATTTTCGGAAAGCATAGCTTCATCGGGCAAGCCATCGAGTGGATCTTCCGGCAGCCTGTCATTTTCACCTGGTGGGCTGCTGTGATCGCCTCGGCTGTTGTAGCCTTTCCGCTCATGTATCAATCAGCCAAAACCGGATTTGCTGACATTGACCCCGATATACAGGGTGCGGCAATGGTAGACGGCGCAAGCAGATGGAAGGTCTTTATCCATATCTCCGTCCCGCTTGCCTATCCTTCTTTGCTGACCGGGAGCATCCTGAGCCTAGCGCGGGCGCTCGGAGAATTTGGCGCAACACTCATGTTTGCCGGGAACATCCCCGGTGTTACGCAAACACTGCCGACGGCCATATATGTTGCATTGGATTCCGGAAACAATACCCTTGCCTGGGCGTGGGTCGTCTGTATTGTTGTCATTTCCTTTTTGATGCTGTTTTTCATTCAACAGAAAAAAACGCACTAAAAAACTCCCCGTAAAGGGGAGTTTTTTGATTAGAACAGAAGCTCATCAGGATTTGGGCCGACACGCTCATCTTTGTTTAATGCATCAATTTTATCCATGTCTTCTTGAGACAATTCGAAATCAAAAATATCAGCGTTTTCGATGATACGGTGTTCTTTAATGGATTTTGGAATGGTTACAACTTCATGCTGCAGATCCCAGCGCAAAATCACTTGAGCTACAGATTTATTATGTTTTTCTGCAATCTGTGTCAGTACTTCGTTATCCAAAAGCTGTCCCTGCATGAGCGGAGACCATGCTTCCAGCTGAATGCCGTGTTTTTTACAATAGTCTCTTAATTCTTTTTGCGTCAAACGAGGGTGAAATTCAACTTGGTTCACCATCGGTTTGATTTCAGCATCTTTTAACAGCTCTTCTAAATGATGAACTTGGAAGTTGCTGACGCCGATCGCGCGGATTTTGCCGTCTTTGTACAGCTTTTCAAGCGCGCGCCATGTATCTTTAAATTTATCTTTTCCAGGCCAATGGATCAAATATAAATCTAAGTAATCAAGCTGCAGTCTTTCCAGGCTTTTTTCAAAGGCAGCAAGCGTTGTTTCATAGCCTTGATCTTCATTCCACACTTTTGATGTGATGAAGAGCTCTTCTCTTGCCACACCGGATTCTTTAATCCCGATGCCAACACCTTCTTCATTTTTGTAGATCGCTGCTGTATCAATGCTGCGATAGCCGTTTTTAATTGCCGCTTTCACTGATTCAGTCGCTTCACTGCCATTTTCCACTTTAAAAACACCCAGACCGAACCAAGGCATTTCAACTCCGTTATGTAACTTTACCGTATCTTTTAAACTTGTTGGCACTTGAACATCCACCCTTTCACTGAAATGTAAGCGTCTATATTATCTCACATTCCTCTCAGCCGATACCAATAATACGCTTAAGGCCCTGTTTTTGCTTCTTTTTTCACAGCCAAGGTAAAACAGGGTACTATTTTTTTCCTATTTTAACAATATTGAGATTACAAATACATGGAGCCGGGTATGCGTTTAGTGTAACCAAATGAAAACAAAGGAGGAAACAACTTGAAACGTATTCGTATCCCAATGACACTTGCTCTTGGTGCCGCTTTGACAATTGCCCCTTTGTCCTTTGCTTCCGCTGAAGAAAATCCTGCTCCGAAGATCTCGCAGACAACAACCGCCGGAACAACTGCCGCTGATGTAGGTTTAAACGTCAACCTGGATGTACTTGGAATTGCCAACCAGATCGCTGATGCCATCAAATCCGCACAGAATCGGGATGGATTTGTGAAGAATCTCATGGAGTCTTCCTTCTACGCGTCCGGCCAAAAATATAACGTCATGGTATTTAATTTAAGCCAGGAATATGAAGATCATTTGAACGGTGTGCAATTTTATGGCTCAGCCGTTTATGACGGCATTACGTATGGCATTTGGGTATTTGAAGACGGAACGTTTACAAACAAAGGGGATGGCGGCTGGATTAACTGGGCCTTCAGAGGCTGGTTCGACCGGGATGGCAGCACTGTCGAATTTCATCGCCCTTAATATAGAAAAAAGCTGGCGCTCTCACGCACCAGCTTTTTTGCTGCATTTATTCGCCGCCTTCAAGCATGGCGGCTTCGACATCATTAATGTATTGGCGAAGCTCATGGGAGATGTCCCGGGAAATTTCTCTTTCCTCGAACAGCGTTTGAATTTCATTTCTGATCGCCTGCACAGCCTTCAGCTTCACTTCCAGTTTTTGATTTTCAAAATGTGCGCTTGATTTTAACTCATGATGGCTGTTCTCCAGCCTGAAAATTAACTGTTTATAGAATGTAATGACAGATAAAAACACTTCCTTATGTTCTTCTGTCTTATGTTTTTCCAAATATTCTATCGCTGCTTTTGCCGTTTTTATTCTTGTTGCCCGTATCAATCCCGCTTCATTTAATATCGACATCTCCGGCTTTTTATGTTCACCGAAGAAAATCCAATACATCAGCCGCTTGAGCCTTGTTTTTGATAAGCCGACCTTAAACGGGTTGGCATACAAAATTTCCAACTCGTTAAATCGTTCTTGCAGCACATTTGCTGTTTCTTCCGGGATGTCTCCCCGCTCCAGCATTTTCATCAGTGCCTCTTGCTCAGCTTTAACCCCTTGCGCACGGACTTTTCGCTCATGCTTTTTGATACGATTAGATGAGGTATACTGCTGAAAACGAAGGTTTTTCATTTTCTCATTGTATTCAGCTATCACCGCAAGAGAGGCCGTTTTGTTTGTATCGTTCATATCCTCTTTTATCGTTTGAAGAGCTGTTTTGATCAATTTGCGTCTCGCCGTCAGCAGCTTCTTATTTCGTTCCTCGTCCTCTTCTTCTTTTTCAGTCAGAACCGGCAGCACTACGGTGGCAATGACAAGCGTGCATAAAATGACGCCGGCTGCTAAAAAGAGAATCAGATTTCTTTCCGGAAACGGCGTGCCGTCCTCCAGGAAATACGGAATGGAGAAAGATCCCGCAAGCGTTACTGCTCCACGCACACCGGAAATCGAAATTAACAGTGTCGAACGAAGACCCGGTTTATAGATGTTTTGATCTTTATTAAAGAACCATTTGCCGTTCCAAAAGAACAGCACCCACAGGAATCTGAGGAGCATTAACGTAAATGTGATGACTAGGATATAGCCGATCACCTTCATGTTGCTGATGGCGGTATCGTTAAAGATAACAGAAATCACATCAGGGATTTGCGTGCCGAGAATAACAAAGACCAGGCCGTTCAAAATAAATAAAATAATGTTCCACGTACTTGAGGAGACGATTTGCAGCTTGATCATCGTTGATTCCAGACGATCCTGTTCAACCGCATGAGTGATCCCTCCCGCCACAACAGCTAAAATGCCGGAAACGCCGATTTCTTCAGCGGCCAAATAAATCACAAACGGTGTCAAAATTTGAATCAGCATATGCATCGTGACATCCTGCATGCCAAGGCGGCGGAGAAATAGGCGAAAACGAATAATCAAAAATGAAATGACTACCCCGCACAGCAAGCCCCCAAGAGAAATAAAGACAAAGCTGACAGCCGCTTGCGCTAGTGAAAATGCACCAGTCACTGCCGCTGCAATCGCAAACTTAAAGGCTACAAGACCCGATGCGTCATTCATCAGACCCTCACCTTCAAGCAGGCGAAGAATCCCTTTTGGCATTTTCACTCTTCCTGATAATGCGCTGACAGCGACGACATCAGTCGGTGAAAGAATGGCCGCAAGTCCAAAGGCCGCTGCCAGCGGAATATCAGGAATCATCCAGTGAATCGTATAGCCGCCTACAATCACAGTTGCGAACACAAGGCCGAGGGCAAGCAATAAAATGGGCGCTCTTAAATTCCAAAGCTCCGCCCGCGGCGTCCTCTTTCCATCATTAAATAGCAGAGGCGCGATAAACAGAACAAAAAACAATTCGGTGCTTAATTCAAAATGAAGTCCCTGTGGAAATGAGGCGGCAAGAATCCCAAGGGCCACTTGAATCAGCGGCACCGGAATAAACGGAATAAATCGGTTCACGATATTAGAAATCGCAATAATCGTTAATAAAACAAGCACAACTAAAAATATGTCCAAATGCATGACCTCCTTCGTTGTTGTCTTTCGTGCATGGTGAGTCTTGTCTAAAAGTCGCTGAGCCAGGCTGGCCTTGCATCCGATATGTGGTTTCGCAGGAGTTTCCTCCACACTTGTCTTCTTTTATAGTACCCTTTTTAGGGTATTTTTTCTCATGATATGCTCACAGTGAACTTTTTTGCATCAGAGCAAATCGCAAAAAAAGAGACAGGAAGCTATTCCCGTCTCTCGTCTTTCTTTCTCAATCATGAAAATTCGTACCATCAGTTGTTGCTTTAATAATGCCGGCGCGAATAACAAAGTCACCGAAATGCTCGCCTTCCTCACGCTCTTTCGCATAGCGGGCAAGAAGGACGCGAAGCTCGCTTAAAATGTCTGCTTCACCGATGTTTTCACGGTACATTTTGCTTAAACGGCTTCCGTCAAAGGCAGCGCCAAGATACATATTATATTTGCCCGGCGCCTTTCCGATAAATCCAATCTCACCGAGTGCGTGGCGTGCACAGCCGTTCGGGCATCCTGTCATGCGAATGGTGATTTCCTGATCACGAAGGCCGTTTTCGTCAATAATCTCTTCAACCTTATCTAAGAGGGTTGGCAAATATCGTTCTGCTTCCGCCATTGCCAATCCGCAGGTTGGAAGAGCGACGCAAGCCATCGAGCTGCGGCGGAGTGCTGAATGATGCTTGCCGTCAGTTAGCCCGTATTGCTCGATTAACGCACTGATTTCATCTTTTTTCTCACTTGAAACGTTTGCGATAATCAGGTTTTGATTAGCTGTCAGACGGAACTCGCCTGTATGAACTTTGGCGATTTCCCGTAAGCCTGTCATCAGCTTATAATCATCGTAATCCGTTATACGGCCGCCTTCGACAAACAGCGTGAAATGCCATTTATCCTCGATGCCTTCCACCCAGCCGTAGCGGTCGCCGTTATGATCGAAATGATATGGCTTCGCTGCTTCCAGGCTCCAGCCGAGACGGTTTTCCAATTCTTCTTTTACGGTATCTAAACCGAGGCGGTCAACCGTGTATTTGAACCGCGCATTTTTGCGGACAGAACGGTTTCCGTAATCGCGCTGAATCGTAATCGTTTTTTCAGCAACGTCATACATTTGATCGGGCCGGCAGAATCCGATGACCTTGGCTAATTGCGGATATGTGGCTGTGTCGCCATGCGTCATTCCCATACCGCCGCCAATCGCCACGTTAAAACCGATCAGCTTGCCATCTTCGACAATCGCAATGAATCCAAGATCTTGTGAAAAGACGTCAATATCATTAGACGGCGGAACGGCAATACCGATTTTAAACTTCCGCGGCAGATAGAGCGGTCCGTACATTGGCTCGACTTCTTCCTCCGGCGTGCCGGCCACTCTTTCCTCATCAAGCCAAATTTCATGATAGGCTCTCGTCCGCGGCAGCAGATCATCACTTAATTTCTTAGACCACTCGTATACCTCTGAATGGATTTCAGACTGATAAGGGTTTGATGCGCACATGACGTTACGGTTTACGTCTCCACAGGCTGCGATCGTATCCAAAAGCGCTGAGTGGATCGTCTGGATGGTTTTCTTCATGTTCCATTTCAAAATCCCGTGCATTTGGAACGTTTCACGTGTCGTCAGCTTTAATGTGCCGTTCCCGTATTTCTGAGAAAGGTCATCCATGACAAGCCATTGCTCAGGCGTTGAAACGCCCCCTGGCATACGCACACGCAGCATGAACTGATAGGCCGGTTCAAGCTTTTGCTTTTGGCGTTCATTGCGGAGATCGCGGTCATCCTGCAAATAACTGCCGTGGTGCTTCATCAGGCGGTTGTCATCATCCGGAATTCCTGCACTGATCCGATCAAGCATCACTTCTTTCAGTGTGCCGCGCAAATAGTCACTTTCTTTTTTTATGCGTTCAACATCACTTGGAGAGCCGTCCGGTGCTTTTAAGATTTTGGTCACCATGTTGAAAAACTCCTTTCAAGTCAAATCAGTATACATCACGCTGATAGCGTTTTTGCTGTTGCATATCGGCAAGATAAGCTTCCGCTTCTTCGCGGCTCATATTGCCTTCTTTTTCGATAATCTCAAGTAATGTGTTATGGACGTCATGCGCCATGTGCTTTTCATCTCCGCAAATGTAAACAGCCGCTCCTTCTTGAAGCCATTCGAACAACTCTGCGCTCTGTTCAAGCATGCGGTGCTGCACATATACTTTTTCTTCCGTATCACGCGAGAATGCCACATCCATTTTTGTCAGCACACCGTCTTTGAGCCAATTCTGCCACTCTGTCTGGTAAAGGAAATCCGTGACAAAGTGCTGATCGCCAAAGAACATCCATGCTTTTCCTTCCGCTCCCGTCTCCTCACGCTCCTGCATAAAGGAACGGAAAGGTGCGACGCCTGTCCCGGGGCCGACCATGATAATTGGTGTTTCAGGATCTTTCGGAAGCTTAAAGTTTTGGTTGTGCTGTACATAAACAGGCAGTGTGTCCCCCGGTTGCAGACGTTCCGCACATAAAATTGAGCAGACGCCTTTTCGTTCACGGCCGTGCGCATCGTAGCGGACTGCGCCGATTGTTAAATGCACTTCATCCGGATTTGCGGATAAACTGCTTGCAATCGAATAAAGGCGGGCAGGCATTTTTCTCAAAATCGAGACGAATTGCTGCGCAGATACACTGAATGGGCCATAATCACGGACGAGATCAAGCAAATCGCGTCCTTCAATATAAGCTTTTGCATTCTCCTCATTTCCCGGGGCTAAAAGCTCTCTAAGCTCCTCACTTCCCGTCAGCTGGGCTGCTTGTTCAAGAAGCGGTTTTGTGAGAACGGTAATCTCATAGTGAGAAATCAGCGCTTCCTTCAGCGGACGGACATCACCTTGCTTATTAAGCGTCACAATTTCTTCCGGGTCCCAATTCATTTCCTTAAGGAGCAGTTCGACAAGCTCTGGATCGTTTTCCGGATAGACGCCGAGGCTGTCACCAGGCTCGTAAGTCAGGCCAGATCCTTCAAGAGACAGCTCCACATGGCGTGTTTCTTTATTTGATCCTCTGCCGTTTAAATTTAAATTTTCTAACACTTCAGCCCGAAACGGGTTTGTTCTGGAATACGAAGACTGACCGGTTTGAGCCGCAGCCGCCGGCGCCGGTGCTGCGCTTCCGCCCCCAGCTTCATTTAATCCCTTCAATACACCCTCAAGCCATTCGGCTGCCGGTTCATCATAGTCAAGGTCGCAATCAACGCGCGGAGAAATCCGTTCTCCTCCGAGTTCTTCTAAGCGCTGATCAAATTCTTTCCCTGTCTGGCAGAAAAATTCGTACGAACTATCACCAAGCGCCAAAACGGAAAAACGCAGATCTTCAAGCTTAGGCGCCCGTCTTCCGTGCAGAAATTCGTGAAACGACAGCGCGTTATCAGGCGGATCGCCTTCACCGTGTGTACTGACGACGATTAAAAGATTGGTTACCTTCTTCAGCTGATTCGGCTTAAAATCGCTCATGGATGAGACGGTCACTTGAAAACCGCTCTGTTCAAGCTGCTTGCCGGCATTTTCTGCAAGCCCCTGTGCGTTCCCTGTTTGTGAACCATAAAGAACGGTCACTTCTTTTGAAACGGCCGGTGCCGGTGCTTCCGCAGACACAGCTGCCGCCGGCGCACCCGCAGTTTCTTGGGCGGAAACAGATTGCGCGGATAAATATCCGCTCAGCCAGATTTTCTGGGATTCGGTCAAGGTCGGCAGAAGGCGGTTAAGGAGCTCTGCCTGCTCCTGATTAAACGGACTGTTCATTACCTGAAGTTGCAACGTATCCACCTCACAAAGTTATAAACTGATCGAAAATTGCATCTAATTGAACTTTACCGGAATACTAGGCTTAAGTAAAATATATTTACATGATGATAACTATTAAGAATCCTAATGATAAAACGGCAATGCTTCATGTAAATGGAAAAAAGAGAAGGACTCCCTTCTCTTCATTCCGCAATCTGATATAAGCGGGGCGGCACAGCGGTTACAAACGGACTGGCTTCACCTGTATAAAATATCGTCAGCATGTGCATTGCACGGGTGCACGCAGTATATAAAAGCCTGCGGTCGTGCTCTGTATGATAGTGTTCTTCAGATGCATCATAGACAAGTACTGCGTCAAATTCAATTCCCTTCGCTAAATACACCGGAATCACGCAAACTCCCTTTTGGAATGGTTGATTTTCTTTATGAATCAGGCGAACATCTGCATATTCACTCATGTGGGCGTGCGCTTGTATGCATTGCTGCGCAGTCTTGCAAATGACGGCTATTGTTTCGTGCCCTTTTTTCTTTAGCAGTCCAATTTCTTGCGCGAGCTTTTGGCAAAGGCTCTCATGTCCTTCAGTTTTGACCACGAGTGGTATTTCCCCGTTTCTGTTAAACGGCTCAATATCCGCTCCATCTTGAAGCATCGCTTTTGTAAACTCGACAATCTGCCTTGTCGATCTGTACGTTCTCTTTAAACGAACATACTCAGCAGGCTCAGCTTCAAAGCACGCATCCATACGCTGATCCCTGTGTATGGCATGCGCGTAGATGGACTGATTGATATCACCAAGCACTGTCATGCTGGCAGCCGGAAAAATGCTTCTCATGTAAGCCATCTGCAGCGGTGAATAGTCTTGGGCTTCGTCAATAAATAGGTGTTTGATCTTCGTATTTTTCTTTCTGCCCTCAATCAGATCCTGCATATAAAGAAACGGTGCCGCGTCCTCATAGAGCAATTTATTTTCCGTAAATGCCGAACGGGTCTGCTCCCCTATCGCTGCCGTCTTCTCATGCTGGGATTTCCCTCCCCACCCGGAAAACAATTGCAGATACAGCTGATTCACATCAAGAAATGCGAGGAGTCTGACAGCTTGTTTGAGCGGTTTGAAAGCTTTTTTCACAATGATGGCGGCAAGCAGCTGCTGCTCTCTTTGATAATCGTTAAACGTACTCTCGCTGAACCGTTTCCTTTCCTGCAGTTTCTTGTACACATCCAAGTAGTCCTCTTTGTCGAGCAGCTCAGCTTCATGAACGACCCAATCCTTTCGCCGTTCCTTTTTCTCAAGCTTGTTAAGCTCACTCAGCAGCCACTTCGCGGTTTGTTCCATCCGGTTCGGAATCGAGTGATTTTGATCCAATGAGTAAAAATAGGATTGAATCTGTTCCTTTGTAATCAGCTTTTGGCCGCGGAAAACAATATTTTTAAAAATCATCCCTTCAGAGGACAGCCTTGTGACGTATTCATCAATGAATTGCTGAAAAGATAAACCCGCCTTCCATGTGATACCCGCAAGCCTTGTTGGAAAATCGCCTTCCTTTGTTTCAGTCAGGCAATATTCAAGCTGGTCAAAGGGGCTTTCACATTGAAACCTGCGGCCAAGCCGATGCTCGATATATTCCTGAAACGTCGCCTGCTCCATATTCTCTTCTCCTAACTCAGGCAAAACAGAGGAGACATAGCTATTAAATAAGAAGTTAGGAGAAAATAAAACGATTTGTCCGGCATCAATGACGCCGCGGTGCCTGTATAACAAAAAAGCGACACGCTGAAGCGCTGCCGAGGTTTTTCCGCTCCCAGCCGCTCCCTGCACGATCAGGAATTTGCTTTTTGCATTACGGATAATCTGATTTTGTTCTTTCTGAATCGTAGACACGATGTTTTTCATTTGGGTATCGGAATGATGGCTTAATACCTCTTGCAGCATTTCATCGCCAATCGTCATATCGGTATTAAACATCGCCTTGAGATCGCCGTTTTTGATCATAAACTGTCGTTTCAGCACCATTTCCCCTTCTATCGTTTCACCGTACACCTCGTACTCCGCTTTTCCTGGGGAATAATTATAGTACATACTTGATATCGGCGCCCTCCAGTCATAGATCAGAAAGTGTTCCTCCTTCTCATCCAAACAGGAAGCTAAACCGATATAAATTCGCTCTGCCTGCTCCTCGCCGTTTTCAATAAAATCAATCCGGCCGAAATAAGGCGATTTTTTTAATTGTTGAATTCGTTTGAACTGCTGGGCCATGCGCCGATGATTCCGTTCCCGATCAGACAGCAGCTCTGCCTGCTGCTTAATGCTTGCCATCGTTTCAACCGCTTCATGGGCATCATCAAAATTAACCTTCACATCCTCCCAAAAGCTTTTTCTTAATCCGATGATATCATGCTTCAACCCGCCCGCAGACGTTTCCAGAAACCGCTCTTTTTTTCCGAGTTCCTGCAGCACCTCATCTATTCTTGACTGCTCTTCCTTCCATTCCTTATCCTTCTGATTCATGAACGGCACCTCCAGAAAATAGTTGACAAACATAGATGAAATACTGTAAAATATAATTGGATACATATATCGAATGTATGACGAAACTAGTAAATACAATTTATCTTAGCACATTCACCCAATACCAATCAAGGTTTGGGTTATTTATATGCAGAAAAAACCGATTTCAACTCGAAATCGGTTTTTTCTCTTATGATTTCACATTGATCACTGTTGGAGGTGCTTTTCTTAGGTTGCGAATCTTCTCTTTCATCAGTATCGATTCCTTATTCCATTCAATCTTCGATATAATATTTCTTTTTCATTTTAAAAACACCGCAGAGCTTTACCGTGTTTGTCTGTTCATCTAACGTGAAGAATGACTAAACTGGCTGTTATTGTCATCTTCCATAAAGCAACTACATCCTTGCTATCGTATCTATAGTCGCAGTAAAATAGTCATTTTTCATCCAATTTCGACATATTTCAACAAATTGAAGTTTTTCATTTGGGAGAATAGGACGATGTTACATTATTTCTCTCGGTTTATGATATAAACATGAAGAAAGAACCAGAATTAGTTAGGAGGAAATACTCAGTGAAGAAAAAGCTATCTATGATGTTGCTGGCATTCGTCGTAGGCGTAACAAGTTTTACGGCAATTGACCTAGTAAACAACAAAGCAGAAGCTAAAGATTGGGTTAAAAAAGGTCAAATATGGAGTACTCATTACCATTCGGGCTCATTTAAAAACTATACTTACTCGCCAACATTTCAGATTTATTATCCAGGACGAGGAACTTGGGCCAACATGACAGCAAACGGATCAGGCAGCGGGAAAATTACAGCAACTCTGCAACAAAAGACAAATAAAGGCTGGAAAAATGTTAAAACTTTTTATGCAACGAAAAAAGGCTCTACAAATTTAAATTACAAACAAGCTTCTAAAAGCTACAAAACAAAATACAGATTCAAATTCACTAACACAGGAACTAAAAAAACCATCAGCTATACCTTTTGGGCTACCTATTAATTTTCAATAGCTCTGCGCGTCAGCATTCGAAAAGGACTTTTTATTTGATCCCGGCAGGCTACCATAAAAGAAACCTCTCCATGACGGAGAGGTTTCTTTTATTTTACTGACTATCTAAGCGAAAAGAACGGTTTGGCAGCTTCCAATTAAACATATAGGAACAAACCCGGCAAACAACGAGCACGAAAAACAGAACGTACAAGCCGAACGAGTTTCCCAGCCAGCCCAAGCCGACGATTAAACCGCCGAGAGCCGCCCAGACTGCATAAATTTCTGCCTTCAGCACAAGCGGTTTGCGCCCGGCAAGAAGGTCGCGGATGATTCCACCCCCGCTTCCCGTCAGCACCGCAGCCACAATCACGGCACTAAGCGGATGGCCCATTTTGACGGCATACAGTGCGCCTTGGATAGCAAAGGCTGCGAGGCCGATCGCATCTGACAAATTGCCCCACTTATTCCAATGCTTCAGCAGCAGCTTCGGAAACAGAAACACAATTGTAATAGATAAAAGCGCGATTTGAAAGTACGCTCCCTGCTCCCATAGCGCTGACACCGGAACACCAATCAGCAAATTGCGGATCGCTCCTCCTCCAAAAGCTGTAACGATCCCTAATATATAAACTCCTAAAATATCGTATTCCTCTTCCATCGCAACAATTGCGCCGCTGACTGCAAACGCAATGATGCCAATCACACTGAGCAGCTCCCAAGCCATTCTGATGACTCCCTTTATGTTTGTTAAATTTTCTGACGACCTCTAGATTTTATAATCGCTCAAGCGTAAAAGCAATAACATTTTTATGAGAAAAAAAGATAAATTTAGAGGGAATACGGCTATTGCTGATGGACATGAGTTTTGCGAAATTAAAAAGCGCCCCGGCATACGAGGCGCTTTTGGGTTATTCAGATTTTTCGCCCTTCAGCAGGCACATAAAAACGATAATCAGGATAAAAGCAATCAAGGCCAGGAATGGAATTGTAATAAAACCAAACCAGTTAATATATTGGCCCGAGCACGGCACGCCGCTTACACACGGCTTAATGCCGCTAAAGCCGGGCACTTTTTGCTCTAAGTAATGCATGATCGAAATAAATGCCCCGATCATCGCCATCGGAAGCACATATTTTTTCACGCGTGTGTCCCCTTGAAAGGTGGCAATGCCTAAAATCAGGACGAGCGGATACATGAGGATACGCTGGTACCAGCACAGTTCACATGGAATGAACTTTCTGATTTCACTAAAATACAGGCTGCCCAGCATAGCGACAAGAGCCACAACCCAGGAAGCATATAAAAATACGATTCTATTTTTCATATCGTTACTTCCCTTTCAGCTCTTTTTCTATCGTTTCTTTGATTTCATCATAATTCGCAAAATTTTTGATCACTTTATCATTGACGTAAATCGTCGGTGTTGCATTTATGTTCATTTTTTGATTAAGGTCAGAATCCTTTTCCACTTGAGAAGCGAATGTTTCCTTATCAAGATTTTTCTTGAGCGTCTCAGGTTTTATCTTTGTGGTGCTTTTTGCAAGATCACCGAGAACGCCTGGGGTTACCCATTCCTGTTCTGTATCCGGCTGTTTTTCGAACAGCTTTTCATGGAAATCCCAGAAAGAGTCAGGGTCTTCCTTCCATACTTCTTCTGATGCAAGAGCCGCTAATCTTGAACCTTTTCCATGGAACATGACGTTCACGAAAGAAAATTTCACATCGCCCTTATCAATAAAGTCTTTTTGTATTTTTGGAAAGATGTCACTGTTAAACACCTTGCAAGACGGACATTTGTAATCTCCGAATTCTACTACAGTTACCGGTGCATCGTCCTTGCCAAGCACAGGCTGGTCTTTAATAGACGGCTGTCCGGAAACCGCTTCATCGCCTTGTTCCGTTTTGTTATTAATGATGACAATGGCTGCTAGCAATACAACGACCACAACCGTAAGGATGACCGCGAATTTCGCAGAAGACTGCTGTTTCTTTTTCACTCCGACACCTCATCGTTTTAAAATTAAAAAAGAAGCGGATCGCAATTGACCCACTTCTTTATTTTAACAAGACAAGCGCTGATAAGAAAACCCCGAAAAAATGAATTCTCTCCGACAATTTATTTGTTTTTGAGACGCATGACGCGCATGGCGTTCGCCACAGCAAGCAGTGTAACGCCGACATCTGAGAAAACCGCTTCCCACATGGTCGCAATTCCAAATGCACCAAGAATGAGAAAGATCGCTTTCACACCTAAAGCAAAGCCGATGTTTTGCCACACGATTCGCCGTGTCCGTTTCGCAATCCGAATCGCTTCCGCTATTTTTGACGGCTGATCTGTCATCAGCACGATGTCTGCTGCTTCTACTGCGGCGTCTGAGCCAAGGCCTCCCATCGCGATCCCTATATCTGCGCGGGCAAGCACCGGCGTATCATTGATGCCGTCACCGACAAAAATGAGTTTTTCATTAGGTGAAAGCTTAGCTTCCAATGCTTCGACCTGCGCGACTTTATCTTGCGGCAGCAGCTCTGCATATACCTCACCAATCCCAAGCTGTTTTCCGACGGCTTCTCCCGTTTGTTTCGAATCACCCGTCAGCATAGCTGTCTGTTTGATCCCAAGCGACTTCAGATCAGCAACCGCTTGTGCTGCATCTTCCTTTACTTCATCCGCTATGATGATTGCTCCGGCATATCGTTGACCAACGGCAACATGTACGATTGTTCCGGCTTTTTCATCCGGGACATCCTCAATTTGTTCTCTTTCCATGAGCTTTTTATTCCCGGCAAGGATCTCAGTTCCATTTACCTTTGCAAAAATGCCGTGGCCGGATATTTCCTCATATGATTCTATGGCGTCAGGGGAAAGCATTTTTCCATAAGCTTTACGCACAGATTCGGCAATCGGATGCTGTGAATGAAGCTCAGCGTATGCCGCCGCTTCAAGTAAGCTGTCCTTTGTAAATCCTTCCGAAGGCTTAATTTCTGTCACTTCAAAGCTGCCTTTAGTTAATGTTCCCGTTTTATCAAACACCGCGTATTTGACTTGATTCAAGGCTTCTAAATAATTGCTTCCCTTTACAAGCACTCCAGCCTTCGAGGCCGCTCCGATTCCTCCGAAGAAACCGAGCGGAATAGAGACAACTAGCGCACAAGGACAAGAAATCACTAAAAAGATAAGCGCGCGGTATACCCAATCGGAAAGAGCGGCGCCAGAAACAACAAGCGGCGGAACAAAAGCCAGCAATACCGCGATAATGACAACAGCAGGTGTATAATACTTAGCAAACTTCGTGATAAAGTTTTCTGTCCGGGCTTTGCGGCTGCTCGCATTCTGAACCAGGTCTAATATTTTTGATACTGCTGAGTCCTGATAGCCCTTTGTGACTTCAATATGCAGAACGCCGTTTTGATTGATAAAGCCTGACATGACCTCTTGTCCTTCCGCAGCTTTTCTCGGAACGGACTCACCTGTCAACGCAGATGTATCAACCATCGCTGACCCTTGCACGACCTTACCGTCCAGGGGTATGCTTTCTCCCGGATTAACCACAATGATATCTCCTGTCTGAACATCCTCCGGAGAAACCTGTTCGATGCCGCTTATTGTTTTCACATTGGCGTAATCAGGCCGTATATCCATTAAGGCACTAATTGATTTTCTGGACCGGCTGACTGCGGCTCCTTGAAAAAGCTCACCGATTTGATAAAACAGCATAACGGCGACTCCCTCAGGGTATTGCTGAATCAGAAAAGCACCAATTGTGGCAAGGGCCATCAAGAAATGTTCGTCAAACACTTGGCCGCGGATGATGTTTTTGACTGCGCGGATGACAATGTCACCGCCAATGATCAAATAAGCAGCGAGAAATAGGCAAAATTCAATGGTGCCTGAATGAACCAAATATGCCGCTGCGCCGAGAATGACAGCCGCCGCCATTCTGATCAGCATATTGACCATTCGATTACGATAGCCGTCATCCGCTGATTTCTTTTTATGCTTTTGGCGAACCGTTACATGCGGATCGATTGATTTCACTTTTTTCTCTATTTTATTTGTGACCCATTGCTCTTCTTTCCCATCGGCCGAGACAGTTAAGGTGCTTGCCGCAAAATTTACCGCGCATCCGTCAATTCCTTTTATGCCTTTGACTCCATTTTCGATTTTTTGGGCACAATTGCTGCAATCCAAACCGTCCAGAACGTATTCCTGTTTCACTAGTCTCACCTTACCTTCCGATTTAGGGTTCCCTCTTCAAAGCGTATCAATGAGCATTGATTTGTTATACATATATGAGCATATACTCATATAATAGTTACACCTATTATATGTTGTTTTCCAAGAAAGTGTCAATGAAAAACAAAAACCGGCATATCGCCGGTTTTTCATTTTACTTTCTGCAGACGAAGAGCGTTCAGAACTACGGAAACGGAGCTGAATGCCATTGCTGCTCCCGCTATCCATGGTGCTAAAAATCCTAGCGCTGCGATTGGGATGCCGAGGCTGTTATAGCCGAGCGCCCAGAATAAGTTTTGTTTAATGTTTTTCATTGTCAATCTGCTCATGCGAATGGCGTCGGCAATGCTGTTTAGATCGCCGCGAATCAGCGTAATGTCAGCTGTTTCCATGGCAATATCCGTGCCTGTTCCAATCGCCATGCCTATATCGGCTGTGGCAAGCGCCGGCGCATCGTTAATTCCGTCGCCTACCATGGCTGTTTGGCGGCCTTCTTTTTGCAGGCGGGCAATTTCTGCCGCCTTTTGTTCAGGAAGGACTTCCGCAATGACACTCGTAATTCCCGCTTCCTTCGCGATGGCTTCTGCGGTTCTGCGATTGTCTCCTGTCATCATGATGACATCAAGCCCCAACTCTTTCAGACGAGCAACAGCCTTCTGCGACGTGTCTTTTATCGTATCTGCAACCGCTACTAGCCCCGCTGCCTCCCCATCAATGGATACAAGCATAGCTGTTTTCCCTTCGGCCTCAAGCTCTTCCATTTGGGCGAGAAGAGCACCATGCTCAACCTGTTCGCTCTCCATTAGCTTTCTTGTGCCGACGAGAATGCTTTTTCCTCCGGCTTCAGCCAAAATGCCTGCGCCGACTTTCGCTTCAAAACGGGTTAGCTTCGGTATCTCTAGCCCTTTTTCTTTCACGCCAGCCACAATTGCTTCGCCGAGCGGATGCTCCGATCCCGTTTCCGCTGCCGCTGCAAATTGAAGCAAATCCGTTTCTTCAAAACGTCCGAATGGAATGGCATCCGTCAGACGCGGCTTCCCGTTTGTCACGGTTCCGGTTTTATCAAGAACAATGGTATCGAGACGATGTGTTTTTTCTAAATGCTCGCCGCCTTTAAATAAAATGCCGAATTCAGCAGCGCGTCCAGATCCAGCCATTATGCTCGTCGGAGTGGCAAGACCGAGGGCGCAAGGACAAGCAATGACAAGAACCGCAATGAACTTGCTGATCGCTTCAGCAAAATCGCCAGGAGCCGCCCAAAGATACCAAATGAGAAAAGTGAGAACGGCAATCCCCAATACAATCGGCACAAAAATGCCTGAAATCTGGTCAGCGAGACGCTGGATCGGCGCTTTTGACCCTTGTGCTTCCTCAACAATTTTGATGATATGGGAAAGGGCAGTGTCCTTTCCGACGTTGACAGCTTTAATTTTCAGGAAGCCGTTTGCGTTAACGGTTGAACCTGTCACACTGTCGCCAGGATTTTTATCAACAGGAAGACTTTCTCCTGTAATCATCGATTCGTCAACCGCCGAGCGGCCTTCAATCACTTCTCCGTCGACAGGAATTCGTTCACCAGGTTTGACGTAAACAATGTCATTAACAAGCACTTCGTCGATCGGGACGATTTGCTCCTTTCCGTCTCTTACGACAGTCGCTGTTTTCGCTTGAAGCTTCATCAGCTTTTTAATCGCATCCGAGGAACGGCCCTTTGCTTTTGTTTCAAACAACTTTCCTAATAAAATCAGCGTCAGCAAAATCGCGCTTGTTTCATAGTAAAGGCCGTCTGTATGTCCGTGGGAACCAAGGCTTTGAAAAGTAAGATATAGACTATAGGCGTAAGCAGCAGTCGTTCCGAGCGCGACCAATACATCCATATTGGCGCTTTTATTTCTGAGCGCCTTATACGCACCCGCATAAAACGGCCAGCCGATCAGAAACTGGACTGGTGTCGCCAGCGCAAACTGCATCCACGGATTGAGGAATATATCCGGCACCCAAATGAATGATGTAAATGTAAAATGGCTCACCATCGCCCAAAGCAATGGGAACGACAGAACCGCTGAAAAGATCAGTCTCGCCATTTGCTTCCGTTCTTCTTTCTTTTTAGCAGCAGCTGCTTCACCATCCTGATCATCCTTCAGCTTTAGCTTATATCCAAGCTTATCTACCGCTGCTTTCAGATCGCTGACAGACGCTTCTTTTGGATTGTATTCGACTGTAACTGTTTCTAAAGCGAAGTTTACAGGGGCGTTTGCGACGCCTTCTATTTTGTTAAGCCGCTTTTCAATCCGATTGGCGCAGGCCGCACAGGTCATGCCTTCAATATCGAATTCAGCTTTTTCTGTAACGACATGATAGCCCAGCTTCTCTATTTTTTCCTGAATTGCTGCAGCCCCTGTTTCAGCAGGATCGTAGATTACATTTGAAGTTTCCGTTGCCAGATTGACATTGGCATCTGCGACACCGGGCATCCGCTTCAGGCCTTTTTCAATTCTGGAAGCACATGCCGCACAGGTCATACCAGAGACCTGCATTGCGACTTCCTTTTGTTCACTCAATATACTCACTCCTTTATATACACCCGGGGGGTATATAAAAATGAAAGAAATATCGCACCTCCATAAAGGCGCGATATCTTGAATCAATCGGCTACATCATAGCCCTGATCTTCTATCGCATCCGCAATGTCTTTGACGGATACTTTGTCAGCATCAAACGAAACATCGACTTTACCCGCTTCCAGATTGACATGAACAGCACTGACGCCGTCCAGTTCTCCTACGCTCGTTTCTACTGCTTTCACACAGTGCTGACAAGACATTCCTTCGACTTGCAATGTTTTTTGTTCCATATGAATTCCTCCTGTTTATTCTTTCTGTTTTCATCCTACCATACCCCCGTAGGGTATTTCAATAAAAAAACGCTTTATGATTTTGTGAACTTTTTAAATACATCCAACAGCTCAGAAATGGCTTGTTCCCCGTCTCCGCTTTTGATGGCATCCGCTACACAATGATGGGCATGATCCTCAAGCAAATGAAGCGCCACATTTTTCATTGCCGCTTGAACAGCTGAAATCTGCACAAGAATATCTACACAATATCTATCGTTTTCCACCATGTTTTGAATGCCTCTGACCTGACCCTCAATCCGCTTAAGCCGGTTTGTAATCTGATCTTTTTCTTTCGAGCTTTTATGGTTTAATGTTTTATGTTCGTTATGCTTTTCCATGCGTACACCTCTGTTTAATGATATTAATTCCCATTATACTGATTGTCCAAACGGTTGTCTAAGCATGCCGACGCAAAAATTGAATCAGTTAGGTTTTACCATTTCATCAGGAGGGTATATACTTCTGTTGATAACGCTTTTAAAGGGGAGAAGAAAAGTGGATACGATCAAGGTTGGAATATTAGGATACGGATTGTCCGGTTCTGTTTTTCACGGGCCGCTGCTGGCTGTTCTAAATGAGTATCACATCAGCAAAATCATGACATCACGGACGGAAGAAGTGAAACGGGATTTTCCTGATGCTGAAGTTGTGCATGAGCTTGAGGAAATCACAAATGACCCCTCCATTGAGCTCGTCATTGTCACCACACCGAGCGGCCTTCATTACGAGCATGCTATGGCGTGCATACAAGCGGGAAAACACGTCGTGTTGGAAAAACCGATGACAGCGACGGCCGAAGAAGGGGAGAAATTAAAGAAAGCCGCTGATGAAAAAGGCGTATTGTTAAGCGTATATCATAATCGGCGCTGGGATAACGACTTTTTAACGATTAAAAAGCTGATCTCTAAGGGATCTCTTGAAGATATCAATACATATCAAGTCTCCTATGACCGGTACAGACCTGAGATTCAGGCGCGGTGGCGGGAAAAAGAAGGCGTTGCCACTGGTACGCTGTATGATCTCGGCTCCCACATTATAGACCAAACCCTGCATTTGTTTGGGATGCCAAAAGCCGTGACTGCAAACGTAATGGCTCAGCGGGAAAATGCCGAAACGGTTGACTATTTTCATTTAATCCTGGATTACGGCAAGCTTCAAGCCATTCTATACGGAGGATCAATTGTTCCTGCAAACGGTCCCCGTTATCAAATCCATGGTAAGGATTCCAGCTTTATCAAATACGGAATTGACGGGCAGGAAGACGCACTCAGAGCGGGAAGAAAACCAGAGGGTGACAGCTGGGGTGCGGACGATCCGGAGTTTTACGGACAGCTTACAACCGTTCATGGCTCCGACAAAAAAACAGAAACCGTTCCATCAGTAAATGGCTCCTATCTCACTTATTACCGAAAAATAGCGGAAAGCATACGAGAAGGTGCTGCGCTGCCAGTCACTGCTGAGGAAGGTATTGATGTCATCCGCATCATTGAAGCCGCGATGAAAAGCAGTAAAGAGAAACGAACCATTATGCTGGAGCAATAAACAAAAGCCTCCCCAAAAAATAAGGGGAGGCTATTTCATTAGAATGTTTTTCCTGCTTCTTTCGCACGCGCGATCGCGTCTTCTTTGATTTGCTGTGCTTTATTTGGCTCCGCATTATGTCCCTCTACAAAAATGCCATCGAAGGATGGTACGCCGAAGAAGTTCATCATGATGCCGATGTAGCGGTGTCCCATTTCCATCTCAGCCGCAGGGCCTTCTGAGTAATAGCCGCCGCGCGCTTGGATATGGATTGCTTTTTTATCAGTCAACAAGCCGACAGGACCTTGTTCTGTGTATTTGAATGACTTTCCTGCAACGGCAACAGAATCAAGATACGCTTTCATCACTGGCGGGAATGAGAAGTTCCATAAAGGTGTCACAAATACGTACTTATCAGCTGATGCAAATTGATCGCTAAGCTCTCCCAAACGGCCTACTTTCGCTTTTTCGTTTTCAGAAAGCTCTTCAAAGCCTGTACCTGACTGAAGCTTTCCCCATCCGCTGAATACATCTGCGTCAATGTGCGGGATGTTTTCTTTGTACAAATCGATATGTACAACTTCATCATTTGGATTCGCTTCTTTGTAAGATTCGATAAATGCTTTACCTGTTGCCATACTGTACGAAGTTGCTTCGTCATGCGGATGAGCAGTGATATATAATACTTTTGCCATTTTTACCAGTCCTTTCGTTTTTAAAAATCACACATCAATTATTATCATACAGATGCATAATGATTATTCTGTCTCTCTTAGACTTTATTATAGAGACAAAGAAATTTACTTTCAAGTAAAATATCTCGAATTAAGGATTTATTTTCCTTTCCCAAACAGCTTACTTTTCAAAAGCTGTTCTCAAGCCGGAATACAGCGCGGATAATTCTTTACTGATCCGAGGATAATGAGGGACATGCGGCACTTGAATATCCGCCGGCATTCTTTTCACCTTAAAGGATTGCTCAGCCTGTTCAAAAAACGTCCGCAGCTGGTTGATTTCTTCATCAGAAAACGGAGAAGGCGGACGGCGGTGAGCTTGGGCTGAGAGCAAATAATAGCCTAAGTGCTGAGCACCAGAAATAGCAGGCCAGAGTGCATCCGCATTCGCATGAGGAAACTCCCCAAGCGCCTTGTCATACGCATCCCGAAGCCTGACGAGGCTCACCCTTAATTTATGTTCGTCAGCTTTCTGCCCGGTTAACAGTTTCTCCATAAACTGCCCTTCCAGCCGGATGACGTTCCTCACCAGTTCAGGCAGACGCTTCGTTGAAAACCGCCGCCACAAAAGCATTGTTCCCAATAGCCCGATCACGCTGCCGACAGCTACGTCCGTCAGCCTCGCTATCATAAAATAACCGGTGTCCGCGCCGCCATGCATACTTTCTGTGATAACAAGCGCATTTGCGGTTAAAAAGGGAACAGCCAGCGCATAATTGCGGACAATCAGCATCTCAAGAAGACATTGCAGCGCTGCAATACAAAACGCAATATAAACACCGCCCGGCTTAAAAAACAAGATTGCGCCTGCCAGCATAACACCGATCACCGTTCCGGCCGAACGCTGAATAGCCCTGTGAAGCGTAAAAACAACAGTAGTGCCAAGCATGACCGCTGCTGCCGAAAGCGGAATCCAATAGGAGCGTGCAAAGCTGAATACGAGGGCAAACATATCGGCGGCAAACAGAACAATTCCGTACTTTAACGCTCTAATCAAAACCGGAGACTTCCAGTCAAAGGCATTTCTCAAAAAGTAAAAAGAGGATGGCAGGCGGCTCGGTTCCCCATCAAGCTGCTTTTCAAAACGTCCTGAAGCGATATGCAAAACCTCGTTGATTTCTTCAAACAGCTTTCGCTTTGGCTCAGATTCATTTTCATTAATCTGAAACGTATTGAAAACCCGTGCATGTGCAAGCATATCTCCAGTTTGACGAAGTGCCTTTTCAATCTGCGCGGTCTCTCCATCCGGCGTTTCAGCTGAAAAATGAATAATGGCAAGGAATATGTCGTCAGCTTTTTCAAGCAGGCGGAAAAACCGTTCATCATGCTGTGATTTTTTCCGTCCGTTCCCTTTCCCCAGAACGGTTTGGCGGGCTGTTCTGAGCATGAGCACCGTCTGATGCTGCGCATGATGAAAACCTGGCGTTCCGACGGCTGAAAGACATGCAGCCAGCTGATCATATGTTTTTTGCAGCACCGCTCCCTCCGGTCCATGCTTGTTCCATAACCAGCCAATTAGCGCGATGCCCATGGCGAAAATGCCGCCGAGAAACGTCAGTCCCGCTCTGAACAACGCTTGTGAAGGATCGGCCGGAAGACCGGAACTGACTAAAAAGGCAAGGACAAAAAACATCGGCGCAGGGCCTTGAATGCCGAGCGCGCTAAAAATAAACATCGCCGCTGCACCGACCAGCCCCAAAACAGCCGCCATCATCCAAAGCGTCCCGGACAAAAGCGTCCCTAAACAAAATGAGAGGGCGATCCCAATAGAAACCAAGAGCAGCTTCAAGGCGCGCTTTTTGTACGATTCACCGCCCGCATATAAATAAACAAAGCCTCCGATACTTGCAGTTAGTCCGTAATCCGTGTGACCCGCTAATGCGCCGACCAGCACAGGAAACCCTGAAGCGAAACCTGATCCGATAGCCTTTTTCCAAGGAAATGGATTCGCATGAATGCGAAAGGCATCCTTCACGATAGGCATGATTCTTTGATTGTTCTCAGCAGTTTTGTTCATTTGACAAAATCCTTTTCAATGAATGTGTAGAACTTTTCCCGTTTCTTCGCTTTAGTATGCCCAAAAACGCGGTTAGCTTCTCAATTGGTGCGCCCGATAAAAAAACAGAGACTTATACCGTCTCTGCTTCATTACATCAGTTTATTATCATAAAAGCGGCACCTGTCAGGACTGTTTTGTCCTTCTGCCTTCCTTCAAGAGCAGGTGAATAAAAAATAAAGGATAAATCAATAGATACCCATTAAACAGCCACCACACAAGATCAAAGTCACTGCTGAATGTCCAGAATGATAGCGCCTGCAGACCTGAACAACAGGTCAGCACAAGAGAAATCAGCGCCATCAGCTTCCAGTCAGCACGATTCACCCGCTGTAGGTACAAGCTGTACAACCCTGTGACAGAAATCAGGATATCCAGCGGAAAAAAAGACCAGTTCCAAGCGATCATAAACGGATGGTCATGATGTTTAAAGGCCCAGTTTTCCGGTATGAGCGAAAATCCGGCTGACAACCAGTACAAGATAAAACCGATATCAGTCACGAGAAAAAACAGGTTCATATATCTCATTTGTACTGCCCGCTTTTATGTACCGGCTCAGACACCCCAGCCTGCTCGATCAGGTTTAAAGACACAACACCGGCAATAATCAATCCAATTGAAATGACTTTCATGACACTAACATGTTCTTGAAAAAACAAAAAACCAACGACTGTAATCAGGACGATTCCCATCCCTGACCATACAGCATAAGCAACAGATACGTCTATTGATTTTAGCGTAAGCGTCAGAAAGAAAAGACTCCCTCCATAAAAGAAAATCAACAGCACACTGGGAATAAGTTTTGTAAAACCGGACGATAGCTTCATGCTGACCGTTCCCGCAACCTCAAACAAAATCGCCAAGCATAGAAACACCCAATTCACGTTGCATCAGCCTCCTCATCAGCTGTTATACCGTTAAACAAAACATCTACAATTGATTCAAGAACCTCTCCTGTCGTGAACTGATGTTTCAGCGGATATTCAGGGGCATACACTTGGTTGATGCTCCCTATATACATGTGAACAAACAGGTCCGGATTGATGTTTCTGATTCTCTTTTGCTGTTTGCACTCGTTTAATAATTCTAGGACAATTGCCCATTCTTCCTTAATAAAGGTATCTAATGTAAGCCACGCATCGTAATGGTATTTCTTGAGTTCATTTAATAATCCCATGTTCAGCAGTTCCATCCCCTGCGGAAGGCTGATCAGCATTTTTTTCACCTTTTCAAGCACATTTAAACGTTCATTTTCATAGATGTCTCTTTCCATTTGCTTCATTTCAGCTATAAATTGTTCGACAACCGCCTCAACAAGCTGATCTTTAGATGAATAATATGCATAGAGCGTCCGCTTGCTTGTTCCCAGCGCTGCCGCCAAATCATTCATCGTAAATGAAAATCCTTTCTGTTTAATTAGCCGGATGGTTTCCGCCAGAATTCTTTTATCCATATCAATCCCCCGCTTTCGGTACTACAAAAACTGTTTCAGTACCAAAATTATACGACAGCAATTTATGGAAATCAACAATATATAAAAAAACCTCTCCAATTGGGAGAGGTTTAAAAGACACTGCGGACCAAACCGCCGTCCGCCCGAAGTGCCGCGCCATTGATCGCAGAGGAAAGCGGGCTGCTTAAAAATGTAACGAAGTGGGCGATTTCTTCCGGACGGATCAGTCTTTGAATAATAGATGTCGGCCGGTTTTCTTTCATAAAACGTGCCTCAGCTTCTTGAACAGTCAGGTTTTCACCAGGATACAGCGAGTTCAGCATGGTTTCCACACCCTCTGTTAAGGTAGAGCCCGGCATGACGGTGTTGACTGTGACATTCGTGCCGGTTGCCAGCTCCGCCAAACTGCGGGAAATGGACAGCTGCATTGTTTTCGTCGCACTGTAATGGGCCATCTCCTGTGACGGCATAATCGCCGCTTCACTGGCAATGAAAATCACACGTCCTTCTTTTTTCTCGATCATGTTATGCAAATACTTACGTGTCAGCCTTACACCGCTCATAATATTCACTTCAAAAAAACGAAACCATTCATCATCCGGAATATCAAAATACTCCGCCGGTTCGAAAATCCCTAAATTGTTGATCAAAATATCAACGTGCGGATATGCCTGAAACAGCTCATTGCAGCCTTCTTCTGTTCCCAAATCAAATGCAGCCGGATACAGGACCGCTTCAGCATGTTGTGTTTTCAATTCATCTATCGCCTGATTCACTTTCTCTTCCCGGCGTCCGTTAATAATCACTGCCGCCCCTTCTTCAGCTAACGAAGAGGCAATAGCTTTTCCGATCCCCGATGTCGAGCCGGTAACCAGTGCGGTTTTTCCTTGTAAATTCAGCTTCATTCTTCATCCCTCCGTTTTTGATTCCTCTTATTTATTAACAGGAATCTGATTGGTGAAACATCTGCTCTGCAAACAGTATGAAACAGCTGGGATTGAAATGGAAGTACGCACTTTTTGGTGCCTGTGATTTGGAGAAAAAATAAAGCAGAACCTCTTGAGAGGTTCTGCTTTATTGTCAGTATGTATGGAGACGGTGGGAGTCGAACCCACGTCCAGAAACATCGATTACTTAAGCGTCTACGAGCGTAGCCTGCATATTTATGATTTCACTCATCTTCTTGCCTGCGGGCGGGCCTTCCGAGAGCTAGTCTGTTCATCTCTTCTTACGTTCTCAGACGGGAACGCAAGCGTAGCCTACTTGGATGTGCTCTTCACAGACACATAGGCAATGTCAGGAAGAGCTCGCTGCGCTTATTAGGCAGCTAATGCTACGTTTTGGTTAAAACTGTTAGTTTTGCCAGTTATATTTAAGTGCGTGTTTACGAGATCGCCTCTCGGCTCGCAGCTCAAGCTCGATCCATCCCTGTCGAATCCGTAACGTCCCCTTGGTATAAGGGAAATACGGGAGAAAATATCAAGCTCTCACTCAAACTGGCTATAGTCTTATTATAACATGATCACGGCTCTTTTCAATTGTCAAATCCTTCAAATGAATATCGTTGTGATCTGATCGTGAACACAGTATAGCACAGGCCTGATTTTCGAATCAAGCACTATGCCTTTAGAAGCCTTTTTGACTGTCTCTGAATGCTCTTTCGATTTCCCGCTTCGCGTCCTTGCGCTTCAGGTCTTCCCGTTTGTCATAGTTCTTCTTTCCTTTTCCAAGGCCGAGAAGCACTTTGGCAAAGCCATTTTTCAAATACAGCTTTAGCGGAACGAGAGAATAGCCTTTTTCCTTTGTTAACCCGATCAGCTTGTTAATCTCCTTACGGTGCATTAACAGCTTTCTCGTACGGAGCGGATCGTGGTTATAGCGGTTTCCCTGCTCATATGGGCTGACGTGCATATTGTGGAGAAACACTTCTCCCCGTTCGATTTTGGCGAAGGAATCCTTAAGGTTTACGCGGCCGGCGCGAATCGATTTGATTTCGGTTCCTTGCAGAACGATGCCTGTTTCATAGGTTTCTTCTATAAAATAATCATGGTTGGCTTTCTTATTTTGAGATAATACTTTTCCTGACCCTTTTGGCATGCCAGAACCTCCTCTCTCTAAGGAAAAACTGTCCACCTTTTGCGATACGCTCTATTTTACCAAATGTCACGTACCGCTACAATGAAAAGCTGTTTCCGAAAGAAAGCAAATAGAGCGCTGCGGCCCTATTTGCTGGTTGAGCTGTTATTTCTTCTTTTTCCGTTTCTGTTTCGGCGCATTTTGGAAGCCGCGTTTTTTCTTTTTCTTCTTCGGCTTAGTGAACCATTCTCCTTTTTCCTCAGACGGCGCTGGAGAAACAGGTGTATTGGTGCTTTGAACGCGTTTTCTGGCAGGTTTTCCGCGTTTTCTGCTCCGGCTGCTGTCCAATTCTCTCGGACGGCGTGGAGAGCCCTTCATGCCGACGATTTCAAAGTCGATATTGCGCTCATCTTTATTGACATCGACAACCTTGACTGTGATTTCATCCCCGATGCGGAAGACGTTTCCTGTCCGCTCGCCGATCATTGCAAAATGCTGTTCGTCAAAACGGTAGTAGTCATCTGTCATAAAGCTAACGTGTACGAGTCCTTCGATTGTATTCGGCAGCTCGACGAACATGCCGAAGTTTGTCACAGAGCTGATCATGCCGTCAAACTCTTCACCGATTTTATCAAGCATGTATTCCGCTTTTTTCAGATCATCCGTCTCACGCTCGGCGTCAACTGCACGGCGCTCCATTGATGATGTATGTTCAGCGATATCCGGCAGGCGTTCAGCCCACTTTTCCTGTGTCGCTTCATCGACTTTGCCGTTGATCAAATACGTACGGATTAGACGGTGAACGATTAAGTCAGGGTAACGGCGGATCGGCGATGTGAAATGCGTATAGAATTCCGTTGACAGACCGAAGTGCCCCAAGCTTTGCGGGTCGTATTTCGCCTGTTTCATCGAACGGAGCATAACAGTAGATATAACCGTTTCCTCAGGCCTGTCACGCACAGCGTCCAGAATGCTTTGCAGGGCACGCGGGTGAATATTTCCCGCCGTTCCTTTCACCACATAGCCAAATGTCGTCACAAACTCTAAAAACTTTTGCAGCTTTTCAGCATTCGGCTCTTCGTGAATCCGGTATATAAACGGGACGTTCATCCAATGGAAATGCTCCGCTACTGTTTCATTTGCCACAAGCATAAATTCTTCAATGAGCTTCTCGGCGACAGAGCGTTCTCTGATCACAACGTCTTTAACCGCTCCTTCGTCATCGACAAGCACCTTTGCTTCTTTGAAATCAAAGTCAACGGCGCCGCGGTCCATCCGCTTATCGCGAAGAATTTGAGCTAGGCGCTCCATATCTTTGAACATCGGAACAAGAGGCTCGTATTTTTGTTTCAGCTCTTCATCATCGTCAACAAGAATTTTATTCACATCTGAATATGTCATTCTTTCCGTTGTTTTGATGACACTTTGGAAGATCTCGTGCTCTGTCACCTGTCCCTGACTGTTAATGGTCATTTCACAAGAAAGCGTCAGGCGGTCAACCTTTGGATTTAAGGAGCAGATGCCGTTTGACAATCTGTGCGGAATCATTGGGATGACACGGTCAACCAGATACACACTTGTCCCTCTTTCAAGCGCTTCTTTGTCAATCGGTGAGTTTTCGGTTACATAATGGCTGACATCAGCAATATGAACGCCAAGCTTGTAGCTTCCATCGTCCAGCTTCGTCACGGTAACTGCATCATCCAAATCCTTCGCGTCCGCCCCATCAATGGTGACAATCACCTGGTCACGGAGATCACGGCGGTCTTTCAGATCTTTTTCATCAATTGTGTCAGGCGTACTTGATGCCTGCTCCATCGCGTCGGCTGGAAATTCTCCCGGCAGGCCGTGCTTATGAATGACCGATAAAATATCAATGCCCGGATCATTTTTGTGGCCGAGAATGGTTTCAATCTCACCCTCAGCGTTCATGCGGCCTTCAGGATAGCTCGTCAGCTTGACAACAACCTTATGCCCTTCCGCAGCTCCATTTTTCCCGTTTTTCGGAATGAAGATGTCACTCGTGATTTTTTTGTCGTCCGGAATGACAAAGCCGAAGTTTCTCGTTTCTGTATACGTGCCGACAACCCGCTGAATCGCTCTTTCTAAAATCCGTATAACGGTTCCTTCCTGCCTAGAGCCGCTTGACTGTGAATTCAGGCGAACCATGACGATATCGCCGTTCATTGCCGTATTCAGCTCATTAGGCGGAATAAACACATCGCTTAACGACGTATCCTCAGGCAGCAAAAAGGCGAATCCTTTCGCATGCGCTGAAATCTTTCCTTTTATTAAATTCATCTTCTCCGGAATGCCGTAGCGGTCGCTTCTCGTCCGTACGATAAGCCCTTTTTCTTCCAAGGCGACTAACGCTTTGACGAGCTCTTTAAACTCCTCGGCTTCCGTAATTTTTAACATCTCCTCTAGTTCCTGAACAGTCAAAGGCTTATATGCCTCTTCCTTCATAAACGAGAGAAGCTTTTCCATAAATGCTTCTTTTTCCATTATCCGACCTCCTGTTGATTACCAATCGAGCTTCTCTAAAAATTCATACACATCCTGATGGACGAGGTCACGTTCTTTGTCGAGTGTAATGACATGGCCTGATTCCTCGTACCATTTCAGCTGTTTATCATCAGTTTCCACTTCGTTGTAAATAATATTGGCGCTTTCGGTATTAATCATGTGGTCATGACGGGCCTGCACCACAAATGTCGGTGAATAAATCATATCGACATTGTTCCGCACATCAGCAATTAAGTCTTGCAGCGCCTTGAGGGTATTCATCGGCGTTTTTTCAAATTCTTTCATTTCCTCTTCAATTTGCTCAGGGCTTTTCCCCTCAAACTTTTTATAATTGCGAGCGTATGAAAGAACGCCTTGATACATGACCTCTTCACTCTTAATATGCATCGGTGCGCACATTGGGACAATTCCCTTTATGGGTACAGTGTAACCCAATTTCAGCGAAAAAACCCCGCCAAGCGACAGTCCGCAGGCAGCAATGCTCTCATAGCCTTCAGATTTTAAGTATTCATAGCCATCCATTACGTTTTTCCACCAGTCTTCAGGCCCCGTATGTACAAGTTCTTCAGGCGGGACGCCATGTCCTTCATATTGAGGCGCGTGGCACGTATAACCCCGTTCATTCAAATATCGTCCCAGCATCCTTACATCCGCTGTATTTCCTGTAAAGCCGTGCAGCAAAAGCACCGCTTTGTCTCCGCCTTTAAATGTAAATGGTTTTGGTGTCACAACTTTCATGCTCATGTCTCCCTTTCTATCTGCACGATCATTATAGTTTTCCACAGTTTAATCAGAAAAAAACGTTATGAATATCAGCCAGAAACGTGAAAAAGGCCTGACTTCACATCAGACCTTATACAAACATTGCCCTATAGGATATAAGCAAGCGCAATCGTTAACACGAAAAACAAGACTGCCAGCACTACCGTAATGCGGTGCAAAATTAAATCAAGACCTCTTGCTTTTTGTTTCCCGAAGAGCTGCTCCGCTCCGCCTGAAATCGCACCAGATAATCCGGCGCTTTTACTGGATTGAAGCAAAACGACAATAATAAGTGCAATGCTGACGATAACCAATAAAGTAATCAAAACTGCGTGCATCCCTTACACCTCCAGACTCACTGGCTACATTACTTCTATTTTACATGAAAAGGGTTGGCATGTCACGCTGTATCAGACGCCAAAAGGCCGGATAAGACGTTTTGTCTTGGTTACCCTATTCATATGAAAAGGTCAAAGGAGAAAAGCGATGCCGCTTATCAGCATAGACAGCAGGAAACATCTTTTTTATGAAGAATATGGACAGGGAATTCCTATCATTTTTATCCACCCGCCGGGCATGGGACGCAAGGTTTTTTATTATCAACGCCTTCTTTCAGAGCATTTCAAGGTGATTTTTCCTGATTTAAGCGGGCACGGTGACAGTGAACACCCGGGTGAACCCGCTTCTATTTCCTATTATGCGAACGAGATCGTACAATTCATGGACGCTTTATACATTGATAAAGCTGTGTTATTCGGGTATTCCGCCGGGGGCTTAATCGCACAGCACATCGGCTTCATCCGCCCGGACAAAGTGTCACACCTGATTCTGTCAGGCGCCTACCCCGCTGTTCATAATGTAATCGGCCAGAAGCTGCACAAACTGGGAATGTATCTGCTTGAAAAAAACCCCGGTTTGCTCATGAGAATCCTCGCTGGGAGCCACACAGAAGACAGACAGCTTCGCAGCATATTAACAGGCCATATGAAAAAAGCAGACCAGGCTCATTGGCATCAGTATTATCAGGATTCGCTAGGCTACAACTGCATTGAACAGCTGCCTCGGCTAAACATGCCAATGCTTTTTATGTATGGCGGCCTGCGGGACTGGACCTTTACAAACGCAGGCTATTACCGAAGGGCTTGCAGCCATGCCGAATTTTTCAGATTGGAATATCAGGGACATCAGTTGCCGACAAAACAATGGAAAACATGCAATGAACTGGTGACAGGGTTTGTGCTGACACATCATTCAAGATAGAAAACGCTTGGATCTTCTTGCGTTTTTTCTCTTTCATTGACTTTTGTCAACAAAATCATAGTAAAAAAGATCCTCAAATTTCAAATTAAAGTAGTGAAGCATTTTACCGATCACAAGCTGCCCCGGCCTCCTTTCACCATTCAGCACACGGCTCAGTGTGGCGGGTGAGACTCCGATTTCCAGCGCAAGCTGATTAAGGGAATAATCGTTATTAACCATATACTGCAAGACATAATCACGTCTAATCTGTATCTTTTCTACTGGCACTTTCCTCACCTTCCATTCCTGAAAAAACTTTTTTCTATAGTTTTACATTACGGCTTATGTTAACTTTTGTCAATACATTTCCAGTCTACCTATTCCCTTTAGTCAATAAACATACTAAAATATGAGTAACAGTGAGGGACGGGGTGAGACATATGGAAAGCTTTGGCGAACAATTGCGGGCATTGCGCGAGGAGAGAAAGTTAACGGTCAACCAGCTGGCGACTTATTCAGGCGTAAGCGCGGCCGGCATCTCCAGAATCGAAAACGGAAAACGGGGCGTTCCCAAACCCGCCACCATCAAAAAACTGGCGGAGGCCTTAAAAATTCCTTATGAGGGGCTTATGTACAAGGCTGGTTACATCGAAGAAGTTCATGAAGCCAAGGCTCCTTATGAAACGAAGTGCAAGCTGCTCGAAAAAGCGGAGGCCTATGACCTGAAAAACCTTGCGCTTCTTGAGAACGAAAAATGGCAATATCTCAATAAAGAAGATTTGCTCATGCTCGATCATTATTTTTCGTTTATTTCAGACGAAGCCAAAAAACGGTCTGCTGATGACTGACTATTGATAGAAATGAGAGGCGATAGACCATGTCACCGTTCGGACAGCAATTACGGGAGCTGCGCCGCGCCCGCAAACTGACAGTGAATCAGCTTGCGGTGTACTCAGGCATCAGCTCGGCCACCATTTCAAAAATTGAAAACGGCAAACGCGGGACGCCAAAACCCGCCACGATCAAAAAACTGGCGTCCGTCCTGAAGGTGCCGTACGAAGACCTAATGGCCGCCGCAGGCCATATTCAGGCTTTTCCTAAAGAAATCCGCGAAGCATCTGAAAGCTATCAGTCCGTTTATGACATTTACCAGACGGCTGTCACGCGCGGAGCGGAGCACCTCCCGATTTTCAATAGCCGAAAATGGGAACATCTTTCAAAGCAGGATATTGAAAATCTCAGCAAATACTTCGATTTTTTATCTTCGGAAGCAAAAAAACGCGCTTCTTCTTCATAATCCCCTGTTCCTCTTTCTGCATTTCATCAATCACGCTTGCATACCTTCCCTCGTTATTTGCGTTATAATAGTGACAGACGAGGTGAAAAGTATGAACCAATCAGAAATGTGTCCTAGATTTGAAAAAGCAGTCGACATCTTAAGTAAACGCTGGGTCGCTTTAATCGTATTTCAGCTCTTAAACGGGTCGCAGCGATTTAGCGAAATTGAAGCAGCACTTCCAAATCTAAGCGGCAGAGTTCTGTCAGAACGGCTGAAAGAACTTGAGCTTGAAGGAGTAGTAAAGCGGGATGTCATCCCTGAAACTCCGGTTCGCATCGAATATTCATTGACCGATAAAGGAAAGGCGCTAGCCCCCATTTTAGGTGAGATTTCTAAATGGGCGACTGAATGGATTGACCCTTCCTTTCTTGACTAATTGCTAAAACGGTTCTGATCTCTAAGACGAGAAAAAGAACCGTTTTTTATTTTTTTATTTTCCAGGTGAAAAAAAGATATCTCAGCCGATATATAGTACATCCACACATTACGTTTTTAAAGGAGACCACTATATGCGACTGACGATTTCCCGCAAATTCAGCCTGGTATTTTTGACACTGATCTTGATCAATTTACTTGTAGGCGGAATAGGCGTTCTTAATATGCAGCATATCATTCAAAAAACAGATGAAATCAACACGAAATGGATTGACGGCATCAAAGACATTACCTCGATTAATTATGTAACTGAGCACCTGTCTTCTAAAGAAAAGGACTTTCTGATTTATACAGACAAAAGTAAAATGGATACACTTGATCAAGAAATGAATCAAATCATGGAAGACATTAACCAAAAGCTTGATAGCTATAAAAAAACGATCTCCACTGATAAAGAGCAGAAACTGTTCGAGCAGCTTCAAACTGAAGTGAACACCTATATCGATATTCATGCGCAAATAATCGAGAGCGGCCGCACAAATGACATGGACAAAGCAAGAGGTTTATTGGTCCAAACTGAGGCCAGCTTTGAGGATATGAAAAAAACAATCACTCAGCTTGTTGACTACAATAAAGAAGGCAGCAACACAGCAGTAAAAGAAACGAAGGCCGTCTATCAAAAAGGGCTCATTTATACTGCTCTGCTTGTGGCGGCTTCGATCATCATCAGCATTTTCATCTGGCTTTATATCGCGCGAAACATTGTAAAGCCTATCATTCGCATGAAGGAGTCTGCCAATCATATTGCCGAGGGAGATTTGTCGAAAGACATGGAGGCGCTGAACTCAAAAGACGAGCTGGGCGACCTGAATGAAGCGCTGCAAAAAATGGTAGGGAATCTGAGAGATATTGTCGGATATTCTAAAGACATATCAAGCCGGGTTCTTTCTTCTTCACAGGTGCTTGCTACCGCAACGAATGAAACAAGATCCGGCAGCAAACATATTACTGAAACGATGAACGAAATGGCTGAGGGCTCTGAACAGCAGGCCCAAGACGCTGTAACAATTGCCGAATCGATGAATGAGTTTACCGAAAGCATTGATAAAGCCTATAATCACGGCATTACAATCAGCGATACGTCTCAAAACGTTCTCGAACTCGCGGTAAACGGAAACGAAAATATGGATACGTCATTACAGCAAATGAAAACCATCCACCATATCGTTCAAGAAGCCGTGCATAAAGTGAGATCACTTGAACAGCATTCTCAGGATATCAACAAGCTCGTTCAGGTCATCAACGGGATTGCCGAGCAAACGAATTTGCTGTCCCTTAACGCCGCGATTGAAGCTGCCCGCGCAGGAGAAAGCGGCAAAGGCTTCGCCGTTGTGGCTGATGAAGTCAGAAAGCTGGCTGATGGCGTTTCTGATTCCGTGCAGGACATTACCCGGATTGTAAATGGGACACAGCAGGAAATTCACTCCGTTATTAAGTACTTGGAAAGCAGCTTTACAGAAGTCGAAAAAGGAACGGAAAACCTGACAGACACCGGACAGGCTATGCAGCATATCAAACAATCTGTCACTCATGTTGCAGACAGCATTAAGGAAGTTACGGATGGCCTGAAGCAGTTAACAAACCAATCGATTACCATCAATCAATCGATTGAAAATATCGCTTCTGTATCCGAAGAGTCGGCCGCCGGCATTGAAGAAACATTTTCAATTACCGAGCAATCCGCCCATTCGATGGATCAAGTGCTTCAAAATGCTGAGGAGTTGGAGCGGCTGTCGAAGGAGCTTAATGCAAAGATGGATCAGTTTACAATTTAAATAGAAAAAAGAGGCTGGACTCAGCCTCTTTTTCTATTCTATGCAGCTGATTGAACGTGTTTGGCTCTTGTTCTTTTTTTCTTCACCGGACTTAATGCCCTCTCCAGCCAGGCCATGAGCAAATCGGCTGCCACCGCCATCACCGCAGTCGGTATCGCCCCGGCTAGAATAATCGCAGTTCCGTTTGTCGCGTTTGATCCGCGGACAATCATGTCTCCAAGGCCTCCTGCGCCGACAAATGTGCCGATTGCTGTAATCCCAATGGCAATGACGAGAGCCGTGCGAAGGCCCGCCATGATGACAGAAAGCGCGAGCGGGAGCTCAACCATTCTGAGCACTTGGAATTTCGTCATGCCCATTGCTTTTCCCGATTCTAGGTAGGCATGCTCAATGCTGACAATCCCTGTGTACGTGTTTCGGATAATCGGAAGCAGGGAATACAGAAATAATGATACAATTACGGTATTTGCGCCGAGCCCCATAACAAGCATCAAGACGGCCAGCATAGCGAGCGCGGGGATTGTTTGAATAACGTTTGTTACGGCGAACACCCAGGCTGACAAACGGCGAAAATGCGCGATGAGGATTCCCGCCGGAACCCCGACGGCAGCGGCAAACAAAACACCGTAAGCCGACATAAGAAAGTGGCGGCCGAATTCATCCATGACATAACTGCCATTCTGCGCGTAATACGTCATTAACTGTTCAAGCACGTTCATTGACCTCATCCCCCTTTCACGATTCAAAGTAGTGATGCTTTTCTAAATATTCCTTGGCAACGACAGACGGTTCCTTTAGATTGCCGTCGACTTCATAGTTAAGCGCCTGCATCGTGGCTGTGTCGATTTTTCCGATCATTTTCTTGATGATGCCTTCAAGCTCAGGATGTTCTTTGAGAACCTTTTCCGGAACAACCGGAGAGCAGTCGTATGGCGGGAAAAATTGTTTATCGTCCTTCAGCATTTTGAGACCATAGGACTTGATTCTTCCATCGGTTGAATACGCAAGCACAATGTCCATTTTTCCGCTTTTCACCGCGTCGTACACAAGGCCGATCTGCATCGGATACGTGCCGCCGAATGTCATGCCGTAGGTTTTCGTAAAATCCTGATAGCCGTTTCCTTTGAGCTTCATCCAATAGTTATCGACGCCAAGCTTTAATTGCGGCGCCTGTTTTTTTACGTCTGATACGGTTTCTAAATGATATTGATCTGCCAGCTTTTTGCTGACCGTAAAGACGTACGTATTATCAAACCCGTAGGAGTCATACCATTTTAAATCGTATCTTTTTTTAAACTCCCGCTGAGTAAGCGCCAGCGCTTTGTCCGGGTCTTTTTCCGGTTGCATTCTCAACGTTCCTGTCAGCGCGTCTCCCGTATATCTTGTGGCTGCAATGTCGATTTCCCCGTTCATTAAAGCCTGCTGCTGCACCGCGTTGGAGCCAAGATTTTTAATTGTTGTTGTTTTGAGATCAGTATGGTGTTCGATCAACTGGCCAAGCATGCTGGCGATGATTTCTGATTCGCTCATGCTTTGCGCGCCGATTTTAATAGTCTGGTCTGGAGCGGCGCTGAGACCAGGAAGCGAACAGCCGCTCAACGTCAATGTTGCCGCAAGTGCTAAACCGATCATTAATGTAAGATATTTTCTTTTCATAAGCCGCCTCCTTATGACACTTCCTTCAACCTTTGCATGCCGGCAGGTGTCAGTTTTCGTTCAGCCACTGCCAGCACATAATCAATCACAATCGCCAATATTGTGACGGGAACCGCGCCCCCGATGATATATTCCGGCTGATATAAATTTAGTCCGATAAAAATGTAATCACCCAATCCGCCGCCTCCGATAAAAGAAGCAAGCGTGGCCCAGCCGATTAAGTAAATCGTCGATGTTCTAATTCCCGCCATGATCACTGGCGCGGCAAGCGGCAGCTCCACCAAGCGGACTTGTTCAGCCGGTGTCATTCCGATGCCTTTGCCAGACTCGAGCAAATTTTTGTTGACGCCGCGAATGCCGGTATACGTGTTGCGCAGTATCGGCAATACGGAATAGAAAAACAAAGCCACAATGGCTGGAACCTTCCCTACACCAAGGAGCGGGATAAAAAAGGCAAGGATAGCCAGACTCGGCAGCGTCTGAATGATATTCACAATGCCGATAATGGTGCCGGCTCCTTTTTTCATTCTGGTCAGCACAATGCCTAGGGGGACGGCAACCAGCACGCCTAAGATAACAGCAATGAGCGATATCGTAATATGCTCGTATGTTTTATAAAGAAGCTCGCCCCCGTTGGTTTGCAAAAATTGAACAATATGATGCATGACTTATCCCCTCCCTATGACAATACCGCGAGCTGCTTTTCTTCTCCCCAGAGGGAGTCATACACGATATCGACCAGACTTGCTCTCGTCACTATTCCGATTAAACGTCGGTTTTCATCCACAACAGGGACATATTTGACACCCCGTTTTAAAATTTTGCGGACCGTGTCGCGCAGCAATGTGCCTCCCAATACTGTGTATAGATCTTCATGTAAAACCTCTCCTACGAGATTGGCCTTTTTCCGGCATTGATCAATGATTTCAACATCGACATAACCTTGCAGAACGTGGTCGTCATCGACGACAAGCAATGAATCTACCCGTTCCTGCCTCATCAGCTGAATTGCATCAGAAAGCGTTTTGTCCGCGGTGATCGTTACAGGCTGAGTATTCATAATCTGGTCAACCCGTTCAACATCCGGGCTGGATGACTGAATCAGCCGCTCCTTGCCGATAAATTCCTCAACAAATTCGTCTGCCGGATTTCTCAAAATGTCATCGGGCGTTCCAATTTGAACGATTTCTCCCGCTTTTAAAATCACAATCCGGTCTGCCAGCTTAATCGCTTCATCCATATCGTGGGTAACAAATACGATGGTTTTATGTAAGGTTTTTTGCAGTTTTTTAAATTCTTCCTGAAGGGAATCCCTCGTAATCGGGTCGAGTGCCCCGAACGGTTCATCCATTAAGATAAGCGGCGGCTCCGCGGCAAGTGCCCGTAATACACCAATTCGCTGCTGCTGCCCCCCGCTTAATTCATGAGGGTAACGGTCTAAATATTCTGGCCCCATATCGACCAATTTTAAAAGCTCACGCGCCCGCTCTTTCCGTTGCTGTTCCGGCCATTTCAGCAGTTTTGGGACGAGTGAGATATTCTGCTGAATGGTCATATGGGGAAACAAGCCGATTTGCTGAATCACATAGCCAATTTTGCGCCTGAGCTCTACAGGATCCTGTTCCATAATGTTTTCGCCGTCAATGAAAATCTTCCCGGCGGAAGGCTCAATTAATCGGTTAATCATTTTCATCGTTGTCGTTTTTCCGCAGCCGCTCGGCCCGATAAAACAGATAAATTCGCCTTTTGCAATCTTAAGATTCACGTTGTTCACGGCTTTTTTGCCGCCCTTATATGTTTTCGAGACATTTTCTAATGTCAGCAAACATCGCACCTCCAAAATTAAGTTTATTCAATTTGTTCAGTTTAAATTTAATTTTTCAGACAATTGAATGCTTCCCATTATAGATTAAAGTTTATAAAATAAAAAGTTTACAATTTGTTCATATTATTTATAAAGTATGTGTAAACGCTGATTTACCCGCATTGACGTGTGTTGATCTCCTTATTGCTCCAATTTCCTGCCAAATTCTCTTTTGACAGCATTTTCGCCGTATCAAAAATGTGGTATATTGACATCGGAATTGTTAGCTGAAAGGATGAAACCGTTGGAGAAAGATCCGTTAACGATCATTGAACAAGCCGAGGACCATTTTATAGAAAGAATTGCGGAAAACATGCATGCATTTGGAATGCCCTCTACCGTCGGACGTGTGCTGGGCATTATTTATATGAATCGAAAACCGATGACGCTTACCGAATTATCTGAGGCCACCGGTATGAGCAAAACACGCATGAGCCAGGTAGTGCGGGAAATGCTTGATGCCAATATTGCCGAGAAGGTGTTCGAAAAGGGCGTCCGAAAAGATTTATATGAGGTTGAACAGGATTACTATCAAACGTTTATCACGCTGTTTTCAGCCACTTGGAGCAAAGTCGTCAGCAAAAACAAAATGATGCATAAAAAACTCAATCGGGAGCTGCTTAGCGTGTTGGATGAAGAGCTTACTCCTGAAGCGGAAGAAAAAGTGAATGAGCTGCTGAAGGAATTAAAGGAATGGCTCGATTATTATAATTGGCTCAGCCGTTTGATTGAGTTTTTTGAGAGCGAAGACATTTTTAAATATGTGCCGAAGCCGTAAAAAACGCCCTGTTATTACAAGGCGTTTTTTCTTATGCAGCACTGGCCAGGTTTTTCTTCTTTTTCTTTTTAATCGGGCTTAACGCTCGTTCAAGCCAGCCCATGACCAAATCGGCAATCACCGCCATCAAAGCTGTGGGGATTGCTCCAGCTAATATAATCGCGGTTCCGTTTGTGGCGTTTGATCCCCTGACGATGATGTCTCCGAGACCTCCTGCTCCGACAAATGTACCGATGGCCGTAATGCCGATGGCAATGACAAGCGCAGTGCGCAGACCGGCCATTATGACCGAAAGCGCAAGCGGAAGCTCGACCATCCGCAGCACTTGAAATTTTGTCATCCCCATTGCTTTTCCGGATTCAAGATAAGCATGTTCAATGCTGATAATCCCTGTATACGTATTTCTGATAATCGGCAGGAGAGAATACAGAAATAATGACAATATCACCGTATTAGCGCCAAGCCCCATGACAAGCATCAGCACGGCGAGCATGGCGAGAGCCGGGATCGTCTGAATGACGTTCGTGACCGCAAAAACCCATCCGCTTAATCTTCTGTATCTGGCTATCAGGATGCCGAGCGGAATTCCAACAATGGCAGCAAATAAAACGCCGTACACCGACATCAGAAAATGGCGGTAAAACTCCTGCAGCACGTAACCGCCGTTTTGCGAATAGTAAGTGCCAAGCTGCTGTAGTACTTCCATATGATCCGCCTCTTTTCTTAGTCAAAATAATGATGTTTCTCTAAAAATTCCTTTGCTACGACAGACGGCTCCTTCAGCTTGCCATCCACCTCATAGTTCAGCTCCTGCATCGTTTCCGTATCGATTTGCCCAATCAGCTTATTGATCACACCCTCAAGCTCGGGATGCGTCTTAAGCACCTTTTCCGGAATCACCGGTGAACAGTCATACGGCGGGAAGAAACGCTTATCATCTTTTAAAATTTTCAAGTCATAGGCTTTAATCCGTCCATCCGTTGAATAAGCCAGAACGGCGTCCATTTTCCCGTTTTTGACTGCGTCATAGACTAGCCCGATCTGCATTGGATACGTTGTGCCGAACTCAAAACCATATGTGCTGACAAAGCCTTTATACCCGTCGCCTTTTCGTTTCAGCCAAGCATTGTCGACGCCTAATTTATATTGGGAGGCATTTTTCTTCAGGTCAGACACGGTGTTAATATGCTCCTTCTCCGCAAACTTTTTTGTTACGGTGAAGGCATATGTGTTATCAAAGCCGTAGGAATCAAACCATTTATAAGAAAAGCGCTTTTGAAACTCGTTCTGCACAATGTTCAGCGCTTTTTTCGGATCTTTCTCCGCTTCCTTGCCGAGGGTGCTTGTTAAATCAGTTCCGGAATAGCGCGTGGCAGAAATATCAATGTCACCGCCCAGCATCGCTTGGTGCTGCACATAGTTTGACCCGAGGTTTTTCACTAAAGCGGTATTCAAATCTGTATCATGTTCAATAAGCTGCGCGATCATATTCGCTACAATTTCTGATTCAGTCATGCTTTGCGCCCCGATTTTGATCGTGTCGTCTGAAGCGCCGCCGAGTCCCGGCAGAGAACAGCCGCTTAGCAGTATGACAAAGCCGAGAGCGCACACGCCAAGCCATTTGATTTTTTTCGTTTTCAACAGAGCCAACTCCTTACGAAACTTCCTTCATCCCTTGCAAGCCTTTCGGCGTCACCTTTCGTTCTGTCACAGCCAGCACATAATCAATGATAATGGCCAGAATTGTGACAGGCACGGCACCGCCAATGATATATTCAGGCTGATACAGGTTCAGGCCGATAAAAATATAGTCCCCGAGGCCGCCTCCCCCGATAAACGACGCAAGTGTCGCCCAGCCGATTAGGTAGATCGTTGATGTGCGGATCCCTGCCATGATGATGGGAATCGCCAGCGGGATTTCGACGAGCCGAATCTGCTCCCAGCCGGTCATGCCAATCCCTTTTCCCGATTCCAGCAGGTTTTTATTTACACCTTTAATGCCGGTATACGTATTGCGCAGGATCGGCAGCACCGAATAGAAAAATAAAGCGACAATCGCCGGTACCTTTCCTACGCCGAGAAGCGGAATAAAAAAGGCTAAAATCGCAAGACTCGGCAGGGTTTGCACAATGTTTACGAAACCGATAACCGCACCTGCGCCTTTTTTCATTCTGGTAAGAGCAACACCGAGCGGCACTGCAACGATAATGCCCAATACAACGGCTATGAGTGAAATATATAAATGCTCTCCTGTTTTATACAGCAGCTCTCCGCCGTTCGTTTGCAAAAAAGTCATCATTTGATTCATCTTAAAAGAGCTCCTCCCCTGGTCAGATCGTCATGAGCTGGTTTTCCTCGTCGCCCCAAATGGAATCGTACACGATATCAACAAGGCTCGCTCTTGTCACAATCCCTGCTAAATGGTTTTGTTCATCGACGACCGGAACATACTTGATCCCCTGCTTCAAAATTTTTCGGACTGTATCGCGAAGTAGCGCCCCTTTTTGAACGGTATATATATCTGAGCGGTATACATCGCCAACGATGCTCGCTTTTTTGCGGTTTTGATCAATCATTTCCACATCAACATAGCCCTTCAGCACGTTTTGCCGGTCCACAACTAGCAGCGAGTCAACACGTTTTTCTCTCATCAGCTGAATCGCCTGAGAAAGCGTTTTGTCCGCAGATACCGTCACCGGCGTTCTGTTCATCATTTGCTCTACCCGCTCAATATCCGGTCTTGACTGAATCAGGCGTTCTTTCCCGATAAATTCTTCAACAAATTCATTTGCCGGGTTCCGGAGAATCTCATCAGGTGTGCCGACTTGAACGATTTCTCCCGCTTTTAAAATCACGATTCTGTCAGCAAGCTTAATCGCTTCGTCCATATCGTGGGTGACAAACACAATCGTTTTGTTTAGTGTTCTCTGCAGTTTTTTAAATTCTTCCTGAAGGGAATCACGCGTAATCGGATCAAGCGCTCCGAACGGTTCATCCATTAAAATGAGAGGGGGTTCCGCGGCAAGCGCGCGCAGCACGCCGATTCTTTGCTGCTGTCCGCCGCTGAGCTCATGGGGATAGCGGTCTAAATATTCCGGACCCATATCCACAAGCTTTAACAGCTCTCGCGCCCGTTCCTTCCGTTTTTCCTCAGGCCATTTCAGCAGCTTTGGTACGAGTGAGATGTTCTGCTGGATGGTCATATGGGGGAACAAACCAATCTGCTGAATCACATAGCCGATTTTTCTCCTCAGCTCAACAGGGTCCTGTTCCATAATATTTTCTCCGTCGATAAAGATCCTTCCAGACGATGGTTCTATCAGCCTGTTGATCATCTTCATCGTTGTCGTTTTTCCGCAGCCGCTCGGGCCGATAAAACAGATAAACTCACCTTTGGCAATATCTAAATCAATGCTGTTCACAGCTTTTTTGCCGCCTTTATATACTTTTGACACTTGTTCCAATTTCAGCAATCCGTGCACCTCCGCAGGTTTCCATTAAATTTTCTGAAAAGTATAATCCTTATTATAATTTGAACTTTGTAAAATAAAAAGTTTACAATGTGTTGAAATTATATGTTATTTATAGATTATTTATTGTTATGACCGAGACGGAAAGGGTGTTCTTACAATTACGCCGGATACCTCCCACTTCCTCTGCATTCAGCTATTTTCAACATCAGGAAGAAATATGATATATTGACACCATCAATTGCCATTTGAAGGGATGATCAGCTGTGAAAAAAACCGCTCTCGACATCATTGAACATGCTGAAGAGCATCTCATTGAGAAGATTGCCGAAAATATGCATACGTTTGGAATGCCTTCAACTGTCGGACGTGTGCTCGGAATTATTTATATGAATCGAAAACCGATGACCTTAAGCGAGCTCTCTGAGGCAACGGGCATGAGCAAAACACGGATGAGCCAGGTTGTTCGTGAAATGATCGATGCCAATATCGCCGAAAAGGTGTTTGAAAAAGGCGTACGAAAAGACCTTTATGACGTCGAGCAGGATTATTATCAAACCTTCATTTCTTTATTCGCGGCGAATTGGACAAAGGTCGTGAGCAAAAACAAAGTGCTTTATAAAAAATTAAACCGGGAGCTGACTGATCTTTTACAAAGGGACGGGCTTACCCCGGAAGCGGAAGAGAAGGTCAATCAGCTGCTGAATGAATTAAAAGAATGGCTTCATTACTATGACTGGCTGAGCAGGTTGATTGAATTTTTTGAGAGTGAGGAAATCTTTCAGTATGTGCCGAAAACAAAAGAAAGCAGCTCTCTAAAATAAGGGAGCTGCTTTTTTGCATCATGAAGTTAAGACCGGAAACATGCCTTTCAGCCCGGCACCAATCATCCCGACCGCAACCACGGCTAAGATTAATCCCATCAGTCTGGTAATCACATTCATCTCGGTTTTTCCGAGTTTGCTGCTAATGAAAGCAGAATAGTGGAAAAAGAGAAAGGTCAGGGCAATCACTGCGGCTATGCCAATCATGACAGCGACATAATGACCAATGCCACTATGACCGGCGGAAAGGCTCATCACTGTTGCAATCGTTCCGGGCCCCGCAATGATCGGAATGGATAAAGGCGTGACTGATATATCGGCTTTTTCCTTGCTTTCCTTATGTTCATCATGATGAAGAGACTGCACGTGTGATTCTTTCGCATTCAATAGATTATAGGCAATGCCGAAAATGAATATGCCGCCCGCCACTCGGAGCGCATGAATGTTGATATCAAACAGTTTAAAGATAAGATGGCCGAAAACTAAAAAAGCCGCCAAAATAAAAAAGGATAAAAGAGCCGCCTTCCGGGCAATCGCTTTTCTTTCCGCTGATGTATAGCCTTCTGTCAGCGTCAGAAATATCGGTACGTTTCCGATCGGATTTGATACTGCGAATAAAGAAATGAAGACGTGAACGATGAATGAGAACATCATATACCTCCTTGTTGGTATTGTCTGCACAGAAAATAGAATTATTCTTCCCCCTTTTACCCGGAGGTGATTTCCCGGTAAACCTTTATAGCCTGTCAGAAACGCTACCCTTATTCGCAATATAAAATCTCTGACGTTTTTCTTGAAACTGCTGAAAAGTCGATTTGGATGTAGAAATTAAGTTTAAGCTGGGCGGTGAACAATTCGATATTGATGTCCACAAAGACCAGATTAAAAAATGAAAAGACCTTTATAAAGCTCTTCTCCGCATCGCTGAAACAACCTATGAAAATGACATTTTAATCAATCAAGCGGAGCAAAGCTTAGATAAAGCAGTGACGATTCTTCACCATACCCGCCCTGAGCACGTCAATTGAAACGCAATATAAAGACTGACCGAATTCGGGTTCACTTGGCTGACATCCGTTCGCTCGCAGTATCATATCAAGAATTTTGGAGATGTATTTGAGAAATATATGAATAACTAGCATAAAAAAAGACACAGCTGCTATAAGGCTCATGTCTTTTTTTGTATGAATATTGATTACTTTACAACTTTTTTCTTTTATAATAAAACTATTAGTCTATTTTCCCTATATTACAGGTAAAGGAGTTATTTTATGTATTGTCCTCAATGCGGCCATCAAACTGATGGCGGAAAGTTTTGTGAGAAATGCGGTTCGCCGCTCCCTGGTCAATCAGGCCAACAGCAGACAGCTCAGACTGGAGCCGCTGCAAAACAAGCAGCAAAACAGTTCGGTTCATTTGTCCTGGCCGTCCTGAAACGCCCTTATCAGGAATGTAAAGCAACAGGCGGAGAGCAGTTGATCAGCGCAATCATTACGATGGTTCTTTTCAGTTTGCTGACCCCTTTGATGTTTTATATTCTTTTTTCAGACGGTCCCGGAAGCGTAAGCTTTACAGCAATCTTCTTAGAGCCAACCATTTATTTTATTTTATTTCTATTTGGCCTGCATGCATGCATCTTTTTCGCCCTGAAAATCGCGGGGAACCAAGTGTCTTTTAAAGATTCATTCTCAAGATTCGGAGCGTTTCTCATTCCGTTTACGGCTATTTTGATTCTTGCCCTTTTCTTCTTTTTATTACATACAGACATTTGCTTTACTATATTAGCCGTTGGTTTAATCGGTGCATTCTTCGCCATTCCTCCTGCGATGCTGAGCAGTTACCAGCATTCATATAAAGGGAAGGTTGATGTCATTTACTCAACGATTGTGATTTATCTGATCATCTGCGTCACATTTCAGCTTATTATCGAACACTATGTCAAAGAGATTTTCCGTTATATGCTCTTTTAAAAAGAACCCCATCACCTGCTGGCGATGGGGTTCTTTTATTGAATAGACGTTAAGTAAATTCTCTTATTCTTCACTACGCCGGTATAGGTCCAATTATATGTTCTGAGCTTCGGACTGCCGCCTGATTTTGTGATATAGAATTCCTCATACGTCTTAATCGTGATAGCTGAACCATTTTGGCTCCAGCTTTTCACCTCATAGTTATTAAAGTCTTCTGTTGTCCCCTCTTTATTTAATTTCGCCACAAGATGCTGCTGGTCGGAATAAAGGGAGCTGCCTTTCTCAAGGCTGTCTTCCATTAGTGAGAAATTATTTTGATTGACGGCATCTGCCTGACTTTGCAGATAACTGCCCATAAATAATGTCACTTGTTCATCTGTAACATCGCCGCTTGCAGAGTTTCCACTGTCTTTGTTTTTCGAACCAGCCCAAGCCGATGTGTATGTCTCTGGTTTATCATTTTTGATTTTCTTTATATTTGTGCCTGCAGATTCGAATGTTGATTCTGCATCTTCAAAAATCCACTTTTTCTGTTTTTTATCATATGAAAGAAGATATTCATAACTCGGACTGTCATCAGTCATTTCAGATTTTGAATAGTCGCTATACGAAGAAGACTGGTGGAGTTCTTTTCCTGTTACCGATACCTGCCACGTCCCGTCGTTTTTCTGAGAGAGGGCAAATGTATCCAAGTCAAAATCAGTTTCCAAGTATCTATCTTTTAAGTATGAGTCCGTACTTTTCATAGAATCGACGGTATCCTTCGTCTCAGCCTTCCATTTGGCACTTGCCTCTGTCATCTGGGCTGTATTTCCATCGGATAGCGCTTTGGAGTATTGTTTTGTTGTTTTGACAATTGTGTTCATAATCTGTTCCTGTGTATCTTGATCAGGAATTAACGTTAACTCCATTTCTTTATGTTCGATAGGAACGCCGGCTGTTTTTGTTTTTCCCCACGGAAATTCCGCCTCGACTGAAGCTGTCATTGATCCATCTGTCAGCAGCGGACCGTATGTTACGGATTTGAATGGATCTTTATGAATCGACTTGCCGTTAATCAGCAAATCTCCCTTCCCGCTCTTGATGTCATCCGCTAAGCTGAATGTCACATCGTCTGCTTCCAATGAGAGGTCTACACGAAAGCTGTTATCGCCAACCGCCTGAATGTCTTCTTTTTTCACAAGATCGACGACATCGTTTTTCAGTTTGGCTGAGACTGTATATTCACCGGGAATGTACGGACCAAGGGTTTGTGCTTGATCGGCTTTCTTTACAGATCCAGCTTCCTCTTTATTGATATATAAATCGGTATTTTTATAATTGCTGGCCACTTCAAAATAAACAGGTGCTATCTTTAAGTCATAATGATCAAATACCAGCAGGCTTTTCCCGTCTTTTTCCGCATATACAATGTCCTTCTGGGCTGCTTCATCACGCAGCGATGCAAAAAGTTCATCCTTTTTGTCTGGATGGTCCTTCAAATATGTAAGAAACGGTTTTACATTGTTTTTAGTGAGCTTCAGCTTGTCATTTACCGGTGTGAGAAGAGACGCGATTTGGTCCTTGTCCTCATCATTTACGGCCTGCTCAAACTTGTCAATTAACCTATCCTTTGAAGTAAAGTACGCTCCGGTTTTATATGCGGCGAATAATATAACGCACGCTGCGGCAATGCTGCTCCATAAAATGATGGTTTTCTTAGGGATCGGTTTTCGCGGAGCCTGCCTCGTTTCGGCAGTGCTTGCTGTTTCTGGATCGGCCTGTTTACTGCTCCCTCCGATCGGGGTGCCGCATTCTTTACAAAACTTGGCCCCTTCATTATTCTTAGTACCGCAATTCTTGCAAAAAAACATGACTTCCCTCCTATTCTACTGAATTGATAACATTTACTACTTTTCATATTTTATAATAAAACAGAATGAAATTGGGAACGAATGAAAAAATTAAATGTCTATCAGACTAAAAAAGGTGGTAAGAATATGCAAAAGCTCAGGATCGAATTAAGAGAAGATACAAATGACGAATTATATGATCTATTGCTGCTCGCCGATCCGTCCAAAGGCATTGTAGATGAATACCTTGAGAGGGGAGAATGTTACACGGCTTGGGCCGATGATGAGCTTGCAGGTGTTTATGTGTTGCTAAAAACAAGGCCGCAAACGGTTGAAATTGTAAATATTGCCGTAAAAGAATCTCTTCAGAAGAAGGGCTTTGGCAAACAGCTTGTACTTGACGCCATCGAAAAGGCGAAGGATCTGGGGGCGGACACAATTGAAATCGGCACGGGGAATTCAAGCATTCATCAGCTTTCTCTCTATCAAAAATGCGGATTCCGCCTTCAGGCAATCGACCATGATTTCTTTATCAGACACTATGATGAAGAGATTTTTGAAAACGGGATTCAATGCCGCGATATGGTGAGGCTTTATTTGGATCTTTCATAAAAGAGCTGATGGCTTTTTTCCCGGTATCCCGCTGCATTCCATGTCTCACTGATATGATAAAAAAGCCAGCATGAGAGTCAGACCGACAGACAGATATAATCAGCATCCATAAACACTAGAAGGCCTGTGTAAACAGCTGCTGAAAGAGGTTCTACAATCAGAAAAAATAAGTGAGAAAATTCTTCCGAAGTATTCAGTCGGGACAGTCTTTAAAAAATACAATCTGTTTGTACATCAATATAGGAAATAGACAGGAGGAGAATAAAAGCTGGAGCTAGGAAAGTTTGCATAAAAAAACCGCCGAGACTTAACTCGGCGGTCTTTTTATTACTTGTTTAAGTTGTAGAAAGAGTTGATACCGTGGTATTGAGCAGTTTCAGCCAACTGATCTTCGATGCGAAGAAGCTGGTTGTATTTCGCAACACGGTCCGTACGAGACGGAGCACCTGTTTTGATTTGTCCTGCGTTTGTTGCCACAGCGATGTCAGCGATTGTGCTGTCTTCAGTTTCACCAGAACGGTGAGAGATAACAGCAGTGTAGCCTGCGCGTTTCGCCATTTCGATCGCATCGAATGTTTCAGTCAATGTACCGATTTGGTTTACTTTGATCAGGATAGAGTTGCCTACGCCGTTTTTAATACCTTCAGCAAGTTTTTTCGTGTTTGTAACGAAGAGGTCGTCACCGACAAGCTGAACTTTTTTGCCAAGACGCTCAGTAAGAAGCTTGTGGCCTTCCCAGTCGTTTTCGTCAAGTCCGTCTTCGATAGAGATGATTGGGTATTTAGAAACCATTTCTTCGTACCAGTCAACCATTTCAGCAGATGTTTTCACAACGCCTTCGCCAGACAGATGGTATTTGCCGTCTTCTTTGTTGTAGAACTCAGAAGATGCAGCATCCATAGCAAGTTTCACTTCTTCGCCAGGTTTGAAGCCGGCTTTTTCGATTGCTTCAACGATTGTTTGAAGCGCTTCTTCGTTAGAACCAAGGTTTGGAGCGAATCCGCCTTCATCACCTACAGCTGTGTTCATTCCTTTAGCAGAAAGAACTGATTTCAGGCTGTGGAAGATTTGAGCGCCCATGCGAAGTGCTTCACGGAAGTTAGGAGCACCTACAGGCATGATCATGAATTCTTGAATATCCACGTTGTTATCAGCATGCTCTCCGCCGTTTACGATGTTCATCATCGGTACAGGAAGAGTTTTTGAGTTGAATCCTCCAAGGTATTGGTAAAGAGGAATTTGTAAGAAATCAGCAGCAGCACGCGCACAAGCCATAGATACGCCAAGGATTGCGTTCGCACCAAGTTTGCCTTTGTTTTCAGTGCCGTCAAGCTCGATTAAAAGCTGATCGATTGCGTTTTGTTCAGTTACATCAAAGCCAAGAAGCTCTGGAGCAATGATTTCGTTTACGTTGTTAACAGCTGTTAACACGCCTTTTCCAAGGTAACGGTCTTTGTCGCCGTCACGAAGCTCAACCGCTTCGTATTCACCTGTAGAAGCTCCGCTTGGCACTAATGCGCGGCCGAAAGCTCCTGTTTCTGTATATACTTCAACTTCAACTGTTGGGTTGCCGCGGGAGTCTAATACTTCGCGTGCATAAACATCAACAATGTATGGCATGAGTTTTGTCTCTCCTTTTGATTTTCAAATTATTTTTGAATTAAAGATGTACCTGTCATTTCTTTCGGTTTTTCAACACCGAGAAGGTCTAATAACGTTGGTGCAAGGTCTCCTAGGATTCCGCCTTCACGCAGCGTAACGCCTTCTTTCGTTACAATCACAGGGACTGGATTTGTTGTATGCGCAGTGTGCGGTTCGCCTGATTCTGTAATCAGAATGTCAGCATTACCGTGATCAGCGGTAATGATGGCGTGTCCGCCTTTAGCGAGAATCGCGTCAACGACTTCGCCTAAGCATTCGTCCACTGCTTCAATTGCTTTAATTGTTGGTTCAACCATTCCGGAGTGGCCGACCATATCAGGGTTTGCGAAGTTCAGAATGATCGCGTCATGCTTGTCAGCTTCAATTTCTTTGACAAGCGCGTCTTTCACTTCATACGCACTCATTTCAGGCTTCAAGTCATACGTTGCAACTTTAGGCGAGTTAATGAGAATACGCTCTTCACCCGGGAATTCAGCTTCACGGCCGCCGCTCATAAAGAACGTGACGTGCGGATACTTTTCAGTCTCTGCAATTCGAAGCTGTTTTAATCCGTGCTGAGATAATACTTCTCCGACTGTGTTATCAAGATTTATCGGTTTAAACGCTACATAGCCGTCAACTGTTTCACTAAAGTGAGTCAGGCAGACGAAATACAGGTTCTTTGGATAATTCTCGCCGCGGTCGAATTCACGGAAGTCTTTGTTTGTGAACGTGTTGGAAATCTGGATGGCGCGGTCCGGTCTGAAATTATAGAAAATCACAGAATCGCCGTCTTCGATTTTCGCAACAGGCTCACCGTTTTCTTTTGTGATGACAGATGGAATAACGAATTCATCGTGGATTCCATTCGCATATGAATCATCAACAACATCCAGTGCGCTGCGGTATGTCGGGCCTTCGCCGTATGCCATTGCACGATACGCTTTTTCTACACGGTCCCAGCGTTTGTCGCGGTCCATTGAGTAGTAGCGTCCGGAAATGCTGGCGATTTCTCCGACACCGATTTCCTCGATTTGTTCGTTCAGCTGGTTGATGTACGTTTTCGCTGTCTGCGGACCTACATCACGGCCGTCAAGGAAGCCATGGATATAAACCTTTGTCAGCCCTTCTTTTTTCGCAAGCTTTAACAGTGCGAATAAATGGTTGATATGGCTGTGCACGCCTCCGTCAGATAAAAGACCGAACAGGTGCAGGGCTTTGTTGTTTTCTTTCGCGTTGCTGATCGCGTCAAGGAATGTTTGATTGCGTTCGAACTCTCCTTCACGAATGGCAACATTTACGCGTGTTAAGCTTTGGTACACAATACGTCCCGCACCGATATTTAAGTGACCTACTTCGGAGTTCCCCATTTGCCCTTCAGGAAGACCTACAGCCTCGCCTGAAGCAGTCAATGTTTGATGAGGATACTGGTTCCAATAGCGGTCAAAATTCGGTTTTTTCGCTAAAGCGACAGCGTTCCCTACTGTTTCGTTACGTAATCCGAACCCATCAAGAATGATGAGTGCAGCTGGTTTTTTACTCATATTGACCTTCCTCCAATAATTGAACGAATGACTGTGGCTCAAGGCTCGCGCCGCCGACCAAAGCACCGTCAATATCGGACTCTGCCATATATTCTTTAATGTTTGCAGGCTTTACGCTTCCGCCATATTGGATGCGAAGCTTGTCTGCAGCTTCTTGGCTGAAGCTTTCAGCGACGGTTTTACGGATATGCGCACACACGTCATTCGCATCTTTCGCTGTAGAAGATTTGCCTGTTCCGATTGCCCAGATTGGCTCATACGCAATAACAGAAGCAGCAACTTGTTCTTCAGAAAGACCAGCAAGGCCTTTTTTCACTTGGTCAGCAACAAGATCATTTGTTTTGCCGGCTTCACGCTCTTCAAGCGTTTCACCTACACAGATGATCGGCACAATACCGTGTTTGAAAGCTGCGTGTGCTTTTTTGTTAACTGTTTCATCAGTTTCAGCGAACATTTCACGGCGCTCAGAGTGGCCGATGACGCAGTAGTCAACGCCAAGGTCTTTCAGAGCAACCGGGCTGATTTCGCCTGTGAACGCGCCGCTTTCTTCGAAGTGCATGTTTTGAGCGCCGACTTTTAGGTCAGTGCCTTTAACAGCAGAAGCAAGCTTTTCTAAGAAAAGTGCTGGCGCGCAAACAACAGCTTCAGCTTTGTCTGCTGCTGGAATGGAAGATTTCACTTCTTCAACGAAGCTGACAGCTTCGCCGAGTGTTTTGTTCATTTTCCAGTTACCGGCGATAATTGGTTTTCTCATCTGTTCCACTTCCTTATAGCAGTTTTGAGATTATTTATCGTTCAGTGCAGCTACCCCTGGAAGCTCTTTGCCTTCCATAAACTCAAGGGATGCGCCGCCGCCTGTTGAGATGTGGCTCATTTTGTCAGCAAGGCCGAATTTTTCAACCGCTGCCGCAGAGTCTCCTCCGCCGATGACAGAGTATGTATCTTTCGCCTCTGCCAATGCTTCCGCAACCGCTTTTGTTCCTTGAGCGAACAAGTCGATTTCGAATACGCCCATCGGTCCGTTCCACACGACAAGTTTGCTGTTTTTGATGACGTCAGCATACGTTTCGCGTGTTTTCGTACCAATGTCGATTGCTTCTAAATCACTAGGGATTTCAGAGATCGGCACAATTTTCACGTTTGCATCGTTAGAGAAATCATCTGCAACGAGTACATCTTCAGGCATGTAGAAGTTAACGCCTTTTTCTTTAGCGCGGTCCATAAATGATTTCGCAAGCTCGATTTTATCTTCTTCAAGAAGAGATTTACCGACTTCATAGCCAAGCGCTTTTACGAAAGTATAAGCAAGACCTCCGCCGATGATCAGGTTGTCTACTTTATCAAGAAGACTTTCGATAACACCGATTTTGTCTTTTACTTTCGCTCCGCCGATGATCGCCGTGAACGGGCGGTCAGGGTTAGAAACCGCTTTTCCGAGTACATCAAGCTCTTTTTCCATTAAGAAACCTGCAACTGCTGGCAGATGCTCGGCAATTCCAGCTGTAGATGCGTGAGCACGGTGAGCAGCACCGAATGCGTCATTTACATATACATCTGCAAGCTCAGCAAATGCTTTTGCAAGCTCAGGATCATTTTTCTCTTCACCAGGGTAGAAACGTACGTTTTCCAATACAAGAACGTCTCCGTCCTTCATCTCGGAAATTTGTGCTTTTACAGCATCGCCGTAAGCTTCATCCGCTTTTTTCACTTCTTTGCCAAGCAGTTCGCCGAGACGTGCAGCGACAGGAGTCAAACGAAGCTCCTCAACCACTTCGCCTTTCGGGCGGCCTAAGTGGCTCGCAAGAAGGACTTTTGCGCCTTGTTCTGCAAGGTGTTTGATTGTTGGAAGCGCAGCACGGATACGTGTATCGTCTGTTACTTCCCCGTCTTTCATTGGAACGTTAAAGTCAACGCGGCAGAATACAACTTTGCCTTTTACGTCGATGTCTTTGAGAGTTTTCTTATTCATGCCTAGGAGATCCTCCTTCAAAATGGTTTGCATACAGCACGAAAAACGTGAAACCGTCTGGTCAAGCGATAACGCCGCTAGGGCAGATCGCAGTCTTTTTTCGGCACAGGGCAGTTCGTCTAAAAGCCAGGGCAGCGGCCTTAGGCGAAAGCGCCGGCAAAGCTGCTAAAAACGCGGTCGTTTCTCTTTCACAGAGCGTTTTCTGAAAGCCGGTCTTCATGGAAAAAGGGAAAGGGAGTCCGTCCCCTTCCCTTGTCCGCTTTCATTATAGCGCTTCTATTCAAAAGAACCAAGTCAGGTCCTTTTTCAGCTATAAATTAAAGACCTTTTTTTGCGATGTAAGCTGCAAGGTCAACAACGCGGTTAGAGTAGCCGCTTTCGTTATCGTACCAAGAGATTACTTTTACCATGCTGCCTTCCATAACCATTGTAGAAAGAGCATCGATTGTAGAAGAGTTTTTGTTTCCGTTGTAGTCGCCAGAAACTAATGGCTCTTCGCTGTAGCCAAGGATTCCTTTAAGGTCGCCTTCAGCTGCTTCTTTAAGAGCTGCATTTACTTCTTCAGCTGTTACTTCTTGGTTCAGTTCAGCAACCAAGTCAACTAGAGAAACGTTTGGAGTTGGAACACGCATTGCTCCACCGTTCAGTTTGCCTTTTAGTTCAGGAAGAACTAGAGAAACTGCTTTAGCAGCACCAGTTGATGTTGGGATGATGTTTTCAGCTGCTGCACGCGCACGACGGTAGTCTTTGTGCGGAAGATCAAGGATTTGCTGATCGTTTGTGTAAGAGTGAACAGTTGTCATCATACCGCGTTTGATGCCGAATTTATCGTTAAGTACTTTTGCAAACGGCGCAAGGCAGTTTGTTGTGCAAGATGCGTTAGAGATAACATCGTGGTTAGCCGCATCGTATTTATCTTCGTTAACACCCATAACGATTGTGATATCTTCTTCGTTAGCAGGAGCAGAGATGATTACTTTTTTCGCGCCAGCTTCTAAGTGTTTCGCAGCGTCTGCGCGTTTTGTGAAGAAACCAGTAGATTCAACTACGATTTCAACGCCTTGTTTGCCCCAGCTAAGTTTAGCAGGATCGCGTTCTGCAGAAACTTCAATTGTTTTGCCGTTAACAACAAGGTTGTTACCGTCAACTGAAACTTCAGCGTCTAATTTTCCGTGTACAGAATCATATTGTAAAAGGTGAGCCAGCATGTTAGCATCTGTTAAATCGTTAACCGCTACTACCTCAACTTCAGGATTGTTTAATGCTGCGCGGAATACGTTACGTCCAATACGACCAAAACCGTTAATACCGACTTTTACTGCCATGATTGTTTCCTCCTTTAAATAAGTGAGAGATATTTATATTGAGGGATTATTCATCCCTTAATAACTTCTTTGCGGCTCCTTCGTCTGTGACGAGAACCGTGTTGCGCGGCTTTTTAAAGTAAGCCTCGATCGCCTCGGCTTTTGATGATCCGCCCGCTACTGCAATAATATCGGGAATGGCGTCTATGTCATCCAGCTGCATTCCGACAGAATGCACTTTGTGGACCACTTCGCCGTCCGCGTTAAAATAGTAGCCAAACGCTTCTGTCACCGCGTCGTTATCATCTATTTTCTTCAAGTCTTCTAAAGGTGTGTTTCTGCGCTGAGCCATAGTTTTAGCTTCGCCGATTCCGTGAACCAGCATACTCGCTGATTTAATGGTGTTCAGCACCTCTTTGACAGAAGGCTCTTCAATAATAGATGAATAGGCGCCTTGTGACAGCTGTCCCGGAACAAACAAAAGCCGGTAAGTGCCTGAAGCCTTCTCCGCCATATGCGCGCATATGGTGTTCGCCTGGTTTTTCACGTCTTCGCCTAAACCGCCTCTTGCAGGCACAAACAAAAGCTCGCGGTTTTTAGAATCCGGCGTCATCATTTCGGCGACAGCTTCAATTGTCGTACCGCCAGTTACAGCGACGATATTTTTGCCTGAAAATCTTTTTTTCATACATGCGACAGCCGCTCTCCCCATTTCTTTTTTGACCCATGGAGAGTGATCGCTGTCTCCGGATACGATAATGACATCCTTTAGATTTAAACGTTCTTTTAATGTCTTTTCCAAAAGCGTCAAACCTAAAACATCTTTCATTGTATCTTCCAGAACAGAAAGCAGTTCATAGCCCTCTTCTGTCAATGTCATGCCGTTTGTCTTAATATCGACCAGGTTCTGTTCCTTTAAAAACTGAACCTCGCCCCTCAGCACACGCTCGCTGATTTCGAGACTGGCAGACAGGCTTCTTCGCCCGATGGGTTCTGTCAGCCTGATATACTGCAAGATTTCAAACCTCTTTTGCATAACGAGCAGAAGATCAGGCAATAATTTTTTTTGAGCTTGTATTAACTGGTTCATGACTCAAACGTTCCTTCCTTTTTTGCTGGACATTATATGTCCCGCTATGACAAAAAACGTCCCATCATAGCCAAAAAAAATCATTTCTGCTTTCTTTAATTATTTTAACAGGGTGGAATTGTTTATTCAACTGTTAAGAGCCAATTCATCGACAATATTCGCAGAGTTTTCATGCCGCGGCGTTTTAACTAGCACTATTTTTTCCTATATATCTTTATCTTATACAGAAATCGCCAAATGGTGCATCCTAATATAAACAGCCCTTCCCATAGAAAGGGCTGTTCTTTTAAAGCGTTTTCATTTTATCCAGAGCTTTTCAATTTCTTCAAGCGATTTGTTCTTCGTTTCCGGGCAGATTGTTACGACAAACAGGAAGCAAAGGATGTTAATCACCGCGAATATCCAGAATGTATAGGCGAGCCCGAACGAATCAATCATCATTGGCACAAACTGTCCGATCGCCCAGTTTGCTCCCCATAAAAAGATGGTCGCAATGCCCGCAGCCCGCGCACGCAGATGGTTCGGGAAGATTTCAGAAATCATAATCCATGTGATCGGTCCGACCGAGACACAGAAAGCAGCGACAAAACCTAATATAAGGATGATCATCATGATCCCGCTTGTTAACTCAAAATAAAACGACGTCCCGATTAAAATCATAAAAATAGCCATAAAAGCAGAACCGATGGACATCAGTTTTTTCCGTCCGACTTTATCAATCAGCAACACTGCAATAACGGTAAAGATGACTTCTACAACCCCGACGATACAAGTCGTCACAAATCCGGCGTTTTGCCCGAATCCCATCATTTTAAAGATTTCCGGCCCGTAGTAAGTAATGGCGTTCATGCCGATGACTTGGTTAAACAGCGCCAGCAGGATTCCAATGATAAGCGCCTTTCTGAGGCCCGGCTTAAACAGCTGGGAGAGCGACCCCATTTGTTCTATTTTTAAAGAGTTCTCAATGTTCTTTAATTCTTCTTTTGCAACAGTTTCTCCATTAATACGTGTCAGAATCTTTAAAGCTTCGTTTGTTTTGCCCGCTTTCGCCAGCCATCTCGGGCTTTCCGGGACGACGAGCAGGACAAGGAAGAAGATGACGGACGGCACCATTCCATAAGCAAGCATCCATCTCCAGCCGGTGTGCACGCCCCATTCGTATGTTCCGGACCGCTGCACAGCCAAATTAATAAAGTATGTTGCGGAAATACCCAGGATCGTAAAGAGCTGATATAAGGATGATAAACTTCCGCGTATGGCGGGCGGCGCCGCTTCTGTAATGTACGTAACAGAGAGCGATGAGCCCATCCCGATTCCCAGGCCCCCGATAATCCTTGCAATGATCAAAGTGGACACGTCTTGAGAAAGCGCTGAAACGATTGCTGATATCGCAAATAACAAAGCGGCTGTCATTAAAATTTTTCTCCGGCCGAATCTGTCACTTAAAAATCCGGATATCCCGACGCCCACAACTCCTCCAATCATAATGCTTGAAATGACAAGTCCCTCCATAAACGGACTCAGGCTGTATAAATCTTTCAGAAAACCGATGGCGCCAGAAATCACTGCCGTGTCATAGCCATACAATAAGCCGCCAAGCCCCGCCGCGCATGAGATTAAAATAACAAATCCCATTGAATGGCTTCTTGTTACAGGAACATTTGGTTCTAATTGAGTTGGAGTATTCTTCATTTCCCTGCCCTCCCGAAATGTTGAGTAAAGCGTTTTCATTTCAACCTTCAATTGTACGTACTTATATTAAAATTTAACGAAAATTACATTTAATTAGTACGTACAAATATAGAATAATCTTGTTTGCATTTTCTGTCAATGTTTTCTTACAAAGAACGCTGTGATATACTGAAATTTGTCCGTATACATTTTGGAGGAATGGATATGTTACCAAAATACGCGCAAGTAAAAGAAGAAATTAGTTCATGGATTAATCAAGGCAAAATACTGCCCGATCAAAAAATCCCTACCGAAAACGAATTAATGCAGCAATTCGGCGTCAGCCGGCATACCATTCGCAAAGCGATCGGAGACCTCGTATCACAAGGTCTGCTGTACAGCGTGCAAGGCGGAGGCACCTTCGTCGCTTCACGCTCTGCGAAGTCAGCGCTGCATTCCAATAAAACGATCGGTGTTTTGACAACCTACATATCAGACTATATTTTCCCGAGCATTATTAGAGGAATCGAGTCCTATTTAAGCGAGCAGGGATATTCTATGCTTTTGACAAGCACAAACAACAACCCGGACAATGAAAGAAGAGGCTTAGAAAACCTGCTGTCCCAGCATATTGACGGACTCATCGTAGAACCGACAAAAAGCGCTCTGCAAACCCCAAACATCGGCTACTATCTGAACTTGGAGAAAAACGGCATTCCCTTTGCGATGATTAACGCGTCATATGCCGAGCTTGCCGCACCGAGTTTTACCTTGGATGATGTGAAAGGCGGCATGATGGCGGCGGAGCATTTGCTTTCTCTCGGCCACACGCACATGATGGGTATTTTCAAAGCTGATGACACACAAGGCGTGAAACGGATGAACGGATTTATACAGGCGCACCGGGAGCGTGATTTGTTTCCCTCTCCAGATATGATTGTGACATTTACAACGGAAGAAAAAGAATCAAAACTTCTGGAGAAAGTGAAGGCCACACTGGAGAAAAACAGCAAGCACATGCCGACAGCCATTCTTTGTTATAACGATGAAATTGCGCTGAAGGTGATCGATATGCTGCGGGAGATGGATCTAAAAGTGCCGGAGGATATGTCTATCGTCGGGTATGATGATTCGCATTTTGCCCAAATCTCCGAAGTGAAACTAACCTCTGTCAAGCACCCGAAATCCGTGCTCGGTAAAGCGGCGGCGAAATATGTGATTGACTCCCTTGAGCATAAAAAGCCAAAGCAAGAGGATGTTATATTTGAGCCTGAGCTGATCATTCGCCAGTCCGCACGAAAACTGAATGAATAAAAAAGCAATGTATGGGTCTCCCCGCTACATTGCTTTTTTTATAGCTGTTATCTGTTTTTCCAAACGTCAGCAATGATTTCAAACGAACGCATTCTGTCTGCGTGTTCATAGGTTTCTGAGTTAACCATAATTTCGTCAGCCTGTGTCGTTTTGACGAAGTCTTCAAGCTTCGCCTTCACTTCTTCCGGCCCTCCGACAATCGTGGAGCTTAGCTGCTCATTGACCATCGCTTTTTCATACGGGCTCCAGATTTGGTCCATATCCTCAACAGGCGGCTTCAGCTGGTTCGGCGTACCGCGGACAAGATCAAGAAATCTTTGATAATGTGAAGTCGCAAGGTGCTGCGCTTTCTCGTTTGTATCTGCCGCGATAATGGTGACACCGACCATTGCATACGGTTCGTCGAGCACGTCTGACGGCGTGAAGGAATTGCGGTACAGCTCCAAGGCAGGAACCGTATTCGCCGGCGAGAAATGAGCGGCGAAGGCAAACGGAAGACCTAGTTCACCTGCAAGGCGGGCGCTGAAGCCGCTTGAGCCCAGCAGCCAAATCGGCACATCTATGCCCTCTCCGGGAATGGCGCGGACTTGATTGCGTACATTTCCTGACGGTTTAAAGTAATTGCGAAGTTCCTCTAGTTGTTCTGGGAAATCCTCTCCGCTGTTGATGTTTCTGCGGAGCGCTCTTGCTGTCAATTGGTCCGTTCCCGGCGCACGTCCGAGCCCCAGGTCAATCCGCCCGGGATACAATGTTTCGAGTGTGCCGAATTGTTCAGCAATGATTAATGAAGAGTGGTTCGGGAGCATAATGCCGCCGGAACCGACGCGGATTTTCTTAGTGCCTCCGGCAATATGGCCAATCAAAACTGCGGTGGCAGAGCTTGCCACACCTTCTATATTATGATGCTCAGCAAGCCAGTAACGGTGATAGCCCCATTCCTCCGCACGGCGCGCCAAGTCCATGCTGTTTCGGAATGATTCCGCGATCGTTCCTCCCTGAACAACCGGAGATAAATTCAAGACAGAAAGCAAGGTATCTTTGCGTTGGTTGTTAGACATATTGTTCTCCTTTGCAAATGTGTTATCAGGAAACAGCCCAAAGCTGTCAGGTCATGATCGAATGTACTTCTATCACACCATAACACAACTGCATTCAGGAATAAAAGAATTTAATTCGATGAAATTCGAACAATATAAAACGAACGGTTTGGTACGTTATTCTGCTCTAAACAGCTCCTTAGCCATCTCAATAAAGAGCTTAGCTGCCAGAGAAGCCTCCTTCAGCGACGGAACAGCAAGCTGCACATCACGGTATACCTGCGGGTCCAACTCTCTGGTCACCACATGCTCCGGCAGCGGCATGTGCGACATGGACATTTCTGATAAAATCGCGAGACCCAGTCCTTCTTTGACCATACTGATCGAGGTGTTCATGTTATAGACTGTGAAAGCGGCGTTCAGCGTAGCGCCCGCTTGCCTGAACATATCGTGAAAAGGTGATTCATAGCCGCCGTCGCAGACGATCATCGGTTCATGATCGAGGTCTTTCAGCGTAATGGCGGAACGGCTGCAAAGCGGGTGATCATCCCTGAGCACGACAGCCATTTTGTCTTTTTTCAAATGAATATACTCCATCTCCTCTGTTGGATACAGAAGAATGCCGACATCTATCATCCGCGTGTGAAGCCACTCCTTGACTTCATTTACAGTTCCCTCGTGCAGCACAAGCTCCAGTTTCGGATATTTTTGTTTAAATTCACTGATCAGCTTTGGCATAAAATAAGCCGAGGCAGTTGAGAATGTGCCAATATGGATCGTACCCAGTTCAAGCCCTTTTTCCGCGGCTGCGACCTGCTCAACTTTTTCAATGCCTTTTAAGACTTCCCTGATGTGTACTAAGATCTGTTTTCCCGTATCAGTCAGCATCAGGCCATTGCGGCGGTCACGAATAATCAGCTTTACATCAAGCTCAGCCTCGATTGCAGAAATCGCATGGCTGACAGCCGGCTGTGTCATGTTCAGCGCCTGACCCGCTTTTGTAAAGCTTCCCGTTTCAGCTATTTTGACGAAAACCTTTAATTGTGTAATAGTCATAACAATTTACTTATGCTCCTCATAAAAAAGATTCATTTTATTTATCTTATGTTCTACCGTATCATATGATGGAAAAGTTCTACAAGGAGTGAATGAACAATGAAGCAGCTCTCAAAAACGCGGACAGCTCTCCTGCTCGCATTTCTCGTCATCATGTGGGGCGTCAATTGGCCGCTGTCCAAAGCCGCGCTCGCCTATTCGCCGCCCTTATTATTCGCGGGCATCCGAACGCTGATCGGCGGGCTTTTATTAGTCATTGTCGCACTGCCGCGTTTTCATAAATTACGTTTAAAAGAAACGTGGCCGATTTATCTTGTTTCTGCACTTTTAAATATTACGTTATTCTACGGCCTGCAAACGATCGGGCTGAATTATCTTCCGGCCGGCCTGTTTTCTGCAATCGTCTTCTTTCAGCCTGTTCTGATGGGCGTATTTTCTTGGCTGTGGCTCGGCGAATCCATGTTTGTATTGAAAGTGATCGGGCTCATCCTCGGTTTTGCGGGAGTAGCCGTCATTAGTGCCGCGGGCTTTGGCGGGCATATTTCTGTCATTGGGGTTCTGCTGGCGCTTGGCTCCGCAATCAGCTGGGCGCTCGGAACAGTATATATGAAAAAAACAGGCAGCCGCGTCGATTCCATCTGGATGGTCGCCTTGCAGCTGACGATCGGCAGCGTGTTTCTGCTTATATCCGGTCTTTGGACAGAAAGCTTTTCCGCGATCCAATGGACAGCTCCGTTTATCACGAGCCTGCTGTTCATCTCTGTATTCGTTATCGCACTCGGTTGGCTTATCTTTTTTACGCTTGTCGGTTCAGGAGAAGCAAGCAAGGTCGCATCTTATACGTTTTTGATTCCGCTCATATCGATCGTGGCCAGCTCCATTTTCCTGCATGAACCGCTCACCCTTAGCCTCTTGGCAGGGCTGCTGCTGATTGTCACAAGCATCTGTCTCGTGAATACAAAATCAAAAGCGCAGAAAGCAGCGGCGATTGGCATAAATGAGAAAGCTGCACAATAATAAGAAACCCTCTTGCCGGATGCGGCGAGAGGGTTTCTTATTTACTGATGCTTGCGTCCTTTGACCAAATATGCAACGGTAATCAAAAGGTAGATCGCCGCAGTAATGCCGGTAATGACCATTGACGTTGTCATGACGACCCCGATCAGAATGGCGAGTAATGCCACAATCGCAAACCATGTCGTGTACGGGAACCATTTTACATAATAAGCCGGTTTTTCCGTTTGCTGTTTTCTCGATTTCAAATGAGCGAATCCGATGATCAGCCAAATGAATAAAACGGTATATCCTAATGATCCCATTAAATAATTAAATGTTTGGCTTCCCGCGAACAGAGAAATCAACACGCCAATATAGAGAGAAGAAGTGCACATCAGAATTGCAAACATCGGTACGTTTTTTGATGAAAGCTTGGAGAAGACCTTCGGAAGCCTTCCGTCACTTGCCTGTGTATACAAAATGCGTGATGATCCGTATAAACCTGAATTCATAGAAGAAATGATCGCCAGCAGGATAACTGCGTTCATGATATGATCAGCGCCCGGAATGCCTACCATTTTAAAGACCATCACGAAAGGACTTTCCGGAACGGAATTGACTTGGTTCCACGGAATCAGGCTGACGATGATGAAAAACGGCAGCAGGTAAAACGCGACAATCCGTGTCAGTGTGCTGTGGACAGCTTTCGGGACAACCTTTTCTGGATTTTTTGTTTCAGCAAGTGTCACTCCGATAATTTCTGTACCGCCGTAAGAGTAGATGACGACAAGCATCGCCGTAATCAGCCCTGTGCCGCCGTGCGGGAAAAATCCGCCGTGGTCTGTCAGGTTTGAAAATCCGGCAGCTGTATGATCACCGAATGATACGAATAAAAGCAATAACCCTAAAATAATAAAGATGATAATAACGGTAATCTTGATCATGGCCAGCCAATATTCAGTTTCGGCGAAAATTTTAACAGAAAGCAAGTTTACGATCGTGACGATAAGAGAAATCCCCAATGCCAGCACCCAAATCGGGCAGCCCGGGAGCCAGTATTGAATGAATATCGCAGCTACAACAGCTTCAGCCGCAATGTTGAGCACCCACATTTTCCAGTAGATCCAGTCCAAGAAATAAGCGGCGTAATTCCCCAATACCTGCTGGACAAGATCACGGAAGGTTCTGGCGTTGCGGTTTCGAACAGCCATTTCCGCGAGCCCCTGCATAATAAACAGCAAAATAATTCCGCCGAGCAGGTATGCGATAATGACAGATGGCCCTGCCACATCGATCGCTGAGCTGCTCCCTTTAAATAAACCCGCGCCGATTGCTCCGCCCAGCGCCATCATCATAATATGGCGGGACGTCATCGTGCGTTTTAACGTTTGATTGTCGTTTTTCATCCTCTTCTACCTCTCCTTCTCGTTTTCAAAAACAAAAAAGCCCGCCGCCCCCTATCTAATCTAATAGATAAAGAGACGACGAGCCTTCGGCTGACCGCGGTACCACTCTTGTTGATTCTTCATGAAGAATCCTGCTTTTGACCTGTAACGAAGGTTAGCCGTTAAAACATAGGGAATATTCGATCTATTCCGTTCCGTCTTACCACTCCCGGGCGAGTTCAAAGAAGAATCAGGCTGCGTTGCACCACCCCGCAGCTCTCTGTTCTGATTACTTTCTTTTACTGCTCCCAATCTATGCGTTTTAGTTTTCTGAAAAACTCAAATTTTATGATCTGAATATATTAACATAATATACGTGCTTCTCTTTTCCCTGTCAATAACTTCAGAGAAAAAAGAAACTGTTATTTTGTCCCTTTTTGAATGGCTTTCCAAAAGGATTCTGACTCGTTTCCTAATGCGTAGACTGAAACACCTGCTATTTTAAATTGCTTTGCCAAATGGCTTTTCGTTTGAACGGTTTTTTCGTTTTCATACCACACGACATGTTTATGCTTCTTTTTATCAACATAAGAAAACGTCATCGAACCTGTTTTTTTGTTGAATGCCGGCTTTGCTTTTTGCTTTTGGATGAGGGATTTGAGTTCATTCCATTCCCTCACAGAGCTTCCGCTTCCGTCTTTTACATCCCAGTCATAGCCGTACGCGGGGATGCCCATGATGACTTTATTGGCTTTGATCTTTTTGACTGAAAACTGCAGAGAGCTTTTGATCCAGTTTGTGCTTGCCACTGATCCTGGCTCCCCCCAAATGCCGTGTTCGTCGTAGGTCATGACTTGTACGAAGTCGGCATATTTGCCGATTTTCGCATAATCATACGGCCAGCTCCAGTCATCATTTTTATCATCAGCGCTTTTGGCCGGAACGGATACCATTGTTTGAATATGTTTCTTTTTCAAAGCCTGTGAGACATCTTGAATAAAACGCGAGTATTTAGATCGGTCTTCTGGATTCACTGCTTCAAAATCGATATTGATACCGTAGTATGAGTGCTTTTTCGCCAAAGATATGAGCTGATCAGTGAACCGTTTTTTCGCTGTTTTATTACTCATGACCCGACTTGCCAAATCTCCGTCAAAGTCATAAATGGCATCATTATAGTTTGAAATGACAGCCCATGTCTTGATTTTTTTCTTTTTCGCATATGTCAGCTGCTTGCTTGGGGCATCGCCAATGATTTGTCCGTTTTTTTCAAACGCAAATGTATCGGTTGCGATGGCATTCATGTATGTATGATGTTTCGCAAGAGAATTGTATGAAGCCGTATCCCCAGTCGTGTAGCCTAATGTCATGCCGGCTGCCTTCGCTTCTCCTTTTGTATACATAAACAGAACAATCGCAATCGCCAGTGAAACCGCTATAATCAGCCATTTTTTCATCGCATTTCCTCCTGTATCAAGTCATACTCTTCTCATCGGCCAAAAAATTGGAAGTTGAAGTTTTTTTTCAAGCAAAAAGCCCGGCATATGCCTGCCGGGCTTCCTGAGTTTAGCGGTCAGAGACGAGAATATAGGCTGCCTTTACTGGTCCGTGCACTCCCACAACTAAATCCATTTCAATGTCGGCTGAGTTGCTCGGTCCGGTAATATAGTTGATACATGAAGGAACAGTGACACCGTCCGCAATGTTTTGGCGGATAATATCACTGGCTTGTGTCATTCTTGGCACAATGCTTGATTTCGGCACGATCGCAATATAAGTCGTTGGCAGAAGGCTGACAGATCGGCCGATGTCTTTTGAAGAGAAGAGGACAACCGTCCCCGACTCAGCCAATGTAATTTCGCTGAATGTAATCCCTACATTGGCTTGCTCCGCTTTTTTGATATTTTCCTCGCCTTTGTCAGCATCCCACTCCCAGACTGGCGTTCCCTCGCTCGGCCAATCCTTGGTGAGCAGGCTTTTCAGTCCGTATGCTTCAAAGCGGGGGTCCTTCGGAATGATGACAGGGCCTCCGGAGAAGCGGCTGACTTGCTCGCGCAGGGCATCGTAAAGGCCGGTTGAATCCGTTTCAATCAGCTCTGTATGGATTTTGACACAATGGTTTTTGAGCACTGTGACTAAGTCATCCGCTGAATATCCTTCAAGTGTTTTATATTGCGGCTGATGCGCCCACTCAGGAACTGCCACGCCCCCTGTTCTTCTTTCACGGCCAAGGCTGGATGCGATTCGGTTTAAAAAGCTCTCTTGATTCTGAATGGTTCCCTTCGTCATCACTGCTCCTCCTTCGTGCGTTCACTTGTTTCTCTGTCTGCAAACCAGTCTCTGAATCTCGATTTATGCGGTGCCGGGAAGTCGCGGATCTGTGTCCAGCTTTTGAGCGGGCCGGGTCCCTTGGAAATTTTTTCGTCCTCTGTAAAAGGTGTCATGGCGGCCGGCGCCCATTTTGAGCCCATTTTGTATAGTGACAAGGAGGATGCGCCAAGTCCGAACGCTTTCATCGCAAGCTTTTCACTGATCGGCGCTCTGCCTTCTTTTTCGACGATGTTTTGGCGATGCTTGAGAAGAAGCTCGTGCAGCGGAATTTTGACCGGGCAGGCTTCTGTACAAGCAGCGCACAGTGAAGAAGCGTACGGCAGCTCCTTATAATCGTCATAACCGCCGAGCAATGGCGATAAAACCGCTCCGATCGGCCCCGAGTAGATTGAGCCGTATGAGTGTCCGCCGACATGGCGGTACACAGGGCAGACATTGATACAGGCGGCACAGCGGATACATTGCAGCACAGACTGGAATTCTGTTCCTAGGATGTTGGATCGTCCATTGTCAACGATGACAAGATGGAATTCTTCCGGACCATCCACTTCACCTTCTAGCTTCGGACCCGTCAAAGCTGTAATATAACTTGTCAGCCGCTGTCCGACAGCACTTCTTGTCAGCATGCTGACAAGCACTTCAAATTCAGAAAATGACGGGACAATCCGTTCCATTCCCATGACGGTAATTTGTGTTTTCGGCAAGGTGCTCACAAGCCGTCCATTTCCTTCATTGGTCACAAGGCTGACGGAACCCGTGTCCGCAATGGCGAAGTTACAGCCGGTAATGCCGATATCCGCTTCCAGAAACTTTTTCCGGAGAATGGCACGCGCATGCATGACAAGCTCTTCCGGTTTTTCTGTATGTTGATAGTCCAGCCTTTCTTTAAACACATCGCGTATCTGCTCTTTATTTTTATGAAGGGCGGGCGCGACGATATGTGACGGCGGATCGTGATCATCAATCTGCAAAATATACTCGCCGAGGTCGGTTTCGACGACTTCACAGCCTTCCTTCTCCAGCACCTCATTCAGATTGATTTCCTCTGTAACCATTGATTTTGATTTTACGATTTTCTTCCCGTTCTTCTTTTGAATGACGTCGCGAATATAAGAAGACGCCTCTTCCGCTGTTTCCGCGAAATAGACATGTCCGCCTCTTTTCGCCACATTTTCGGCAAGCTGTCCGAGATAGAAATCAAGGTTTTCAAGGACATGCTGCCTGATTTCCTCTGATAAAGAGCGCCATTCCTCCCAGTTTCCCAGTTCTTCTGCCGCCTCTAGGCGCCGCGTCCGCAGACGCTCCTGTGCACCTGAAACAGCGCCTCTCATAAATTCATTATCAATCCCCTGTGATACCCGCTCTTTAAAAGCGTCAGTACCGATTTTCATCGCCATGATCCTTTCCCCCTCTGAATCCAGTTTTATCTGCTGTTGAGCACTTCGGCGATGTGCATCACTTTGACATTCTTATCTTTTCGGTCAAGCCGTCCCCCGATATTCATCAAACAGCCGCAGTCAGCGCCGATCAGCACCTCTGCTCCCGTTTCCTCCACACATTCGACTTTTTCATCGACCATCTGCTCTGAAATCTGCGCCATTTTGACGGAGAACGTTCCACCGAATCCGCAGCAGTTATGTTTGCCCGGAAGCTCTGTAAACTGCAGTCCCTTTACATGGCTCAACAGCTTCATCGGCTCCTCCCGAACCCCGAGCAGCCTTGTCATATGGCACGACGTATGTAAAGTCGCTTTTGTATGAAGGGTCGCGCCGACATCCTCTACCCCAAGGACGTTCACGATAAAATCTGTCAATTCATACGTTTTATCCGCCAGCTTTTGCGCTTTATCGGCCCATTTCGGATCATCTGCAAACAAGTGCGGGTATTCCCGAAACATCGTTGTGCAGGAACCGGAAGGACTGACAACATATTCGGAATCCTGAAACGTTTCGATCATCCGTTTCATTGCTTTTTTGGCGTCATGTACATAGCCGCTGTTGTAAGCAGGCTGCCCGCAGCAAATCTGCCCCTCCGGAAAATCAACCTCGCACCCAAGCCGCTCCAGCAGCTCAACCGTTGCTTTTCCGACATTTGTTTGAAACATATCAACAAGACAAGTGACAAAAAGTGAGACTTTCATGATGAACCCCTCTCTCATCCCCAATATATGATCAGGTCATCTGATGACCTGAGTTAAAATAACTATATGAATATCGTACACTATTCTGATAATGGAAGGGAAGGGTTTTCTAAACATCTAGGCAATAAAAAACGCCTGTTCCACTGGACAGACGTTCATAGCACTACACACTTTTTAATGGCCATACAGGCACTTTCTGTATTTTTTAAATGTTTTTACAAATGAATAAAAGAAGCTAAGAGCGCTAAGGAGAACAATCCAGCCCGCTCCCCCTCTCATCAGTGCAATAGGTGTTTCAAATAAAAAGGCTCTGATAAAAGCTGCTCCCGTCTTATCCCACAGGCCCGGCGTATAATACAAACTCTGGGGACTGATAAATAAATCAGCAGTCAAACCATTGGTAGTAAAGAGGATCAGGATGAAGGATAAGAATATAAAAGAAAGTGCAAAGTACAATTGCAATAGGCGTTTATATCTTCCCGCTCTAGATTCTGTATCAGAAAAAATATCGTCTGATGCACTGGCTTTCTCTTTTCTAAAATAATGCAGCCCTTGTGAACTGAAAAGATGCTTCCATCCGCTGTCTTCAAAGAGAGTTCGATAATCAGTAAAATCTCCCGGATGTTTAAAGGTGCGATAGTCTATTTTGACGGTAGAATTGTCAGACGATGTTTCATCTGAAAAACAATAGGATAAAAAAACTTTCCCTTTTAATTCGCACCCCTTATCTGCCATCTTATTCAGCCATTGTTCCTCACGGTCTATGTCCATAAAATATCTGTATTTCTTCATATGGTCTCCCCCTTTTTATTTACTTCCTGCCTCGTTATGTCAACCAGCCGCTCCATCCTCTCCATATCCTTCCACAACACATTTCTTCCGAGTTCAGTGATGATATATGTTTTTCTGCGGCGATCTTCACTTGGATAAGGCTCTATCAATTGATGCTTCAATAAGTTTTCGATTGCGCCATAAAGAGTTCCAGGCGCCATTTTAACTCTTCCGCCGCTAAGATCTTCAATATTTTTCATAATGATGTAGCCGTGAGCAGGATGTAACAAAGACAAAAGAACATAGTAAACAGTCTCAGTCAGCGGCAAATGCTTATTTTCATTCATATAACAGCCTCCAATATTCAGTATAACTGTATAATCCCATCATATACAGTTATACTGAATATTACAACCATAAATGACCAGATAAACACAAAAAAACCTGGCTATAAATAACCAGGTTTCCATTAAATCCAGCCCTTTTCCTCAGCAATGCTGGCGGCTTCTGTCCGATTTTTCGCATGAAGCTTTTGGATGATTTCTGAGATATAGTTTCGGACTGTGCCTTGAGATAAATAGAGCTCCAGCGTAATGTCTTTTGTTGTCTTGCCTAAAGCCGCAAGCCTCAGAATTTCTTGCTCTCTAACGGTTAGGGGATTTTCGTCTCGCATCATATTAAACGTCAGCTCGGGGCTGAAGACACGTTTTCCCTCTACACATTTTCGAATGGCATCGGCCAGATCGTCAATTTCTCCGTCTTTCAGCAGATAGCCATGTGCACCGGCTTTTACCGCACGTTCAAAATATCCGGGGCGGGCAAAGGTAGTTAAAATAATGACCTTGCTGACGCAGCCTTTTTTCATTAATTCCTCTGCCACATCCAGTCCGCTTCGAACCGGCATTTCAATGTCCATGATGCATACATCCGGCTCCAACTTCAAAATAGCATGTAGCGCCTCTTCCCCGTTTAATGCTTGTCCGATGACTGTCATATCCTCTTCTAAATCAAGCAAAGATCCCAAAGCGCCTAAAAGCATTCGCTGGTCCTCAGCAATAAACAGACGAATCATTCTTTTCGTCCTCCAATCATTCTGCTTTTTTAATCAGCGGAATCGTCAGAGTCACAACCGTTCCGTTATGATCTGAAACTGTTAATCCCCCTTCAATGAGCATGAGCCGTTCTTCCATTCCCCGCAGGCCATTCCCAAAGGTTTTCTCCTTCGCTGCTCCCTTTCCGTCATCCCGTATCACGATCCTCATTTTGCCAGCAAACTGAGAAATGGTGATGGCGCAGTGAGTTGCTTTGCTGTGCTTGATGATGTTAGTCACGGCTTCCCGCATACACATACTGATAATATTTTGAGTGACGGGAGATATCTCTGAAAAGTCGTCGGCTCCTTCGTATTGAAAGGTAATGTTCCCCGCCCTTAAAATGTGCTGAATGTTTACGAGCTCCTCTGTTATCGTGACCGTCCTCATATCAGAAACCAGCTCTCGGACTTGCTTGAGTGCGGCTCGCGAGCTGGTTTCCATTTCTTTTGCCTCATGCTTGGTCCGTTCTGGATCAGATGCAGCCAACCGCTGAATGAGCTGGCTTTTTAATGTAAGCAGCGACAAGGTATGGCCAAGAGTATCGTGAAGATCACGGGCGATTCGAACACGCTCCTCTCTTTTAGAGAGTTCTTTTATCTGTTCGTTGGCTTGTGCCAGCTTAGCTTCAAGCTCAATTCTCCGAAACATAGAACGAATGCCGAATGGAGAAATGAGCATGATGACGAGAAACGGGAGAACAGAAAAAAGCTCCCGGAGCGTGACTGAATTCACGATAAATTGGTATAGGCATGGAAAAAGCAGGATAAAGATTAAAGCGCAGAACGCACGGTTAAAATTCGTTTTCTCTTTGTAATAACCAACAAAGTTTGCCGGGAAAAAACCTAAGTATATATAGGTGATATTGTAAAACACACTATATATCAAAATAACCGCCATTTGCATGATAAGCCAATACGTAAACGAAACTCTGCCCACGCAGCAGAATAACTGGCGATATGCCGCGATAAATAGAAGCAGGATGCCATATCCAATGACCTGTTTGACCCCTGATTCTTTTAATAAAGAGAGGAACGGCATAATGGTGTACACCAGAAAGATATAAGGGAAAAATCCGAATTGCTTCGGGAAAATTGATATTGCCTTTTTCATGTATTACACCGCTTCTTGTTTTCTTCTAATATATTTAGATAGTAGCATGAAGAACATCATATAAGCGATTAATATCAGGATATTTTTCCAATCCGGACTCCCGCCCCGCACTAGTTCCCACGCGCCGCTCCCGAAATGATAAGACGGAAGCCACTGGCCAATGTTCTGCATCATGTCAGGCATGACCTCAAACGGCATCCACATCCCCCCGCCTAAAGCCAGCAGCATATAAAGCACATTACTGATTCCGGCCGCTGTTTCTACTTTTCTCATGAGGCCGATTAGTGTGCCTAATGCTAAAAAAGGCAATGCGCCAAACAAAATCCACAGTCCGCTCATCATCCATTCAAACGGTGACAAGGCAATGTCATTGATCATTGCGCCGAACAGAAAAATGACGGTAATCGATAAAACGTGAATGACACTTTGTCCGATCATCTGAGCTAATAAATAGATATGATCTGGAAGAGGTGTAAGGCGGATAAAGGCAGTCCAGCCTTGTGACCGTTCTTGAACCATACGGATGCCCAGTGTCATGATAGAGGAACCCATCACGCTGAAGACTGTCATTGACATTAAGTAATGGGCGTCCCATGCACGTTGGTCGGGAACGTTGGTATTCACTACATTGGTAAAGAGATAATAAAAGACAATTGGCATGATCAGCGACCAAAGCACAAAATACTTGTTCCTAAGCACCCTTTTCATTTCAGCTATGCTTTGCTTCTGCAGCATGTTCACTCATATCGCCTCCCTGTTTCCGTCAGCCAGCCGGCGAAATGCCTCATCGAGCGTTCCGTGTTCAATTCGAATATCCCGTGCTGGGATGTTTTCTTGAAAGATCAACGCCAACACTTTGTCTGTATTTGATGTTTGGATGATGATTCTTTGATGCCTGCGGAACACTCGCTCTACTTCCGGGTGCCGAGACAGCTTTTCCAACGATTCATCTGAATGGAGCGCAAAGGAAACAGACTGTTTTTGAATTCTTGAGCGGATTTGCATCGGCGAGTCATCTGCCACAAGCCGTCCATCAGCAAAAAATAAGATTCGCTGTGCGGCATCGTCTGCTTCCTGTAAATAATGCGTTGAAAAAATAATCGTTTTTCCTTGGTCCGACAGTCCGTGAATGGTCTGCCAGAATCGATGTCTTGATGCAGTGTCCATGCCGACTGTCGGTTCATCAAATATAAGCAGCTCCGGATTCCCGGCAAGAGCCAAAGCAAAGCTTAAACGGCGTTTTTGTCCGCCGGATAATTTTTCTGCTTTTGTTTTCAAGTCTTCTTTTGTGAGTGCTGTTAACGAAACGAGTTCGTTCAAGGACAATGGATTCGGATAATAGCTTCGAAAGAGTTCGAGAATTTCATTCACCTTGAGGCCCGGCATGACACTTACTTCCTGAAGCATCACGCCTATTTGTTCGCGAACCTGTTGATCATCGGGAACCCGGTTAAATAGTTTGATTTCTCCCTTAGTCGGTTTCAGCAATCCTAATATCATAGAGATGACAGTCGTCTTCCCTGCTCCATTCGGTCCGAGAATGGCTGCGATTTCTCCTTTTTTCATGCTGAAGCTGATGTTGTTTACAGCTGTTTTTTGCTGGAACTGTTTTGTCACGTTGCTTACTGATACTGCCTCATTCATCACATGAGCACCTCCTGATGGCTTACATTGATTGTAAAATGCCGGAGCAGCTGTTGTTAGTATGGGGTGTCATGATGATGGAGTGACAAATGTCATTTTCTTTCTCACCGTTAGTATCTAGGCAATCCTCCTGCATCTTCCAATTCATCCACCTTTTCTATCACCCATGTCCTCTTTCTTTTAAACTGCTATGACTTTCATAGAAAGATACACTTTTCAAAGCATGCGAGTGTTATGATAGACACATTGAACTTTATATTACTTTCCGGCTGAAAGGAGCCAATCATGAACGAAGCGATTTTGTCTAGAAATCATGTGAAGGTGAAAGGCAGCGGCAAAGCATCTATCATGTTCGCACCCGGTTTTGGATGCGATCAAAGCGTGTGGAATGCCGTGGCACCGGCCTTTGAAGAAGAGCACCGGGTCATTTTATTTGATTACGTCGGTTCGGGACATTCAGATTTGCGCGCATATGGCCTGAATCGCTACCAGACACTTGACGGCTATGCCCAAGATGTCCTTGATGTTTGTGACGCTTTAGATCTGGAGGAAACCGTGTTTGTGGGGCACTCCGTCGGAGCCGTGATTGGGATGCTTGCATCCATCCGCCGCCCGGAGCTTTTTTCCCAACTGGTGATGATAGGGCCTTCTCCTTGCTATTTGAATGATCCGCCTGAGTATTATGGAGGATTTGAAGAGGAGCAGCTCCTTGGTTTGCTGGAGATGATGGAGAAAAATTATATCGGCTGGGCAACTGTATTTGCGGCAACCGTTCTGAATCAGCCAGATCGGCCTGAAATTAAGGAAGAGCTTGAAAGCCGTTTTTGTTCTACTGACCCTGTCATTGCCCGCCAATTCGCAAAAGCGGCGTTTTTTTCTGATCACCGGGAAGATCTTTCGAAGGTAACGGTTCCCTCTCTTATTCTCCAATGTGCAGATGATATCATCGCACCTGCAACAGTAGGTGATTATATGCATCAGCATCTGCCTTATAGCAGTCTGAAACAAATGGTGGCCCGCGGACATTGCCCTCATATGAGCCATCCAGATGAGACGATACAGCTGATCGGCGATTATTTAAAGGCACACGTGTGATAGCGGAACGAAAGGGATAGGGGTGACCCTCTTAATGGACAAACAATTGAATGATGCACCATGCGGTTTCCTCACTTTGTCAGAAGAGGGGTCGATCTTAGCTGCCAACCGGACCCTTATCAATATTCTGGATTATGAACCGGAGCAGGTTATCGGCCAGCATATGAATACGATGTTGACCGTTCCCGCACAGCTTTTCTGCCAGCTTTATTTTTTTCCGCTTTTGAAATTGGAGCATCACATCGAAGAAATATACATTTCCCTGAAAGCAAGAGATGGAGAAGAAATTCCCGTCCTTATCAATGCTATTGCGAGACACAGTAGCGGGGCTTCTGTCTTTGATTGTGTTCTTATTCCAATGCGAAAGCGAAATGAATATGAAAATGAGCTGCTGATAGCCAGAAATGAAGCTCAAGAAGCATTGCTTGCCAAACAGAAAGCCAATGCGGAGTTAGAGATTGCCTTGGAAACGCTGAAAGCAAAACAAGAAGAACTTCTTGAGATCAATAAACAAAATCAACAATTTAAATTAAACACCAAAAGAGAGCTTGAACTCGCCAGAAAGATCCAGAAAAACTCGTTGACTGAACCGATTTTAAACGATCAGGTTCAGATTGGATCTTATTACAATGCATCGAGTGATTTGTCAGGGGATCTTTACGGATTCTATCAAATCGATGAACACCGTTACGGCATTATTATCCTTGATGTGATGGGGCACGGGATTTCATCGGCATTGATTACGATGTCACTTCATCCTTTGTTTCAGCGCCAGATCACGCAAGGTCTCAGTCCCGTTAACGTCATGAAAGAATTAGACCGGCACCTTCACAGCTTGTTTCAAAATGATGAGGAAGCAAGACATTATTGCACTGCTATTTATCTTGAGATTGATATAGCACGGCAAAGCATTGATTATGTCAACGCAGGGCATCCGCCGGCACTATGGCAGGACGACAGCGGAACTCAACATCTGCTTCACGCGACCTCGCCTCCGATCGGGATGTTTGAAGACTTAGTGTTTCAGTCAAGCAGCCTTTCATATACGGATGGCGGAAGACTGCTTCTATATACGGATGGCGTGATGGATCCTACGGCTTCATGCTATTTATTTGATTTACTAAAAGAACATCCTGATTCGCCGATCACTGACCTGAAGGAGAAAATCCTTACGTCACTCCAGCATCAAAAGGAAGCTCATCATAAGAGTGATGATGAATGTTTTATATTAGTTGATGTAAAATAAAATGATCCATGAGACATAACAATGATTTGTTACATCTCATGGATTTTTCTTTTTCAGCGTTTCTTTGGAATATGGCCTGATTCCGCATATTGAAACACCTGCAAGGAAGGCAGCGGATGACCATTAAAATCAAACAAAGCTTGATTATCTACAGCACTTCCCCCATACCACTTCCCGGCATCTTCAGGGTCATATTCAGCAGCATAGCTGGAGGCCCACCCTGACCCGTATGTTTCCCATAACACTTTGTTTTTCTCTATCTGCGTCTTCGGCCCGACTGGAATCCACGCCGGCTCCCAATAGAAAACGCCAAGTCCTGCTTTGCCCGTATTCGCTACTGCCGCCATTACATCTCTTACTGCAGTTGTCTGCCCTTGAACAGAAATGGGATATGGCAGCGTCTGTCCGCTTTTTGGCGCTGTATTTCCATGCCCATCGCCATCCTCAGCGGTATAGGTGTACGACGTCTCCGCCACCATGACTTTTTTGCCGTACGTATCGGCAACAGCCTTCAGCACGGAGGTCAAATTTTGTAATGTGCCATGCCAGAAAGGATAATAGGAGCTCGCGAACACATCATAATCTACTTTGTTTTTGCTGAGTGTTTCTGCAATAAATGAATACCTTCCAGCCGTTTCAGGATTGGTAAAATGCAGGGCGACCAAAATGCCTGAATTTGTCTCCCTGACCGCTCGGCTTCCTTCTTTAAATAATTGGCACATCTTCGTCCAATCGGTTTCGCCGGCAAATCCTCCTGTTGTTTCATTTCCGACCTGAACCATGCCGATGTCAACGCCTTCCTTGATCATCTTTTGCAGACTTTGTTTCGTATACTCATAGAGCTTGGCTTTTTTTGCTTCAAAGCTGAGATTCGCCCAAGCTTTAGGCACCTTTTGTTTCGCGGGATCTGCCCAAAAATCAGAATAATGAAAGTCGGCAAGCACCTTCATTCCGTTCGCTGTCGCTCTTTTTCCGATTTCGATGGCTTTTTGAATATCATTGTTTCCTCCGCCATACCCGTTGCCATTTGAATCATACGGGTTATTCCAAATGCGGACGCGAACATAGTTGACCCCAGCCTGTTTTAAAGTTGTAAAGATGTCCTGTCGTTTTCCGCTTGTATTGTAAAAGTTGACACCGCTGTTTTCCAAAGCAATAACGCTGGACACATCTGCCCCTTTAATAAAGTCTTTGTTCATTCCCTCTACTTTTTTAACAAAAAGATCCTCTGCCCGAAGCTCTGGCACATGCTTCTCCTTCTCAACGGCAGCGGCAGATCCCGGTGAACTGAATGCACTCCACACGATGGCAGCCGCTAAGCACATTTTCACTCCATTCCTCATGATTCCACCCCTCACGATTTAGTAAGCGATTTCTTAATACAGAAAAAAGAATCCGCCCATATCGAGCGGAGCATCAGGCTAATGAGTGTTTACTACGATTCTTACTTCATACTTTTCCATCGTCAGGTCGCCTGACAATATCTCTCCTGTCATCATGTCCTTCACACTCTGATCAAACGTGACCAGCTGTTTTTCTTCCGTAAAATTCATGACAAAAATATAATCATTGTCCTGATCCTGCCTCGCTTGTACGGAGACGCCTTTTCCGTGCCGAACCGGAAAAACAGGTGAAAGAGAAAGGTCTGTGATCAGACCCTCATAGAAATCACGGTGAAATTGATCCTCCAAACGCGCGCCGATAAAATACGCCTTGCCCTGCTGATATTGATGGCTTGTGACAGCTGGCGTACGGGCGTAAAAATCCTCTTGATACACCGCTTCTGTTGAAGCAGTTTTTACATCAATCACGGTTGCATAATCCTTCATTTCGTATGTTTTGCCGCGGTAGCTGACAGCATTTCGATCCTTCGGATACAGCGTGTCCGTTTCAAGAGGCTCAATTCCGAAAATTGCTTGAAGATCCGGATGCCATCCGCCTGTGTATGTTAAGTCATGCTCATTCACAATTCCGCTGATATACGTCATGACTAAGATGCCGCCATCAGCTGTAAACGCTTTTAAACGGGAAATGGTGTCCTCGCTGATTAAATAAAGCATCGGGACGATGAGCAGTTTATATGGTGAAAAGTCTTGTTCTTTCGTGATGACATCGACAGGGATATCGTGTTCCCAGAATGTGCGGTAATGCTGCTGAAGCGTTTGCGGATAACGTTTTGTCGCCTTCGCAAACCCCTGAGCATCCTCGAGCGCCCAATGATTTTCCCAGTCATATAAAATAGCGGTTTGTGCCGGCCTCTTCGTTCCGACAACCTCGGACAGCCGTTCCAATGTCTCACCGACCTTGGCCACTTCTTGAAAGACGCGGTTCTTCGGGCTGTTGTCATGATCCACAACCGCCCCATGCAATTTTTCTGATGACCCGCGTGATTTGCGGTATTGGAAATAGAGAACGCTGTCCGAGCCGTGGGCTATCATTTGCATAGATGACAGCAGATTCATGCCCGGGCGCTTCGCCTTATTGACGTTATGCCAATTGACCGCGCTTGGCGTACACTCCATTAATAAGAAAGGCTGCTGCTTCAAGCTTCGGTACAGGTCATTGATAAAGCCGACCTTCATCGCCAAATCAGCTGTGCTTTCCCAGTCATTGTGCCAGACAGGATAAGCGTCCCAGCTGATGGCATCGACATGTTTCGCAAATTTGCTGTAGTCGAGGCCCTGATATGGAATTAAATCCGGTGTGTCAGCCATAAAGTTCGTTGTGATAGGGACAGCAGGTGTCAGTTCTTTCAGCGGAACGATTTCATTTTCATAAAACGAAATCGTTTGATCGGTGACGAACCGGCGCCAGTCTAAGTTCAAGCCGTGCAAGCCGTTTTCACCGATCGGCGAAGGGCTTTCAATTTGTGACCAGTCATTGAATGTATGGCTCCAAAAAGGAGTCCACCACGCACGATTCAATGTTTTGAGGCTGTTGTCGTATTTTGATTTCAGCCACTCCCTGAAAGCATGCTGGCATAGATCACAGTGGCAATCTCCCCCGTATTCGTTTGAAATATGCCACATTAACAGCGCCGGGTGATTGCCGTATCGTTCTGCTAATAAGCGGTTGATGTGCCGAGTTTTTTCTCGATAGACTTTAGATGTGAGACAGTGGTTGTGCCTTCCGCCGTGCAGCTGTTTGACGCGGGAGGCATTGACGCGCAAAACTTCCGGATAGGCTTGCGACAGCCAAGCCGGACGGGCTCCGCTCGGCGTTGCTAATATGACCCGGCCGCCTATACTGTGAATCCGCTCAAAAATATCATCCAGCCAGTCAAATTGATATACGCCCTCCTCCGGCTCAAGTGCGCTCCATGCAAAAATGCCGACAGAAAACGTATTCGTATGAGAAAGCTTCATCAGTTTGATATCGTCAGCTAAAATATCGGGCCGATCCAGCCACTGATCGGGGTTGTAGTCTCCCCCATGAAGCATAAAATTCGCTTCGGTTACGAACGTTTTTTCAAGCTTTGACATCACATTCTCCTCCTTATTCTCTTAGCCCTTCGTTCCGCCTGCGGTTAATCCGGACACAAAATTCTTTTGCAGTATGATAAAGATGACGGCAACCGGAATGCTGATAAGCAAGGCCCCGGCCGCAAATGTCGTATAGCTGGCCCCCATAACATCATTCACTAAATTGAATAGGCCGACGGGCAATGTATATGATTCAGGCGTTCTCAATATCGTTGATGACAGCACAAAATCTCCGAGCGGTCCTGTAAAGCTGTTCATGGCCACCACTGCCGCCATCGGTTTTGATAATGGCAGAATGATTTGGAAGAAGATTCGGGTGCTGCTGGCCCCGTCAATCTTGGCGCTTTCGTCTAAGTCCATCGGAATGGAATCCATGTACCCTTTCATCAAATACGTATTCATCGGGATCAGGCCGCCGATATAAAGCAAGATTAACAGCCAGTGGCTATTGATCATGCCCAAGATTTGCGCCAATACAAACAAAGCGATTAAAGCCGAAAACTGAGGAATCATTTGCAGCAATAAAAAGAGGGTTAGAGCGTATTTCCTCCCTTTGAACCGAAAGCGCGAAAACGCATAGGCCGTAAACGTCACACAGAGCAAAGACCCTGCCATTGTAAACAGGCTGATCTTCATTGAGTTGACATACCACTGCACATATTGAAGGCTTTCCTTGCCCGCAAATAATTCCTTGTAATGATCGAATGTCGGATGCTTCGGAATGATGGATGTACTGATTAAGCTGTTGCCGGGGTTAAAGCTTGCGCCTGCCGTCCAAAGGAGAGGATAAACAATGATGACCGCCATAAAGGCTAACAACAAGTAAGAGAAAAGGAGACGGAAATATTTTCTGACCTTCATATCTGCCAGCATGCCTCATGCCTCCTCTTTAAAAGACTTTGTCTGTCTGAACTGCCACAATGCGATGGAGATGACAAACACAGATAATAAAATCGTTAAAGCCGCAGCAAGTGAATATTGGCTTGACTGCATTGTCAACTTATAAATCCATGAAACGAGGATGTCTGTCCCGCCGGCTGTCGATCCGGTTACAGCCGGACCTCCGCCATTAAATAGATAGATAATATTAAAGTTATTAAAATTAAACGTAAACTGAGTAATGATAATCGGCGCCATGGCGATGAACACCATTGGAAGCGTAATGTATCTCAGCTTTGAAAAGACAGAAGCGCCATCAATCGTAGCTGCTTCATACAGATCGTCCGGGATGGATTGCAATACGCCTGTTGAGACGAGAAAGATGTACGGAAATCCGAGCCAGCCCTGCATGAGAATCAACGCAAGCCTCGACCAATTAGCATCTGTCATCCACGGAAGCGGATCTATCCCGAAGAAAGCCAAGATGTCGTGATTCATCGCACCAAAGCTATCATTAAACAGCCCCGCAAAAATTAAAATCGTCACAAAACCGGGAACGGCCCATGGCAAAATCAGTATCGTCCGGAAAAAGCGTTTAAAACGAAGGTCTTTCTGGTTGACAATGATCGCGAGAAAAATCCCCAAGCTGACTTGCAGTGTGGATGCAGCAAGTGTCCAAACCACCGTCCAAGCCAGTACATCAAAAAAGGTCGACCTCCAAATATCAACTGTGAAAATATTTGCGAATGTTTGAAAACCGACCCAATCAATTAATTTTGCAGGAGGAGAATGATACAAATCATAGTTTGTGAACGCTAATGCAAAGCTGAATAAAATGGGGAAGATCACGGCGAAAATTAGAATAAACAAAGATGGGCCGCTGACGACATAAGGATAGCCCTCAGAAATGATATGCCGGTATTGTTCTTTTAAGGAACTTAATGGCTTGTTTTCATCACGCTGTTTTCCGCTTTGAAACGCATCGCGAAGATTCACATAATACACCGCAAGGCCAAAGCAGGTCACGATGACAGCGATAATTCCTTCCGCCAGCAAGAAAACGGAATTATCCCGCGGCACTTCTGTTCCCAGTGTAAAGATTCCCCAAAATCCCATATTGAGCAGATCTCCAAAGACCGCAAAAAACGATGCGCCTAAGAAAAGAAAGACAAAGCCTTTTATCCATTGCTTGTTATAAAATTGCCCGAGCCCCGGGATGATAGACAGCAACAAAGCGATTTGACGATGCTGCACCGTTTTCACCTCTCTTACAATACAAATCTAGCTTTCTCTTTATGTTCCGCTGTGCTTTGCCTTAATTTGTCCTTTGGCCGTTTCAGCTGCTTGATCCAATGCTTGTTTCGGACCCGCCTTCCCTGTTGCAACTGTCTGTAATGCAGAATCAGCCGGCGTCCATATTTCATTCATTTCCGGAATATTTGGTGTTGGCTCTGAGAAACGGGATTGTTCAGTAACAGCCCGTGCCGCCTCACTTTTCATAATAGCCGGGTCATTGGCTAGAGATTTTACAGCAGGAACTTCTTTCGTCTCTTCATATCGTGTTTTAGAATTTTTTTCATTTGCCAGGAATACGGCTAATTCTTGCGCCAGCTCCGCATTCTTTGAAAATGCGCTGACGTTGTAGCTTTTGACGCCGATAAAGGAACTCATGTTTTTCCCATTTTCCAGCTTCGGCAGTTTCGTAATGCCATAATTGATCCCTGCTTTCGAAAAGGCTTCTACATTCCATGGACCAGAAATAATTGCGGCGGCTTTTCCTTCTGTGAACAGTGATTCCAACACGTTAATCCCTTGTTCTCCAATAATGCCTGCCGGGAATAAGCCCTCTTTGTAAAACTTCTGCATCAGCGCCGCACCTTTGACAGCGCCTTCATTATTGATTCCAATGTCTGACGGGTTATAGCTGCCGTCTTTGTCCTTTCCAAAAATGTATCCGCCGTATCCGCTCATTACACTTTCCGCATAATAAATTTGATCGAATAAGGCTAAAAAGCCAAATTTGCTGCCATCAGCAGTCTTTTTGGAATAGTCGTACCACTCTTCCAGCGTTTTGGGCAATTCCTTTTCTGAGATGAGATCTTTGTTGTAAAACAGCACAGTCGTTTCAACTGCTTTTGGCAGTCCATAAAGCTTTTGATCGACCATTTGAGACTGAATGGAAGCGTCAGTATAAAGTGATTGAACGTCTTTTTTGACATGTAATTCCTTGAGTAATCCTTCCGTGACAGCCGTTCCGATTTGGTCACCTGGCATTGTTAACACGTCAGGGCCTGTGCCGGCCGGTCCGTCCATTCGCAAATCTTCAATCTGCTTGGCATACGGTTTTTCAACGACTTTGACCTTCACATCATGCTCTTTTTCAAATGCAGCGACGGCGTCTTTAATGCCGTTGCTCTTTTCTTTATCCTCCCATACAACAAGCTCTGACCCTTTTGAACTCGATTTGGCGCTGCTGCTTTCCTTTGGGCCGCAAGCCGCCAAGGATAAACTGACAGCTGCGCAGAGCATGAGTACGGAACACCTTTTTGCCTTTTTCATTGATTGTCACCCTTTCGGTAGAAATGAAAGCGCTTTTAAAATAATATAGCACGCTTGAGAAAATGTGTAAACAAACTATTTACTACTTTAGGTAAATTATTTTACCTAATTAAAAAAACGGCTTAGTGTCCTAAGCCGTTTTTAATTCATACTCTTTCTGACGATTAATTCCGCGCCCACATATAAAGTTTTTACCGTCTTTCTCTTGTCCTGCACTTGTTCAAGCAGCAATTGAACAGCGTTTTTACATAATTCATGTATATCAATATGAAACGTCGTCAGAGGAGGTGAGACATACTTCGCGAAGCTGATGTTGTTGATACTCACAATACTTACCCTGTTCGGTATGGCAATTCCTTTTTCGTTCAGGGCTTGCAGACAGCCCACTGCAATCGGGTCCGCTGCGATCATAAAAGCAGTCGGAAGCTGGTCGCCTAATGTCTCGATCGCCGCTGACATCAGGCGGTAGCCGTTTTCTACAGAGAATCCGCGATGACAGAAAATATACCGCTCGTCCAGCATGCCTTTTTCCCTCATATAGGATCTGAAGGTTTCTTCACGGATGTCCATTTCATCCTGGTTGGTGTTCGGATTTTTGTATGTGCCGCCGATAAAGCCGATGCTTTTATGTCCCTTCTCAGCCAGGATGTTTACCGTCTTCCTTGTCATTTGTGCTAAGTCAGGCCTTACCGAGTCAAAATAATCGGGATCAGGAGTTGAATCGATAAAGACGCCGTTTTCAGTGAGATTTCTAAGGAAAGCCAGCTCTTCATCTGAAAATGTGCCGACGGCAATAAACCCTTCCGTATGTTCAGGAATGCACTCAATTCCATCTGATATTTTATAAGTGGTCATATCGATATTGAATGCTTTCGCCAGTTTCTCTATTTCCAATCTCATCGTTTTAAAGTAGACATCTTCCAATTCTTCTTTATCTGTCAGCCAATATAAAAACGCAATATGTTTCACCAGCGGCCTTACTGTTTTTTTGCGGTAATTGAGTTTCTCCGCCGCTTCATAGATTTTCTCCCGTGTCTCATCAGGAACAGAAAGGCTTTCATCGTTATTTAAAACGCGGGAAACGGTTGAGATTGAAAATCCCGCTTCCTGCGCGATATCTTTAATTGTCGCCATTGCATCTGCCTCCATTATGCAGCTCGCATTCATTTTAGTAAAATATTTTACTTTCTTTTTCAAAAATGTCAAGCGTACAAAGCCCCTGGCTGCCTCATGTAAAAAGACTGAACCATTTGCGGCTCAGTCTCAGTTGTTCGTTTCATCCGGAACCAGCAGAATTGCCCGGGAAATGAGTTGGTTATTGCACATTTTCCTCGAAATATCCCGAAAGCACATCTTCCACATTCGTCAAGTGCGCCAGCATGGCGGCTTCCGCCTGTGCACCGTCCCCGGCAGCCACGGCATTGTAAATCCGTTCGTGCTCCTCATACAGCCGCTGAACTGAGGTCTTCTTGGAAAACAGCCAGATTTTCCGCGTTTCTCTCATTGTTTCCAGCAGCAATGATGATACGTGATTCATCAAGTGTTTAAGAAGTTCATTTTGAGAAGCGTCCGCAAGCGCCAGATGAAATGCAAAATCTGCTTTCTCTCCCAGCTCCCCGTCCGCTTCAATGCTGCCCATTTCCTTTAGTGCATCCTGAATTCTTTCGAGATCTGCTTCTGTCCTTTTTTCAGCCGCTAGTGAAGCCACGCCGATTTCAAGCAGTTTTCTGACCTCAAGCAGCTGCTTGACGTCCTCTTTTTTCATAAGAAGGGCGGCTGAGAGCGGCTGAGAAATTTGATTGAGCTCAAATTCCTTCAGGTACGTGCCTTCCCCCTGTTTCATTTCGACAAGCCCCATCGCTTTTAGCGCAGAAAGTGCTTCTCGAACCGCTGAACGGCTGACTTGAAAGTTCTCAGCAAGCGCCTGAACAGAGTCCAGTTTATCTCCAGGCTTCAATTCGCCGTTTTTGATCATATCTAATAGTGCATCCGCTACTTCTTCATATATTTTTTTTGTTTTAATTTGTTTGTATTTCATGCAATTCACCCCGTAACTTGTAGGTCTGGCTGTTTACGATCTATTATACTCTGTTTTATGGGCCGCCAAAAGATTTTGACTATTTTGTCAAAAAGTCTTGTACTTTGATTTTTTTCAAAATATAATGCTAGGTAACTGGTCTTATTACCCAGTCATCAGATGATCATATCATCTATAGAAACCGCTTACATACAACGCCAGTTTATGTTTCAAGGAGGGGTTTGGGATGCAATGGACACAGGCATATACGCCTATAGGGGGAAATTTGCTTTTATCAGCGCTTGCCGCACTTGTACCGATTATTTTCTTTTTTTGGGCACTCGCGATTAAACGGATGAAGGGGTATACAGCGGGCTTGGCCACATTGGGGATCGCCCTTGTCATTGCTGTATTGGTTTATCGGATGCCTGCGGAAAAAGCGCTGATGTCGGCGACACAAGGAGCCGTTTACGGAATATTGCCGATTGGCTGGATCATTGTGACGTCTGTTTTTTTGTATAAAATTACTGTGAAAACGGGGCAGTTTGATATCATCCGCAGTTCGGTTCTCTCGATTACTGATGACCGGCGGCTTCAAGCCCTCTTGATCGCTTTTTCATTCGGGGCTTTTTTAGAAGGGGCAGCAGGCTTCGGAGCGCCTGTCGCCATTTCTGCCGCGCTTTTGGTCGGTCTCGGCTTTAATCCTCTTTATGCGGCGGGGATCTGTTTGATCGCCAATACGGCGCCTGTCGCCTTTGGCGCAATTGGAATTCCAATTACAGCCGTAGAAGGGCCGACAGGGATTCCGGCGATGGAGATTTCACAAATGGTCGGGCGGCAGCTGCCGTTTTTATCCGTATTTATTCCACTTTATTTAATCATCATTATGAGCGGGTTCAGGAAAGCCTTGGAGGTCTGGCCGGCGATTCTCGTATCCGGTGTTTCCTTTGCTGTTGTTCAATATCTCAGTTCCAATTTTTTAGGGCCTGAGCTGCCTGATGTTTTGTCAGCGCTTGTTTCAATGGCTGCGCTTGCTGTGTTTTTGAAATGGTGGAAGCCGAAAACAACATTCCGGTTTGCCGGTGAACAGGAATCGGCCGCCGCGATTGAAACGGCGCGAACGAATCCGACAGCGCCTGCGTACAGCGGCGGACAGATTTTCAAGGCTTGGTCGCCATTTCTGCTGCTGACGGTGATGATTTCCGTATGGGGCATTCCATCTGTCAAATCCGCGCTGACAGGGCATTATGAAGGCTCTGCTGTGTTCTTGACATGGCTGAATGCTGTTGGGGAAAAACTGACTTTTGCCCCTGGTGTGCCTTTTTTGAACAATCAGATTGCCAATGCTGGCGGTACGCCGATTGAAGCGGTTTACAAGCTTGACGTGCTCGGTTCAGCCGGCACCGCCATCTTGATTGCCGCTGTGCTGTCAAAATTCATCACGGCGATTTCGTGGAAAGACTGGGGAGCCGTTTTTAAAGAAACGATCCAAGAGTTGAAGCTTCCGATTTTGACCATCGCATCTGTGGTTGGTTTTGCCTATGTCACAAACTCCTCAGGAATGAGCACGACACTCGGGATGACACTCGCGCTGACGGGTTCGATGTTTACCTTCTTTTCGCCTGTTCTCGGCTGGCTCGGCGTCTTTATTACCGGCTCGGATACTTCTGCCAACCTGCTGTTCGGCAACCTGCAGAAAGTCACCGCGTTATCGGTCGGTATGGACCCTGTTCTGTCTGTCGCCGCCAACTCTTCAGGCGGTGTCACAGGAAAAATGATTTCGCCGCAGTCGATTGCGGTGGCATGCGCCGCGGTAGGACTCGCCGGAAAGGAGTCAGATCTTTTCCGTTTTACCATTAAACACAGTCTGTTTTTGCTGCTGCTCGTTTGTATCATCACCTTTTTACAGCATCATGTGTTCAGCTGGATGATTCCTTAAAAAAAACCTCCCAACACGGGAGGTTTTTATTTATACCGTTTTCTCGCTGCCGAAGACGGAATGTTCATCTGATCGCGGTATTTAGCCACGGTGCGTCTCGAGATTTGGATGCCGTGCTGTTCATATAGCAATTCGGCAAGCTTTTGATCTGAGAGCGGTTTTGTTTTGTCCTCTTGATTGATCAGGTCTTCAAGATGCATTTTGACTGCATAATTCGACGCATCTCCATCTCCTGAAGCCTCGGCTTTTGCTGAGAAAAAGAGTTTCATCTCAAACAGCCCGTAAGGCGTTTGGATCGTTTTTCCTTTAATGGCCCGGCTCACAGTTGATTCATGAAGGCTTAAGCAGTCTGCTATCTCCCTGAGAGTCAGCGGTTTCATTGCGCTCCGCCCTTTCAGAAAGAAATCCTTTTGGCGTGTGATCAGCTCATTGATTATCCTCGTGATGGTCTGTTTTCGCTGTCGTAGCGCGCGGCTCAGCCAGCGCCATTCCTGATATTTCGCGGATAAATAAGAGACAGTATCCTGACAGGAGCCGGATGATAAAAGCGTACTGTACTGCGGATGCAGATCGATTTCGGGAAACGAGCGGGTATTCAGCTCCGCTGCGATGTGCCCGTTTTTTACGGTGATAAAAATGTCAGGCTCGATATACACATCTTGCTCTGGACGGGCAAACAGAAGACCCGGTCTTGGATGAAGAGCCGCTATATCATCTGAAATATCCTGAATGGTATCAAGCGGAATTCCAGTTTTCGCTGAAAGCGCTTTCCATTTTTTTTGAGCAAAAGCATCAAAATGAGCAGAAACAAGCATTTCCGCTTGTTCATTTCTGTTCGGCAGCCGCTGTAATTGAAGAAGGATGCATTCCTGCAAAGATCTCGCGCCGATTCCAGCCGGCTCTAGTGACTGGAGTTTCGCCAAAACAGCCTCTGTTTCCTTGACCGATACAGATAAGCGCTGTGCCGCCTCCTCCACATCTTCTTCCAAATATCCGTTTGAATCAAGCGAATAAATCAGATAATTAAAAATCTTTTTTTCAGTGTTTGACAGATTCATATCGAGTGACTGCTGTTTTAACGCATCCTGCAATGTTTTTTGCGGATCACTTAATTGAAGGCCCGCTTCCTGTGCATTCATCCTGTTTTTATTTGTTTTATGGTAAGATAGTGGCGGTGTGTCTGTTTCCTTTCGTTCAATAAGAGGGTTTTCCAGTGAGAGCTCATCAATGTACTCGGCGAGTTCTGCCGAATGATAGCCAAGCAGCGTGATGGCCTGCCTGAGCTCCTGTGTCAGTTGAGGCTTTAATACTTGTACTTGCTGAAGTTTCATATCCATCTTGCTCACTCCCCTTTCTTCATTGTACATGATTGAGATCATACCGTATACATTTATGAAAAAGGAGCTGCCAAAGAAATGTCTGAACTTTTTTCCGTCCCTTATTTTATTGAGAATTTAAAACAGCATATTGAAATGAATCAGTCTGAGGATAAAATCCACGCGATGAACAGCTACTACCGTTCCGTCGTCTCAACGCTCGTGCAAGACCAGCTGACGAAAAACGCAGTCGTCCTGAAACGGATTCAGCATTTAGATGAAGCATACAACAAAGTCAAACGTGGAGAATCAAAATAAACCTTCCGCTCACACGTGAGCAGGAAGGTTTTCCTTCTTTGAGGCGTCCTGGATGAGCCGGGTGCTTGGCACTCCTTCCATCCAGGTATGGAAGTAATTGGCGTTTTTCCCATAGGAATTATCAATGACCGTGTTTTCTTTTTGAAGAAGAGAAGACAAGATGTGGCCGTGCAGCCTTGATGTTTCCACCGATTCGTAACGGCTGAAAAACCGAATGGCTTTTTTGACGATATAATCCGAGTATTTTCCCCATATATACGCAATAGGCAAAGGGTTGCCCGCTTTTTTGTTCAGGACGTTGAGCGTTTGCAGAAAAGCGATCGTCCGGCGGTCTGAAGCTGACAGGACCGTGCGCCAGTCGTAGCTCTCCGCTTTAGCGTGTTCCTGAAGCTCCTGGTTTGCTTCATGATCTGTTCGGATAAATCTCAGCTTTTGATTAGACGGCTGCTGCGTGGGAATGACGGGAAACAGCTGATGAGCCATATCAGGCAGAAGCTGAATGTGATTTCTTGAAAAATAAGCCTGTGCCGTAGCATAGGAGGCTTTTTCCCTTGTCATGATGTGGAGATTCGCATGCTTAGAAAATATCTCCGCCGTCCGCTTGAGGTTGTCTTTGTTTTGAAAATAAATCGATTGCGGCAGGATCACAATTTTGTGGTTCGGATAGGTTTGGACGATTTTTTCTCTAAAGCCTTGATAATACGGATACAAATCCCCGAAGTTGCCGCCTCCCTGGCAGACGATGATGAGATTTGGATCCAGCTTTCGGCCGACGGGAAAATTGTCGGGATTCCAGCGTTTTCTGACCCGGATTCCGTGTTCTTTAAAGAAAGCTTCTGTTCCCTTCATAATAAATAAATCCCCTACATTTCCGTATAGAGGATAGTCGGCGTATATGATTTCGGATTGTTTCGGAATGACGTCGAGCAGCCCAGACAGTTTCTGTTTCAGGCTGATCATCGAATGCTTGCTGTCCATTTCTTCACCTCGGCATTTTGGAATAAGTGCAGTAGCACGTCAATGACCCGATCTTGCTCATCTTCTGTCATATTTGACCCGGATGGGAGACAGATCCCTTGCTTGAAAAGCTCTTCGCATACGCTTCCTGTATCTTCATGGGAATGAAATAAAGCCGGATCGAACAGCGGCTGGGTATGAAGCGGCTTCCACAGCGGACGGGCTTCAATGTTTTCTTCAGCAAGACGTTGAACTACGTCATAGGGGCTGAGCCCGTTATCAAGTGTGAGCGTGGTGAGCCAGCGATTGGATACGCCTGCTGCGCACTCCGGCATAAAGCGGACGCCGTCTATGTGACCGAGCGCATTTTTGTATCTAGTGAAAATGGTCCTTCTTTTCTCTACGCGCTCATCCAGCACCTCAAGCTGAGCAATGCCGACACCGGCTAAAATATTGCTCAGCCTGTAATTATGCCCCATTTCACTGTGCTGATAATGAACAGCCGAATCTCGAGCCTGCGAAGCGAGAAATCTTGCTTTTTCCATTGCGGCTTCATCATTTGAAACGAGCATCCCTCCGCCTGATGTGGTGATGATTTTGTTCCCGTTAAATGAATAAATGCCGAAGCGCCCGAATGTCCCGCTATGCTTCCCTTTGTAGACTGTTCCGAGAGATTCGGCTGCGTCCTCAATGACAGGAACTCCGTATGCATCACACAGGCTTACGATGTCATCCATTTTCGCGCTCTGTCCATAAAGATTGACGGAAATCACCGCTTTTGGCAGAGTTCCGTTTCTTTTCGCTTCCTGCAATGCTCTTTCAAGGGCTTTCGGCGACATATTCCATGTGTCAGGCTCAGAATCAATAAAGACGGGCACCGCTTTTTCATATAAAATCGGATTGGCGGTTGCTACAAATGTGAAGGACTGGCAAAACACGCTGTCTCCTTCTTTTACCTCAAGCAAACGCAACGCCAGATGAATCGCAGCCGTTCCAGAGCTGACCGCAGCTGCTGCTTTTACACCGACGCGTTCTGCCAGCTGTTCTTCAAATAAATTCACGAGCGGCCCAAGCGGCGCGATCCAGTTTGAGCGAAAGGCTTCCGAAATATAGTGCTGCTCCCTGCCGCTCATGTGAGGGGGAGATAAGTAGATTTTTTTATGCATAGAATCATCCTTTGTTTGATGTTTGAATGGAAGAAATGATGCGTGCCGGTGCACCGGCCGCCGTTACCCTGTCCGGTATGGAACGGATTACCGCAGAGCCGGCGCCGACAATGCTCCAAGCCCCGATTGTAAGCTGCGGTATGACGGACGCACCGGTTCCAACGTGAGCGCCTTCCTGAACGGAAACCGCTCCTGACAGTGTGACACGCGGGGACAGATGAACGTAATCGCTGATTTGATTGTCGTGCTCTGCCACTGCGCCCGTATTGATGATGCAGTGGGCGCCGATTCGCGCATCCGCCTGAATGATTGCGCCCGCCATGATCACTGTCCCTTCCCCGATAGCAGCCGATTTGCTAACGATGGCTGACGGGTGAATCAATGTAATAAAATCATCTTTCTTCAGTCCCAGTCGCTCAGTCAGCTGTTTTCTGACACTGTTATTTCCAACAGCAATCAAAAACAGCACATCGGGAATGAGCCTGCGCAATTCACTAATGGCTTCCGGCGGGCCTGTGTACCATTCTTTTCCGCCTTCGAACATTTTGAATTTATCATCCAGCACCGCGGCTAAACGCGTATCTGTGCGGGCGTTAATCAGCTCTCTGATCACCTTTCCGTGTCCGCCGTCACCCACAATGGCCACGTTTTTCATGAGGACACATCTCCGCTTCCGGTAAACCGTTCCGCGGTCACATGGTTGGTTTGCTGAATCCCTTCTGAAACAAGAACCTTTCGCACCGTCAAACATAGAATTTTCAAATCGAGAAAAAATGATCGGTTGTCAACGTACCAAACATCTAATTCAAATTTCTTTTCCCAGGAAATCGCGTTTCTGCCATTGATTTGCGCCCAGCCTGTGATACCCGGCTTCACCTCGTGGCGCCGGGCCTGTTTTTCTGTATAAAGGGGCAGATAGTCCATCAAAAGCGGCCGCGGCCCGACAAGGCTGAGATCGCCCTTCAGAACATTCAGAAGCTGCGGAAGCTCATCAATGCTTAGCTTTCTGATCAGCCTGCCTGTTTTCGTCAGCCTAACTTCATCGGGCAACAGATTTCCTTCACTGTCCCGTTCATCCGTCATTGTCCGGAACTTATACAGGGTGAACGGTTTGCCGTGCAGGCCCGGTCTTACTTGCTTAAAGAAGACAGGTGATCCTATTTTCAGCCTGACAACGGCGATGGTGAACAAAATGATCACACTCGTACAGCACAACAAAAAAATGGCGGCCGTCAGATCAAAAAGTCGTTTCAGGATCAAAGATTCACAGCTCCTTTCGTTTTTCGAAACCGTTTTAGTACCAGCTGTCTTTCCTCTTTTGTACAAACGAGCATAAAAGCGAACACAGCGTAGCAAAAGCTGACTGTCACTCCCGTCGCTATCAGTGACGTCCAGCCGTCAATCTTCACAACAAACTGCATGGCCTTACAGACCGTCCAGGCAAACACAGCGGCTGAAAGAGGCCCGATGATGCCTTTAAAGAACACGTGCTTTTTGCAGCCTGTAATGCGGGATACAAAAAGCGGCGTAAAGATGGCATTTTTTAAAATAAGAGAAATGGCCCCTGCCAACGTTATGCCGTACAGACCGAGATGAGCCGGCCCGCTCAGCGTGACCGCCAGCACCACATTCACCGCACCTAACAGCAGGGTAACAATCGCCGGTGTTTTTTGTTGATTAAAAGCGGTCCATATATAAAACAGCGGCATAAAGGCGAGGCTGACAACCAAGTATCCGGCATGAATAAATAAAAGCGGTGCTATCGTTGAAAAGGACGGTCCGAGCCAGATTGTCAAAAAAGGTCCCGCCAATCCGCCCAATAAGGCAGCAGGAAGTGCAAGCAAAAGACCATTGAGCCTTACTGCCTTATTGGCGTAATTCATCAACCCTTCCATATCGCCTTTTGAATAATATGAAGTCATGATAGGCGCAAACAGGGATGCGACCGTTCCGGCCAAGCTGCGCAAAAGCAGCGGAAACTGGATAATCGCCGCGTATTTCCCGGATGCGGACGCTCCAAGCATCAAATTGGCGGTTAACAGATCAATCTGCAAAAAAAGCAGGACGCCGATTTGATTGACGGAGCTCCATGCGCCCGCTTGAAACAGCTCCTTGCTTGTGCGGAATGAAAGATCTTTCATACGGAACGAAAACCATGGAATCAGCTTTTTGAAGAAATAGAAAGACAGCACAGACGCGATGACAGCACCAGCTAAAGCGGCAAGCTGGATCTGCCAGATTTTTGGCGCAAAGCATGCAAACAGGAGCAGCACAGACAGCACGCGTACAAGCATTTGCACCGCCTGAATGGAACTTGTGATGTAAAGGCGGTTGGCATAAAATGGTGCAGCCCCGAAACCAGCCGTCAGAAACGTTAAGATAAACAGCAGACTGCCGATCAAAATCGACACACGCACATCAGCCAAAAGCGCTTGCGGCACATTCATGACGCGGTCAACAAAAAAAGCCGAGCCCGCAAGCGGCAGCAAGAGAAGCAATGAAATCAAAACAGAGGCCGCTAAATAATTGCTGATATACGCATTTGCTTTCTCCCGCTCTCCCCTGTGGGCAGCAACAGAAAAGAAGCGAACGACAACCGAGCTGAGAGCCACGGTGATAATCGAAAAGTAATTAATCACATTTTGTGTCAAGTGAACAAAGCCGAACGCTTCCACACCGAGCGTTTTGACAATAAAAGGCGTCATCCAAACCGACAGGAAAACAGACAAGAGAAAAGCCGTAAGATTCGCGCTGAAGTTTATCGTGAATTTCATGCCTGCTTCGCACTGCCTTTCATCGTCCTCCGCTGCTCGAAAAACAGCTTGATGAGAAAAGTGAGCCGCCATTTACACAGTGCCAATATCAAACGCTCTCCTCTTAATAAGTTCTCATGCTGAAACGGTGTATGTCTGACAGCCTGCTGCACCATGTCATAAGATAAAATCTGTCTGATCTTCTTTTTGATGTCTTTCGGCGAATTCGGAGAAGCACAGGCATTTGCAAAAAGCATCGGAAGCTGGTGCCTGCAAATGTACACATTCAGATCTTCTTGGCATGCGCCTGCTAAGCCATAGTGATTGTAGAATGCGATTTTAGCTTGATATTGTTTTTGAAGATGTTCATCCATCGCCGGCTTATAAGGAATTTCTGTCAGGCTGTTCGGGTTTTCACGATAAATGTACAATCCTTCATCAATCATTTTCACCCGCTCCGCTTCGCGAAAAGCGAACAAATTGAAGGGAGAGTCTTCAGCAAAACGGATGTCTTCCTCAAACATCAGATTCGCCCTATCAAAAAGCTCACGGCGGTAAAGATAACGCCATACATACCAGATAAATCTCGTTTCGTGAGCATATTTAAGCCATTCAGTCATTTCCGATTTTGTCAGCACGCGGTTTGCCTCAAGCTGCGGCGCCACATATGTCCGCCTGTCCGGTGACTGCTTGTAAAAACCGCATCCGGCGATGTCGAGCTGATTTTGCTCCGCTTCTTCAGCCAGTCTCTGGAACATGGCGGAAGATACATAATCGTCTCCGTCTACAAAACCGATGTAAGTGCCCCGCGCGGCCTTTATTCCCGTATTTCGCGCTGAACTAAGCCCGCCGTTAGATTGATGAATGACCCGGATTCTCGCATCCCGTTTTGCATAGTCCTCTGCAATTTCGCCTGACCGATCCGGTGTTCCGTCATTCACAAGGATGATTTCAATATCAGAAAGCGTTTGGCAACGCAAAGAATCCATGCACTCCCCTATAAATGGTTCAACATTATACATCGGGACAATAATGCTGACGAGCGGGGTCATTGTGCTTCACCGCTGATTTTGTCACGCAGACCTTTAAAATACACATCTCTCGGAAAGCCGCCATGGGGTGTTTCTTTTGTTAAAAGCTCATTGACTGCGGCTGTTACACGCTCCGGCTCCGGAAGTTCAATCAGCTTCATGAATGGGATGTCTTTGAGCCATTGATAGCCTTCCATCACCTTATGGTCGAAGGAGCGAATAACAACACACGGCGTTCCTGTCAGCGCGCAAAAAATCATGCCATGAAGCCTGTCTGTGACGACGGCTTCTGCGCTTTGCAGCTTAGACCACAGTGCTTCAAGCTCTTGTTCCCGTGTATCGCGGCTGACCCGGCGCCCGATCGTTGTCGTAAAGGATTTGATCTCGCCGAATTCCTCATATAGCGCAGCTTTGAGCCGGTTTCTCTGCTCCTTCTGAAGCACGCTTTCCTGGTCCTCGCGCAAACACATATAAACCCCTTCGCGCTCTGCGGGGGTCTTGCTTCTGTCTAAATACAGCACCATGTCAGGCTGCTTCAAAATTGTTTTTTCTTGAAAATGCTGTTTCATAAATTGATACGTTGTTTCATCCCGTGCCATCAGCAACAGGCCCGGGTGCGAATTATAAATTTTCTGTGCCCGCTTCAGCTCTTTGCGCCCTTTTTTCGTGTCGGAAAAATGAGCCGTTGCCGGAAGCTGGACAACCCGATAGTCATGAAATGTTTTAATGATGAAGCGGCGCGTCCACTCCTCATAACGGTATAAATCCCCCATGTTTCCGCCGCCGATGATAAAGACCATATCCTCCGGATGGCGCGAGCGGATCAGGTTTTTTGCTGATTTGTAAATGTCCTTCATATCGACCTCGATGATGTCAAAGTCCTGGTATTCTTGCTCAAGAAATGTCTTGCTGGCATAAGCAATTGCGTGATCTCCCAAATTGTCATGTGACGGCAGCAGGGTCAGTATGATTTTTTTCTGATGTGCTGCGGCCTTTACCGGCTGTGCTGCGGCCTTTACCGGCTGGTCTGCCGCTCCCAGCCAATATTGGGACGGGTATTTGACCTTAAGCAGCAGCCATTCTGCAAAATTAATTTTCAACGATTGTAACGACATGTCCTCACCCTCTGTTTCTCATTTTGTACTCGATCACCCGCTGATACACAGCCGATGCCATCGCGACGAACGGAATCATTCTGTATTTCGCCATCAGAAGCAGGCATGACCGTTTTGCGTCAAAAGGCGCTGTCCCCGTTTTTGAAAGACTTTCTTGAAACACCGGGTCCGCGCATATCACGCCAACATTTCTAAGCTTTTCAAACAGCCTGCGGCTGCCGCTCGTTTTCCATTCATTCAGCATACAGATGCTGCTGTGAAGAACGATAAAGGTATCAAGCTCCTTGCGGTACTCCTCCAGTTTGTTGTTCTCCTGTAAAAACGCCGCATTCGCCTCATACAGCGCAAGCCCTGATTCAAACAGTTTTTTCTGATAGCTCTGCACAATGGAGGAAAGGTGAATTCGGTAATGATAGAGCGGCGCTTTTACGTAGGATACCGAGCGGGCGAAAAAATGAGCCCTGAAGCTGAAAAACTGATCCTCGACATGCTCCAGCTCGCCTCGGAGCGGAAACGACAGCCGATGGGCTTCAATCATGCTTCTTCTGTACAGTTTGTTCCATGAAAACCCTCTGACCTTCCCTTCGAATAACGCCTTGATATAATGCTCCTTCGGCTGATCCTGATAGGTTTGGGCAATGTCTGAGTCCATGGTTTTGCCAGTATCCTCAAACTCCGCGGCGTAATTGCAAATGACCAGATCAGTTTCATCGCCTGCTGCGCGGAGCATCTGCTCGCAATAATCAGGCTCGATCCAATCGTCTGAATCGATAAACGCGATAAATTCGCCGCGTGCAGCTTCAATGCCTTTATTCCGAACCGCACCGAGCCCCTGGTTTTCCTGATGAATCACCTTAAACCTGTTGTCCATTTTGGCGTATTCTTCCGCGATATCCGGGCTGGCGTCAGCTGAACCATCATTGACGATGATGATTTCAATATTGTCCACTGTCTGGTTCCGCAGTGATTCGAGACACGTTCTGATATATGTTTCTGTGTTATAAACAGCGACTAACAGACTAACCGCAGGTGTTTCCATAATGACCGGCTCCTCGTGCATAAATTACCGGGAAAAAATCGTTCTGTAAGGCAGAACCGATGAATCGACCGGCATAAGCAAATAACTGTAAAGAAAATAACAAACAACGATAGCAATATAGATAAGAGCGTTCGATTTTTCATCAAATATCCTGACGAAATAAGGGACTAGGATCATTTGATACAGGCCGAAATAAATATTGAATCTGGCAAAAATCACGTCCTTTGTGGCCAAAAGGCCGAACAAAAAACCTAGCAGGCACAAATTGACGACAATATCAATTTGCGGCCACAGACTCCGCAGTCGTTCTTTATAGCAAAATGCAAGGAACAGCGGCAGAACCAAAACAGCGATTTTGATCACATTCATTCCATTTGTGTTTGTCATAAGCCATTTTTCATAATGGCTGTATGAGCTGTTTTCAAGTACAACGACAAACACAGAAATAAATTTTTGATATAAAAAGGTCATGCCGAGAAATAAAGCGGATAGGCCGAATATCGCCGGAGACCAGGCTTTTCTTCTGACAATAAAGTACACTGGAATCATAATCAGCGCGGACGAATGAAAGAGCGAGCTGACCAGCACAATCAGGAAATATCGCTTCCAGTTCCCGCTGATGATATAACGGAGCGCCCAAAACAAAACAGCTGCCACCATGTATTGCCTGATGCCGTTAAAAGACGCGTAATAATGAAAGGTTCCCAAAAATAAAAAGACACTCAGCTCAAACGGCCTGCCATAGTCGGCGAGTGTCTTCATAATAAAGCTATAGGTCACGACCGCAACCGTAAAATACATGATTTGCGGATCTTCTGTGATAAAATTCATCAGCCAAAGGAGTGCGGTAAACCCCGGATCTGTCGCTGTTTTCGCTGTGCCGAAACCGAATATCTGCCACACATTTTGATAATCGCCCGCCAATTCGTACAGCAGCGTGTACGTCTGAAAATCCGTGCCAACTCGATAGCGGAGGCCTGACACGAGCACAAGTGAAGCGAGCGGAATCCAGATCACAAGCTTATTCGGCCGATACCCCGTGGCAAGCGAATCGTCACGGCCGCCGCACATTTTAGCGAACCAAGACCAAACAAATACAATCCCCATATTGACGGCATATACAATCATCGGTTATTGTCCTTTTCCGTGCGGATGTTGTATACATTCAGCAGCGCTCCTACATTTTGCTGTGCATCGTAGCCAAGTTGGGCGAGTGTTTCCTTGATGAGCTCGCGCTTCGGCCTGCCTGCGGCGGCCGCTCTTGCAATGGTTTCAGCCCAAACGCTGATCGGCTCAGAGAGACTTAATCTTGTGACAAGCCCGAGCCCGGCGTCGACTTTTTCTGTAATGCTGTCTGAAATGATGCATGGAAGCCCCGACGCCTGTGCTTCCACAAGCACAACCGGCAAGCCTTCGTACAGAGAAGGCATAACAAATACATCGAATGTACGCATCAATTCATGAATGCGGTCTTCAGTGCCTAAAAAGAGAACCTCTGACAACAGATCCTGCCGCCGCGCCTCCTGCTCTATCTCCCCTCGCAACGGCCCGTCTCCTGCGAGAACAAGCTGAAAGCGAACGCCTCTTTCTTTGAGATGTGCGGCAAGCTTCAGGAGAAACGCATGGTTTTTCACTTCATGAAACCGGGCCACATGGCCAATGATGAGCCGGTCAGCTGCAATACCGCGGGCTGTTTTTTCTTCATCAGCCGCCTGCCCATTTGGGGCGAACAGCTCAAGATCAATCCCGTTCGGAAGGAGGTGAACACGCTCCCGCTCCATGTTGGACTGTCCAAATAAAAACCTGCCCGCATCCTCTCCGCAGGCACACAGCGCTGTCGCATTCGCCAAGATGAGCCGCCTGAACACCATCAGCTGCAAGCGATCCTTCCAATTGAAGCCGGTCTTCCAAGACGTATTGTGGGAATGGCAGACCCTAATCGGCACTCCGGCGAGCCTTGCCGCAAGAGCGATAAAACCCGTTTGGAAATCTGTATGCGCATGAACGGCGCTGAACGGCCCGTTTTCTTTTATCGCGTTACTCACATTCCTCACAAATGTAAGGGGATTGCTTTGCCCAATGCTCGGGACATAAAAAAGCCGCCCGCCTAAGGATAAAATCTCTTCATCGTAAGCGCACGGATCATTTCGATACGTTAAAAAATCAAATTGTACTTTGCTTCTGTCCATTTTCCGATATAAATTCATCACCATGGTTTCCGCGCCGCCCCTGTTCATGCCGCTGAGAACATGGAGCACGCGTTTTTGGCCGCTATTCATGCTTGACAAGCCCTTCCTTTTGGTTCATTACCCTTTTTTTGTGGTAGCGATTCATCACGGCTGGAGGCATAAACGCGCGGATTAACGGTTTTGCGATATATATGTAATTAGATACAGGAAGCTTCAAGCGTCTGCACGCCTCATAGACAAGAATGGCATTGTCAATCGAATACGTAAATGACCGCCGTTTGAATGCATCGCTGTCTTCCCTCACTTTATACAAGGCTTCCTGAAGATTATAGCCCCTGAAGCCCTCTTCAAAAAAACGAAGCCACAAATCGATATCCTCCATTCGTCTCGTCCTGCGCACCGATCGGTAGCCTTTCAGCGTGCGGTAGGCACTCGCTCTCATCATAATCGTGCCGTGGCAAAATGGGGTCCCTTTTGCCATGACGCCCGGCTCCGGAACAGAAGGCAGGATGCGGGTGCCTCTTACGCCAAATTCATCAAACACAAGCATGCCGGTGCCAACCACCTGATAGTGGCGGTGTTTTTCTAAAAACGCGACCTGCTTTTCAAGACGGCGCGGAAACGAAAGGTCATCTCCGTCCTGACGTGCGATATAATCGCCTGTCGCATGCGAAAGACAATGATTTAATGATGCGGCAAGCCGCTTGTTTGTTTTGTTTCGAATCAGTTTGATGCGGTCGCTGTAATGCGCGGCATACTGCTTCGCGATGCGGAGCGTGCCGTCTGTTGACGCATCATCGCACAAAATCAGCTCCCAATTTTTATAGGATTGGCTGAGTATGGATTCTATGCTTTCTGCCAACGTGCGCTCGCAATTATAAATGCCCATAATGACAGAAACTTTCGGTCCTGAGTTCATATGCTTTTCTCCTTTGTATCCATATCCATGTACGCGGAATAAATATCTGCCATTTCTTCCACCGTTCGCGCCTCCGAAAAGCGCAAGGCTGTTTTTCGGCCTTCCTGTCCCAGCTTTCGGCAGAGTTCCGGCTTATGGTAAAGCTGTTCAATCCGGCGGGCAAAAGCAGCACTGTCACCGATTTTGACCAGAAAACCGTTTTCTCCGTCGCGGATGATTTCCCGATGCCCGCGGTTATCTGTGGCGATCGCCGGTTTTTCCGCCGCCATTCCCTCAAGCACATTCATGCCGAGGCCCTCTCTCATGCTGGATGCGACAGATACATCTGCAAGCTGAATCAGCTCATGTATGTCGCGGCAAAAGCCGTAAAAACGGACATTGGCGGAAGCGCCAAGCTTTTCAGCTAACGTTCGATACGTTTGTTCCATTGCCCCTTCCCCGGCAAACACAAGGCGGAGCGAAGGAATGTTTTCTTTCAGCAAGGCTGCGGCTTCAATTAACAGCTTCTGATTTTTGTTCACATTAAGCTCAGCCGGATAAACCAATATAAAATCATCTTCACGGAATCCGTGTTTTTCTCTGAGTCTTTGCTGCTCTTTCGGGCTAACAGGCCGGAAACGCTCGGTATTGACGCCAATGCCGTGTATTTTCTGCGTCCTTCCGCCCGGCCTTTGAAGTCCTTTCGCCCGTGTGTAATCCTCTTCATTGATCGTGATCAGGCAGTCCGTATATGCTGAAAGCCACTTTTCGACCGGATAGTATAGAAGCCAATTTTTCATCGGTGCCCCTTTGCAGAAGTGAAAGCCGTGTGCTGTGTACAGCACCTTCGTTCCGCACCGCCGCGCCTGCCGCGCCGCCAGCCTGGCGAGAACGCCGCCTACCGGTGTATGGCAATGAACCATGTCGTATTCATGGGTGTCGATCACTTTCTTCAGCTGCCTATAAACGGACAGATTCTGAGGGTGAAATGGTGACCTGCGAATCGGGATGGAGAATTTCTCATCCACATACGGCAGCTTGGTTTGTCCGCTCGCGGCGACATGAACCTCCCAGCCCATTCGCTTGAACCATTTAAAATAAGGGAGGTGAAAGGCCTTAAAATGATAATCAACAGTCGCGCAAAACAATATCTTTTTCGTCATTTTCACTCCCCCTAATGAACACTGGCAGCCGTCATGTTGTCTGATGTATTGATTGCCGCAAACAGCCTCGCTCTCAGGTCGGCTTCCGACAGTTCAGTGAAATCCTCGATAAAGCGCATCAGCACCGGCCAATCGCCGTCTACCGCTTTGCCGATATGAATTTTTGGAAAGACTTGTTCAGCGTGGACTTCATTTTTGTTCAGTAATTCTTCATACATTTTTTCGCCGGGACGAATGCCTGTGAATTCGATTGGAATCTGCTCGGTCGTGTAGCCTGACAAATGAATGAGGTTTTTGGCCAGATCCACAATCTTTACGGGCTCTCCCATATCGAGAACGAAAATCTGGCGCCCTTTCGCCAATGCCCCAGCCTGAATCACAAGCCTTGATGCCTCGGGAATCGTCATGAAATAGCGGGTCATTGCCGGATGTGTTACTGTCACAGGGCCGCCTTTTTCAATTTGTTTTTTGAAAATCGGAATGACGCTGCCGCGGCTCCCGAGTACATTGCCGAAGCGGACAGCGACAAATTTGGTACTGCTGACTTTTCCAAGATTCATAATAATCATTTCCGCGAACCGTTTTGTCGCCCCCATTACATTGGCTGGGTTCACCGCTTTGTCTGATGAAATCAGCACAAATGTCTCAGTTCCCGACATATCGGCTGCTTCCGCGACATTTTTTGTTCCGATGATATTGTTTTTGACCGCCTCTTCAGGATTGTGTTCCATTAAAGGGACATGCTTATGGGCAGCTGCATGGTAGACAACATGCGGCTCGTACTTTTTCATTAAGGTAAACATTTTATCGCGGTCCTGCACATCAGCGATTTCCGTATGGAGCACAATGTGTTTGCCGAATCGTCCATTCAGCTCTGTATAAATCGAATGAATGCTGTTTTCCCCATGGCCGAGCAGAATGATTTCCTTAGGCAAAAACGCGCTGATCTGCCGGCAGATTTCCGAGCCGATTGATCCGCCCGCTCCCGTGACGAGAACTGTTTTTCCTTTGATGCGGTTTGAAATTTCGCTAGTGTCGAGAGTCACCGGCTTTCTGCCAAGCAAATCCTCAGCTTTTACATCTCTGATTTGTCCGGCAGTTCGTGTGCCGAGCAGCATTTCATCAAAATGAGGCATAATTTTAATGCTAACTCCGGTTCGCACACATTCTTTATATAACACCTGAAGCTCATGGGTGCGGAGTGAAGGAATGGCAATAATAATATAGTTAATTTTGAGCTTTTGCACCGCAGGCATGATACTTTCTTTTCCGCCGATTACGGGCAGCCCCATGATTTCTAATTTATGTTTCGTTTGGTCGTCATCAATAAAAGCGACAGGTATGATATCAGGTTCATCTTTGGAAAGCAGCTGCCTGACCATCAGAGTCCCGCCTGAGCCCGCCCCGATAATCAGCGCGCGGGATGAGGCGCAGCGTTTTTTTCTAATGCTTTCGTTTAATACTCTGGATAAAATACGCGTCCCTCCAATGGACAAAAGCTGAAGCACCCAGCACGCGGTTAACAGACGGAAGAACATCGTATGATACACAGCATACTGAATGACGCCGGTCACAGCGGCGGAAAGCGTAATGCCCTTAAGCAGGACAAGCAGCTCGCCGATCCCGGTGTATGTCCACACCTGTTTATACTGATTGAACAGGAAAGCACACACATGATAGCTGAGGAGCAAGCTGACAGCGGTAAGCAGTAATGCTCCGGAGTCATAAAATTGATAGGAATCTTTTAAAAATTGATATCCTGCAATAACTGAATTTAAAACGAGGTAAGTATCCAGCGCAATAATCATTGACAGTCTTCTCCGGTAACTCAACCTATTCCCCCCTAATTCTTTTATCGGTTTAGCTGCGGCGGTTTTCGTCTCTCCAAAACATCGGCAGCAGCTAAACCGATAACACGTCCTATGTATATATCAGATAAGTGGGCATTTAACCCATCCTCACGCCCCGCCAGCGACGACCAGCATCTAAGGCAGCAACTTCAGCTGCCCACAGCAGAGCCGAGTGCCTCCATTGATACAGGTCAGGAGACATCACCTTTCCAAAAACTAGTAGGAATAGTGTTCCGATTTTTTCATTTTCTTTTTGTTTAAAAGAGCGCCTAACAGCTTCGCATTGGATTGTTCCAGTGCATCTTTTGCTTTCAAGACGGTATCGGTTTTTGTTTTTCCGCTTAAAACGACGAGCACGCTGCCGTCTGTCTGATTTGCTAGAATCTGAGCATCGGCAACAGCCAAAAGCGGAGGGGAATCAAAGATGACGAGGCTGAATTGTTCATAGATGTCAGATATTAAATCTCCCATTGCTTTTGAAGACAGCAGTTCAGCCGGATTTGGCGGGGTCGGGCCGCTTGTCAGGATGTATAAGTTATCGATCGGCGTCTTTTGCACCGTCTCACTGAGTGAAGCATTACCGACCAGCACATTTGTCAGCCCGGTTACATTCTCAACCTGAAACGTCTGATTGATGGTCGGCTTTCTTAAATCGGCATCCACCAGCAGTACTTTCTTTTCCTGCTGCTGCGCAAAGACAGCCGCAAGATTCGCTGCACTGAACGATTTACCTTCACCAGGCACAGAGGAGGTGACGAGGATGGATCGCAAGTTGGTCTGGACAGATGAGAACTCAATGTTTGTCCGGATGGTGCGATATTGTTCCGCAACAACTGATTTATTGTGTAAAACAGATATTTGAGCCAAACCTCGCCTTGCTTTCTTTTTTCTAAAGATCACTCGCTTCACTCCCCGAAATGTTTTATCCCGCGATTCCGCCCTTTTTGAACATCAGGAACGGAGCCTAAGCATGGCAATCCGGTTCTCTCGCTGAGCTGCCGTGCGCTTTTGCACGTATCATCGAGAAAATGCAGAAAAAATGCCAGTGTAATGCCGCCCATGACAGCAGCGCCAAGAGCCATGACCATATTTCGCAGCCGGGCCGGCTTGATCATCGGGCTTTCCGAAGCCTTCGCCTCTGATAATATATGTACGCCTTGTACATTCATTCTTTCATCTACTGCTCTTTCAAACTTGTTCACTAATGTGTTCGCAATCTCAGCCGCTTTCGCCGGATCGTGATCCTGGACGGCAACGGTGATAATTTCTGATTCATTTTCACTGCTGGTGATTACTTTTCCTTTCAGCGAGGAAGCCGATTCAGATAGGTGCAATTCCGCCTTGACCTCTTCCATCAAGGCAGTGCTTTTCATAATCGATTGGAACGTGCTGCTATACTGAAGATTTCGCTGGATGTCACTGAGATTCGAGTTTTCTTCACCGTCTGATTCATGAATCAGCACCTGTGTCGACGCCTGATAGGTCGGTGAAATAACCTTAAATTGCACAAAACCCGTAATCAGGGTAACGCCGATTGTGATGAGCAGAATCAGCACGAATCTGTGTCTGACAATCGCATATAATTCTTTAAAACTCATATTCTCATTCATGTATTCATAGCCTTCAGCCTTCCCGCGGCTGGCTTCCCGCGCCCCTTTCTGTTAATGATTGGATTATAAAAGAAAATAGTATTATTTAAAAATTGCAAAATAAGCCAATAAGTTCTCTTTAGAGAACAAAATCATGATTTTCCTCTAATTTACTGCACTTCCCTTATTATTTTAAATTTTATAAAGAACGAATAATTCCTTATAATGAACGAAATAACGACAGGAATAGAGGAGAATTTCACATTATGATTGGAAGAATTATCCGTTTATACCGTAAAAGAAAAGGCTATTCTATTAATCAGCTGGCGGTTGAGTCAGGCGTATCCAAATCCTATTTAAGCAAGATTGAAAGAGGCGTTCACACGAATCCATCCGTTCAATTTTTAAAAAAAGTTTCGGCGACACTTGATGTGGAATTAACAGAATTATTTGACGCAGAAACAATGATGTATGAAAAAATCAGCGGCGGTGAAGAGGAGTGGCGCGTACATTTAGTGCAAGCCGTACAAGCCGGAATGGAAAAGGAAGAATTGTTCACTTTTACGAACAGACTCAAGAAAGAACAGCCTGAAACGGCTTCTTACCGCAACCGTAAACTGACGGAATCCAATATAGAAGAATGGAAAGCGCTGATGGCGGAAGCAAGAGAAATCGGCTTGACTGTCCATGAAGTCAAATCCTTTTTAAAAACGATGGGAAGATGATGATCGGCTAGAGGGCTAACGTTCGCACCTTCAGGGTAAATCTGTTTATAATGGGTGAAAAAGGGAGATGACACAATGACTCATCAAACAGTAACGACTCAATACGGCAAAGTAAAAGGCACAACGGAAAACGGCGTACATATATGGAAAGGCATCCCCTTTGCCAAACCGCCTATCGGACAATTGCGTTTTCAAGCACCTGAGCCGCCTGAAGTGTGGGAAGATGTGCTTGATGCTACAGCCTATGGCCCTGTTTGCCCGCAGCCGACTGATTTGCTTTCACTATCGTATGCTGAACTGCCGCGCCAGTCCGAGGATTGCTTGTATCTCAATGTATTTGCGCCTGACACCCCAAGTCAAAACCTGCCTGTCATGGTGTGGATTCACGGCGGCGCTTTTTATCTGGGAGCGGGCAGTGATCCGTTGTATGACGGATCAAAACTTGTGGCGCAGGGAGAAGTCATTGTCGTTACACTGAACTATCGGCTGGGGCCGTTTGGCTTTTTGCACTTGTCTTCATTTGATGAGGCGTATTCCGATAACCTTGGGCTTTTAGACCAAGCCGCCGCTCTGAAATGGGTGCGGGAGAATATCTCAGCGTTTGGCGGTGATCCCGATAACGTAACAGTATTTGGAGAATCCGCCGGCGGCATGAGCATTGCCGCGCTGCTCGCAATGCCTGCGGCAAAAGGCCTGTTCCAGAAAGCCATCATGGAAAGCGGCGCTTCTCGAACGATGACGAAAGAACAAGCGGCGAGCACCGCGGCAGCCTTGTTACAGATCCTGGGGATTAACGAGAGCCAACTGGATCAATTGCATACGGTTTCTGCAGAAGATTTGCTAAAAGCGGCGGATCAGCTTCGGATCGCAGAAAAAGAGAATATCTTTCATCTGTTTTTCCAGCCCGCCCTTGATCCGAAAACGCTGCCTGCTGAACCAGAAAAAGCAATAGCAGAAGGGGCTGCTGCCGGCATTCCACTATTAATCGGAACAACCCGTGATGAAGGATATTTATTTTTCACCCCTGATTCAGACGTTCATTCTCAGGAAACGCTTGATGCTGCACTCGAGTATTTATTAGGGCAGCCGCTGGCCAAGAAAGCCGCCGATCTGTATCCGCGTTCTCTGGAAAGCCAGATTCACATGATGACTGATTTGTTATTTTGGCGCCCGGCCGTTGCCTATGCATCCGCACAGTCCCACTACGCCCCGGTTTGGATGTACAGGTTCGATTGGCACTCGGAGCAGCCGCCGTACAATAAAGCGTTTCACGCATTAGAGCTTCCTTTTGTCTTTGGAAATCTGGATGGGTTGAAGCGGATGGCAAACGCGGAGGTTACGGATGAGGTGAAACAGCTTTCTCACACGATACAATCAGCATGGATCACGTTCGCTAAAACAGGAAACCCAAGCACCGAAGCTGTGAATTGGCCGGCGTATCACGAGGAAACGAGAGAGACGCTGATTTTTGATTCGGAGATTGTGATCGAAAACGATCCGGATTCTGAAAAAAGGCAGAAATTATTCCCTTCAAAAGGAGAATAAACATGAGGAAAACAGGATATATTGGTGCTGCCATTGTTGTGGCAGCTTGTATCATTATTTTGTCGGCCGTGTTATGTTTACGGGACACAGCCTATTACCAGCCTATGCGCTGGACTGGCATCACACTGTTTTTCACGGGAATTATGATGGTTCCCACATACTCAGCAAAAAGAAAACCCGGAAAAGAGAAGTAAATCTCTTTTCCGGGTTTTGATGTTTCTTATAATTTTCCCGCGCGAATATCGTCTGTCATTCCTTCATAAGGAGCCTTCGAAATCACTTCTTCATTGTCGACTCCCTCATTTTTCAGAAATGTAATTTCCGCAAATTCAGGTACAACGTATTTTGGATACGTTTCATATTTTTCGCGTGATTCTTTCATCAAGTCAATGTGGTCATTTTGGTAGCACACTGTAATTTCAGGATGTTCATGCACCCATTTCGGGAAGAAAATAATGCCGTGCATGCGTTTTTCATTTGGCATAAAGTTTAATGAAACATCCGTGCCAGTCGGCTCTGTCCAAGACACTTTATATACGCCTTCTGTCAGTTTGACAATATTCACTTCCTGATCCCGAACCCAGCGTCCGGCAACCATTCCGCTATGAATTCTATAATCAATTGTATGGTCGTTTTTAATATAAATCTCGTATTCCCAACCGTTTTCATACGTATAAATCATGTGGCTTCCGATAAAGTTGTCCATCTTTCACACTCTCCTTAGTCTTTTACTGTACTTCATAAATGTCTAGTCGAACGTAATCAGGGGTTCTTTCTGCGGAACCGATAAACAAGCGGTCATGCAGCCATTGATAGGCTTCACTGCCTGTTTCAAACGTCGGTACCGTACGAAAATAAACATGCTCCGGATCAATGATTTCCCCGGCTGCCGCTTGTTTTCGAAACGGCTCGCTGACTTGCCGTATTCCATTGTTTTCAATGTAAATCAGTTCATGATCTGCTGTTTCGATTACATACCTGGCAGATAAATCGGTTCTGCCGTCAGCACGAATCATTTGCGAATCGGCGCCGCCCGGCAAAATACGTCCCTTTACTTCCCCGGTTATTGTTCCCGAACGAATCGAAATAAATCGTCTCAGCCCCAGGCCTGTCTCACCAATTGTGATAGGCGGATCAACCTTGATTTCTAAAGAGGCGAATGGTTTTAAAACCGGCTTCTTCAAGAGCACCACCTCACCTTCAGAAAAAAATCATGTAACTATTTACATGTTTAATTTAACACCATTGCAGTTAACTGTCAAACAATAGGAACAAAAAAAACAAGGACTGTTTGAAGACAGTCCTTGTCTGAAGCTAGCTTTGATACGCAAGATATGTGCTGACAGTGCTTTTTGCAAGACAGGCAGAGGAATCTATCATCGGAATCTCACTTTGAAAATGATCTAACACCGCATTTAAATCCGTGCAGGCTGAAATGATGATGTCTGCATGCTGACTGATTTCTTCATATAGCGTCTGCCACAATGCTTGTGTATGCTGCATATGATTTGGCTGTTTGATTGCGGCAATAAGCCGGTTCACAGCGTGCTGCCAATGGTCCTTGTGAACAACTTCTTGTCCATTTGCCTTCAGCCCATTTTGGTAGATGGCGGATTGGATGGTTGGCTCTGTTCCTAACACCACCGCTTTTTTTGCAGGATGCGGAATCTCTTTTAACGTTTCCTCAACGATATGCAACAAAGGAACCGACAATGCCTGCTGAATCTCTTCATAGTAGACATGCGCCGTATTACAAGGAAGCGCAATGAAATCAACGCCTGTTTTCTCGAGCTTTACCGCTCCGTCGATAATCGCTTTTTTCATCTCATCATGGTCAATCGGACGATCTGCATAGAAGGGCGTCGGGCATGAATAGATCATCATGTGCGGATAGTCAATGTCGTTTGAAGCCCCATACAGCTTCTGACAGTAATCAATCACCTTATCGATAAACGGCGAGGTCGATTTCGGCCCCATTCCGGCTAATATTCCGATCATCAAATTCATTCCTTTCTAATTCGTACGGACCGCTTCTTCCTCTGAGCCATCCTCATAGAGGATAAAGCTTTTCGCAGCATCCTCGCCTAACATAAACTCGACTTCAACAGACAATGCTCGCAGAAAGAAACGGGTTTCCGAGGAAGGAAATAACTCCAGTCTCAGCTGTCCGGTGATCTCCAAATAAAGCCGTTCATTCTCGGCTGTCACCCGTGCAGCCGTCCCATCCTGAAGCAAGTAGCTGCCAACATAGCGGCTGTATATCGCCGTATCAATTGCTTTTTTCTTTTTATCAGCAGGACGTTCCGGGACCTCATATGGCTGGCCAAATAGAATATGTTCCGCCGCCTTCAGAATCGCTTGTTCATATTCAGTATCCTCTTCCTTATTACTCAAATAGATCAGCGTTTTACGATGATCGATATATCGGATCATCATCGTCGAATAGCCGGGCCATCCTCCGCTGTGGCTGACAATCCGCCCTTTTTCAGGGCTGTTTTGCAGTACCCAGCCAAACCCATAATCAATTGTTTTTCCACTGTTGAGGCGCACTGGAGAAAACGCGGATTCCTTAGAAGCCTTGCTGATGAATTCGTCCTGGTATAAAGCCTGATCAAAACGAAATAAATCGCTTGTGACAGAGTTCACCGTCCCATCCCCTTGTATGCCATCAAGGTACACAACATAGTTCGTTTCCTCCAGGTCGTCTGGAAGGACGTATGTTTCGGAGTGTACATCATACACATATCCATATGCATAATGATCAATTCGCTCAGGCAAAAGCCTCCTGTTATACACTCTTGTTTCATTCATGCCGATCGGTGAAAAAATACTTGTTTTCATAAAATCCGCATAACTCATGCCAGATGCTTTTTCAATGATAACCGCCAGCAGAACATACCCTGTATTGCTGTACAGCCAGCCTTCATTTGGCTCAAAATAACCGGGCAGCCCCTCATTCATCAGCATATCGACAATATCCTGGTTCACCGCAATCTTGTTTTGATCCCAATTGGCAAAAAACCAACCTATATAATCAGGAAGCCCTGACGTATGGTTCAATAAATGCCGAATCGTTACGCCCTGATACGGAAAGCCAGGCAGCCAGCGCCCCACTTGGTCTTCATAGCTGAGAATCCCCTTCTCCTCCAGCAAGATGATTCCCAAAGCTGTAAAAGGCTTCGACAGAGACGCTAACTCAAACAAAGAGTTGGTTTGCAACGGGCGTTTTTCAGTCATTTCTGCATAACCAAAAGAGTGATGATATAAAATATCACCCTCTTCCGCAGCCAGAACCGTCCCGTTAAACTGTTGTTTTTCGCCTAATGTCTCAAATAACGTCTGAAGATCTGAAGATGCTTTCTTTTATTCTGCTTCATTCCTCCACCTCCCATAGCTTTGTACGTTACCAGGCTATGAACGTTTCAAATATTTTGAAATATCCCTCAGTTAGAGATCCTTTTTAACCGATCACATATACACGCTGTATACTTTTATTGAGTGGAATGAAATCTTGTGCAATTTTCTGAAAGATTATGAAAAGAGCAACTTTATGCCTATGCGACAGAGGCAATAAAAAATGCAGAGAACGAAAAGAAATTGATAGATATTTTAGTTCCTTAGACCTGTAATCTTATAATCCGTTTATGTTTTTCTATCAAACAAAAGAGGAAAATAGACCAGTTGCAATCCAAACGAGAGTCTAATAGAATGAGGTCGAAAAGTAAATCACGCAGGTTTGTTACTGATAAAGCAGGCAAGACCTAAAATGTGTAAAGGGCAAAGTGTATACTTTGGCGTCACCCCTTACATATTTTAGGTCTTTTTTATTGTGCGTAACTGACTTGCCAACTTCAAACAGGAGGGCTGGAAGAAGCAGACCGCTAACACAGTACATACAAAAAGGAGACATGAACGATGAACATCAAAAAGTTTGCAAAACAAGCAACAGTACTAACCTTTACTACTGCACTGCTGGCAGGAGGCGCGACTCAAGCGTTTGCGAAAGAAACAACTCAAAAACCATATAAAGAAACTTACGGCATTTCCCATATTACACGCCATGATATGCTGCAAATCCCTGAACAGCAAAAAAATGAAAAATATCAAGTGCCTGAATTCGATTCGTCCACAATTAAAAACATCTCTTCTGCAAAAGGCCTTGACGTTTGGGACAGCTGGCCATTGCAAAACGCTGACGGCACAGTCGCAAACTATCACGGCTACCACATCGTCTTTGCATTAGCCGGAGATCCTAAAAATGCGGATGACACATCTATCTACATGTTCTATCAAAAAGTCGGCGAAACTTCTATTGACAGCTGGAAAAACGCTGGCCGCGTCTTCAAAGACAGCGACAAATTCGATGCAAATGATTCAATCCTGAAAGAACAAACACAAGAATGGTCTGGCTCAGCGACATTCACATCTGACGGTCACATCCGTTTGTTCTACACTGACTTTTCCGGTACACATTACGGCAAACAAACACTGACAACTGCACAAGTTAACGTATCAACATCAGACAACTCTTTGAACATCAACGGTGTAGAGGATCATAAATCAATCTTTGACGGCGATGGCAAAACGTATCAAAATGTACAGCAGTTCATCGATGAAGGCAACTACAGCTCAGGCGATAACCATACGCTGAGAGATCCTCACTACGTAGAAGATAAAGGCCACAAATACTTAGTATTTGAAGCAAACACTGGAACTGAAGATGGCTACCAAGGCGAAGAATCTTTATTTAACAAAGCATACTATGGCAAAAGCACATCGTTCTTCCGTCAAGAAAGTCAAAAACTTCTGCAAAGTGATAAAAAGCGCACTGCTGAATTAGCTAACGGCGCACTCGGCATGATTGAGCTAAACGATGACTACACACTGAAAAAAGTGATGAAACCGCTGATTGCATCTAACACAGTAACAGATGAAATTGAACGTGCAAACGTCTTTAAAATGAACGGCAAATGGTATCTGTTCACTGACTCCCGCGGATCAAAAATGACAATTGACGGCATCACGTCTAACGATATTTACATGCTTGGCTATGTTTCTAATTCTTTAACTGGCCCATACAAGCCGCTGAACAAAACTGGCCTTGTGTTAAAAATGGATCTTGATCCTAACGATGTAACCTTTACTTACTCACACTTCGCTGTACCTCAAGCGAAAGGAAACAATGTCGTGATTACAAGCTACATGACAAACAGAGGATTCTACGCAGACAAACAATCAACGTTTGCGCCAAGCTTCCTGCTGAACATCAAAGGCAAGAAAACATCTGTTGTGAAAAACAGCATCCTTGAACAAGGACAATTAACAGTTAACTAATAAAAACGCAAAAGAAAATGCCGATATCCTATTGGCATTTTCTTTTATTTCTTATCAACATCATAAAGGTGAATCCCATATGAACTATAAAAAAGCAGGCAAATGGCTAACCGTATTCCTGAGCTTTTTAGGAATATTGCTGTTTATCGACTTATTTCCAAAAGAAGGACATGACCAAAAAACAAAATCAACACAGAAGCCGGACTACCGGGCGGCATATCATTTTACGACGCCGGATAAATGGAAAAATGACCCTCAAAAACCGATCTATTATGATGGCAAGTATCATTATTTCTATCTATATAACCGGGATTACCCAAAAGGCAACGGCACAGAATGGCGCCATGCCGTCTCAGAGGATTTGGTGCACTGGACAGATGAAGGCGTGGCGATTCCGAAATATACAAACCCGGACGGTGATATTTGGACCGGTTCCGTCGTGGTGGATAAAGAGAACACAGCCGGCTTCGGGAAAAATGCGCTTGTCGCGATTGTGACACAGCCCTCAGCCAAAGATAAAAAACAAGAGCAATATTTGTGGTACAGCACAGACAAAGGAAAATCATTCAAATTCTACAGTGGCAACCCCGTTATGCCTAATCCGGGCACAGACGATTTTAGAGATCCGAAAGTGATATGGGATGACCAGGATAACAAATGGGTCATGGTCATGGCTGAAGGATCAAAAATCGGCTTTTATGAATCCGATAATCTTAAGGACTGGCATTACACAAGCGGATTCTTCCCAGAGCAGGCGGGAATGGTCGAATGTCCTGACCTCTACATGATGCGGGCAAGCGACGGAACGAATAAATGGGTTCTCGGTGCGAGCGCGAACGGTAAACCGTGGGGCAAACCAAATACGTACGCCTACTGGACCGGAAGCTTCGACGGAAAAGAATTCACAGCGGATCAGACTGAAGCCCAATGGCTTGACTATGGTTTTGACTGGTACGGCGGTGTGACGTTCGAAGACAGCAAAAGCACAGATCCGTTAGAAAAGCGGTATGCGCTTGCCTGGATGAACAATTGGGATTATGCCAACAACACCCCGACAATGAAGAATGGCTTTAACGGCACAGATTCTGTCATACGCGAACTCCGGCTGCAGGAGCAGGACGGAACATACAGCCTCGTCTCACAGCCGATTGAAGCTTTGGAGCAGCTGACTGTTTCAACTGACAAAATAGAGGATCAGGATGTGAACGGATCAAAAACACTGTCGATAACAGGTGATACGTACCAGCTTGATACGGATCTTTCTTGGTCAGAGCTAAAGAATGCAGGCGTCAGGCTCAGAGAATCAGAAGACCAAAAACGCCATATTGATGTCGGCATTTTCGCTGAAGGCGGCTATGCATATGTCAATAGAGCAGCCACAAATCAGCCTGACAAAAGCAATACCTATGTCGAAAGCAAAGCTCCTTATGATGGAAGCAAACGTAAGGTGCACTTGAAAATACTTGTTGATAAAACAACGATAGAAGTATTTGTTGGCGACGGGAAAACCGTTTTTTCAAATGAAGTCTTCCCAAAGCCTGAAGATAAAGGCATTACCCTTTTTTCTGATGGCGGCACAGCCTCCTTCAAAAATATAACAGTGAAACACTTTGATTCGATTCATAAATAAAAACAGGTGCAGCGCAGGCTGCGCCTGTTTTTTTATTAAGGGCGGTATTCTCTGTAACATATTGGGCATTGTAAGGAATATAAGGCTGGTTTCGAAGGAGGAAGCGAATGTCTAAACAAGGAAATTTTCAGAAATCAATGTCTCTGTTTGATCTGATTTTAATTGGGATGGGAGCCATCTTTGGATCAGCGTGGCTGTTCGCTGTCAGTAATGTCGCTTCAAAAGCTGGGCCCTCCGGCGCTTTTTCCTGGATCCTCGGAGGAGCCATTATTTTGTTAATCGGGCTCGTATATGCAGAGCTCGGAGCCGCTCTGCCCCGTACCGGAGGCATCATTCGATACCCCGTTTATTCACATGGCCACCTTGTCGGCTATTTAATTTCGTTTGTCACGATTGTCGCTTACACAAGCTTGATTTCCATTGAAGTGACCGCTGTGCGCCAGTATGTGGCTTATTGGTTTCCCGGCCTGACCATTAAAGGATCTGATTCACCGACTATTTCCGGCTGGATCTTGCAGTTTGCCTTATTATGCTTGTTTTTCCTGCTGAACTATTGGAGCGTCAAAACCTTCGCTAAGGCGAATTTCATCATATCGATTTTTAAATATATTGTGCCGATTACCATCATTATCGTGCTGATCTTTCATTTTCAGCCGGAGAACTTATCCGTTGAAGGATTTGCACCGTTTGGATTTACAGGTATTCAGGCCGCCATCTCGACAGGCGGTGTGATGTTTGCGTATCTCGGCCTGCATCCGATTGTATCTGTCGCAGGTGAAGTGCAAAATCCAAAGCGTAATATCCCGATCGCTTTAATCATTTGCATCATCGTTTCAACCATCATTTACACTGTCTTGCAGGTCACCTTTATTGGTGCAATTCCGACAGAAACGCTGAAGCATGGCTGGCCGGCAATAGGCCGGGAGTTCTCATTGCCGTTTAAGGATATTGCGGTCATGCTCGGGTTAGGCTGGCTTGCAACGCTTGTCATTTTAGACGCCATTCTGTCTCCCGGGGGAAACGGGAATATTTTTATGAATACGACATCTCGGCTCGTTTACGCCTGGGCGCGCAACGGGACATTATTTGGCATATTCTCAAAAGTCAATAAAGAAACGGGGACACCGCGCGCTTCACTTTGGCTTTCGTTTGCCCTGTCCATTTTCTGGACACTTCCCTTTCCTTCGTGGAACGCGCTCGTCAATGTCTGTTCAGTCGCGCTCATTCTTTCATATGCGATTGCACCTATTTCTTCTGCTGCGCTGAGGGTTAACGCGAAGGACCTAGACAGGCCGTTTTATTTAAAAGGAATGAGCATTATCGGTCCGCTTTCCTTTATATTTACAGCGTTTATCGTGTACTGGTCAGGATGGAGAACAGTCTCCTGGCTGCTCGGTTCACAGCTCGTGATGTTTTTGATCTATCTCTGTTTCAGCAAATATACGCCTAAAGAAGATGTCAGCCTCGCTCAGCAGCTGAAATCAGCCTGGTGGCTTATCGGGTTTTATATTATGATGCTGATCTTTTCCTACATCGGTTCTTTCGGACATGGCTTAGGGATCATCAGCAATCCCATCGACCTCATTTTAGTCGCGATCGGCTCACTGGCGATTTATTACTGGGCCAAGTATACGGGGCTCCCAAAAGCCGCCATTGATTATGATAAATAAAGAAGCAAGAGGTTTTCTTGCTTCTTTATTCTTTACAAACATACATACACGCGATAAAATGAATGAGAGTCAGTCATTTCTAGGAGGTGTTCCTCTTGCCAAAACAAACATCGGGCAAATATGAAAAAATTCTGCAAGCAGCCATAGAAGTCATTTCTGAAAAAGGCCTGGATAAGGCTTCTATTTCTGATATTGTCAAAAAGGCCGGCACTGCACAAGGAACATTCTATTTATATTTCTCATCTAAAAATGCCCTCATACCGGCTATCGCAGAAAATCTTCTCACCCATACACTTGATCAAATCAAAGGCAGGCTGCATGGGGACGAGGATTTTTGGACCGTTTTAGATATATTAATTGATGAGACATTTCTCATTACGGAACGCCATAAGGATATTATTGTCCTCTGTTATTCCGGGCTTGCGATCGACCACTCCATGGAAAAATGGGAAACGATCTATCAGCCTTATTATTCCTGGCTTGAAAAAATCATCAATAAGGCCATTGCAAACCATGAGATAACGGAAGGAATCAATTCAAAATGGACGGCCAGAACGATTATCAACTTGGTCGAGAACACTGCGGAACGATTCTATATCGGATTTGAACAAGATGAAAATGTTGAAGTGTATAAAAAAGAAATCTTTACTTTCTTAAAACGAAGTTTAGGTACTGCTTAAAAAATGACTGGGTAACACCGCTCATTTTTTAACGCCCTAAAAATGACTGACGTTCATTCATAAATTAGAGAGGTGTTTCATTTGAATTGGGTTCTTGTTTTGATTGCAGGACTTTTAGAAGTTGTTTGGGCCTCTTCCCTCAAACATGCCGATTCGCTTTTGGATTGGGTCATCATTTTTATCTTGATCGCGATCAGCTTTCTCCTGTTGATCCGCTCTTATCGAAAAATCCCCATGGCCGCCGCGTACACTGTGTTTGTCGGAATCGGAACCGTCGGAACATATATGACCGGAATTGTTCTGGGCGAATCCTTCTCAGCAGCCCAGATGTTCTTTTTAGCTTTGTTGCTGGCTGGCATTTTAGGAATGAAATTATTTACGAAAGAAAACAAATCTCAGCCGGGAGGTGAACAATAATGGCATGGTTTTTATTAGTGATTGCCGGCATAGAAGAAATTATAGCTGCCGTTGCCATGAAATATATTGATGGGACAAGAAAAAAATGGCCGATCATTGTGATGACGCTTGGATTCGGCTTATCCTTTTACTGCCTGTCCCAAGCGATGATCGTCCTGCCTGCCGGAGTCGCTTATGCCGTCTGGACCGGCATTGGCAGCATTGGCGTTTCGGCGGTCGGGCTCATTTGGTTTAAGGAGCGGTTTCAGCTCTCACAGGTGATTTCTCTTTGCCTTATCCTAGCCGGCGTTATCGGCTTGCGTCTTACGTCTTCTTCATAAAATAAAGGCATATACAGCTGTATATGCCTTTGCCATTAAGCGTCGTGATGTTTTTGAAGATGAAGCGGCGGCGGGATGAGCCAGCCTTTGTTTTTTAGCAGCCTTAAATATTTTGCGCCGGTTGCCGCTTTTGATATATGAAATTGCCCGAACATCATGGCAATATCCTCACGAATCGATTGCCCCATCATTTTGCTGCATGTCACAAGACCTGCAGCATTTTCCGCTGCCGCGGAGGCCGCCACATCCGGATCGAGAAACCGTGCACCAGGCGGAATATCGTTAAGATCTGCTGTCGGCGGTTCAGGAGAAGCCGGCGGCAGCGCCACCCCGTTTTCTTTCAGGATCGTGCTGACCTGTTTGATTTCATCTTGGCATTTCTCAATAGACTCACGAAGCAGCTTCTTCAGGTCGTCATCACCGACATGATTCAATAGCATCTGGTAATTGCCGACCATTTTATTGCCCGCCATCACATAACTCCACAAGCCGAATACCTCACCATAATGCATCGGTTCATCCTGCGGGTTTCCGCTTAAAATACCCATGTTCATCCTCCTCGCAAATTCAATATCGCACATCTCATAAACTGCCCGGGAGGAGGAAAATTTATGTTGCAGCAAGAAAGATTTATGAAACAAAAAAGACAAGAGCGGCAAAATGCCAAACCCTTGTCTTTCCTGTTGTTCTATTGGACGCGCTCGGAGGGATTCGAACCCCCGACAGACGTGGTACCGGAAACCACCGCTCTATCCAACTGAGCTACGAGCGCATATGGACTGCGTTATGGAACGTCAGCACAACTAATTATACGATAATTTCATTCAAATAACAACCCTCTATTTCGAGAGGCCGCTTTTTAATAGACACAGCATCTTAATTTGCAATTTGACATAAGATGGTTTGAACCCCTGTATTTTTGGGGAAAATGGGAAAAAGAGACGACTTTGCATATCAGGCCAGCTTTTTGTTTGACCTTTATTGACCAAAAATGTATCATGTAACTACATACTTACCTAAAAGGTGAAGGAGGAGCATTATGAATTTAATACCTACAGTCATTGAACAAACGAACCGCGGGGAAAGAGCGTATGACATTTATTCTCGTCTATTAAAGGATCGTATCATCATGCTTGGCTCTGCGATTGATGACAACGTTGCGAACTCCATCGTGTCACAGCTTTTATTCTTAGCAGCAGAAGACCCTGAAAAAGAAATTTCTCTTTACATCAACAGCCCGGGCGGCTCTATTACAGCCGGTATGGCGATCTATGATACCATGCAGTTTATTAAACCGAAAGTATCTACAATTTGTATCGGTATGGCTGCGTCAATGGGCGCGTTCCTGCTTGCAGCCGGTGAAAAAGGCAAACGCTATGCGCTTCCAAACAGTGAAGTCATGATTCACCAGCCTCTTGGCGGTGCGCAAGGTCAAGCGACAGAAATTGAAATTGCCGCGAAACGCATTCTCTTGCTTCGCGACAAATTAAACAAAGTCCTTGCTGAACGTACTGGCCAGCCGCTTGAAGTAATCGAACGCGACACAGACCGTGATAACTTCAAGTCTGCTGAAGAAGCGCTTGAATACGGCCTGATTGACAAAATTTTGACTCACACAGAAGACAAATAGTCACAACAAAACCTGCAGGAGCTGCGTCTCTTGCAGGTTTTTTATTTAAACACTTTTGATTCTATACTGCTCCCATTCCCCGTGTAACAGCTCAAGTGTCAGATCACTCGTCTGCCTCACAACCAGGTCAGCACCAATCATCGACTGTTCTTGACCGACTCCAACCGCAAACATCCCTGCGGATTTGATTGCGGAAATGCCTGCTTCTGCGTCTTCTATTGCCGCGCAATCAGCCGGGGAAACATCGAGCAGCGCTGCAGCTGTTAAAAAGATTTCAGGATCGGGCTTCCCCTTCGCAAGAGCTGCCGGGTCAACAATGGCATGAAAATCATCACTAATCGCCAAACGTTTTAAGATCGCGCGGGCATTGCGGCTAGAGGATGCTAACCCGATTTTTAAATTTTCGTTTTTTAATTCACAAAGAAAACTGCCGATTCCCGGCAAAAGATCTTCCGGCGTCAATTTGCTGATCAATGTTTGATAATATTGATTCTTTTGATGCATGAGTTCTTGTTTCTCAGCATTTGTATACTTTTTTTCCGCTCCGCCAAAAATAAGTATCCTTTCTAGTGACGCTTCTCGGCTGATTCCTTTTAGCCTTTCATTCATGTCTCTGTCAAAGGGGATATTGATTTGTTCTGCAATGTGCTTCCACGCAAGAAAATGATATTCAGCTGTATCGGTTATCACTCCGTCTAAGTCAAAAATGACCGCTTTCATATGCTAATGCCCATCACAGCTTCATAAGGTTTGAGGCTAATACTCTTCAAGTCAGCCGGCTCCTGCGGATAGTTCGAAATCAGCACTTTCCAACGCTCATGAATCAGTTCCGGAGGCGCTTCGAACAGCGCCTTTTCTTCCGACAAATTCACAACGACGAGAAGCTTTTCCCCTTGATATTCTCGGAGGTACGAAAAAACTTGCGGATCATTTTCCTGCAGCAGCTGATAATCGCCATATATGATGATCTTATATTGCTTTCGTAATTGAATGAGCTTCTGATAGTAATAGAAAATGGAATCTTGATCTTCCAAGGACTCTTTCACATTGATAGCTTGATAGCGGGAATTTACCGGTATCCACGGGTCTCCGGCTGTGAATCCCGCATGTTTTCCAGCATCCCACTGCATCGGTGTTCTCGCATGATCCCGTCCTTTTGTCATCACGGCTTTGAGAAACTCTTTTTCTGACATCGTTTTGTTTTCAACGACTAGCTCACGATATGCATTTTTTATTTCAAGATCGTCATACATCTCCAGCGGCATATCGCTGTTAACCATACCGATTTCTTCTCCTTGGTAAATAAACGGTGTTCCTTTCATACCGTGGAGTACCGTTGCAAATGCCTTCGCACATTCCTTACGCAGCTTCCCGTCATTGCCCCAGCGGGAAATAACCCTCGGCTGGTCATGGTTTTCAAAATACAGGGTATTCCAGCCGACATTCATTAACCCGGTCTGCCACCTTGTCATCGTCTTTTTTAAAGCAACCAAATCGAACGGTTTGATCTGCCATTTCCCATTTGGCGAGTTTTGTTCTGTATCAATATCCATATGTTCAAATGTAAAAATCATATTCAGCTCTTGCCTGCTTGCGTCTGTGTACTTTTTCGCCTCTTCAATATCAGAGCCGTTTGCCTCTCCGACCGTCATGCAGTCGTAATGAGAAAGCACTTCCCTGTTCATTTCTTGAATAAACTCATGAAGACGGGGGCCGTTAGAATGATAACGGCCGACGATATAGCTGCGGGTGTGATCCGTTTCGTAGTCCGGAAAATCGGTGTGTTTGGAAATGGAGCCGATCACATCCATTCGCCAGCCGTCAACGCCTTTATCCATCCAGAATCTCATTACATCATAAACTTCCCGGCGAACGGCATCATTTTCCCAATTTAAATCAGGCTGTTTTTTCGAAAAGTAGTGCAAATAATACTGTCCTGTCCCTTCATCGTATGTCCACGCCGAGCCTGAAAAGATCGATCCCCAATTATTCGGCTCTGAGCCGTCCGGTTTAGGGTCTTTCCAAAAATAATAATCCCGGTAAGGATTGTCCTTCGATTTACGGCTTTCAGCAAACCAGGCATGTTCATCCGACGTGTGGTTCACAACCAAATCCATGACGATTTTCATTCCGCGTTTATGCACTTCATCTATCAGCTGAAACATATCTTCATTTGTCCCAAACTTTTCGTACATGTTTTTGTAGTCACTGATATCGTAGCCGTTGTCATCCTGCGGGGAATCAAACACCGGAGAGAGCCAGATGACATCCGCCCCGAGATTTTTGATGTAATCCAGCTTTTGAATCACACCTTGCAAATCTCCGAATCCATCTCCATTGGCATCATAAAAACTGCGCGGGTAAATTTGATAAACGACAGCTTCTTTCCACCATTCACTCATTAGGGATTCTCCTTTCACATCGTCCCTTTAGGACAACCGGTTCCTCATAAACTTTCATATGCAGCGGCTCGCCTTTTACAAGCTCAAACACGGCGCTCCTTTCGTCAACCGTCACATTGAGTAATCGGTTTCGATAATTGATGTTGAATGAATAGCCGTCCCATTCCTTCGGCAAAAACGGATGAAATGACAGCGTCTCATTCGCGGTGCGCATGCCCGCAAAACCGTGAACAATTGCCAGCCAGCTTCCCGTCATTGAAGTAATATGCAAGCCTTCTTCCGTATCATGATTGTAATTATCAAGATCAAGCCTTGCTGTGCGCTTATATAATTCAAGCGCTTTTTGTTCCAGCCTGAGTTCGGCTGCGAGAATCGCATGGACAGATGGCGATAGGCTTGATTCATGAACAGTCATCGGTTCATAAAATTCAAAGTGTCGCCGTTTTTCTTCCATTGTAAAACGGTCATTAAAAAAATACATGCCTTGGAGAACATCTGCCTGCTTAATAAAATTGGAGCGGAGAATTTTGTCCCATGACCAATTCTGATAAAGAGGCCGATCAGCTGGATCTAATTCATCAACTGTTTGCAGGTCTTTGTCCAAGAATGTGTCATGCTGAACGAAAATCTGCAGTTCTTCACTATACGGATAGTACATGTGCTGGATGATTTCTCTCCAGACGCTTAATTCTTCTTCCTGTACATCAAGAAGGCGGCGTTTCTCCGCTGAGATACTTTCAAGGTTTTCTAATGTATACTCCAACGTCCAAGCCGCAATGACATTTGTATACCAATTGTTGTTGACGTTGTTTTCATATTCATTCGGCCCTGTGACGCCATGGATCATATACTTGTTTTTTCGTTTCGAGAAGTGAACGCGGTCGGCCCAAAATCTGCTGACTGCCACAAGAACGTCTATCCCATATTCCTCCATATAGCCGCGGTCGCCTGTATAATTGATATAATTGTAGATTGCATAGCAGATCGCGCCATTGCGGTGAATTTCTTCAAAGGTGATCTCCCATTCGTTGTGGCATTCATCCCCTGTGAACGTCACCATCGGATAAAGGGCCCCCTTCATCCCCAATTTTTCGGCGTTTCGTTTAGCAGGCTCCAACTGATGATAGCGGTACAAAAGCAGGTTTTTCGTCACCTCTGGCTCGGCTGTCGCCAAATACATCGGAACAGCGTAAGCCTCTGTATCCCAATATGCGGCACCTCCATATTTCTCGCCAGTAAATCCTTTTGGCCCGATATTCAAACGGGCATCGCCCCCGTAGTATGTCGAGAATAACTGAAAGATATTGTAGCGGATTCCTTGCTGAAGCTCCTCATCCCCTTTAATCTCAATGTCCGCTTTTGACCATCTTTCCTTCCATTGATCAGTGTGCCTCCGTTTTGCTTCTTCGTAACCGTTCTCAACAGCATTCGCCAAAAGCTCCTTAGCTTTCGTTAACAATTCTTCTTCCCGAAAATCACGGGAAGTCGTGACGATAATAAACTTTTTCAAAGATGCCTTCGTTTGGTAGCTGTAGCGATTCTCAACATACATCCCGGCTGTTTGAGAGCTTTCACTGACAAAGCGATCTGTCACGTTTGCCATTGCGGCTAAAACAGTAAAACGCGGTGTTCTAAATGGATTTTCGATCGTTTTTGCCGCTAAATAGCCGCTGTGGGAATCAGCCCCTTTCACTTCTTCCTGCCAAAACTGTTCTTGGTAGTTAGAATCTTCATTTGCCACATTTCCATCCAGGTATGGAACAAGCGTAATGACAGCATCTCCCGTCAGGCACTCCGCTTCATAATGAATTGCGCAAAGTTCTTTTACAGCAAGGCTAAGAAATCGCTCCGAGCTGATTCTGACGGTTTTATCCTGAATGCGGACAACAGCGCTTCGCCGCAGAATCCCCTCTTTCATATTGAGTTCCACCTCAAATGATTCGATTGGATTTTGATAGAGATCAATTTTTTCACCGTCAACATATAAGCCTATGCCCATAAAGTTCATCGCATTGATTACTTTACCGAAATATTCCGGATACCCGTTTTTCCACCAGCCTACTCGCGTTTTGTCAGGGAACCACACGCCTGCAATATATGTGCCTTGGTGACTGTCGCCTGAATAGCCTTCTTCAAAATTCCCTCTGACCCCCATATAGCCGTTGGCAAGAGACGTCAGGCTTTCCAGCAGCCGCATGTGCTCCTTTTGAAATGTATTTGTTTTGATTTTCCATTCATCAATCTCAAATAACCGCTGATTTATCATCATTTCCTCCCGAATGTAAGTTTCCATTATCACGGCGGGTTTTTGTCAAATATCTAAATGCCAAAGTGATCATCAAAGTGACGCCGCACGAATGGATCATCAATACAGTAATTAAGTCAAAATGAACCAGACCGATAGCAGCTGCCGCAAATGCCGGCAGTGCTGAAGCGCAAATCGCTATAGATGCCGCTTCCTTGAATGACGCAATAGAGACCATGTTTGATCTTTTTGTGATCCAAAGGCCTCCGGCAAGAACAACCGTTACAAACAGCTGGATCATCAAAATCACCGCATATGCCAGGAGCATAATCATCGGCTTATACTGCGCCAACCACAATGTATCGATCAAAACCTCTACATCATGGGCGTTTGGATTCTCGAGCTTAACGTCCATTTTTGCATAGCCAACAGAAAACCCTGCTCCGTTTTGATCGGTCATTACCAGTCGATCAGGCTGAAATACGATGGCATTGTCAAATCCCTTCACTTTCAATCGCCCATTTTCACCGTTTGTCTCATATTCATGCTTCATATCGACCGCCATCACATTCTGCCCATCTTCAATCCTCTCAGAGCTCTTCCCGCCTGTTAGTTTTCCATTTCTGATTTGAACACCTTGTAATTGATCAGCAAATGTATCATTCACCTTTTGAATCGCTGACGGCACGAAAGATGCAACGCTGAAACGATCCATTTTCAGAAACGAAACTGTCAACGGTGCCATCAAGGAGACCGTTACAAACATAAAGAGAAAAGAGAGCTGCAGCCAGCTGAAGGTATTCCCCCAGCGGCAAACACCTGATGGAGATGCAACCGCCTTCAGGCAGCGAATGATAAAGCTTTTATTCTCCAGATTCTTCATTGAATTACCCCTTTGTTCCGCCGGCTGTCAAACCGGACACAAAGTTCTTTTGGAGAAAAAAGAATAGAACGCATATCGGCAGTGCGGCAAGGATGGCACCAGCCGCAAATAGAGCGACTTTTTGCTGCTGCGGATTTGAAATAAAGGACTGCAGCCCTACAGCAATGGTCAGCCTTTCCGGTGAGCGAAGCAAAAACTTTGCCAGCAAATAATCGCCAAACGGTGCCATAAACGCCCAAAGCGCTTGCACCGCGAGCATTGGCTTAACAAGCGGCAGAACGATTGAAGCGAAAATCCTCAGATGGCCCGCTCCGTCAATTCGCGCGGCTTCATCAATTTCTCTTGGCACAGTATCAAAATAACCTTTCATCAGCCACGTGTTCATCGGTATTCCGCCGCCGATATAGATGGCTGTCAAAAACCAGTATTGATCGAGTGCGCCTATCAGCATCGCCAAGACATAAAAAGCAGTCAGCGCTGCCATCGTTGGCACCATTTGAATGATTAAAAAGAATATCAGGCTCTTTTTTCTGCCTGCAAACCGATAGCGGCTGTACGAGTACCCGGCAAGCGTCACGATTGTAACCTGCAAAACCATAACCGATAGCGCGATGACAAGTGTATTGCTGTACCAATTTAGATAAAGCGTTTCGTCAAATAGCCGCTTAAAATGATCCAATGTCCAAGCCCCCGAAAAATCGAGCTGAAAAGCCGCCGAATTCCCCACACGGAAGGCTGATGATGCCGTAATCAGCAACGGATATATAATGACAATACTTAAAAGCGTTAAAAACAAATACGTACAGATTCTACTAAGGAATCTGGCAGTTCTCGCGTTCACCTACATAACCTCCTCATTGCCAAAAGCATTCGATTTTTTGAAAGCAATCAGTGAAATTCCAATGACAATGAAAGAAATTAACAGTGTCACAGCCGCCGCAACAGAATATTGGGGTGATGTGCCTGTTGTCAGTTTATAAATCCACGAAATTAAGATATCGGTCGACCCGGCCCCGGCTCCCGCACTGCCTGGTCCTCCCTCATTAAATAAGTAGATGATCGAGAAATTATTGAAATTAAACGTATACTGAGTAATCATCACGGGTGCTGTCGCAAATAAAATCATCGGAAATGTAATATGCCGAAAACGCTGAATAAAAGTGGCCCCGTCAATCTTTGCCGCTTCATATAATTCACCTGGAATCGCCTGAAGCACTCCCGTTACCATGACATAAATATATGGAAAGCCGAGCCACGTCTGAATCATAATGAGGGCTGTCTTTGTCCAGAAAGGATCGGTCTTCCACGCGATCGCAGGCAGCTCAACAAACGGCAGATGATTGAATAGTGGAATCACCTGTGCATTCACCGCTCCTATGCTGTCGTTAAACATGTTGGAAAAACTCATGATTGTAATAAACGCCGGAACAGCCCATGGAAATAAGAAAATCATTCGAAATATCCGCTTGCCTTTGATAAAATCCTGATTGACGAAAAGGGCGGTCACAATACCTAAAATGATTTGCAGCGTTGTTGCGCAAATGGTCCAGATGACCGTCCAGCCAAGTACATTTACAAATGTTTCACGATAGGAGCCGAGGAAAAAAATATTCAAGAAATTCTTGAAACCGACCCAGTCAATCAGATGATTAGGCGGTATATGATAAAAATCATAGTTTGTACATGCAACAAACAGAGTCACCAAAACCGGAAAGATAATCACAAATACCATCATGATATATGCCGGCAGTGTAAAGAGATATGGAAACCCTTTATCACCCGCATAACTGAGCATATCCTTGGCCGATGTATTGATCTCCAAACCCGCCGCTTTCATTGCGGCGGTCTTACGCGAATCATGAATATTAAAGATATAGAACATGAGGAAAATCACCGTCACGATCAATTGCAGCGTGCCTTCAATCAGCATAAACAGCGAGTGGTCTTCACCGGCAACACTTCCCAATGTCATCAATCCGGTTAGCGCCTGAATACCGAAAACGCATAATTCAAAAGCAAACAAGCCTGTGATGGCAAGAAATAAGAGCCCCTTTGACAACTGCTGATTCGCAATCTGCCCAAGTCCTGGAATGATCGATAAAAGCCCTGCCTTTCGTTTTTGCTTTGCAAGTGTATGATGTTTATTCATTTTTCCGCCCTCTATTCTTCCGGACGCTATCCCGCCGTTTTATTTCACATACTTTTCTTTAATATTTTCCTTTATGGTGTTTACAGCATCATCCGCTGCTGTTTGTGTGGATTTTTTTCCTGAAGCTGCATCAAAAATCAAACTTTCCGCTCCTGTCCATACCTCAGCCATTTCCGGAATATTTGGAGTCGGCGTTGCTGTTTCATATTGTTTAATCACAGCTGACGTCAGTTCATTCTTTTGCTCATCGGCTTTCTTCCTTGCAGCAGTGTTGGCTGGAACTTCGTTTGTATCCTCATAAAAAGCGTAAGCATTGGCATCATTTGCAGCATACTCAATCCATTTTTCAGCCAGCTCGGGTTCTTTTGTATATTTCGAGGCAACCCAGCCCTTCCCGCCGGCAAAAGGGGCGTATTCTTCTCCATTTGGCAATGTCGGAATGGGAGCTGCTCCGTAGTTCAATTTAGCTTCTTTATAGTTGGCAGCTGACCACGGTCCGCCAATGATCGCAGCCGCTTTGCCTTCTAAAAACATCTGCTGAATAAAGTCGTCTGCGCTTGAATTGTCTTGCATTCCTTTCGGCCAATAGGTTTTAAACCATTTCTCTGCATATTTCGCCGCTTCCACAGCCCCTTTGTTGTTCAGGCCGATGTCCCCGGAATCTGTGCCGTTTTTTCCAAATACATATCCGCCGTATCCAGCCAATAAGCCGTACGACATATAAAAGTCAGTCCATTTTGCTAAAAATCCGGTTGATTTTCCTTTTTCCGAAGCAAACGCGAATCGAGGATCCTCCATTAACTTTTCAAGGTCTTTAAATGTTTTGGGTACTGTTTTTAAAAGATCTTTGTTGTAATACAAAATAAGTGTCTCAATGACTAGCGGCATTCCGTACACTTTGCCGTCAACTGTCACCTGCTGCATTTCTTTCTTTCCAAAGCTCTTTGTATGAGAGGGCTTAATGTCGAGCAAATGCCCCTGCTGTCCCAAACCGCCGATCCGGTCATATGCAGCAAGCATAACATCAGGCGCGTTACCGGCCGGGCCATCAAGAGGAAGCGCTTCCAACTGTTCGAACATTTGCTTTTCAACAATTTTTACTGTGACATCATTCTCTTTTTCAAACTTTGCTTTGATGCTTTCAATGTATTCTTTATACGTTTCCTCGACAGACACAGTCAGCACCTTTTTGCCATCAGCGCTCGCTGGATTTTTTGAACTTGAGCAGGCGGCAAGGCTGATTGCCAGAAATGATGCCGCCAATATGGCCAACCCCTTTTTAAAAAGAACCATCTCTTTTCCCCCTTCTATTTACGAAACTATAACAATTGTATTGTCCTGCAGAAAGCGGTTACAACAACTTTCGATTTGTTACCGATAACAGAATGTTATACTGGGGCGACAGCACTCAAAATCAAAAATTCCCCCGGCTGAACGGCAATGACATCGTGATGATGAAGCGGCTGCTCTGTCCATGCATCGCAGATTTTCTTATTCCTTTCAATATTCAATTCTCGTAAACTGACGTGTTGAACCGCATTCCCCTGATTAAAGAAATAAATCAGTATTTTTTCATCGAGAGTCCGCGAAAAGCTGATAAAATCATTTTTGTCATCCAGCAGATTCCACTCAAGATGTCCTTCAGTCAACAAAGTGTTTTCCTGCTTGCGTAAAGCAATTAACCGTTTCATAAATCGCAGCATGTCCTGGTTTTGCTTTTCCGTTTCCCAAACCATACATTTCCGGCATAATGGATCATTTTCGCCGTCCAGCCCGATTTCCGTTCCGTAATAGATGCATGGTGAGCCTGTCTGGGCAAACATAAAGGCCAGCAACGCGCGTGCTTTCTTCTCATCATTGCGGCATCTGGTCAAAAGACGCTTTGTATCATGGCTATCCAGTAAATTAAACATCACCTCATTGGCCTGCTTCATCCCATTCATCAAATGTGCATTGACACGGTGGGCCATACGTGAGGCTGGGATCGTCTGGTCAGCAAAGTATTCAATCATAGGCTCTGTAAAAGGGTAGTTCATCACCGCATGAAATTCATCCCCTCTAAGCCAGGGTTCAGCAGAATGCCAGATCTCACCTAAAATATAAACATCAGGCTTTTCTGCTGATACAGCCTTCCTGAATGTCTTCCAAAAAACATGATCCACTTCATTTGCGACATCCAAACGCCAGCCGTCAATGTCAAATTCCCGAATCCAGTACAAAGCAATATCAAGTAAATATTTCTGCACCTCGGGATTGGCCGTGTTTAGCTTCGGCATATCAGCTGTAAAAGCAAACCTGTCATAATTGTCTTCTCTGACAGGAAAAGAGTGAATATGGAACCAGTCTTTATAGCGGGATTGAGCTCCGTTTTTGACGACATCCTGCCATTGCGGAGACGCGCTTCCTATATGGTTAAAAACCGCATCTAGCATAATTCTCATCCCCCGCTGATGAAGCTGGCTGACCAATGTACGAAAAAGCTCGGGATCCCCAAAATGAGTATCAATAGAAAAGTAATCCAGCGTGTCGTATTTATGATTAGAAGGCGCGGAAAAGATCGGCGTCAGATAAATGCCGTTCACCCCTAAATCCTCTAAATAATCAAGCTTGTCAACAATCCCTTGCAAATCCCCTCCAAAAAAATCATTGACGTCCGGGTCCTTGCTCCCCCACGGCAATGCATTCTTCGGTGACAAGTCCTCTCTTCCATTTGCAAAACGCTCCGGAAAAATTTGATACCAAACCGTTGACTTGACCCATTCAGGCGCTTGAAATGTATCAGCCTCATGAACAAATGGAAATTTAAAATAATAATGGATCGTCTCCAATGTTTTTTCGTTATAAGGGCATACACCCGAGCTTCCGAAAAAGATATCTTCATGATCATCTGTTACAACAAACGCATATTGTAAACGCCTAAATGGCGGCACCACTTCAGCAAACCAATAGTCATGCACGTCTGTTGCGGCAATTTTCTTCATCGGCTGCTCGTTTGCCGACCAGCTGCCGTCGTTGTACTCATAGGGATCACCCCAAATGACTCGAATGTGATCTGCGTCATCTTTTTTCGTCCGAATCTTGATATGCACTGTCCGCCCATCATAAGAATAAGCATCAGTACTGAATGGCTGATGGTGAATCGCTGCATATTCCATCATGTTTCCCCCTTTGATTTCCGTGTTATTGAAGCCGGCTCATAGTTTGAAAGTATCATGACGGAATAGCAGGAACAATCCTTTTCCCCCTGTTACCGATAACAGAATAAGGCGCTTACAGCGTTGATTCTCGTACAATTAACTCTGGTTCAAAAAATAGGCTTCCTTGAGCAGCACCGTCTTCATTCATTTTTTTCAGCAACATTTTCGCACAGGCTTCTCCCATTTCAACAACAGGCTGTCTGACCGTAGTCAACCGCGGTGAGGAGATGCGATCAAGAAACACACCGTCATTCCCGGTAACCGCCACATCTTCTGGAATTCGCTTTCCAAGCGATTGTGCCGCACGAATGACGCCGAGCGCGATTCGATCAGATGCGCAGACAAATGCCGCCTGATTGTCCATGGATGTCAGCAGTTCTCTTGCAAGGCCTTCACTTTTCGTAGAACTGTTGTCGACCCGAAACATATTCGTCTTTTTAAAGCTTTTATTCATCGCCCGTATATACCCCTGTTCTCTTGCACGTTCGAAAGGCTCATCTAAATCAATGCCAAAAAAGACCACCTCCCGCTCACCCAGCCCCATCACATGTCGGGTTGCCATAAAAGTGCCTTTCTCGTTATTCACATCGATAAAGTCATAGCCCATTTCATTTTGCCCGAATATGACGAGCGGCTTCTCAAACGCTTTTATTACACCTTCAAAATCAGTCCTTCTCAAGCCGGTGGCAATAATGCCGTCACATTGGCCAATATTGAGAGAATTTCTTGTCACAAGCTGGAGAGCATAGTGATTGCGATCCAGCTCCCTGCTGATTCCGGTCAGCAGGTTCATGTAATATGGTTCTGTCGTATCCATTTCCTCAAGAATCAATAGTTTTACAACCTGTGTTCTGTTTTGCACGAGCGCTCTTGCCGCATAATTAGGGATGTAATTCAGCTCTTTCATCGCAGAATGAACAAGCTTTTTCAATTCATCTGTCACCGTCTCAGGGTGATTGATCACTCGTGATACCGTCATTTTCGAAACATTAGCTTTTTTTGCCACATCTGACAACGTTGCCATTTTCATCCCCTCCTTAACTGTGCTTATTATCCAAACTAGTGAAAAAGTCCTCTATTACTGCTAAATATACAATACAGGCAAAAGAGAAATAAAAAAGAGATTTCCTTCTGGAAACCTCACATTGTTAAAAAACTCGATTTTTAATACATTCTCTGCCCGGCAATTAGACCAAATACGCTATTCACAAGAAAGGATCTTTTTAAATTTCCGTCCACTTTTTCTCTAAAATCGGATAAGAATAATTCTGCATTTGCTCAATTAACTCATCCGGCCGTGATGAGCTGTGAATCAGTTTTAGGTGCGATTCGTTAGAAAACCCTTCTTGTATACTGTATTTCACCATTTTCATCATCGGTTCAAAATATCCGTTTACATTGTACAGTCCGATTGGTTTTTGGTGGATGCCGATCTGTGCCCAGCAAAGCACTTCAAATAATTCTTCATATGTACCGAACCCTCCCGGCATCGAGATAAAGCCGTCCGCCAGCTCGCTCATTTTAGCCTTTCGTTCATGCATCCCGTTTACTTCAATCAGCTCAGTCAGGTTTTGATGAACAACTTCTCCGCTGAACAAACCGCTCGGCATGACCCCGATTGCAGTTCCGCCGTTTTCCATAATCGCGTCAGCAATCGTGCCCATCAAGCCTACGCGGGAGCCCCCATAGACAAGCCCGATTCCCTGCTCAGCCATGTACGTGCCAAGCTCTGCCGCTTTTCTTTTATACGCTTCATTTCCCCCTGGGTTTGACCCTGCAAATACACAAATGGTTTTCATCTTGTCATCTCCGCATCTATATATCGTGTTAAATATCCCGAAAGACACTATATATTGTCCCATCTTCATGTGATAATATCAATATGAAATACATAAAGAATGCAGGAGTGATGATGTTGCAGCTGGCTGATGCAGAAAAATGGATGAAAGAGTTTTACGAAAAAAGAGGCTGGACAGAATACGGGCCGTTTATTCGGGTCGGCTTTTTAATGGAGGAAGCCGGAGAACTGGCCCAGGCTGTGAGGGCGTATGAAATTGGCAGAGACCGGCCGGATGAGAAAGAATCGTCACGCGCTGAGAAAAAACAAGAATTGATCGAAGAAATGGGAGATGTCATCGGAAATATCGCCATTCTTGCTGATATGTATGGTGTCTCTTTAGAAGACGTCATGAAGGCCCACCAAGAAAAACTGACAAAACGATTTGAGCATGCATAAAAAAAGCGGCCGCAATGGCCGCTTTTTTTAACCTGTGATTTCATCATGGTGATCAAAGAAATGCTGTTTTCCTATTTTGTGAAAAAGGCCTGTTTTATGCAGCAGCTCCTTCGGCTGCGATTGTAATCCTACAATCATCAGCTTTCCATTGTGGCGCTTAATTCGATTCATAATGTTCCCTAGCACCGCTTCAGCTGACGTATCCATATAGTGCACCTTATTCATGAGCAGGATGAGGGTTTTCGGTTTTTTCTGTACATGCTCCAGCAATGACGATTCAAGGGAATCAATTGATCCGAAAAACAGCGGCCCTTCTATTGCATACATACTGACAGATGGATCTTCTCTCTTCGCCAGAACAGGATGCGATTCCTGATTGTGGATGCGGGTCGCTTCGCTCATTCTTCTGATAAAGAACACGAATGCAAGCAGCAATCCGGTTGCCACACCGATGATTAAGTCAAACAGAACCGTGAGGGCGAAGGTCGCCGCCAAAATAAAGGAATCAGCGTTTTTCAGTCTCAGCATATTTGCGACTTCCTTGCGCTCACTCATATTCCACGCGACCACCATGAGAATCGGTGCCATACTGGCAAGCGGCACATGGGAGGCATAAGGCGCGAATACAAGCAGGACAAGGAGAACGACTACACCGTGAACGACGCCGGAAACAGGGGAAACCGCTCCGTTTTTTATATTGGTCGCCGTTCTTGCAATCGCTCCTGTAGCCGGGATTCCGCCAAACAAGGGCGCTGCCATATTCGCAATCCCCTGGCCGACAAGCTCTTTGTTGCTGTCATGCTTTGAGCCCTTCATGTTATCAGCGACCATTGCCGACAAAATCGACTCAAGTCCTCCAAGAAGCGCGATGACAAGCGCTGCCGGAAACAGCATGACCATTTTATCCAGAGTAAGCTCAGGAAACTGAAATTCAGGCAAATGGCGGGGGATTTCTCCATAAGTTGACCCAATCGTTGCCATGCGGTCAGGGAAAAAGACAACCGCGACCACTGTGGAAATAAGAAGCGCCAACAAAGCGCCCGGCACTTTAGGCATCACCTTGGCGGATACAAGCAAAATGACGAGCCCGATCACAGCTGTCAAAATGGCATACACGTTAAAGGTGCCGAGCTGCTGCACAATTTCAAACATGTTGTGATGAAAGTTCTCATGTTTTTCAACATTTCTCAATCCGAGAAAATTAGCGATTTGTTCCGTAAAGATCAGCACGGCAATTCCGGCTGTAAAACCGACGATAACGGGTTTCGGCACGAATTTCATTATTTTTCCGAGCTTAAACAGCCCGAACAGCACCAGCATCACTCCTGCCATAAACCCGGCAATCAGCAGATTTTCCAAGCCATACTGCATGATAATGCCGAATAAAATCGGGACAAAGGCGCCCGTCGGACCGCCAATTTGATATTTAGATCCTCCAAACAAAGAAATACAAATCCCAGCTATAACAACAGTGTACAGCCCATATTCAGGCTCGACTCCCGAGGCAATGGCAAACGCCATCCCTAATGGAATTGCCACGACACCTACTACAATACCTGCAATTAAATCTTTCTGAAATTTCTGCAAATTGTATCCCTTGAATCTCCCTGAGAATCGCATATTTTGCTATAACCTCCCTTATAAATGTGTGTTTATGAGCTCAGTTTCATAACCGTTAATGACCACATCTAGTTTTCCTGTTTCAGGATGAATGACAAGCCCGTGTACCGGCACCTTTTTCGGCAGCAACGGATGGTTCTTGATCAGATTCACACTGTGGGAAACGCTTTCTTCCACGCTGTGAAAACCGGTCAGCCACGTTTTCAAATCAAGTCCGGCGCTCGTCAGCAAATTCAGGCAGCTATCCTCTACTCCGCGTTCCTTTGCTTTCTCAAGAATTGAGGAAGCATTCAGTCCTGACATTCCGCATTCATGATGGCCGATAATGCATACCTCTTCAGCCTGCAATTCATAAATCGCGACCAGTATGCTTCTCATCACGCTTCCAAATGGGTGAGAAACGATGGCTCCCGCGTTTTTTACAATTTTAGCATCACCGTTTTTAAGCCCCATTGCTTGCGGAAGAAGTTCTGTAAGCCTTGTATCCATACAGGTGACAATGACGAGCTTTTTTGAAGGAAACTTTGTCGTTTTGTACGGTTCATACTTCTTCTCTCTGACAAACCGCTGATTGTGTTCCAAAATTGATGTTAAAGAAACCATTTGATTCATCTCCCATCCATATGATTTTGCAAGCCTTCTTCCCCAGCTTACAGTAAGGAATTATAGCATAGGAATTCACTGCGAAAAGGCTTTCAAAAAAAGACACTATAATTGGACTGTAGAATCAAAACATAAACATTTATATCTTTCAAAGATAATAAAATTTATATTTATTGAATCCTATAATCTGGCTCCAACTCGATATTGATGATTTGTCTGACAAAAAATATAGGTGAATTCTGATAATTAAAAAACTTTTTTAAGCGGATTTAGCTGTCCGATCTCCATTTTAAGTTCAAAAGAACCAGAAATTAAAATGGACGCAGCCATATTTTTAACATCTATTTATTTCCGATATAATAAAATGGACGACAGCCATAAAGGGGGAGCCTTGTTGAAACCATTTGTATTTATCACAAAACCGATTCCTGAAGAGATTGAAGCATTCATCGGTGAACATTGCCGTTATGAGGTATGGCAGGAGGATACGCTTCCGAGTGATGTGCTATTTGAGAAATTAAAAGATGCGGAAGGGCTTTTAACGTCAGGAACGTCCGGACCGTCAATCAATCGTGAATTGCTGGAACACGCGCCAAAGCTCAAGGTGGTCAGCAACCAATCAGTAGGCTACGATAACTTCGATATAGAAGCAATGAAAGAAAGAGGAGTCGTCGGCACTCATACACCTTATACACTGGATGACACAGTAGCAGATCTGGCCTTTTCTTTGATTCTGTCTTCTGCCAGACGTGTTGCCGAACTGGACCGTTTTGTCAGAGCGGGAAAATGGGGAACCGTTGAAGAGGAAGCGCTTTTCGGCATTGACGTTCACCATCAAACGTTAGGCATTATCGGCATGGGCAGAATTGGCGAACAAGCAGCGAGACGCGCCAAATTTGGTTTTGATATGGAAGTGCTTTATCATAACCGCCATCGCAAACAAGAAACGGAAGACAGCATCGGCGTTAAGTACGCTGAGCTTGATACATTGCTGGAGCAATCTGATTTTATTCTGCTCATTACGCCGCTAACAGATGAAACGTACCATATGATAGGCGAACGTGAATTTAAGATGATGAAGGATTCAGCAATTTTCGTCAATATTTCCCGGGGAAAGACAGTTGATGAAAAAGCGCTGATTCGCGCCCTTCAGGAAGGCTGGATCAGAGGAGCCGGCTTAGACGTATACGAAAAAGAGCCTGTTACCCAAGATAACCCGCTCTTACAGTTGGATAATGTCACGTTGCTTCCTCACATTGGTTCAGCAACAGCTAAAGTGCGCTTCAACATGTGCAAACAGGCTGCCGAAAATATGATCGCAGCCATTCAAGGACAAACACCGAAAAATCTCACAAGAGAATTTCAATAAATCAAAAATCCGGTCTGATACAGACCGGATTTCATATTACATTCGCTGAAGAACAGCACGCTTATAAATATGGCGGGTAACGATATAATAAACAGCCTGGAACACAAAATAAATGAAGATGACAATTACAGCCTCAAAAAATAAGTTGGAATTCAGCATATTGCTTAACGCTGCATACGCAAAGCCGGCGTGAATTGTGCCCGCAATAAATGGGATGAAGAACAAAAATCCAATTTGTTTTCCAAGGATCGAGTGAATCTCTCTGTCTGTAATTCCCATTCTCTTTAATGCTAAAACTTGCACTCTTGTATCTTCTATTTCTGTAAACATCCGCAAATACAGCATGCTTCCTTGCACGATAAAAAACAGCACGCTGACAAACAGACCAATAAACAGCATTAATGCAACTCCCTGCTTCACGATTTGATAGCTTGGAGCACGCGTTTGAAAATCAGATATATGTTCTTTCGGCACCATGTTTTCAAGCTTTTCAGAGACATCCACCGTCTCCTGCCAATGCTCAAGCTCATAACCTACCACTCTCATCTGTTCCTTCAGCGGCACATTCTGTGACAGACTGTCAAAGCTCTTTTCGCTGACGACCAATAAACGGCTGACTCCATCGACTGACATCAATATCCCTTTGTTTTGCTGCTTTTTCATTGTGTAGGAAAGTGTTTTTCCTGACTTCATATGAAATGCCGCTGTTTCCCCTTCTCCAAATGTGTCTTTCACCATCATTTGAAAAGGAACATTAATAAATGCTTCATTTTCTTGTAAATGAATAACTGGAAGCCCTTTTTCCTTTGCGACTAGATTATAGATATTTGCTGGAATCAGCAAGGCTTCCGTTTCTGTTTTCTTGTTTCCATACGGCAAATCGGATTGGAAAGTGACCGGAATCCCTGTTGTATCCACCTTATACTTGATAACAGCATGAGCTTTTTTCAATGTATGCTCAGCCGTCTCAGGCTTCATGACCTGAAATCGAGACGCGTCTTTTTCTACCCAGGAAACAGACTGAGGAATGCTTTGCTCCTCCTGCGTTTGTAAATCGGAATAAAACATATAGATGACACCTGTAGCTGTGAGTATGACCGCCGTAATGACAGAGGTTAAAAACAGCATGCGTGCATGATCCTTCAGCCTGAATATCATGTTGGAACGCACAATAATATTCGTGCCTTTATAGAAGCTGTTTTTCTTTCTGTACAGCATGCGGAAGAACGCCACACTGCTTTGGGTAAAAAAGAAATACGTCCCGATTAATACTAAGATCAAAATTGGAAAGACACGAAACATCATGTCGATCGCATTGGCTGTTGCAGATAAGTAATAACCGCTGCCAAGACAAAGCAAAGACAGCACAGTGAGCCATTTCGAATAGACCGGCAGGCTTTTCGGCTTTTGGGCCGATTTAATCAGTTCAATGATTTCCAGCTTCCGAATCCGCCCCAGTGACAAAATGAGCAGCGTCTGAAACAGGATGAGAAAGCCGACAGCTGTCATCACAAACGCTTTCGGTACAATGGCAAACGAAATCGGCACCTTCACGCTGAGCATCCATGTCATGATCATAAAAAACAGTTTTGAAAATAAAAGACCTGCTCCAATGCCGGCCGCAATCGCTGCAAGAGAAATGAGTGATTGCTCATAATAAATCATCTTGCGAAGCTGCTGCTTTGATGTGCCAAACAGCGTCAGCAGGCCAAACTCTTTCTTTCTTGCCTGCAAAAAAGCCGAATTGGAATATGTGATGAAAAATATACAAAACACAATGATGACGACAAGAGCTGCACTCAAGCATGTTTTGACAAGGCTTCCGCCATATATATTGTCTTCATTGACATCAGGATGAAAAATAAAAGATGTGAAGACAAAAAACACTGAAACGGCAAACACACAGCTTAAAAAGTAGGCGACATATCGTTGCAGATTCCCAAGAATGTTTTTACGGGCGATGGTTCTCAAATTCATGAAAATCGCCTCCCAACACACTCAAGGTATCCAATATACTTTGATAAAACACCTGCCTGTTTGTTCCTCTGTGAATCTCTGAAAAGAAACGTCCGTCTTTAATAAACACAATCCGTTTACAGAAGCTTGCCGCTGTGGCATCATGCGTAACCAATAAAATCGTCGCTTCCTTTTCTTCATTCAGCTGAGCCAGCGTGTTCATCACTTGCTTTGCCGATTTTGAGTCGAGGTTTCCTGTCGGTTCATCTGCAAGAATGAGGGCCGGATTGTGAATAATCGCTCTGGCACAGGCTGCCCGCTGCTGCTGCCCGCCCGACACTTCGTATGTCCGGTGGTCAAGAATATGCTTAATTTGCAGCGTATCCGCCAGTTCATCCAAACGGGCTTCCATTTCTTTCAGCTTTACCTTATCCAATGCGAGCGGCAAGAGAATATTTTCACGTATCGTCAGTGTATCAAGCAGATTAAAGTCCTGAAAGACAAAGCCGAGTTCTCTTCTGCGAAACATAGCCAGGTCCTGGTCCTTTAACGTTTTCGGCTGAATGCCGTTGATCATCATCTCGCCCTGCGTCGGCTTATCAATGGTAGCCAGCAAATTTAAAAGCGTGGTTTTTCCGCTTCCCGACGGCCCCATAATCCCGACAAATTCTCCTTTTGCCACACTGAGATCAAAGCCGCTGAGCGCTTGATATGAGATTGTCCCTTTATTTGAATAGTACGTTTTCGATAGGTTCGTTGTTTGCAACACGTTCATGTTCTGCTCCTCCTTTTTCTTTATTATAAAAAGGAAGTCAGCATCCTCCCATCGAACTTTCTTGCAATTCCGCTCCCCAACCTTACAATGCTGTCACATTCACGAGGGTGTCACTTGAAAACACGATGGTCATCACAGTGCCAGCCCCTTCTTTTGATTCCGCATACAGCTTATGGCCGAGACGGCTGCACACCTGTTTTGCTAAATAAAGGCCCATTCCAGTTGCCTCTTTCATGGTTCGTCCGTTTTCTCCGGTAAAAAACGCGTCAAAAATCCGCGGCAGATCCTGCGGCGGTATGCCGATTCCTTCGTCGGCAACCGACAATCGTGTCTCATGTCCCTGTGTTTCAATCCGGATTGTAATAGGGTCTCCAACACCTTGCTTTGAATATTTTAAAGCGTTGAAAAGGATTTGCTCGACAACAAAGGAAAGCCACTTTTGATCACTGGAAATCTGAACGGCATTTGGCGGCACATGTAATGTTGGAAAAAGGCGCCGTTTAATAAACTGACGTTTTTCCTGATTGATCAGTGAACGAACCATTTCTGCCAAATCAAAGGTTTGCGGTTTTACATCAAAGGAAAATTCCTCCAGCCGAGCCGTTTGCAGCATCATATCAAGACCGTGGCGAAATCTCTCATTCTCATCCTCCAGCTCCTCTAAAAACGTCGGAAAAGAGGGTGCGGTTCCGCTTTTTCCTTCCTGAATCATTAAGGAAATGACGGATACCGGTGTTTTCATATGGTGGACCCATTGATTGGTGAAGGTATAATGCTGCTTTTGCTGATTGATATATTGTGAGAGCCTGCTTTCGTATTGCTGCCCGAGTGCGTTGATCATTTTCGTCCAAAGCGCTTGCTCTCCTGTTCTTGGCTTTCGGGCTTTCAAAGACTGTCCGATGTCATTTGCAGCAGACGCTTGCTCTGCAAGCTTTTTGACATAAGTGAGAAAGGAATATTGCCGAACGTAATCAGCTGCAAAACCGGCAGCTAGAAGAACACCAGGCAAAATCCATATATACACCATATTTTCTTTAGATGGTTCTGCGCCGCTCTCTATGATGCTTAAATACGCAATCAGCATGCTGGCCCCTATCCCTAATAATGAAAATAGTATAATGGCGAAACGGTCGATGAGATACGTCTTTAACACTCCGCTTCATCCTTCCGATTGACTTGAAATTGATAGCCTTGTCCTCTGATTGTTGAAATACAATCTTTCAGTCCGGCATTCTCCAGTTTTCTCCGCAGCCGGTTGACATTGACCGTTAACGTGTTGTCATCGACAAAATCAACGTCATCCCATAACGCCTCCAATAGCACATCACGGGAGACAATTTTTTTATGCTCCCTCACAAAAATCGAGAGAAGCTGGAATTCTTTTTGGGAAAACAAAATCCGGACACTGTTCCACTCCGCTTCATTCTGATCAGGATAAATCGTCAGCCCGCCAAGTTCCACTATTCTTGATTCCTGCGGCAAAGAGGGCGAATATTCACCATATGTGCGGCGCAGGACGCTTTTGATTTTGGCCATCACTACCTCTAAATGGAACGGCTTTGTGATATAATCATCGCCGCCATTTTCAATCGCCATTACCTGATTCAGCTCATCGGTCCGTGCTGATATAAAGATAATCGGCGCATTAGAAATCGTACGTATTTGCCTGCACCAATAAAACCCGTCAAAAAAAGGCAGGTTGATGTCAAGCAGGACAAGATCAGGCTTCATTTCTGCAAATTCCAATTTTATATCATTCAGCTGTTCAGCAATTTTTACTTCATATCCGTATTTTTGAAGATGACCGCCCAGCAAAGAAGCAATCCGCTCATCATCTTCCACAAGCAAAATCCGATACACGTTGATCCCCCTTATATGTACATCACAATGATTTTTCTAGAAGATTCCAAAATTATTATAGCATGTGCAGAATAGTAAATCGGTCTTTTTCTTTTCGATATGATAGAATGGTATAGGTAAAATTTTCATAATAGGCAGGTGTCGTGATGAAGAAAATCATGCTGTTTCTGGCCATTACGTCAATTCTTTCAGCATGTCAGCCCAACTATACCGGGAAATACATAGAAATTGGGGATACACTAACTGACTATACCAAAGAGTGCTTTAAAGAGAATGAAATTCCTTATAAATACGAAAAGGGAAAACTGTATATCCCTGAAGACGCATTTGATACAGCAATCTACACTTGCTCATAAGAAAAAGCTTGCAGATAACCTGCAAGCTTTTTACGTTACAAAAAATGAGTATTTAATTTCTCTTCAAATTCTGTAGGGCCGATATCCCTTTTTTGAATGTCACCGCCGTTTTCATGAATCGTGAAATGGCGGTCTGACATGACCATCCTTCCGCTCGGTGTCAGCTTTGAGGCAAGCGGTGATTTGTTAAAAGGAGATTTTTCATGAGAGTGAATCATGTCCTTCATGTTATCTAAATCACAGAGATCGCTCTCTTCAAGGGTAAAGGCGTACCCAATTTGCCAGCCTTCTCCTTTGTCCATCAGCAGCACATGGCTGCCCATTTCTGTCTCTTCTTTTTTGATTCGGAATGACCCGACTGGTGACTGTACCGTTTCTCCGGAAATCGGTATCGGCTGAAGCGCCAGGTTGATGCCGAAACCAATATCAACGAGGTAATCGCCGTTTTCCGCAGACAGCAATACAGCAGCATGCGTCCCTTCTAGCGCCCATCCCTCTTGATTGCCTGCATAAACCGTTCCTCGAATGAGCTTCACATGAAAACCGGCCTCACGCAAGACAAAATAAAGGAAGCCATTTAAATCGTAGCATAGGCCGCCGTGCTGTTCTTTGACCAGACGCCGCCATAGATCTTCTTTTGTTACCCTATAATTCTCTTTTGCAAGTACGGCACGGTTTTCAAATGGAAAACGGTATGCCATTGCTTTGAGAAAAAGGGGAAGATCGCCGAAGCTGACATGGTCTTTCTCCCAGCCGATTTTCTGAAAGCAGTCTTTTAGAAAGTCACTCATTTTTATCACCTAAACTTCTTCTTGAACGTAAGCAGCCAGCTTCTCCAGCGCCTCTTGTTCATCTTCTCCCTGGGCAATCAAGGTAACCTCAGTGCCTGTGCTTACCGCCAGGCTCATCAGCCCCATGATGCTTTTGGCGTTTACCTTTTTCCCATCCTTCTCAAGAAACACATCTGACGTAAACCGGTTTGCTTCTTGTACAAACAAAGCAGCAGGACGTGCTTGCAGTCCTGTCTTTAATCGAACTTCCACTTTCTGTTGAACCATAAGATCTCCCCTTTTCTTTACGGTTATTTTAAAGTGACGGTTTGCCCTGTCCGCAGCTGTTCTGCGATTTCGTCAAGTTTTCTCAGCCTGTGATTGATCCCTGACTTGCTGATTTTCCCGCTTGCTACCATTTCCCCCAGCTCTTTCAGCGTCACTTCCTGATAGTCAATCCGCAGCTGCGCGATTTCCCGAAGTTTTTCAGGAAGCGCCTCCAGGCCGATTCTTTCATCGATGTATTTAATATTTTCCACCTGTCTCAGCGAAGCGCCGATCGTTTTGTTTAAGTTGGCTGTTTCACAATTGACGAGGCGGTTGACCGAATTTCTCATGTCCCGAACGATTCTGACATCCTCAAATCGCAGAAGCGAGTTGTGAGCGCCGATTACGTTCAGAAACTCTGTAATCTTTTCAGCCTCTTTTAAATAGGTGATGTAGCCTTTTTTCCGTTCAAGCGTTTTGCTGTTTAACTGAAACTCATTTAACAGGTCACATAATGAATCGTTATGCTCCTTATAAAGAGAGAAGATTTCTAAATGATACGAGGAGGTTTCCGGATTATTGACCGAACCTCCTGCCAAAAATGCTCCTCTCATATAAGAACGCTTGCAGCATCTCTTTTTGACCAGCTCTTTCGAAATACTTCGTTCAAACACAAAATTCTCCCCGAGTATTTTTAAATCCTCTAAGATCGCTTTTGCATTTTCTGAAAAACGCACAATATAGACGTTGTTCTTTTTCAGCCGCATTTTCTTTCTGACCAGCAGCTCGACCGACACGTCATATTGTTTTTTCAGCAATGTATAGATGCGGCGGGCAATCGCCGCGTTTTCGGTTTGAACATCGAGTACGAGATGGCGGTTTGTAAATGATAAAGCTCCATTCATCCGGATGAGTGCAGACAGCTCGGCGTTAATGCAGCAGTCTTTCACTTCCAGATTGGTTAATTCTTTTTTTGTTTCTGATGCAAATGACATATAGCCACCTCATTTCAAGGCTTCATTCTTTCAGTAAATCAACAAGAAGAGAGGCCACTTTATGTGTATCGTGACGAATTACGTCATTTTTATACGTTACGATTTGGTCTCTGATGACTTCAAGCCCCATCGCTTTCAGCTCATCGATATCAAAATCAACAGGACGTGCGGATTCCATTTCGTACTTACGCTTTATTTCGTCGGGAATGTCTTCACTGTTCACTAATATCGTATCAATAAAACCGCAGCCCATATGCTGATTGAGCGCTTTCACATGATCAGCAGCGGTGTAATGGAGCGTTTCACCGGGCTGAGTCATCACGTTGCAAATGTATACTTTTTTCGCCGGCGCCTTTATCACTTCTTCCCCGATTTTTGGGACGAGCAAATTGGGAAGAATGCTTGTATAGAGGCTTCCCGGGCCGATAATAATCAAATCCGCTTCCCTGATCACGTCTATCGTTTCCGGCAGCGGGTCAATCTGTTCAGGCGTGAGAAAAACACGCTTAATGCGCTGTCCGTATGCCGGAATCGTTGACTCGCCTGAGACCACGCGGCCGTCTTCCATCTCAGCATGCAAAACAACACTGGTATTTGCAGCCGGCAAAACCTTCCCTCTTACATTCAGCACCTTGCTCATTTCTGTGACAGCGTGAAAAAAATCACCGGTTATATTTGTCATCGCTGCCAAAATCAAATTCCCGAGAGAATGGCCTGTTAAGTCATTCCCTTTATTGAAGCGGTGCTGAAAAAGATCTTCAACAAGCGGCTCCACATCGGATAAAGCGGCAAGCACATTTCTGATGTCTCCGGGAGGCGGAATTTTCAGTTCATTCCGCAGACGGCCAGAGCTTCCCCCATCATCGGCAACTGTTACAATGGCCGTGATGTCAACGGGTTTATGTTTTAGGCCCCGAAGCAATACAGAAAGTCCCGTACCGCCGCCAAAGATTGCGATTTTCGGTTTTTGTCCCATCTTATTTCCGGCTTCTCTTTTCAATGTCCCGGTGAGTAACATGAGTATAGTAATCCTTTTTGAAATAATCAGCTAGATTCTCGGCAAGTGTCACAGAGCGGTGCTGGCCCCCTGTGCAGCCGATCGCAATGACGACCTGGCTTTTTCCTTCTCTTTTGTAAGATGGAAGCATAAAGCTCAGCAGATCAATTAATTTCTCATTGAACTTTTGCGTTTCATTCCACTTCATGACGTAAGAGGAAACCTCTTCATCCTTGCCAGTCAGCGGCCGCATGCTTTCGATATAGTACGGATTCGGCAAAAATCTGACATCAAAGACGAGATCTGCGTCAATCGGGATACCGTATTTAAAACCAAATGACATCACATTTACGGTAAATGTCTCTCCTTGGTTTGAGGCAAAGTGCTTTACAATTTTTTCGCGTAAATCACGCGGCTTCATGTCAGATGTATCGTAAATGATTTGAGAACGGCCTTTTAATTCCTCAAGCAGCTCTCGTTCCAGCGCAATGCCTTCAAGCGGCAGGCCAGTCGCTGCCAGCGGATGCGAGCGTCTCGTTTCTTTATATCTCGTGACGAGAATGGAATCCTTCGCGTCCAGGAATAAAATTCGCGGTGTGATCCACGGATTCTCGGCCATTTCATCCAGCGCTTCAATCAGCCTGTCAAAAAATTCGCGGCCGCGCAGATCCATCACGAGCGCAACTTTGCTCATTTTCGAATTTGATTCCTTCATCAGCTCTAAAAACTTCGGAAGCAATGAAGGCGGAAGATTATCGACGCAGAAATAGCCGAGATCTTCAAAGCTTTGAATGGCGACAGTTTTCCCCGCTCCCGACATTCCGGTTATAATGACAAGCTGAATATCATGTGATTCACTAACACTCATCTTTCTCCCCCCTGACTTGTCTTTCTATTTGATATGCTGCGGGTCTAAACGATAACTGAGCAGCTCAAAGTCCGGTGTATACGTAAATGTGCCGTGCAGCAGCCCTTGTCCCTTCATCATAAAATCAAGGATATGGCCGTCTCCAGGGGCCATAGGCAGGCTCTGAATGTCATTGACATCATGCCACTGCAGCTTGCCTTCCTCGGATTCTGATACATTTTGTCCTGTATAAGAATCAGCGACAAACGTAAACATCATCCACTCGGAGACAATGTGGTCACCGTCTTTAATAATAAAGGTAAAAACGCCTTTTAATTGAGGATTTATGATATAGATACCAGTCTCTTCTCTGTACTCTCTGATGACGGAGTCTCTGACTGATTCTCCGCTCTCCATCTTGCCGCCCGGCGCGACCCACCAGCCGCGTCTCGGCTTTTGCAGCAGAAGAACTTTGTCATCCGTCTGAAGCACACAATTTGTCACTCTTTGCAAGTACGTCACCTAACCTTCGTCCTGTCATCGTCTCTTTATTATACCGCTTCAAGATGCCTCCCACAATGAAGAGACATTGACAATCTTTTCTTCTATTTTACAGCATATTCTTTCGTTAATTCAGATGATTTTGCTGTAATCGGCATTCATCTTTTATTTTTGGACAAAAAAAGGACACGGATAACTGGAGAATCCGTGCCAAAAAAGTGTATTCATTATAAAAAGGGGGTCAATTACTTTATTAATCATAACCGAAAAGCATTACACATGTGTTACAGCGGAATTAAAACCCAGTAACGTAATGTGAAACTCGTGTGACAGCCCTTTTTATTTTAAGGTTTTCAGCGTTTCTTGAAGCTCTTCGACATAATGCTGAACGCTTTGTGCCGCAATGCTTCCGTCTCCTGTAGCTGTTACAATTTGGCGCAGTGATTTTTCGCGAATGTCTCCGGCAGCGAAAATCCCTTCAACCTTAGTTTCCATGCGGTCGTTTGTTTCGATGTAGCCTTCTTCATTCGTAATGCCCAGGTTTTCAAACGGTTTAGATAGAGGAAGCATGCCGATGTAGATGAATACGCCATCTGTTTTGAATTCACTTTCTTCACCGGTTACCGTATCGACAAGCGTTACGTTACCGACTTTGCCGTTTTCCTCATGAATTTCTTTCACGGTTTTGTTCCATAGGAAGTCAACTTTTTCATTATCAAATGCTCTCGCTTGAAGAATGCTTTGCGCACGGAGTTTATCACGTCTATGAACGATCGTTACTTTGGAAGCGAAACGTGTCAGGTACACACCTTCTTCAACCGCAGAATCTCCGCCGCCGACAACAACAAGCTCTTTGCCTTTAAAGAAAGCCCCGTCACATACCGCACAATAAGATACACCGCGTCCGCCTAATTCCTTCTCGCCAGGCACACCGATTTTTTTATACTCCGCACCTGCAGCAATAATGACAGCACGCGCTTTATATTCTTTTGAACCAGCTTTAATTACTTTGTACTCTTTGCCGTCAACGACTTCTTTAATATCGCCATAAGCGTATTCGGCGCCGAATTTTTTCGCGTGTTCAAACATTTTGTTAGAAAGCTCAGGCCCAAGGATACTTTCGAATCCAGGATAGTTTTCTACATCTTCCGTATTGGCCATTTGTCCGCCGGGAATTCCTCTTTCAATCATTAATGTCGATAAATTTGCTCTCGATGTGTATACAGCGGCCGTCATCCCAGCAGGGCCCGCGCCGATTATAATCACGTCATAAATTTTTTCTTCTGACACACTATTCACTCCTTAAACCATCTTTTCAAGTTTGGGCTCTTTCTTATAAGATAAGAATCCCCATCAAACGTATTCCTTACCCATATCCTATAAAATCTCATGGTGATACGCTATTTTTTTGCTCAACACGATTAAATGTATTCAAAAAGGGTATATGTTAATAAAGAAAGAGCCTTCTGTTTGTAGAAGGCCCTTGTCATATTTATTATTGAACAACACGTCTTACAACGCCTTTAAATGCTGCTTTCCAGTAAGGATTGCTCATAGAGTCAACAGATACGCCATGAGATGTATTGTCGTTTAGGAAAGTACCGTTTCCTAAGTAGATTCCTACGTGTCCGTTTGTTTTGTAAGTGTCAAAGAACACAAGGTCTCCGCGTTTCATTTCAGACGCGCTGACAGCTTGTCCTCTGCCAACTAACGTATCAGTTGTTGTTCCGCCTACAGGCCCAAGGTTAACACCTGCAGAAGCGTATGCCCAGCGTACGAATGATGAGCAGTCAAAAATACGGTTGTTGATATCAGATTGGCTGCGTCCGCCGCCAAACTTGTAAGGAGATTGTCCTACAATGCTTGAACCAACGCTGATCGCGCCTTCAATTCCGCCGGAGTTGCTGATAACAGTGCCGCCTGAATTGCTGTTTGAACCGCTGCTCTTCTTAGAAGATGAGCCGTTAGACGAACTGTTTGATGAACCGTTAGAAGAATTGTCTGAAGAATCATCAGATGAGCTTGCTTTCGCTGATTCAGTTGTAGCCGTTTGGCTGTCATCTGTTTGTGTTTCATCAGATGCTTTTTGTGCTTCTTCCTGCTTTTTGATCAAAGCAGCAGCTGCTTCTTGTTCTTTTTTGATGCGAGCTTGTTCAGCTTCAGTATTTGCTTTTTGATTTGCAAGTTCAGACGCTTCTGATTTTAATTCAGAAATCGCTTTAGCCGTTTTCTTTTGGCTTGCTTTTGCTTCGTCGAAAAGCTTGTCTTTTTCATTAAGCTGTTTATCAAGGTCTTTTTGCATTGTTTCTAATTTAGCCAATGCAGCTTGAACTTCTTTCAGCTTGTTATTCAAATCCGCTTCAGAATCTTCGAGCTTCGCTTTATCCTGCTCTTGCTGTTTGATTAAATCTTTGTCTGCGTCCACAATAGATGAGACCGCAGTCGCACGAGAGATAAAGTCACCAAAGCTTGTTGATCCTAAAAGAACATCTATGTATCCTTGAGATCCGCCGCTTTCCTGTAAAGAACGAACGCGTTTTTTCAGGATTTCATTGCGTTTTTCGATGCGTGCTTCTGTTTCTTTAATCTCTTTTTTCAGTTTTTTGATTTCTTCTTTTGTTTTATCGTTTTCTTCTTTTTTATCTTCGATCTTGTTGCTTGTATCAAGCGCCTTAGCGTTAATGCCTTGCAGTTCTTTTTCAATCTTTGATTGATTTTCCTGAAGCTCAGTTAATTCTTTTTCCTTCGCTTCAATGCTGGAAGCAACCTCAGATTGCTTGCTTTCGATTTTTTGTTTCTTTTCATCTAATGTTTCCGCCGATGCAGTTTTACTTGTAAATGGGATCAAAAAACTGCTTGTCCCGATGACGGAAGCCAAACCAAGTGTAATTAAACTCTTTCTCACTTTTTATATCCTCCCTTTTACTGTGAACCTGTCCTCATTTGGAATCGTATTTTGAACATCAAGTTTCGTTCCTCATACTCTACGAGGAATGATGGTTGTTTATGGTTAATTATTCTGTGCATCTCTTATTCTGGTTGTATAGCGTTTATTTCACATCATATGTAAAAAACACTAATTCCTTATGTACGAGAATCATTATACCATCAAGTTTCGACAAATTAGCGATAAATTTTATTACATTTATGTTTCAAACAGATGTCAAACCACACATCATTTGTCATTTTTCTTAAGCGTGTAAAAAAACTGTCGATATTATTTTCTTAATATAATCTACCAAACAAAAAAAGAGTCGATTAAACAAATCGACTCTTCAAAATATACTATTCTAGAATATCATCAATATATTTCATATATTTCGTCAACGTTGCCGGAGAGATGCCAAATCGGGCTGCTGTGTCTTTTTTCGTGTCTTGCTTGCCGTGGGCTTCTTTCCAAATATAACAGATCGCTGCCGCCCAGCCTTTCTCATTCTTCAACGGAGCGGCTGCGCGGATTTGCTGGATGACATGAAAAACCCAGCAACTCATGACTTCTGTTGTCATCTCTTCTTTTTCAGCTTGCTCTAATAATTTGACCGTTTGATAGGCGAACAGCGCATCCTCTGAAACGTCAGCTGCCACAGAGTCTCCATTCAAAAGCAGCTTTACAAAGTGATTTTCAAAAGGAGCGGTAATTCTCTTTGAGCGTATTACCGCTTCAAGATGCTCCGTTTCTCCCTTTGTACTGCTGATATAATAGGCTGCGAGACGCTGCTCTACAGATGAAGGAAGTGCTTCCCTTCGCTCAACCCAAGGCGCAGGGCGGTCTTCTCCGGGATATTGCGACTCGACTTTTCTCCAGATCGTCTCGGCAAAGTCGGTATGCCCCGTAAAATAAGCAGAGCACGAGAGCCAGTAAAAGAATGTGTCGTCACCTTCAAAGCCGGTTTTATATAATGATTTGAGCCATTTATACCCAAGCTCGTAACGGCCGACAAGCGCCAAGGTAGCACCCAGTTTATAACGCTGTTCCAACAGCATTGGATAGACATTAGAAAGCTGCTCACTCAATTCCGCCACTTTTTCATCTTCTCTTTCATAATAGTAGAAAACGAGAAGATTGCATAAGGCATGAAGATTTCCTTCATTATGAGAAAGCACTTCATACGCGGTTTGCTTCGCTTTTACAACGTTTCCGGAATAGAAATAGGCAAGCGCCAGATTGTTGTATGCTGACCAAAGCTCCGGATATTCAGCTGTGATTTCCTCAAGCGCTGCAACCGCTTCAGCAAGCTGGCCGCTTTCCAGCAATGATTTTGCCCGATCCTGTTTCATCAGCAGTTCATCCTGATCATACAACGAATCCTCAATACCATCGTCCCCTAGATCGAGTAAATCAAGCAGACTATCATTTTCTTCCGCGAATTCACCGTCCGGGTCCGCATCAGAATAAGCGGCCGCTTCTTTATAAGCTTCTTGAAAGAGCCCCAGGTGGGCAAAGTTGTTCGCTTTAAAGTAATGGCATTCCGGCATTTCGGCCTCCAGATTAGCCATGATATAGTCAAGAAGATCGTTCGACTCTTGATACTGGCCCATTTCCGAGTAAATGACCGCAAGCTGTGAAAGCATCTCTGAATCCTCCGGCTCCAAATGAACCGCGCGCTGAATCAGTTTGCTTGCCCGTTTCAGATTGCGCTCTTTATACGCTTTCAAACCTTTATGAAAAAAATATTGTCCATCTTGAAGCAGCTGGACAATTTGTGCGTGATTTTTATGTTCAGAAGTGTGTTTTCCCACAACTACCCTCCGTTTTATACAATATTACCGTCAGTAGTATACCATAAATCGTAAGCCCCTCAATAGTTCAAAAGGAAGGATTGGGAAATTCCCTCCTCTTTTTTATTGGCTGATTCGACCAAAATTTACCCGGCTTTGTTTTCTAAATCCGCGTTCATTTTCAGCTGCTGTTCAGCAAAATCCCGATAAAGATCATGGGAAGCCATTAATTCATGGTGTGTTCCACGACCGGTAATTTCCCCTTTTTCAACAAACAAAAGCTGGTCCGCGTCTACAACGGTAGATAGGCGGTGAGCGATCACAATCGTTGTGCGGCCCTCCATCAGCACCTCAAGCGCCTGCTGAACTGACTTTTCAGATTGGCTGTCAAGGCTTGAAGTGGCTTCATCGAGCATAAGAATGCTTGGGTTACGGAGAAGCGCTCTCGCAATTGCGATTCTTTGCCTTTGTCCGCCTGACAGCATGATGCCGCGTTCGCCCACTTCTGTATCAAGCTGATTCGGCAGCTCCTTTATAAAATTGAGGGCATAGGCCATTTCCGCGGCTTTTTCGATCTCATCATCTGTTACATCTCGTTCTAATCCGTAACAAATATTTTCTCTGATTGTCCCCGACATTAACGGGCTTTCCTGTGATACATATCCGATGTGCTCCCGCCACGATTCAAGCGAATAAGTGTCAATCGGCTCGTCCCCCAGCCGAATAGCCCCTGCAGTCGGAGAGTAAAAGCGTTCAAGCAGCTTAAACAGCGTCGTTTTTCCCCCGCCGCTCGGACCGACGATCGCTGTCACTTTCCCTGCTTCAATGACGGCACTGATCTCTTTTAAGATCAGCTGATCGGGCTTATATCCAAAAGACACGCGATCAAGCTGGATAGGCAGATGCGCATTTTCGATTTGTTTTCCCGTCACTGTATCTTCCTCTTCCTCTGCCAAGATCTCAATCATTCGTTCTGTTGCACCGATTGATTTTTGCAGCTGTGTAAAGAATGTTGTAATTTGGCCCATCGGCATAATAATTTGGAACAAATATAAAATAAAAGCCACGAGCGCTCCGGCCGTGAGCTCGCCTGAAGATACCTGCATGCCGCCATATCCGATCACTGCGACAAGCGCTGCCATTAACACGAGTGAGATAAGCGGGCCGACAAGTGATTGAACCTTAGCTTCACGAACGCCAAGCTTAAATAATGAGGAAATCCCCATTTTCCCGCGCCCATATTCGACATCCTCCGCATTTGAAGCTTTAACAAGTCTAATTTCCGGGAGAATTTGATTCAGCAGGCCTGTAAAACGAGCCGTTTCATCTTGTGTTTCCCGTGAAATGGAGAACATTTTCCGTCCAATCGGCACCAAGATAAGAGCGGCCAGCGGAACGACCACTAACACAAGCAGTGTCAGCTTCCAGTTCATAATAAACAAGATTGTCAATGATCCAATGACAGAAATGATGCCTGTAATAAATCCGCTGATATGGGTTGTAATCAATTCTTTGACAACCATCGTATCGTTCGTTACACGGCTGACTGTTTCTCCGGAAGCATTTGTATCGAAATAAGAGACAGGCAGCTTAATTAATTTCTTCCATAATAAATCCCGCAGCCCGGAGATGATTTTTTGTCCATTATAGTTAAGCGCATAGGTGGCATAAGCGCTTAAACCCGCCTGAACGAAAAACACCAGCGCGATCAAACCGATTTGCGTGCCTGACAGATTTGACATAGAAAAACCATCGACAAGCTGCTTCGTTAATAATGGAATGAGCAGGCTGACCAGCGTGGTTACTACACTGAGGGCAAGCGCAAAGGCGAGCTTTCCATAAGAAGGATTGGTCCGTCTTACTAAGGCAAAAAAGGGTTTCAATTTACTTTTAGATTTTTGTTTCTGGGTTGGCATATATTTTCCTCCTGTTTCAGCGTTCAGAAAGGTGAAAAGTCATAGCAAAAGGATGATTTTTACTCTTTCTCAATCATATCAATGGCGAGAGACTTTTTCAGTATATTTTTGCCGTGGTGAAAATAAAAGATCTCCCACTCATTGTTTGAATAGGAGATTTTTTATGTTAGTCATCTTTCACTGGCTTCTTTTTTCTGTAAGTCAATGTTACATCCTGCTGCCGCAGGTCTTCAATTATCATTTTGTACCGATCCACTTTTGCGGTATGTTCTTCTTTTATCATCTGAAGGGCAGCTTTTCGTTTTTCGCTTTTCGACTCAAGTTCTTCTTTTATTTTTTTTACAATCAACCCTTTTTGCCCTTTGATTTCCTCTTTTAATGAAGACTCAAATTTCTTTGTCAGGCTGAGAAAGTCGTTGATCGGTTGATTGAGGGCGCCCGCTTTCCCCTTCATTTCATCTTTGGTCAGAAACATATAGGTGGTTGATACAATTTCTGTTTCACTTTCTGAAAATAAGGAAGTCACTCTTCAAATTCCTCCTAAGGCTGAAAATCAAATAACTGAGAAATCATTTCTTCTTTTTCAAACAGCTTTTCAATACTCTCGCGGATATTTTTGATAAAATCTCTTTTTTCTGTTGTCTGTTTTTTTAATTCAGCAACAATTCCATCATTAGCAGGAAGCGCACCTGTGTGGAATGATTCATGAACTGAGATTTTTTCCAATTTATCGAATGTGTGGCTGAAACCAGCTGCAAGCCGGAATTGAAGATCGAAGGCATAATGCGAAGGGTTTTCTTCCATATGATGAATCGCCGTGGTGATCGCCTGTTTTTTGTCTATGAAGTCTTCATCTATTTCCTGACTGTAAACTTTCTGGTACTGAGAAATCGCATCTTCCATATCTTCAACGATTTTCATACCGTTTTGATAGATTCTGACAGCGGATGAGAGATTGACTTGAATCGTTTCTCCCGAGCCGCTCTTGCCTGTAAAATAAATATCGGAGCCTTTATAGCTGAAGCCTTTTTCCTTCGACAAGGCGTTGAGCATTTGAACGATGCTGTGGCCGTCGACGATGAGTTTTAGTGCGTCTTTTGTTTCTGTGTCGAGTGTTTCAAATGCATCTTTTAATTCATTAACACTACCTATTAACTCACAGACATAATAAACAATTGCAACTACATTATTAGTAGAAAGCGCGTATTTTAACTGTTTATATTGAATTTCTATATCGCCTATCTTATTATTAACTATTTTCAACTGTTTTTTGATACTCTTCTTTTGCGCCTCATCAATGTACCCATTCTCTTCAAGCTGATCCACAACTGTTCCGCTATTAATCAAGATAGTATGAAAGAATTTGATAAAAGCCGGCATTTTTTCCCCGATATTTTTAACCATTACCTGTATGTCACCAAACCGGTCTTTCACTATTTTCCCTTTCGCCATATTTCCATCAGCACTAATAATACTGCCGACAAGCTCTGCATCTATCCCAGTCGAAGCCATGACAAATCCGTTTAACCCACCTTTTTTATATTCTTCCGAATACTTCCGTAAAAAAGTTTGGATAGAGCGGACTTCCTCATCAGGAATCTTATCTATAATGCTTCTGATTCCTTTGACATCTGTATTTGTATCTTTCATCTTTACATTGCCAAATGTAATAAAATCAGCCTTTCCGCTGACGCCATAAAGCGGGTCATCTTTGGAAATACGCTGGGTGATGTTTGCTGTGACGCCTTTGTCATTGTAGTATTGGGTGATTGCTTTTTTTAGGTCTTCTTTGCGGACATTTTCAAGTTCATCAGTATTCAGAACATTAAATTTATTGATCATAGCATCAAGTAAATCTTTATCAGCTTGTAACAAATGATTTACACTAACCTGAGCACCGTTTACCCCATATACTTCATCAAACTCTCCATCTATTAACTGAACCATTACCTGGTTGTTATTTGCAAGTGAATGCCCAAGAGCGTAAGTATGTAGCTCATCAGAATTTCCAGCTCTTTTCTTTGCTTCCTTAGTAAATTCTCTCGTTGCTCTGTATTGGCTACTGTCGATCCCTAAGAAAAGGCCAAAAAAATTATAAGACCAATCCTCGTTATCAGCACTACCCTCCGAAATAATATGAAGTTGGTCTATTTGATTTTTACTATCTTTTATATATATTGCCGTACCATCATAACCCGATTCTTTTATTGACTTATCTTTTTGGTTATTTTTCTTAATCAGTTCTTTAGATGTATAAATCTCAATATCCTTAGGAAGATTTTGATTAGTTTCTTCTTTATAGATCCTGCGGACTTCCGCTTCAAATTCTACTTTTGCTTCCTTTATTTCTTTAGGATTATTTGATGCAAACTTTTTTTTATAATCATACTCTAAATTTATTAACCGCAGTTTTACATTTTCATTTGAAAATATATTATTGTTAGCCATCTTTCCCCTCCTTATTTAAAAAGGTGATAGATTTTACGAGCTTTTTAACCTGATCTCCTAAGTTATCTTTGTCTAACGTACAAGGCTTATCATTATTTGGGCATCTAAACATAAACGAAAACACAATACCTCGTTGGTCTTTCTCAGTAGATTTAATATAACCGAAGTATCTGTACGAAAAATTATATTTATTTTTATCGTTTTCAAAATTATTTTTCTTGTAGGCGATATAAATATCTTTACCTTCGCTCTCTAGTTTTTCAAAATTACCATTATAACCATTTTCACTACTAATTTGGTCTAACATTGTCTCAGGATTGTTAATAAAAGTTACTCCTTGATAATACTCTATTTGTGCATTTAGCATTTTATTTTTTGTTTTTTCATAGCTATCAAATGCGATGATTTCTTCATTTTCATCACGGCTAGACAAATAGCTTGAATACTTCCCATTCTCCGGAAACAACATCCTAAACCCTTTCAGCTTAGATTCAAGCAAATAATACCCCGGCTCTTCTTCTTTCGTTGACACCATGTACTCTCTCGTTTTCTCGTCCTGAAACGCCGGAACTTGCGGCAGGTCTTTTGGATCCATGTCTTTTGGTTTTACGGCTTCTGTTTTATTGTCATTTGTGGTGTTTTTATCGTTGTCATGCATACTGCATCCTCCTGTCAGGGCAAGTAATAAGCTGAAGCAAATACATATGATCTTTTTCATTACGAACCTCCACGGGTTTTGTGAGAATAGAATTCTATTTTCGTCCCGAAAATAATTCTATTGACCTGGTTAAGAAATGATTATTTTATCCTCTTTCATGTTATATCATGGCTTAATTTGGATAAATAGGAAATCTGACTCTGTTTCGTTCTCTTTTCATTAACAAATCAAGCAAAACATCACAAACACATCAAAATACCTATTTCTTTTTTCATAAAATCGTTTATCATACGGCTCTTACTTAACCTCTTCATCTTTATAGTAGGTAAATCGAAACGAATACTCTATTTCCCGATAATTCTCTATAAGAAAAACTATTCTTTCCCTCTACATCATCAAAAGCCTTTTTCTTTTGAGCAGATATCTCTCTTTCTTCGTATTTTCCTTTACATATCGCCAAAGGTAGTAGAGTTTATTATTTTTTTAACTTTTTCTTCATTGTCTTTCGGGTTTTGTTTACATGTATTTGCATTGGCGGAGCAGCTAAACATAAAAGAATATTCCATCCCTAAATAATCTTGTTTTTTCGATTTTATATAACCAAGGAAGATATAAGATGGTGTCTCTTCTTTGTCAAAGTTTTCTTGTCTTGAGGCAAAGTAAATATCTTTATCCTTCGTTTCTAATTTCTCAAAATCACCTTTGTATTCATTTTTACCGCTAATAATATCCAACATATTCTCCGGTTCGTTTATAAACGATTCATTTTGATAAAACTTAACTGAAGCATTCATTACTATATTCGTTTTTTTATTAAAACTATCAAAAAATAGTGACTCGTTTGTCTTTGAAGTTTCAGAGTTGGAATACTCCGCATCTTCCGGAAACAACATCCTAAACCCTTTCAGCCTAGACTCCAGCAAATAATACCCCGGCTCCTCTTCCTTCGTTGACACCATATACTCTCTCGTCTTCTCATCTTGAAACGCCGGAACCTGTGGAAGGTCTTTTGGATTCATGTCTTTTGGTTTTACAGTTTCTGCGTTATTGTCGTTCATACTGCATCCACCTGTCAGGACAAGTAATAAACTGAAGCAAATCAAGATGATCTTTTTCATTATAAACCTCCACGGGTTTTTTGTTGTTTCTTCAAATAATACTAATTGCCTAAGGGTTTGTATAACTTCACTTGCATGAATTGAGGCAGACAATTATTAATAGTTATACTCTAAATCTATTAGCCCAACTTTACGCCTTCATCCTCATTCTCCATCTTATTTCTCCTTTTTATCTATTAAAAGGTGATAGAATTAATTAATTTCTCAACTTTGTTTTTAGCCTTTTCTTCATCTAAAGAGCATGGTTGATTTTCATTTTTGCATCCGAAAGTAAAGGCGAATTCAACTCCTAGGTTATCTTCTTCTGTAGATTTCACATATCCAAAGTAACTGTATGAATAATTATATTTTCTTTCAATATCCTCAAAGATGTCTTTTTTCTTAGCAAAGTAGATGTCCGTGTTCTTTTTACTGCTTTTTTTATATTCACCTTTATAATCATTTTTCCCACTTACAATATCTAGCATTGTTTCAGGTTCGTTCACAAAGCTTTCTTCTTTGTAGAATGTTACATGCCCATCAAACATTACATTGGTGTCTTTATCGTAACTATTAAATCCGATACTTTCTTTATTTTTCCCAGTTAACGATGATCTTCTTGCTAGATATTTAGCATCTGCTGGAAACAACATCCTAAACCCTTGCAGCTTAGATTCAAGCAAATAATAGCCCGGCTCCTCTTCCTTCGTTGACACCATATACTCTCTCGTCTTCTCATCTTGGAACGCCGGAACCTGTGGAAGGTCTTTTGGATCCATGCCCTTTGGTTTTACGGCTTCTGTGTTATTGTCTTTTGTGTTGTTTTTTTCATTGTTGTTCATACTGCATCCGACTGTCAGGGCAAGTAATAAGCTAAAGCTGATCAAGATGGTTTTTTTCACGACGAACCTCCAATAGGTTTAACTAATCAATATTACTGATCCAATTGAAAAGTGATTCTGTGTAAACTTTTCTTTATAGTCATACTCTAAGTTAATTATAAAGAGCTTTATATTTTCGTTCATGAAAACATTCTTATTGTCCATCTCTACTCCCCTTCTTATAAAAGATAATAGAATGAATGAGAGTATCAGTTCTTTCTCTTGCTTGATCTCCATTCAAAGCACAGGGTTGATCAACCTTTTTACAACGAACTATAAAAGAATATACTATTCCCAAGTACTCTTCATCACTAGATTTTATATATCCAAAATAACGAAAGGAATAATTGTATTTACGATCACTGTTTTTAAAAGTGCTTTTTTTTGATGCAGTATATACTATTTTCCCGTCAGTTTTTTCTTTCTTAAATTCACCTTTGTAACCATTCTCATTACTAATTTGGCGCAACATTGTCTCTGGATTATTAATAAAAGAAGATTTGTTATAGTAGCTAATTTGTGCATCTAAGAGTATATTTGATTTTTCATTATAACTTTGAAATCCTATCGATTCGCTATTCTTTCCATTTGATGTGGAATAATTAGGAAGATACTCGCCATCCTCCGGAAACAACATCCTAAACCCTTTCAGCTTAGATTCAAGCACATAATACCCTGGCTCCTCTTCTTTCGTTGACACCATGTACTCTCTCGTCTTCTCGTCCTGAAACGCCGGAACCTGCGGCAGGTCTTTTGGATCCATGTCTTTTGGTTTTACGGCTTCTGTGTTATTGTCTTTTGTGTTGTTTTTTTCTTTGTTGTTCATACTGCATCCGCCTGTCAGAGTAAGTAATAAGCAGAAGCAAAGCAAGATGATTCTTTTCATGACGAACCTCCACGGGTTTAACTGATAGATTGTTACAACATGATTATTTAGTTCTAGCCGTATTACAATATAGAATCATACTGAAAAAGACCGCCGCGTTCTATCGGCAGTCTTGACCAGACATGATTGTTACTCTTTTTTCGAATAAAATACTCTGGATATAAACAGGCCAATGACCCCTAACAAGATGAATAAGACCGCTCTCCAAACAATATCAATCGAAGCAGAATCTATTAAAAATATTTTGGCAAGTGTAATGAATAAAAAGATCAGCCCAATTCGGTTCCATGTCTTGTCTTTGGTTGCGTAATAAACAGCATACATCACAATGACAAATATAAACCAAGACAGGGATACTCCGACGTTTACTGATACGCCGTCAATCCTATCCGACATCCATATGGATAATTTGCTGAAGAATACTAGCAGCAGCAATGAAACAGCGGACGAAACAACGATTGTGATTTGTTTATAATGTATTTTCTTCGAATACAGATAGCCGCCAAATAGTGAGCAGATCAGCAGCAGCCAAGAGACAATGCTGAGAACGTGTAATGAACGTGCCGGGTATTGTATGAGGCCGCAGGCTGCCTGTAATAATACAATCACTCCGGCAATGCCGATCAACCAGCTTTTTTTGCGGTATGACACGTAACACATGATGATTCCTTGTAAGGTGAATATGATGTATAGCAAGCTCACATTTTCAGCTAATGCATCCGCTGCCAATACATTAAAATAAATCATAGAAATGAGAAAAAACGTATGTTTGATTTCGGCAAATTCTTTACTTTTCCATAAGCTTAACAACAGGTAAAACACAAATGCAGCAATATAAAAAGCGTATAAGCCTGTATCGTTTTTCATGTACAGGACAACCCCTGTAATGAAAACGACAAAAGCTCCGATTGTAACAGCTGTGAGATAGACAGCTTTTTTAAATTGGCTGTTCGATCGTAAGGCTGATAGGATCGTAATCGCCTGCTGTAGGATAAATACAGCAAGTGTCCAACCCGTCACCTGCGCATCTGTAAATGATAAGAAAGCAAAAATCGCTAATATGAAAGCATAGTTTGCTATATTCCATGCTACACTGTACTTTTGTTTAACTGTCTCATATATTAAGCCTGCGAAAACCAATGACTCATATACATAAAAGATGTATTCATTTCCTTGTTTCCCGCCAAATAAAAAAGGATACAAGTAAACACCTGCGACGATAATCGCAATCAGTGTTTGTGATCGGTATTTTCTTGATATGTACACACCGCCCGCAACGCCTGCAGCAAGAAGGATCATTGTAAGCGGCGTCGGTATAATCTGGTACAGCATGTTACCCGCAAACAAAGAAACAATGTAGACAATATTACTGCCCGCCAATAATGAACTGCCCAATACACTGGCATTTTTCTTATGTGACCTGCTACCGAGAACATATAGCACAATAGAGACAATAAGTCCTGCCCCTACCCTCATATATGCGTTGATCCAGCCTTTTTCTGCAGCTGCCACAAATGCCCAAATCATACCAAGAAGAAAAACAAAAATAAAGATCTTCGGAAGCCAATTTCCCGCCATGTTTTCTAAAGTGCGGTTCTCTTTTCGCGGAGCCGGCGTCTTTTGTGGAACTTCGGTTTCCTTGTTGATTTTTGGGTGCTCTTCCGTTTTGACTACTGTTTGTTCTTTCTTGCCAGCAGCGAGATATGCGATCTCCCTTTTGACACTTTCCAGTTCTTGTTCTAAACGTCCAACTCTTTTGTTCAGTTCATCAATTTTTTCGTTCACCATTCTCTCCTCATTTTTCGAATAATTAGCAGCCGCTTTTTCATACTATGTCTTTTCCTCACTATCCTGACCGGTTTGTATAAAATAATCCTAAAGACCCGATATCCATTTGGGATTTTCATTCTTAGTCATGTTACATCATGGGAAATTTTTGTTAAATAGGAAATTCGATTGGTTTTTTCATTTCTTCTATTAGGACAAGACAAATGGTTCAGCTGAAACAAATACATAAAAAAGGAGCTGACATATGAGCAGCTCCAATCCTTTTATTTTTCAGAATGGCGTTTTTTCAATACATCAAGCACATCATCCAGCGGCAAGGCTTGTTCTCTGAGCAGGACAAGCAGGTGATACAGCAGGTCTGCCGCTTCCCATTTGAGTTCCTCATGATCCCGGTTTTTCGCGGCGATGATGACTTCGGATGCTTCTTCTCCAACTTTTTTCAAAATCTTATCGACGCCTTCACGGAAGAGGTACGTGGTGTAAGCTCCTTCAGGCATTTCCGCTTGGCGTTCCGCGATTACGCGCTCCAGTTCGTTCATGATGCCGAATCGGCCCGCGGCCTGTTCTTCTGTTTGTTCCTTTGTAAAACAGCTGTAGCTGCCAATGTGGCATGCCGGGCCTGACGGTTCTACGAGTACGAGCAACGCGTCTTGATCGCAGTCATACCGGATACCTTTGACGGCTTGCGTGTTCCCTGAGGTTTCTCCTTTATGCCATAGCGCTTGGCGTGAGCGGCTGTAAAACCATGTTTCCTTCGTTTCCAGCGTTTTTTCGTACGATTCCTTGTTCATATAGGCAAGTGTCAGCACTTCTTTGCTTGCCGCATCCTGCACGATGGCAGGAATTAATCCGTCCTCATTAAAACACAGTTCGTCTGCCTGTTTCATCTCACATTCACCCCGTACTCTTTCAAGTATGATTTCACTTCTTTAATTGATGTTTCTTTATAATGAAAAATTGAGGCGGCCAGCGCAGCGTCGGCTTCCCCTTTTGTAAAAGCCTCAAGCATATGCTGTGCGCTTCCCGCGCCTCCCGAGGCGATAACAGGGACTGGGACAGCTTCAGAAACAAGCTTTGTCAGCCTGTGGTCAAACCCTTTTTTCTCACCGTCAGAGTCCATGCTTGTCAGCAATATTTCTCCTGCCCCGCGTTTGACGCCTTCTTTTGCCCACTCGGTGACTTCCCAATCTGTTTTCTTTCTGCCGCCGTGCGTGTAGACCTTATATGTGTCAGATTCTTTGTCATACTTGGCATCGATGGCAAGTACGATGCATTGAGAACCGAAAAACTCGGCTCCTTCTGTAATCAGCTCAGAGCGGAGAACAGCTGCCGTGTTCACCGACACTTTGTCTGCTCCGGCGCGCAGAATCGTTTTCATATCACTGAGCTGATTGATGCCGCCGCCGACTGTAAACGGAATCGCAAGCTTCGCGGCAACCTGCTCCACGACGTCAACCATCGTTTTTCGTCCTTCATACGAGGCGGAGATATCAAGAAAGACCAGTTCATCCGCACCTTCTCGGTCGTACACTTCGGCAAGTTCAACCGGATCACCGGCATCCTTCAATTCGAGAAATTGAATTCCTTTGACAACGCGCCCTTCTTTGACATCAAGACATGGAATAATTCGTTTTGTGATCATTTGCGCTTCACCCTTTCAAGCGCCTCACTCAGCGTAAACTGATTGGTGTACAGCGCTTTTCCGATGATCGCTCCAGACACGCCATCCGCCTGATAGCGGGCGAGGGCTTCGAGATCCGCGACAGAGCTGACTCCGCCGGAAGCAATCACCGATTTACCCGTTTCCTTAGCAAGCTCGACCGTGCTTTGAACATTTGGGCCTGACAGCATTCCGTCTGTTGCGATGTCAGTAAAAATAAAGACTTCCGCACCTTCATTGGCCAGCTCTTTGCCCAGTTCAGCGGCCTTAAGGGTTGATGTTTCTAGCCATCCCTCTGTTGAAACAAAACCGTTTCTCGCATCCAGTCCGATGGCAATCTTCTCGCCATATTGTTTCAGCATTTTTTTGACAAACGGAGGATTAGAAACTGCTGAACTTCCCAGGATCACCCGATCGACTCCTGCTGATAAATATTCATAGACGTCCTTTTCAGAACGGATCCCGCCGCCGATTTCAACTTTCAGATTCAGCTTTTGCGCAATCTCAATCACATGGCGGTCATTCACTCTTTTCCCTTCTTTGGCCCCGTCGAGATCAACGAGATGGATCCATTCGGCTCCCTCTCTCGCAAATAACGCAGCCATGTCGTACGGTGAATCGCCATATATCGTTTCCTTATTATAATCCCCTTGAACAAGGCGGACACATTTGCCGTTTCTCATATCAATTGCCGGATATAATGTAAAAACACTCATTTTTTCACCTTCTGTTCTGCTGCCATTTTCGTGAATTGGGTTAAGATGGACATTCCGACCGTGCTGCTTTTTTCCGGGTGAAATTGGGCGCCGAAAACATTCCCTTTTCCGACTACTGCAGGCACTCGCACACCATAATCAGCGCTTGCCAGAAGCGCATCCCCCTCCATCCCGTCAATGTAATAAGAATGAACGAAGTAAGCGTAGCCTTGTTCTGTTTCAGACAGCAGCGGAGATTCGTTATGAAAGGAAAGGCGATTCCAACCCATATGCGGAACCTTCAGCTTGTTTCCTTTTCCATCTTCTGCTTTCAGCCTGACTGCTTTTCCTTTTAGCAGCCCGAGACCTGAAGCGGTGCCGTTTTCTTCGCTTTCTTCAAATAAAAGCTGCATGCCAAGGCAGATCCCGAGAAGCAGCCTTCCCTCTGAGACCATATCGTGAATCAATTGATCGAGCTTCGTGTGGCGCAAATTGTCCATCGCGTCTCCAAATGAACCGACTCCCGGCAAAATGAAGGCATCGGCTTCTTTCAGCGCCTCGGGCTTTTCAGAAACAAAATACGGTACGCCGACACGCTCAAGCGCCTTTGAGACACTGTATAAATTGCCCATTCCGTAATCTATTACGCCGATCATTTACAGCATCCCTTTCGTTGACGGTATTCCTTTAACACGCGGATCGATCGTTGTCGCTTCATCAAGCGCGCGCCCCAGCGCTTTAAAAACAGCTTCAATCATGTGGTGTGTGTTTGTGCCGTAATGAACGATGACGTGCAGGTTCATCCGGGCTTCAAGCGCCAGCTTCCACAAAAATTCATGTACAAGCTCCGTATCGAAAGTTCCGACTTTCGCCGCCGGGAAGTCAGCGCGCATTTCCAAGTGCGGCCGGTTGCTTAAATCAATCACAACTTGAGCAAGTGCCTCATCCATCGGCACAAACGCCGATCCATAGCGTTTGATTCCTTTTTTATCACCCAACGCTTCAAGCAGCGCCTGTCCTAAGCAGATGCCGATATCTTCAGTCGTGTGGTGATCATCTATATCAACATCGCCTTTTGCGTTAATGGAAAGATCGAATTGGCCGTGTTTCGTGAATAAATCAAGCATATGTGTCATAAACGGCACGTCTGTTTTGATATCCGCTTGTCCCTCGCCGTCTATTGCGAATGCCAGCTCAATATCTGTTTCGTTTGTTTTTCTGGCGCGTTCCGCTTTTCTCATTTAGAATTCCTCCGTTCTCTCGCTTCAATTGATCTGGCATGGGCTTCTAACCCTTCCAGTCTGGCAAAAGCCGCGATGCTTTCGGCATGTTCTTCAAAGGCTGATTGGCTGTAAGAAATAATGCTCGATTTCTTTTGAAAATCCGTTACGTTTAAAGGACTTGAAAATCTGGCTGTTCCGTTTGTCGGGAGCACATGGTTTGGCCCGGCGAAATAATCACCGACAGGCTCAGGGCTGTATCTGCCTAAGAAAATTGCACCCGCATGTTTGATGCTGCCAAGCAAAGCTTCCGGAGACTGTGTGAGGATTTCTAAATGCTCCGGCGCGAGCGTATTGACAGTATCAATCGCTTCATCCATTGTTTCTGCCACATAGATACAACCGTAATCACTCACTGAAGCTTCCGCTATTTCTCGTCGCGGCAAGGTTTTCAGCTGCTCATTCACCTCGGCTGAAACCGCCTCGGCCAGTGCCATGGAATCTGTGACAAACACACATGAGCTGAGCTTATCGTGTTCCGCCTGTGAAAGCAGGTCGGCCGCAATTTCATGCGGTATCGCTGTTTCATCAGCCAGCACGACGATTTCACTAGGTCCGGCAATCATATCGATATCGACTTCGCCGAACACCTCCCGTTTGGCAAGCGCGACATAAATGTTGCCCGGACCCGTGATTTTATCCACCGGCTCAATGCTTTCTGTTCCGTATGCTAACGCCGCGATCGCCTGAGCACCGCCCATTTTGTAAATGTCTTTTATGCCAAGTTCAGCAGCAGCAACCAAAACTCCCGGAGACAGCCGACCGTCTTTTCCCGGAGGCGTGACGAGAACGATTCTTTCAACGCCCGCTACGAGCGCCGGAATCACATTCATCAAAACAGATGAAGGATATGCGGCCGTTCCCCCTGGCACATATACACCGGCGGAATCAAGCGCCGTCACCTTCTGTCCCAGCATTGTGCCGTCTTTTCTGTGATAAAACCAGGAGGATTGCAGCTGTCTTTCGTGATATTCCCTAATATTTTCGATTGTCTGCCTAATCACTTGAAGAAGATGTGAATCCAGCGAGGTGTATGCCTCCTCAATTTCCTCTTTTGTGACGAGCGGGCTGTTTATGTCGATCCCGTCAAATTTCGCTGTATAGCTGCGGACCGCCTGATCACCATTTGCCTTTACATCTTCAATAATGGACCGGACCGTCTTTCTTTGCTCTTCCGTTCCGGCATCGATGGAACGCTTGAGAGAAAGCCGCTCTGCTCCGCTGATGGTTTTGATCTTCATTTTGCCGTTTCTCCTTCCACAACAAGAGATAGGCGGGATGCCATTTCGTCAATCACATCGTCTTTCATTCGATAGCTTACCGGGTTGACAATAAAGCGGGAGGTAATGTCACAAATGTGCTCCATTTCTACAAGCCCATTTTCCTTCAGCGTCTGTCCTGTGGAAACAATGTCCACTATCCGATCTGCAAGTCCAATGAGGGGGGCCAGCTCAATTGAACCGTTGAGCTTAATGATCTCGACCTGTTCTCCCTGCTCTCTGAAATAACTGGAAGCCACATTCGGATACTTTGTCGCGATTCGTGGCGCTACGCCGCTCGAGTCTGTATTCGGAAGTCCGGCGACTGCCAAGTGGCATTTGCTGATGTTCAAATCCAGTACCTCATACACATCGCGCTCTTCCTCCAGCATGACATCCTTGCCCGCTATTCCGACGTCTGCCACGCCATGCTCCACATACGTGGTTACGTCCATCGGCTTCGCTAATATGAAACGAAGATTTTCCTCCGGCACATCGATGATCAGTTTCCTCGAATCTTCAAACTCCTCAGGGAGCTTATAGCCCGCCTGCCTCAGCAGCCCTGCCGCTTCTTCAAATATCCGGCCCTTTGGCATTGCCATTGTGAGTAACTTACCCATTTTGCTCTTCCTTTCTGGCACCGATAAAATAAGTGACGTTTGCAAAAGATTTTGTCATCTGGTCGATATTTTCTATTCCCGATAAATCTTGAAGAACCACTTTTTTCCCTTTCATCCGTTCTTCATTCGCATAAGCGATGGCTTGCGCCCGCTGCTCTTTGCTGAAAATAACAGCATCTATATCACAAGGTTCGTCTTTCATATGAAGGGCTTCAATCAGCCGGTCGATCCGAAGCCCAAAGCCTGTTGCCGGAGCAGGTGAATCAAAATGGCCCAGCAGCTTGTTATAACGGCCGCCGCTTCCAATGACAAAACCGACATTCTCAGCGTACACTTCAAATAAAATCCCTGTGTAATAGCTCATGTGGCTGACCATATTCAGATCCAGGCGGACATTTTCCGTACATCCGTAATCCTCAAGAATGTCCCACAGCGCCTTCAGCTCATCAACCACGCTTTTTCCTTGCGCAGAATCGACGATTCCCTCGGCACGTCCGCATACTTCTATGCCGCCCCGCAATTCAAGGAGCTCAAGCAACCTGCTTTTATCAATGGAGGAAAGCGGGAGAGATTTGACATGCTCTCTGTAGCCGACGTAGTTCTTTTCATATAAGAACCTCCGCAGCACATCAGCCCGTTCAACGTTTCCGAGCACCTCAACAAACAAAGCATCCGCAATACCGGCATGGCCGATGGCAATTTTAAAGGATGCCAGCCCAGTGTTTTTTAATGCACCGACGACTAAAGCAATAACCTCCGCATCCGCGCTCGTCGTGCCGTCACCGATTAACTCCACTCCGATCTGTTCGAACTCTGCAGGACGTCCGCCTTCACGCTCCTGAGCTCTGAATACATTTGCCGCATAGCCGACTCTGAGCGGATGATCGTGTTTCAAAAGCTTTGATGCTGCCACCCTTGCAATCGGCCCCGTCATATCCGGTCGAAGCACCAATGTCTTGCCGTCCTGATCAAGAAGCTTAAACAGCTGCTGCTCTTCTATTGCTGATTGGACGCCAACGGTATCGTAAAACTCCAGTGTCGGCGTTTCCATAAATTGATATCCCCATTTATCAATCAAATCGGTTAACGATCGTCTCACCTTTTTTTTCGTTTCGTATAAACCGGGCAGTGTATCTCTCATGCCGTGCGGTTTTTCAAACATAAACATCAACCCGCGCACCTCCGTTGTCATCTTATGAAGGAAAATTCCGAATCCTTTAGTTCGCTAATATGATAATATGTTAGCAGATGAAAGAATGAAAATCAATGCTTAACTTCAGCCAGAATTTTTTTAGTCCAAATATCCTTCTCCTCTTTATGAAAAAATCATGAACAATGTATTAAAGGTACGTAATATCTCAAATTCTTTATGTTTGGCATGCTATAATACAAATCAAATAGAGAACAAGGAGATAAAGATGAAAACACTGCGAACTCTATGTGTCCTGATGATTCTTTCAGGCGTTATTTTTTTCGGACTTAAAATAGATGCAAAAGATATAGATATTCCTTTTTTGAACAGTCTTAAAAAAGCGGTTTCTGACAGCGATACAGATACAGGTGCGAATAGCAAAAAGGAGCTGAAGGGAAGCGCAAAGCCGCTTGATGTCATCCTTTACAATCAAATGGACGCGCCCCGGCTCTATAACGGCTGTGAAGTAACAAGCCTTGCGATGGTGCTGAATTACGCGGGATACGACGTGACAAAAAACACCCTGGCAAACCAGATTGCCACAGTGCCTTTGACATACAGCAGCGGATTAAAAGGTAATCCGAATGACGGATTTGTCGGGGATATGGCAAATGGCCCTGGTCTCGGTGTCTACCATCGACCGATCTATCAGCTGGCGAAAACCTATGCCGGAGACAAAGTATCAGATCTGACTGGAAAAAGTATTTCCGCTGTTTATCAGCAGCTTGAAAAAGGCAATCCAGTTTGGGTCATTACGACCGCCAGCTTTGCGCCAGTTGACAACATGCAGACATGGAAAACGCCAAGCGGAACGATAGAGATTACGTACAGCGAACACAGCGTCGCCGTTACGGGATATGATGAGAAATATGTGTATCTCAATGACCCGTATGGCTATAAAAACAGAAAAACCGATAGGACGAGCTTTGAAAAAGCGTGGAAACAAATGGGCAGCCAAGCTGTCGTTATTCAAAAGTAAACATTTGAAATCCCCACTCTGCTCTATCCTGAGCAAACACGACGATATTCATGCTTTTTGTTTCAATCGGTAAGATTGATTCATTTTCCATTTACTTTCCAAAATTATCTTTACTTTCAGGCTGTCTGTTTTTATGATTAAAGCAGATTCAGCCTTGCCCCGATCTATGCGAGAGAAGCCGGTGCAAGTCGCTGACGCTTCTCTTGCAAAAAACGAAGATATCCGGGGAGGATTTTATCATTGAAAAAAATCGTGTCTATCCTATTTATGTTCGGTTTGGTTATGGGTTTCAGCCAGTTTCAGTCATCAACTGCTTTCGCAGCTGACAAAGTGGTTCACGAAACAATTATCGTACTAAAAAATACAACATATGACGGGAAAGGACAGCGGTTTGTGGCAGGGAAAGAACTAGGTGACGGAAGCCAGTCCGAAAAACAAAAACCTGTTTTTCGTGTGGAGGATGGAGCAACCCTGAAAAATGTAGTGCTCGGTGCACCTGCTGCTGATGGCGTGCACACTTATGGAAACGTTAACATTCAGAATGTGAAGTGGGAAGATGTTGGTGAGGATGCATTAACGGTAAAGAAGGAAGGAAAAGTGACCATTGACGGCGGCTCTGCTCAAAAAGCGTCAGATAAGATTTTCCAAATCAATAAAGCCAGTACATTCACAGTGAAAAATTTCACGGCAGACAATGGCGGAAAGTTCATTAGACAGCTTGGCGGTTCAACCTTCCACGTTGATGTGATCATTGATAAGTGCACCATCACAAATATGAAGGAAGCGATATTCCGGACAGACAGCAAAACAAGCACGGTCAGAATGACAAACACACGCTACTCTCATGTCGGTCAAAAATGGATTGGCGTTCAGCATATTTACGAAAACAACAATATTCAATTTTAACAAAAAAGTCCGCTGATGTTTATTCAGCGGACTTTTTCAATCTTTCTTGCATTTCTTCCTTCGTATAGATGATCCTCATCGGATTTCCGCCGACAAATGCCCCGTCAGGCACATCCTTATGGACAAGCGTTCCGGCGGACACAACTGCGCCATCCCCTATTTCCACTCCGGGCAGAATGGTCGTGTTGGCACCAATCATTACTTCGTCTCCGATCAGAACTTTGCCGATCCGGTATTCCTGAATCAAATACTCATGGGCCAAAATGGTCGTATTGTACCCGATGATTGTATTCGTTCCGACTGAGATCTTTTCCGGAAACATGATATCTGGCATCACCATGAGGGCAAAGGATGTATGTTTTCCAACCTTCATCCGCAAAAATGTACGGTACAGCCAGTTTTTCATCCCTATAAACGGTGTATATCTCGCAATTTGTATGACAATGAAGTTTTTAACGACCTTTAAAAAAGGGACCGTTTGATAGACATGCCAAAGTGAGTTAGCTCCTGAGACCGGATGACGATCTGTTTTTCTCACAGATTACTTCACTCCAACAATTTGTAATAGATCACTCATTTTCTCAAGCATAAAATCAGGCTCATGCTTCGCCAGCGTTTCCAGCCCTTTAATCGTCCATGCGACTCCTGCGGTTTTTGTTCCGGCGTTTTTCCCTGCCAGCACATCATGGTAATTATCACCGACCATAATGGCTTCCTCGGGCTTGCTTCCTAGCTGTTTCAGCGCTAACAGCACAGGCTCGGGATCAGGCTTCGCATTTGTCACATCATCAAGGGTAACAACCGTTTCAAAGAATTCGCCGATTCCCGTGAGCTTGAGGCCCATATTGACAGTATCTCTTAATTTTGTTGTCACAATCCCTAGTTTAAAGCCGGATTTTTTTAATGCATCCAGGGTCTCATATACCGTTTCATATTCAGTGACGAGTGAATCATGCATGTCATGATTGTATGCTCTGTACATAGCGATCATATCATCGCATTTATCAGGGTCCATCGAGGAGAACGTTTCAAAAAGAGACGGTCCGATAAACGCAAGGACATCTTCTCGTTTATACTTGCTCGGATAATAATGCTCCAGTGTATGCAAAAAGGACGCGATAATTAATTCATTCGTATTAATAAGCGTTCCGTCTAAATCAAACAGAATCGTCGTTACTTGTTTGTCACTCATATTGCTTCCTTTCCAACCGCTGAGGGTTTCCACTTTTTCCATGTATGCGCAATAGCCATTGTCAGCAGAACTGCTGTGGTGACACGAATCAAAAGAAGAGGCCAGACCGGTATGCCGAGCGGAATAAAGACAAGTGTATCTTCCACGACCGCGTGGCAGGCAACGAGAAATATAAATGCCAATGTCATGTCCCGCTTGCTCACACCGTCATCCTCGACAGCTTTGATCATGACACCCGCTCCGTAGGCCAGACCAATCGTCAGTCCCGCCACCATCGTCATAGACGTATTTTTATTCATGCCAAGCAGCTGCGTAAACGGCGAGAGCCACCTGGAGAACCGATGCAGCCAGCCTAAATCTCTTAAAAACTGGATGATGATCATCAGCGGGATTACTATTGCCGCCAGCTGCAAAACACCAAGTCCGGCTTTCGTTAAAGCCTCGGCCAACATTCCTAGCCAGCTGTCTGGCGCAGTGCTCTTCGCAGCGATAAAACCGTACTGTGCCGTTTCCTGTCCGCCATGCCAAATGAAATTGATGACGATGGCTGATACAGCGGCCAAACCGATACGCACCGCCAATATAACGCCAATTCTGATGCCAACCTTTGCGGCAACTGTCGATTCGATAATCAAGTTATGGCAGAATGAAAGCATAACAGCTAAAATAAAGACTTCTTTTACAGACAAATCCAACGTCAAAATCCCGGCAATTCCCGCATACAGATTCAGCATATTTCCCAGCACAAGCGGAATGGCCGCTTCACCGGAAAGCCCGAAGAGACCCATTACCGGTGTGATCAGCCGTACAAGCCAATCCATGACAGGCGTATGCTGAAGCAAAGTGACCAATAGTGTTACCGGGAAAATGACTTTACCGAGTGTCCATGTTGTTTGAAGACCTGCCGCAAGACCGGCCAGAAAGATCTTCTTCATCCCCCATCCCCCTTTGTTGACGTCTACTCCGCGTACCGCTCCTTCGAGTATCCCTTGACGCGTCTGAAGATGATGGCTGCCACAGCCAAAACAATCAATACGATTGAAATCACCTGAGCAATGCGAAGTGATTCTGTCAGCATTAAGCTGTCAGTCCGCATTCCTTCAATAAAGTATCTTCCGATTGAATACCAAATGATATAGATCAAGAACATCTCGCCTCTTCGCAAATTCGCTCTGCGCAGAAGCAGTAAAACAATAACGCCGACAAAGCTCCATAGTGATTCATATAAAAAGGTAGGGTGATAATATTGCCCATTGATGTACATTTGATTGATGATAAATTCAGGCAGGTGCAGGCTTTCTAAAAATGCTCTGCTGACAGCCTCGCCATGCGCTTCCTGATTCATGAAGTTCCCCCAGCGGCCGATCGCTTGGCCGAGCAAAATGCTTGGCGCGGCAATATCCGCAAGCTTCCAGAACGAAAGGTTTTTCACTCTTGAAAACACATAACCAGTTAAAATGGCGCCAATTAGCCCGCCGTGAATGGCAATGCCGCCCTTCCAGATCTTAATGATTTCTCCCGGATGTGCCGCATAATAATCCCATTCAAAGGCAACGTAATAAATTCGTGCACAAATAATTGCAATCGGAATGGCAAACAAGACAAGATCAATAAACGTATCTTTCTGCAGCCCCCGTTTCTCACTTTCCCTCATCGCAATCCACAGTCCCAGCAAAGCGCCGAGACCGATAATGATTCCGTACCAATGGACGGCTAACGGCCCCAGCTGAAAAGCTATCGGATTGAGTGGTTCTATCGCTTCATTCATTTAACGCCAACTCCTATTCCTCTTGTTCACCGTCTTCAATGACGTCCGCCAGCTTGTTCGTAAATTGCTCAGCGGCATTCAGCCCCATCCGCTTCAATCTAAAGTTCATTGCTGCCACTTCGATGATGACTGCCAGATTTCGGCCAGGACGGACGGGAATCGTCAGTTTTGTGATTTCTGTATCAATGATTTTCATGGTTTCTTCCTCAAGCCCGAGACGGTCGTATTGCTTGCCCTGCTCCCAAAGTTCAAGATTCATGACAATCGTGATTCGTTTATTGCTTCTGACCGCGCCGGCGCCAAACAGCGTCATCACGTTGATAATGCCAAGCCCCCTGATTTCAAGGAGATGCTCAATTAATTCCGGAGCGTTTCCGACAAGGGTATCCTGATCCTCCTGCCGAATTTCAACGCAATCATCGGCGACAAGACGGTGCCCCCGTTTCACAAGCTCTAGCGCTGTTTCACTTTTCCCGACGCCGCTTTTTCCTGTAATCAGCACGCCGACACCATATATATCGACAAGAACGCCATGAATCGCCGTGGTAGGCGCCAGCCGGCTCTCAAGGAAGTTGGTTAATCGGCTTGACAGTCTTGTCGTTTTTAGCGGCGATCTGAGGACAGGCACCCCATTTTTCTCAGAAGCGTCAATCAGCTCCTGCGGGATTGGCATATCTCTAGAAAGAATAATAGCTGGTGTTACATCAGTGCACAGAGACTCCATTCGCTGCTTTTTATCCTCTTCCGGAAGCTGTTCAAAGAAAGAAAGCTCTGTTTTTCCGAGAAGCTGCACGCGCTCTCTCGGGTAATATGTAAAATATCCGGCAATTTCAATGCCTGGTCTTGATAGGTCACTCATTGTAATCGGGCGGTTAATTCCTTCTTCTCCGCTGATTAATTCCAAATTGAACTGTTCCATTACGTCTTTTGTGCGAACCTTTGCCACGATATGTTCCTCCTGTTCCGGGCTGCCCCGAGCTTGCTCACAATACTTTCATTTTATCACTTTCAGGCATGAACCTAAAACAGATTTTATAAAAGGCGGGAAAACACCTCAGCTGGTCTAGATCACTAGTCTGAAAAAGAGTAAAATAAAGGTATTCAAATTCCAGAAAGGCGGATCATCTATGGCAGAGAGTCTTCTTATCAAAGGCATATCGATCGTGACAGAAAATGAAGTAATCAAAAACGGCTATGTCGGAATCAATGACGGAAAAATCAGCACAGTTTCAGCAAAACGGCCCAAGGAGCCATATTCAAAAGAGATTCAAGCACCTGCGGATTCCGTTTTGCTTCCCGGCATGATAGACATTCATATCCACGGGGGCTATGGAGCGGATACGATGGACGCAAGCTTTTCCGCCCTTGACATCATGTCGTCAAGACTGCCCGAAGAAGGCACGACGAGCTTTTTAGCCACAACGATTACCCAAGAGCATGGGAACATTTCTCAAGCGTTGGTGAATGCAAGAGAGTGGAAAGCGGCTGAAGAGTCCTCTTTATTAGGTGCGGAACTGCTCGGCATTCATTTAGAGGGTCCCTTTGTTTCGCCTAAAAGAGCCGGAGCCCAGCCAAAAGAGTGGATCAGGCCTTCTGATGTTACGCTTTTCAAAAAGTGGCAGCAGGAGGCGGGCGGACTGATCAAAATTGTTACACTTGCGCCGGAGGAGGATCAGCATTTTGAACTGATCCGCCATTTGAAAGACGAATCGATTATTGCGTCCATGGGGCACACAGATGCCGATTCCGCATTGCTGTCGGAGGCCGCCAAAGCAGGCGCGACCCATATGACCCATCTTTACAACGCGATGAGCCCGTTTCACCACCGAGAGCCCGGAGTGATTGGAACGGCGCTGGCTCATGATGGATTTGTGACAGAGCTTATCGCCGATGGCATCCACTCCCATCCTTTATCGGCAAAGCTTGCTTTTCTGGCAAAAGGCAGCAGCAAGCTCATTTTAATCACTGATTCCATGAGGGCAAAAGGACTGAAGGACGGCGTATATGAATTCGGCGGCCAAAGTGTGACGGTAAGAGGACGAACAGCTCTTCTTTCAGACGGAACCCTTGCCGGTTCAATCCTCAAAATGAACGATGGCGCACGGCATATGCGTGAGTTTACAAATTGCTCTTGGACGGATATAGCTAATATAACTTCTGCAAACGCGGCCAAACAGCTGGGCATCTTTGACCGAAAAGGCAGTGTGGCAGTGGGAAAAGATGCAGATCTGGTGATTGTCAGTAGTGATTGTGAGGTGATTCTCACCATTTGCCGCGGAAACATTGCATTTATATCCAAGGAGGCTGACCAGATATGAAAGTAATGGAATGTCAAACGTATGAAGAGCTAAGCCAAAAAGCAGCCAGAATAACAGCAGCTACAATCAAAGATAAGCCTGATGCCGTTCTCGGTTTAGCGACAGGCGGCACGCCGGAAGGCACATATCGCGAGCTGATCCGCCTGCACCAAACTGAGAATCTCTCATTTCAAAACGTCACTACAGTTAATTTGGATGAGTACGCCGGACTTTCAAACAACGATCCGAACAGCTATCACTTCTATATGAACGACCGTTTTTTTCAGCATATCAACAGCAAGCCTAACCGGCATTTTATTCCGAATGGAAATGCAGACGATTTGGAGGCCGAATGCAGACGGTATGAACAGCTAGTCGAGACCCTGGGCGGCACTGACATACAGCTTCTTGGCATCGGGCGAAACGGACACATCGGCTTTAACGAACCGGGAACGTCCTTCAAGTCGCGAACTCATGTTGTGACATTAAATGAGCAAACCCGCCAAGCGAATGCCAGATATTTTCCTTCCATAGACAGCGTGCCGAAAAAAGCACTGACAATGGGAATTCAAACAATACTCTCAAGCAAGCGCATTCTGCTGATCATTTCTGGAAAAAGCAAAGCGGAAGCTGTAAGTAAGCTGTTAGAAGGAAACATAAGCGAAGAGTTTCCCGCATCTGCTTTGCACCTGCATTCCGATGTTACGGTTTTGATTGATCGTGAAGCCGCGTCATTAAGACCTTGAAAGGAACATGCTGACTTATGAATATCAATAAACAATCGCCTATTCCGATTTATTATCAGATTATGGAGCAACTAAAAAACCAAATTAAGAGCGGAGAGCTGCAGCCGGACATGCCTCTTCCTTCTGAGCGCGAATATGCCGAACAATTCGGGATCAGCCGGATGACGGTTCGCCAGGCGCTTTCTAATTTAGTTAATGAAGGCTTGCTCTATCGCCTGAAAGGGCGGGGCACCTTTGTCAGCAAGCCAAAAATGGAACAAGCCCTCCAAGGACTGACAAGCTTTACCGAGGATATGAAAAGCCGCGGAATGACACCGGGCAGTAAGCTCATTGATTATCAGCTTATTGATTCAACTGAGGAGCTCGCGGCTATATTAGGCTGCGGGCACCCCTCCTCTATCCATAAAATCACTCGGGTGCGGCTGGCAAATGATATTCCGATGGCGATTGAGTCCTCACATATTCCGTTTGAGCTTGCGGGTGAATTAAATAAATCGCATTTTCAGTCGTCGATTTACGAGCATATTGAAAGGTACAACAACATACCGATTGCCCGTGCCAAACAGGAGCTTGAACCAAGCGCTGCCACCTCGGAAGAAGCACACATTCTTGGTATCCAAAAGGGAGCGCCTGTCCTATTAATCAAACGAACAACATATCTGCAGAACGGAACTGCTTTTGAGCATGCAAAATCCGTATACAGAGGCGACCGTTATACATTTGTCCACTATATGGATCGTCTTTCATAAAAAAAGCCTCCAACCCTTTTAAGGATTGGAGACATGGCGAAAATCAAACTGGTCTGGTGCCGGACGATATGTTTCTTTTTTCGTCTTGAACTTCCAGATCGGTGATTTCGTTTTGCCGTTAAAACTGTCTTCCACGATAATGTACCAATAATAAACAGACTGCGGTTCAAGATGATCCCAGTGGAATTCAGCTGTATCCCCGCTCTTCACTTGCTCTCGTTTTCCGAGCTCTTCATTGGTATATACGTTACATTCAAAATAATCGGTTTCCACCTTTTTGATTCTTGGCTTCAAATCAAGCGAAAGGGAAAATTCATCCTTGTTGCCATAGGTATCCGTATCATAGTAATTCTTATCCTTTACATACGGAGAGTACGTCGATACGTGCACCATGTCATTGGCTTGGTCAAATTGAAGCAAACGCAAATACCCTTGCCCGCCTTCTGGCCCGCCCTGATAATCGGCCAGCATTTGATGCACGAGACGATCCGGTTTCCCATCACCATCATCATCCAACTCATCTGTTTTTCTCATCGCACTATGATAATGCCCGCTCAACACCATCACAACATTCGGGTTCGGCTTTACGATTTCTTTGAATATTTTCTCTCCGATTGGGCTTCTGTTTCCGCTGACCAGCAAATACTCATGAAAAGCTAAAATAGCCATCCGGTCAGGGTGCTTCTTCAGTATCTGATTCATCCACGCGATGTCTTCATCCGTAATGCCCCATCCCATGTAAAGCATGATATAATCGTTGCCGTTGCTCGAAATCAGGTCATAATGCCCGCGGTTGTTTTTATAAGAACCGCCGTAATGCAATTTTTTATCAAAACGATGGCTGCCAAAATATTTGCCAAACGCTCTGTAGGAACCATCCTTATGCCCGACATCGTGATTACCGGCCAGCACGCCGTATGGAATTCCGCTCCTATCCAGAACGGACATTGACCGATCAGCGTTTTTCCACTGTCTGATATCGGCAGAATCATCTACAATATCACCCGTGTGGAACACATATTTGATATTGAGCTGCTTTTGATTATCTTTTATCCATTCGGTCTGTTTATCAAAAATATGCGGATAGCTTTCGGCATAATACTGTGTATCAGACATCCAGACAAATGTGTACATATCCTTCGCAGGAGGAATTTCATCCTGTACAATCACGTTCATTTTCGACTCCCGTACAAAATCGGAGGCGATCACAGACGCTTTCAGCGTAAATGGTTTGTCATCCTTCGCGACAAAGCTGTCAACTGGCTGCCATTCATTTGTCCGATAATTCCAAGCATACATCGTCACCTTTCTCCCCGGCAAAGAACTGCCCTTCCAAACTGCTTCCGCCAAATCATTCTCATCCACGGATTGATCAACAGTCACTTCAAAGCGATGATAAGGGAAAAGCTCTTTCTTTTCTGTCGATACTGTTTTTCCATCAGCAGCTGATACCAGCTCCAATTCTTTATTCGTAAACGGAGTCTCACTTTCCGGCACAAAGCTTTTCGGCGGTTCAGTCAGTGACGCGTGCTTAAATATTTTCACATGATTCCGCGCTGTATATTGAAATCCCCTATAAAAACCAACATCCATGGCATCATTCGTCGGATCCTTCACCCGCACAGAAAGCTTGGCCTTATGCGTGTCAGCTTCGGTGTCTATCACCTCCGGCTGGTCCGGATGCTCTCGTTCAATTTTAAACGTCCTCTCAATAACTGTTTTATTGCCCGCAAGATCCGTTGCCGTCACTTTTAGAGAATGTTTTCCCGGCAAAAGTTCAGAGGATGACGTATGATATGGAAGTGTAATGCTTTCCCCATCTAAAAACGCTTCCGCTTCCTCAATTTTGCTCCATTTATCATACATATCCGCCTGCAGGATAAGGTTTCCTTTATATGTTTGCCCCTCGGTAATATTCGGCTCAATGTGAGGCCCTGAATTATCTACCCTTACAACCAGGCTGACATTTTCCTTGCCGTTGCTTGCTTGAATATGGTGAGCGCCTTCAGAAAGCTTTGATGTGTCCCACTCCAGCAGCTGTGATGTAAACAGTCCGTCAGGCAGATTGAATTGGAATTGCCAGCTTTTACTCGAGCGCTGATTATCGCCAATCAAGAGTTCCCTCTCAGGGGAAACTCTCTCATCCCTGATCACCGTTCCATCCGATAACACCAATCGGGCGTTTTTGACTAAGAAGTCATCACGGTTTTCAGCCGTATCAAACGGTGACACCTTTGAACCCGATCGTATTGTAATACGCTGCAGCTGCTTCCCTTTGCGCAGCAGCGTCTCCGGCAATGGAACAGAATAGGTGCGGTATTTATTTGTCGTATCATCGAACACTTTTAATACTTTGCCTTCCATCGTTACCGCGTTTTTAAAATAAAGATTCGTTTTCCTCGTATCAAACGCAAAATACACTTCTTTCTCCATTGCTGGCTCTGTCACTTGTTTTTTTCCGTCAATCCATAGCTTAATGCTGTCAGCTCGCCCGTCTGTCGTGGCTTTGAGAAATAGAGTTCCCGACAACGTGTCTCTGTTTTCAATATTCAGCCGCAAACCATGCGACTTGCTTGTTTGTTTAATATCAATCATTTTAACAGGCGTTCTTGCTTCATTCATCCCGTCCCCGGCCGCCACGTAATACTCAAGCTGATCTTTCCCAATTAGTTCAGGTGAATACACAATATAATGGTAGAGATTATCGTTGCGGTCTTTTTCAGCAAGAATTCGCTTAAACGGTTTGTTTTCATCCGTCCGGTAGTAAAAAGCTGCTGTTTTCACCAGACTGCGATCCCTTATGTCAGCCCGCAGCTCAATGCTTTCAGCAGGGCGGACAGGCTTGCGGTTAGTCAAATCCTCAATAACCGGCTTTTCTTTATCCAGCTTGATTTTCCGTTTCTGCTCGGGTACCTGTGCCTGTAATACGGTTCCGGGAGACGGATTTTTTTCCCCGATTGAAATGTTCAAAAGTTCTGCAGTTCCGTTTAGCGGATACTTGTAAAGCACAGATGACAGCCGGCGCAGCGCATGTTTCCGATAATGCGCTGCCGAAATATCCTTTCCTGTATTCGTTGATATTACAACCGCCCGCGGCCTCGTATTGGCCATACCCTCTGTCTCGTCTATCACCGCAAGATTTTTTCCTTCTATTAATTGTGTCTGATAATACCGATTGAAATCCTCCGGCGTCAATTCTGGATGCCCGGCAGGCTTCAGCCAGATGACAAACGTTTCGCCGGATGGTATCAAGATCTTTTCATCAGGTCTCCAAATCAAATCGGAGTCTGGTCCTTCTTTTGGGTAGCGGTAACGGATATGGTAGTCTTTAAAATCAATCGTTCTGTCAGTCGTATTATAAATCTCAATAAATTCATAACCGTCTGCGCGTCCTATGTTCTTCGTATCAACCGCCAGCTCTGTGATCAAAAGCTCTGGAATATGCGCAAGGTCAGCCTGGTATCCTTCAAGCTTCAGTTTCTGCGTCTCCGACTCCACCCGCTGCTTCCCATTCGACATCACAATGTAATACTCAAGCTCGCTGTTCCAAATCAAACGTTTCGGAATTTGCGCCAAAAACTTGCGGACCGCCCCGGGTGTCGGATCCATCGGCACCATTTTGTAGCCCAGCTCATTACTTTGTTTGTAAAAAAGAAAGGCGGAAAATGCTTGATACGAATTGTCGCGAACTTGAGCCTCAATCATTAGGTTGCTTCTCATTTCAGCTTTCACATCAATTTGAGGAGGATTTTCAAGCAAAGGTATGTAATGAGGCGTTTGAAATAGTTCCTGCTGTATAGCAGGAACGGCTTTCGATTCATGATGGCCGCCAGATAAAACGGATAGAAAAGACAATAGTACTGAAGCGATAACTGTGTATTTCCTCACCAAAACACCTCCCTTTTCATGTATTTTGCGTCTGAACAGGGAAGCTTATGAGTTCATTTTTGTGCATAAAGAACAAAAAAACGTCTACCTCTTGAAAATCCCACTATTACCCAGTAAACTAAGGATAGTTAACCAGTTAACAATTAAATCAGAGAGGCAAATTGATGGACAACAGCATTCATGATGAATTATTTCAAGCTATACAACAATTCGCATTAAAAAGGGATAAACGCGTCTGGCAAAAGGTGCAGATACCATCCATTGGCATATCCTCACAACATCACGATCACCTCAAAAAAGACTGGACTTTGACCCAGCTTCACATTGTTTCCTGCATACATACCAGCCAAAATGTGAACAACAGCTTCTTAGCATCCCGTTTACACATCTCAAAAGCCGCTGTTTCAAAAGCGGTTCAAGCTTTGTTGAAACACAATATCATTACAGTAACCAAAAAGCCTGGCAACAAAAAAGAAATTTTTTATACGCTAACTGATAGCGGCAGAAAATTGGCGGCATTACATGAACAGCTTCATGAGAAAGCAAAGGAGCAATATAAACAGCTTTTCAATGAATTTTCAATTGATGATTTAAAAACAGTGACTGCGTTTTTCAACTTGTGGATCAAATATATGTAAAAAAAGTCTCACCCGCATGGGAGAGACCTTTCAATCTTATTGAGCCCTGTCAAACGTAATATGAAGTGAAACAGGTCCGCGTGTATACAGACCGGACTCAGCATAACGAAAACCTTCCTCTAACCTGATATTCCGCATTTTATCCAGCACAATATTGGCTACAATCTCGATTTCGGTTTTGGCAAAAGCTGCTCCTACACAGTTATGGATGCCAGATCCGAAAGCGAGATGCCGAGCGGCGCCGCTAAAAGCGCTCTTGATGCCGAGATCTTCCCGATGAATATTAAACACGTCAGGATGTTCAAACGCTTCTGGGTCCCGATTAGCCGCTCCAATCATACAAAAAACAATCGTATCTTTTTTGATTTCCATACCGCCGACCACCGTATCCTGGGACAGCTGCCGCGGAATCAGCTGAACCGGCGGTTTATAACGCAACGTCTCCGCAATGGCTCTTGGCACTAGCGAACGGTCAGCCAAAACATCATACATCTGCTCGGGATTGTTGAGCAAATGATATATCATCAGTGCCAGCGTCTTATCTGCCGGTTCCGTTGCGGCTAACAGCACATTCAAAATCAGTGCCAGTATATCCTTGTCCGACATCGCCATGCCTTCATATTCAGAAGTGCATAGGATGGAAATTAAATCTGATCCCGGATTGACGCGGCGTTCCTCAATGACCGGCATCAAGTAATCGGAAAGCTGTTCGCTGCACCATAAAGAATGCGCCCGCGCTTCAGGAGTCTGAAAGATACTCGTAATAAAATCGGCAACTCCGCTGTGCCACTCAGCGATTTTTTCATGATCTCTTTTATCCAGCCCGAGCATGTCCATCGTGACACACACCGCAAACGTCTTTCCAAAATCATTGACGAGATCGATTCTCCCTTTTTCTAGATAAGGATCTAATAAGTTTTCTGCATTTTGCTTAATCAATGGAGACAGATGGTCCAATGCGTCCCCTACAAAGCTTCTCACTACAATTCTTCTTTTTGCGGAGTGTTCTTTCCCATGCATTTGGGCCAGTACAGGACCGCGCATGACGGGTTCAGCGCGCTCAACAAGTGATTTTGTCGTGAAAATATCTGGATGCTGAAGAATATAGCGGACGTCTTCATAGCGGCTGATAAAATAGCTGTCTATCGACTCTTCATAATGAACTGGATCTTCCTCCCGCAGCTGTGAAAAATAAGCATATGGATTTTCTTGAAATTGGTCAGAAAGCACACTAAACAACTTAATTGATTGATTCATGTTTACTCCCCCTATCATCCTTCAGATGTGATCCGTGTTTCAGAAAGCATCTGCGCCGTTTCCTGCACAATGAGATACCCTTGATTAGGCCGCATACGAATAGAAAATTCATGGTTACTGATCTTCTCACCGAGCTTCCACGGACGATGATAAACTAGGAGTGTCTCTTCCACCTCAAGAATATCCGGAGCTCCGAGAAAAAACGGCAGCTCTGCAATGACATATTCCACAGCCAAATTCAGCATATCCTCACTGACCTCTTCCATTATCAAACTGATTCCGCGCGCACGACCGATCATCGCTTCACGAGACATGTCCAAACAAGCATGCCGAAAATGAGGATCCTCAAAAAATGCATGTTCAACTTCTTGTCTCATCAGCTGATAAGCTTTGTTTTCCGTGAAATCAGAAAATGTATGGATCGCCTTCGAATCCCCGCCATGAGCCGCAAGAGCCCTTTCTGCAAATCTTCTGTTTCGCGATACCTCTTTTCTTACCTTTCGTTCAGCCTTGCCTCTGGGAGTGCCGAGCGCTTCGAGAAGATTAGCCGCCTCATGCCCCGCAAGCAAAACGGAAACGCTATTAAATTCAGCTGTTGCCCATCCAATCAACCTGTAAATATAATCCTCAGAAAACCTGCTGTTAAATGGGCTGATCCCCACCAAAACATGCCGGCGCCGTTCAAATATTTCTCTGCAGTTTTGTGTCAGTGACTCAGCAGTAAAAACTACAGGCTTTCTTTCCGTCACCATTTCGGTCATCTCATTCACCTCTAAAAACTTATCCCGCTTTAAGTCATCACCCTCAAAAATGAGATAGAATAACTGGCACAACTGAACAAGACGAATGGCAGGCAGCACTTAAAGTTTCTAAGTGAATTATTTTAAGTTTCAAAACTTCTTTTTTCATATTCATGTCATAATAAATGTTTACTAGTAAACATTAGTCATTTTATCCCTTATTGTTCCACCCGTCAATAAGAATAGTACATATTTTTTCAAATAAATGTAAATATCACATTTTTCACACACTTTTTACACTCCTATTCAGCATGACATAACACCGGATAAAGTTTAAACACCAGCAATTGACAACGAAGGCAAGAAAAGATAAAATAAAATCGTTCACCAGTAAACAATTTTATTTATTGTTTTATCGTAAACTATTATTCCTAAGAAAGAAGGTAGCCTATGCCTGATTTGACAAAGCAGATGATATACGACATATACGTGAGAATGCTGCACCTTAATGAACAAAAAGCGAACACTTCACTTCAGCAATTTTTTAAGGAGGCTGCAGAAGAGGATGTGATTGATGTGATTGATATCCCTAAAAATATCACAAGCATTCATGTCATTGACTGTATCGGCCAGCATGAACCCATTAACAACGCGGGGATCGCCAGGAAAATGAATTTATCGAAAGCGAATGTAACGAAAATCAGCACAAAACTGATCAAGGAAGAATTCATTAACAGCTATCAGCTGACAGATAACAAAAAAGAAGTTTATTTTAAATTAACCCGTAAAGGCAGACGGATTTTCGACTTACATGAGAAACTGCATAAAAAAAAGGAGCAGGCTTTTTACCAATTCCTCGATTCATTTTCGCATGAAGAACAAAAGGCTGTATTGAAGTTTCTAGAGCACTTGACGTCAACACTTGAAGCAGAACAAACCGATAGGACTTCGAACAAACCTGTAAAGTAAACTAAAAGGCGGTGTACACTTTGGCTCATACAAAATCAAAGGCATTGATCTTATACACTGTTTGCTTCAGTGCATTTTTTGCATCTTTAAGCCAGAACATTTATTCACCTATTCTCCCGATCATTAAAGAATCATTCCATGTTTCCGCAGCTATGGTGAACCTGTCAGTCTCAGTTTTTATGATTGTGACAGCAATAATGCAAATTATATTAGGAGCCATCATTGATTTTAAAGGCGCTCGGATCGTCTTGATTACCGGTATTCTGGCAACGGCAGCAGGCAGCATCGGCTGTGCGGTGACTACTGACTTTACTTTGTTTCTGATATTCAGAATGATACAGGCAGCCGGTTCCGCAGCACTGCCTCTTATTGCTGCCACAACGATCGGCCAGCTGTTTACGGGCAGTGAACGCGGGAGTGCAATGGGAACGTATCAAATGCTCCTGTCCGCCGCACCGGCTATCGCCCCAGTTCTAGGGGGATTCATAGGAGGAGCAGCCGGGTACGAAGGGATTTTTTGGATCCTTACGGCCATCTCTATCGTTATGCTGGTGACAAACAGCATCGCCTTTCCTAAAGATTCTCCTACTGGATCTAAACAGCAAGCCAAAGGCAATTTGTTCGCTCATTATAAATCAATATTTACAAATCGAACAGGAAACGTCATTTTGACTTTAAGTTTTGTTCTCTTTTTCATTTATTTTGCGGTGATCGTCTACCTCCCAATATTGCTGACAGAGCACTATCATATTGATGTAAGCATAGCAGGACTGCTATATTTGCCGCTGGCGCTGAGCACGATTGCAGGGACGTTTCTGTTTAAAAGAATACAGGCAAAGATCGGGCTGCACCCCTTGTTTATTAGCAGCAATGTGATCGCGGCCATCAGTATCATCTTGTTTGCTGTTACACATTCCGTTTCTCTCATTCTCATGGCTCTCACACTGGCTCTGTTTGGCATCTCAATGGGGGCCATTCCTCCATTGTACTCCACAATGATCACCAATGAATTTGAGAAAAACAGAGGGAGTGCAATCGGAATGTTTAACTTTATCAGGTATACAGGGATGGCGGCAGGTCCAATGGTATCAGCTTATCTGCTTACACTAATGCCGTCAGCCATGTCATTTGGACTTTTAGGAGTTGTATTTGCTGTATTGAGTTTCTGCCTTGTGCCCCACATGCAACGCTCGCAGAATAACATCAAACACCACATGTAAAAAAGCTGCCTTTGCGGCAGCTTTTTTTTATTTTTTTCTAAGCGGCTCTAAAATGCCTTTTTGAATCAATAAATGAAATACCGACAGGATAACGGATGCCCATATCGCTGTGCCGAAGCCGTCGATTTGAAAACTGTCACCCATGATGGACGCAGTCATCATCAGCGTGATGGCGTTAATCACAAACAAGAAGAGCCCAAGCGTCACCATGGTGACCGGCAGTGTAAAAATAATTAAAAGCGGTTTAATCAGCACGTTTAAGATCGATAAAATGAGGCTGGCGATAATCGCTGCCCCAATGCTGCTGATATGGATGGAGTCAATATATCCATCAATGACGATTAATAACAATGCATTGACTAAAATGCTGACTGCCCATTTTACCATGTCATTTCATATCCCTTTCTGACGGGACGATAAAAATCCAAATGATATAAATGAGCAAAACCGGTAAGACACTTGTCATAATTGCTAAGATGACAGTTATGACTCTGAGGAGTGATGCATCCCAATTGAAATATTCCGCGAGACCTCCAATGACACCAGCGATTTTCTTGTCTTTTTCTGAGCGATAAAGCTTATTCATTCGATCACCTCTGTGAGTACTTTAGTTTGATGGCGCCTGTTAATGATTCTGAGAAGACGGTGATGTTTTGATCATGTGCCTGATTTGAAGTGAACATCATTTCTTTTTGAATGGTTTCATTTTTTTCCTTCAGCATCTCAACATCCATTAATTCATGGGACAGCGAACCAAGATTGCTTTTCAGCTCTGCCTTCACTGCGAGATCGTCTGGAATCGCAAGCTCCACACTCCCAGTCGTTGTTTTTGCATAAATGGAGCGGCAGTCTGATTCTGTGACGTTAATCGCAATATTTCCGTTAAAGCTTTGAACGTCAATGGATTCGCTTTTCCCTCGGAGATCGATCAATCCGTTAATGGTTTCCGCTTCTATCGTTCCGCAGCTGTGGCTGGCGAGCTTAATTTGCCCGTTGGCCGTTTCAGCAATGGCTTTTTCAGCTGTTAAATGCGAGAACGACAGCACGCCGTTTGTCGTTTTCGCTGAGAACTCTTTTACATGTAAATGTTCCCCTCTGATCGGTCCAATAAACAGCTTCACCCGAATCTTATCATACTCCTTTTGAGGAATATACAAAGTGACATTCGTTTTCATCGTCTTTTTCTCAGTACGGATAAAAAACTTATTTCCTTTGATTTCGCATTCAATATGCTGAAGAAATGCATGTCTCGCCGCATCCTGGCTGTCAGCGCGATATACCTTTGCCTGGCATTCCGCTCTGATATCCTCATCTTCCCAAGGGACGATATTCACGCTGCCATTGGCAATTTGCAGCTCGACACTGGAAAAGTCAGTATCTTTAAATTGAAAAATGTGCTGAACATCATATGCATGGCCGAAGTTTAAATCAAGGTCAACTTCCTTGACCTTTTTCACAGCAGAATCAATCCAGTCAAATAGCTTGGCTCCTAAAGACGGCTTACCGCTCTCTTTTTTTGCCGTTGTAAATGGCTCTTCCTCGTCATGAACGTGAACTGAGAGCGCTGTGATTTTCTCTTCTTTTTCCTTATAGTCGCTGTCAAGTTTTTCAATCAGTGTCAAAGCCTCTTGTGCGGTAAGCTTCCCGTCCTCAACAAGCTTAAGGATTCGTTCCTTTTCTTGCTTCATTACGATCTCCTCCCCATTGTCTACTTATGCTGCACGCAGGACCTTAATGCCCTGAATCACATTCCAAATGATAATGCCAATGACAACCAAGAAATAAATAACCGCTCCCCCAATGATTACAAATACGGGAAGAAGGCTGTCTCCATCAATCGCAATAGCTCCGCCAAGTAAAGCAATAAAAAGGAACAGCCAGCCGACAAACGGAACAATGTGAGAAATAAGAGAACGTATCGCATGACGTTTTGTTTCTTTCTCATTTACTACAAAATAAGCGACAATCGGCACAATGATTGGCGCAATGAACACACTGAAGTAACAAAGTGATGCAATAATAGCTTGATTACGGTTCAATTCATTCCACACTCCTATTGTGAATTGTCCATGACAAAAGATCAGGGACGTTTTACTTATTTATACGTTTAAAATCTCTTCAGGTTTCAAATTCATTCTTTAGACATGCTCCGATTTACGGAAATTGGATTTTAAAAAGTTTTAGAAGTAGAATCTTCCGGCTATACCGATTACAATATGTAAAAAGCTTACGGCAACCAAGGAGGCTGGACAAGCAATGGAGAAAGATCCCAGTGACTATACAGTAACACAAGAATCCGTGTTAAAGCTGATTCATGAACAAAAAAGAATGAATCGTGAAATGATCGCCGAGCTTGAACAGATTCACGGACCCTTCCCGATCTCTCACGATATCCAATATATAAAAGTGCTCCTCGATAGCAGCAGCACGCATATTGTTCAAGATTTAATGAGTGTAAGTAAGCAGCTGTATAAGAAGACTTTATAATTGCAGAAAACATTTCATCATTATAACTGAAACAAAGCTAAAGGTTAGATGATAATATCTTGCCTTTTTTGTTTTGAAAAAACAAGTGATTCCCTAGCTGTCACACCATGATTGTAACAAAAAAAGCCTGCCGGCACATCCAGTTAATGGACTCTGTCGGCAAGCTGTGACTATCAGAAAGAGATAGCCGTTCAGAATTAACGTAACAATTGAAGCACGTTTTGCGGCTGTTGGTTTGCTTGAGCAAGCATCGCCTGAGAAGCTTGAGAAAGAATGTTGTTCTTTGTGAACTCGCTCATTTCTTTCGCCATGTCAACGTCACGGATACGAGACTCAGCAGCTGTCAGGTTTTCACCAGAAGCCCCTAAATTGTTGATAGTGTGCTCTAGACGATTTTGTACCGCACCAAGTTTAGCGCGTTGGTTTGACACATTGTTGATAGCAGTATCAATACTTTCAAGTTGAGTATCAAAAGGAGTATTAGCAAAATCTGTTACATTAAGTGCGTTTACTCCTAAAGCAGTTGATGACATGCTGTCAATATTAACTGTAAGCTGCTGGCCAGCATTTGCTCCAATTTGGAAAGGAGTGAAACCATCAGTTTCAGTACCATCTAATAACTTTTTGCCGTTGAATTCAGTACGATTTTAAATGCCATCAACTTCCTCAATAAGCGCATCCATTTCATCTTTAATTGTACCAAGATCTTCTGCTTGTTGTGTACCTGTGTTTCCTGCTTGAACAGTAAGTTCACTTCTAAACCTATTATGCCGTAAAGAAAAAGCTTGCCTGCTAAGCCCCTGGATGGACTTGCTGACAAGCTGTTCTCTCTTAATAAAGTTTTTTAAGAGTAGCCGTTTCTTTCGCTTCCAAGAGCGATTTCATGCGTTTTTTGTCTCGCTTCATAACAGGCTTCAAATAACGGCCTGTATACGATTCTTCCACTTCGGTGATTTCCTCAGGCGTTCCTGACGCGACAATGGTTCCGCCCCCGGCTCCGCCTTCCGGGCCCAAATCCACAATGTAATCGGCCGTTTTAATGATATCAAGGTTGTGCTCAATAACCAGTACAGTGTCCCCGTTGTCTACCAACCGTTGCAGCACGACAAGAAGTCTGGCGATATCGTCGACATGCAAACCTGTCGTCGGCTCATCTAAAATGTAGAGCGTGCGTCCGGTCGAGCGTTTGTGCAGCTCTGATGCGAGCTTCACGCGCTGCGCTTCTCCGCCCGACAAGGTCGTCGCCGGCTGGCCAAGCGTAATATAACCTAAACCAACATCATAAAGGGTTTGAAGCTTGCGTTTGATTTTCGGGATATTTTCAAAGAAAGAAAGAGCATCTTCAACCGTCATATCAAGCACATCAGAGATGCTTTTTCCTTTGTACGTCACTTCAAGCGTTTCCCGGTTATAGCGTTTGCCGTGGCATACCTCGCATGGAACGTATACGTCAGGAAGGAAGTGCATTTCAATTTTAATAATCCCGTCTCCGCGGCAGGCTTCACATCGCCCGCCCTTCACGTTAAAGCTGAAGCGGCCTTTTTTATAGCCGCGGACCTTCGCTTCATTTGTCTGCGCGAATACATCGCGAATGTCATCAAATACACCGGTGTATGTCGCAGGGTTGGATCTCGGCGTTCTACCGATTGGCGCCTGGTCAATGTCGATGACTTTGTCTAAATGATCCAAACCTTTTATTTCTTTATGGCTGCCGGGCTTCGCTTTCGCTTTATGAAGCTTTTGCGCCAGCGCCTTATGCAAAATTTCATTAACGAGTGTACTCTTTCCTGAACCGGAAACACCTGTAACTGCTGTAAACGTCCCAAGCGGGAACTTGGCATTCACTTTTTTCAGATTGTTTTCTGAAGCGCCTTTCATTTCAATGTAACGTCCGTCCGGCTTTCTTCTTTCAGGAGGCAATGGGATAAACTTTTTCCCTGATAAATAGCTGCCAGTTAATGAGTTTGGATCTTCCATCACTTCTTCCGGCGTACCTGCAGATGTCACCTGTCCGCCGTGAATGCCGGCACCCGGTCCAATATCTATTAAATAATCCGCTGCCATCATCGTGTCTTCATCATGTTCGACAACAATCAGTGTGTTCCCGAGGTCTCTCATATTTTTCAGTGCGCTGATCAAGCGGTCGTTATCACGCTGATGCAGACCGATAGACGGTTCATCTAAAATATAAAGCACACCGGATAAGCGTGAGCCAATTTGAGTCGCTAACCTGATGCGCTGTGCCTCTCCACCGGACAGCGTTCCCGCTGCCCTGCTCAATGTCAGGTAATCGAGGCCGACTTTGTCCAGAAAGCTTAAGCGCTCCACAATTTCGCGCAAAATCAAATTAGCGATCTGCATATCCTTCTCAGAAAGGGTAAGGCCTTTGAAAAAGGCGAGTGCATCGGCTACAGACTGCTCAGTAATTTTTCCGATGTGGCGTCCGTCAACCAATACGGCAAGCGCCTCTTTCTTTAACCGATAGCCTTTGCACGTCGGACAAGACTTCTGAGACATATACTGCTCCATTTGTTCACGGATAAAATCAGAGCTTGTCTCTTTATAGCGTCTTTCAATGTTGCGCAATACGCCTTCAAATTGAATTTCACCTTCACGTATTTGACCAAAATCATTTTCATATCGGAAATAAATCAGGTCGTCTCCGCTGCCGTACAGCACTTTATCCAATTGATGCTTCGGCAGATCTTTGACCGGCACATCCATATCAATCCCGTAGTGGGTGCAGACTGCCTCAAGCAGCTGAGGATAATATTGTGAACTGATCGGTGTCCAAGGGACGACCGCATTCTCCTTCAATGACAAATCTTGATTGGGGATGACAAGGTCGGCATCCACTTCAAGCTTCATTCCGAGACCGTCACACGTCGGACACGCCCCAAACGGACTGTTAAACGAAAACAGCCGCGGCTCAAGCTCACCAATTGAAAATCCGCAGTGCGGACAGGCATGATGCTCGCTGAACATCAGCTCTTCCTCACCGATGACATCAATCATAACCCGTCCTTCACCTAAACGGAGCGCCGTTTCCAATGAATCTGACAGCCGGGCTGCCACGCCTTCTTTCACCACAATCCGGTCAATGACAACCTCAATGGAATGCTTCTTATTCTTTTCTAATTCGATATCGTCGGAAAGCTCAGCCATCTCGCCGTCAATTCTGACTCTGACATAGCCTTGTTTTCTAATCTGTTCAAGCACCTTGACATGAGCACCTTTTCGGCCCGAGACAATCGGCGCCAGCACCTGAAGCTTCGTCCGTTCCGGATATTCCAGAATTCTGTCCACCATCTGCTCGATGGTCTGGGATGTAATCTCAATTCCGTGCTCCGGGCAATGAGGCTTCCCTACTCTCGCATATAAAAGACGCAGATAATCATAAATCTCCGTTACCGTACCGACAGTAGACCTCGGATTGCGGCTCGTTGTTTTCTGATCGATGCTGATGGCGGGAGACAGTCCCTCAATTGCATCAACATCAGGCTTATCCATTTGCCCTAAAAACTGGCGGGCATAAGCAGACAGCGATTCGACATACCGTCTCTGTCCTTCAGCATATATCGTGTCAAAGGCAAGGGAGGATTTACCTGATCCGGACAAACCCGTGACAACGACAAGCTGATCTCTCGGAATCGTTACATCTATATTTTTCAGGTTATGCGCCCTGGCTCCCTTCACCTCTATCCGATCCATAGCCATTTGTTCATCATCCTTCCGCTTTTAGCTCTAAAAGTAAATCGCGAAGCTCCGCGGCTCTTTCAAAGTCAAGCGCCTTGGCGGCTTCCTTCATTTCATGCTCCATCTGTTCAACGACTTTCTGGCGTTCTTTCTTCGTCATTTTCGACAGCTTCGACGCGGCTTTTGCTTTGTATTCCGCTTTATCCTCAGCTGCTACTGTGGCACGAATGACATCGCGAATTTCTTTATTTATCGTTTTCGGCGTAATGCCGTGCTCTTCGTTAAACCGCTCCTGCTGCTCGCGGCGTCGTTTTGTTTCGTTAATCGCAATTTCCATAGACTTCGTTATTTTATCGGCGTACATAATGACGCGGCCTTCCGCATTTCTCGCTGCTCGCCCGATGGTCTGGATCAGCGAACGCTCCGAACGAAGGAAGCCTTCCTTATCCGCATCCAAAATCGCAACTAAGGATACTTCGGGAATGTCCAGGCCTTCCCTCAGCAGGTTGATGCCGACAAGCACATCGTACTTGCCAAGGCGCAGGTCACGTATAATTTCAATCCGTTCAAGCGTCTTGATCTCAGAATGCAGATAGTTTACTTTAATGCCGATTTCCTTTAAATAATCGGTCAGATCCTCTGACATCTTCTTTGTCAAGGTTGTCACAAGCACCCGTTCATTCCGCTCGATTCTAGCTTGAATTTCGCCGATCAAGTCGTCAATCTGGCCTTCGATTGGACGCACATCGATAAGCGGGTCAAGAAGCCCCGTCGGACGAATGATCTGTTCGACCATTTCATCTGTATGTTCAATCTCGTACGGCCCTGGTGTTGCTGATACATACACGATATTGTGCATATGCTTTTCAAATTCCTCAAAACGAAGCGGACGGTTATCAAGCGCTGATGGAAGCCGGAAGCCGTGATCCACGAGCACCTGTTTCCGCGCCTGGTCTCCGTTAAACATGCCGCGCACCTGAGGAATGGTCACATGCGACTCATCCACTACGATCATAAAATCGTCTGGGAAATAATCAAGCAGCGTATAAGGCGTTGAACCTGGAGGCCGCAGCGTCAAATGTCTTGAATAGTTCTCGATACCCGAGCAGAAACCCATTTCACGCATCATTTCAAGATCATATCTTGTCCGCTGCTCTAAACGCTGCGCTTCAAGCAGCTTGCCGTTTTCGTGCATAACCTTCAGCTGTTCCTCAAGCTCTTTCTCGATATTTTGAATCGCTTTCTCCATTTTCTCGGCCCGCGTTACGAAGTGGGACGCCGGGAAAATCGCAACATGATCACGATCGCCGAGAATTTCTCCTGTCAGCGCATCCACTTCCCGAATCCGTTCAATTTCGTCACCGAAAAATTCAACTCTGATACAATGCTCATCACGGGATGCCGGGAAGATTTCCACTACATCCCCGCGCACACGAAATGTGCCGCGCTGAAAGTCGATATCGTTGCGGGCATATTGGATATCTACAAGTTTTCTGAGCAGCTCGTTGCGCTCAATTTCCATTTCACTCCGCAATGACACGACCATTTCCCGGTATTCCTCAGGCGAACCGAGACCGTATATACAAGATACACTCGCAATAATAATGACATCTCTACGCTCAAACAGAGATGATGTAGCGGAGTGTCTCAGTTTATCAATTTCATCATTAATACTAGCGTCTTTCTCTATAAATGTATCCGTTTGAGGCACATACGCCTCCGGCTGATAATAATCATAGTAACTGACAAAGTACTCGACAGCATTGTTCGGAAAAAATTCCTTGAACTCACTGTAAAGCTGTCCAGCAAGAGTTTTGTTATGGGCAATCACGAGAGTCGGCTTATTGACTTCTTTAATCAAATTGGACACCGTAAATGTTTTCCCAGTTCCTGTCGCACCCAGCAGAGTCTGATGCTTCTTGCCCTCCTGAATTCCTTTTACAAGCTTTTCAATGGCTTTCGGCTGATCTCCCTGGGGCTGATATTTCGAGACTAACTCAAAGCGATCTTTCACAAAAATAAGCCTCCGTTTCTTTAACGAAATCTTCCTATAGATATAGTAACACAATGGAAAGCAAAATCACTAAAAATACGAACTAAAGTTCGGTGGTTTTTTATTTCCATTTGTTTTTGTGTATAAAAAACCTGCTTTTTAAACGTAAAAGCAGGTATTCGGTCTTTATATTCATTATGTCCGATTTATTCTTCTTTTTTCTCTGCAGCTTTTTTGGCCATATACAGTCCGCCAGCCACAAGTGATACAACATCCAATCCTACAATAAAATACGTTTCTGTATAGCCTTTTAAATAAGAGGCAAACAGCAATGCAGCTGTTAGAGCGATCGCCACATAATGATTAAAAGTGACTCTAGTAAATAGAACGACAAGCATAAAAGGGAAAAACAATGCAAAAACGGCTTTTGTAATCAACAAAAACCCTCCTCAGGGATTCTTCATCTGATCTGATTATAGTAAAAAATGAAGAATCGGACAATCATGCATTCGCTCCCTCTCCTACACCATACCCCTTTTCACCCAAAATCAATCACCATATTTGCATTTTGGTGCCGGACATTGTGCTGCTGTTCCACACAGCGGCACTTTTTTTGTTACATCATCAAGTCCGCCGCCAGATTCCTAGAATAAAAGAAAATAGGTATACAGCACCAGTTCATCCGTATATTTCATGATAATATAACTAACTTAACTATTCATTTTATTTAGGACTTTCTGCGTTTGACAGCATTTTCCTGAAAACCTACAATGGAATGATAGTGTTTACTATCATTTTTAAACACAGGCTCCGCCATAAAAAGACTAGAGAGAAAAATAAAATGAAGGAGAGAGGGGTTTCAACTATGTATTCTGTTTTATTTCGCCAGGCAGAAGAGTCCAGCCAGCTGGCTGGAGCAAAAGGAATGAATTTGATTAAATTGACCAAACACGGTCTTCCTGTTCCGGACGGGTTTATTATTCAAACGAACGCGCTCGCACGTTTTATGGAGGACAACCAGCTTCAAGAGACTAGCAAGAGCGTCGAAAGCGGGATCATTTCCGGGACATTTTCGGAAGAGCTGAAAAATGAGCTGACTAGTTCTTTTTATCAGCTTAGAGAATCATATCGATCCGTAGCCGTGCGTTCTTCATCTGCTTCGGAAGATTTAGAAGGCGCCTCATTCGCGGGTCAGTATGAAACCTACTTAAATATCAAAACAGAGGAAGAGTTTCTGGCTAAAGTGAAAGAGTGCTGGGCCTCATTTTTTTCAGGGCGGGTCAGCAGTTATAAGAAAAAAATGAACAATCAAATCACAGAGCCGTTAATGGGAGTGGTCGTTCAGGGGCTGATTGATTCAGAAGTGTCAGGTGTTATTTTCAGCCGTAACCCTGTTACCCATGATGATAGAGAGCTTTTAATCAGCGCCAGCTACGGGCTGGGTGAAGCTGTCGTTTCAGGAAGTGTTACCCCAGACACGTTCATTGTTCATAAATCTTCGTTTAAGATTCAGAAAGAAATAGGGGCAAAGGAAATCTACATGGAGTCTGCGGCAGAAGGAATTGCTGAAAAGGAAACGAGTGAAGACATGCGCAGCCGTTTTTGCCTTACAGATGAACAAGTAATTGAATTGGCTGAAATCACAAAACAAACTGAAGAACTATACGGGTATCCTGTTGATATAGAATTTGGAATTGCTGATCATCAAGTATACCTTCTGCAAGCTCGCCCGATTACAACCATTGAACAGGACAAAAAGGCGGCAGAAGAAAAACGCAGCTTCATGATTACCGACGCTGATATGAATGACTTCTGGCTTAACATGGAGTCTAATATTGAAGGTCCGGTGAGTCCGTTATTTTCATCGTTCATCGTGCCGGCATTGGAATATGGCTTAAAGAAGAGCATGCAAAAGTTCCCGATTGGTGTAGTTGTTGATGAAGTAAAACTTTATCGCGGACATATTTATTCCAAAAATCAAGGAGGGCAGCAGCCTCCTTCTGAAGACTGTGGCAAAGAACTTTTCCCAATTTTATCGGAGCGTATGTATGACATCATCAATCACACCTATCTTCCTTTTTACCGGACACTGGACCAGCTCGCACAAACTGAGCATTCTGCAGAAAGCGCACTGGATGCTTTTCGACAACTAAAGGCCTTTTATCTCAAGGCTTATGAAGAGCACTTCAATATCGTTTTCCCGCAAATCCTTTTAACAAACAAACTGCAAGCGATGTATCAAGACATTCAAGGAGAGTCCGAAAACGCTCATTTTTACGAGATGCTGACAGGAAAAATGAACAAATCACTGGAAACTGACCGTTGCCTATGGCTTTTTTCCGTTGAAGTTCAGGAGAACCCGCACCTTCTGGCCATTTTTGAAAACAACAAACCTGAACAGCTCCAAGAGAAATTGGAACAAACAGATGAGGGAAGACGCTTCCTGAAGAATATCCATGAATTCTTGCATGAATACGGATGGAGATCTGTAAAAAGTCATGATCTGATTGAACAAATCTGGGCGGAAAATCCGTATTTTGCTCTAGCCAATATTCAAAATTATGTCCGTAATGGCTATCACTTTGACAATGAATTTCAGAAAACGAAAGAAAAACGAGAGAAATTATACAATGAATTCTTGGAAAACATAGAAGATCCCGATTTACGCACAGAATTTGACCGCCTTTATCAATGGACGCTGAACTCTGCAAATATAAAAGATGATCACCACTTTTATATTGACGCCATGCTGGATGCCAAGGCGAGAATCTTTCTGCTGAAGGTAGGTGAATTGCTGGCGGAAAACGGTGTTATTCAAGATCGTGAGGATCTTTGGTTCTTATATGACGACGAAGTGGAACACGCGCTTCTTCACCCTGTATCTCTGCAAGAAAAGGCTGAAAAACGCAGGCAGACCTTTCATGAGTATGAGCTGGCCCAAGCCCCTGCCTATCTCGGCACTCCGACAAAAGAACAGCTAAAAGCTGCTGAAGAAATTGTCGGCGCTGTGATAGAGGATGAAAAAAACACAGAGAATCATATTTTTGGCATTGCGGCGTCAAGCGGCATTGCGACAGGTCCGGTGAAGATCATTCGGGACGCCAATGAATTTTCTCAATTCGCGCCTGGGGACGTACTCGTTTGCAAGATGACCACACCGCTATGGACCAGCCTGTTTCAAGACGCCAAAGCGGTTATTACAGACACGGGCGGCATTTTGTCTCACGCTGCGATTATCGCCCGTGAATACGGCATTCCAGCCGTTCTCGGCACACGCACGGCAACAGAAAGACTGCGAGACGGAGACATCATCACGGTTGACGGAAGCAGCGGCAAAATCACAGTTGTCAGCCGGTCCTGATGCGTCCCCTCTTTCTTATACAAGCGGGGCGGGTGTATACTTGTCCTGCCAGTATATTCGTGAGGTGAAACGTATTGAGACCGACAAACAAGAGAATCCTTGACGCTGCCATGCAGCTGCTCGTCCAAAAAGGATATCGCGCAACGACTACAAAAGAAATTGCAGAAAAAGCAAACGTAAGTGAAGCGACGATTTTCAGAAACTTTAAAAACAAACAAGGACTAGTTGAGGCTTTGCTTTCTCAGCATTCTACAAACAGAAGCAGCATTTTGGAACAAACCGAAGGAGATTTGTACAAAGACCTGCTTCATATCGGAACCTGTCTCTTGGAGGAGCTCGAACATAGAAAAGATATCATTAAAATCAGCTTTCGTGAACCGGCCATGTTTCAGGATGTCATTAACCACGTCACTGAATATCCCCAATCTATGAAACAGCTATTGGTTGATTATCTCAAAACGATGGGTGAAAAAGGGGTTATTCAGACAGGAAATGAAGCGGAGCATGCCGACGTGTTCATGTCGATTATCTTCGGTTATTTCATTCACCGTCTCCATTTAGGAAATCGGGTCATATCAATGCCCCAGGAAAAAATGCTGGAGCACAGCACAGCTTTATTTGTCAAAGGAATTTCTGCTGATTAACTCCTTGGCATAATAAAAAGGAGGATCCTAATGAGCTCAAGAAAAGAATGGGCGCTGATCGTCTCGCTATTATTGGGGGCCATTCTGGTTCCCATTAACTCAACGATGATCGCGGTCGCGCTTTCATCTATTTCCCATACGTATAACGAATCCCTCGCAAGCATCACTTGGGTGGTTACCGTTTATTTAATCGTGATGGCAGTCACACAGCCGATTGCAGGAAAGCTCGGTGACATGTACGGCAATAAAACAATGTACTTATGGGGAGTCGGCCTATTTCTATTCGCATCCCTAGGCTGCGCTCTCTCACCAAGTCTGCTCCTGTTAATTGTCTTTCGGGCATTGCAGGCAGTCGGCGGGGCATTGCTTACGCCAAACAGCATTGCCATTATCCGGCATGTGATTTCTGAAAAACGCCTGCCGAAAGTGTTTGGATTTTTCGGACTGGGCGCGGGACTTGGTGCAGCACTCGGGCCTTTTATCGGCTCTATACTGATTGACAGCTTCAGCTGGCATTCGATTTTTTGGGTCAACATTCCGTTCCTCGCCATTGCTTTAATTACGGCATTAACGATGTTTCCTCAATATAAAGAAAATAAATCTGACGCGCCGCTGGATATCATCGGCTCTCTCTTGCTTGCAGGCAGCATCGTTTCCATTATCCTGCTGACGAAAAATGAGGCTTCGTGGGGTTATGCGGTATACAGTGTATTAATACTTCTTTTTGTTCCGCTTTTTTTCAGAAGAGAAAAACGTACACAGCATCCAATCATTGACTTTGCACTGTTTAAAAGCTCAACCTTTACAAATGCCAATCTATCAGTCTTGTTAAGCAATTTAATGATGTATGCCGTCTTATTGATCATGCCGTTGTTCATGACGAACCAATTTGGGCTTACTACGTCTAACAGCGGGATGGCGCTTTCCGTATTTTCGATCTTCATGTCAGCCAGCAACTGGGTGGGCGCACAGTTCCATCATAAGTGGGGAGCAAAAAAAATCATTTTTCTTTCATTTGCTATGATGGCTGGAGCGAATCTATTATTTTTGCTGTTAAGCAGCTCGCATTCCGTCTTGTTTCTCATGCTGTCTCTTATCCTTGGCGGACTTGCTTCCGGAGTCGGTCTGACCAGCATGCAGGTGTCATCCCTTGCCACAGTAGATCCTAGTATGTCAGGAGTGGCATCGGGCATTTTCTCGACCTTCCGTTATTTCGGAAGCATCATTTCATCAGCCTTAATCGGCCTGATTTCGGGATATCATACCCTATTTATGATTCTCTTTGCTGTATCCATTATCGGCGTTTTTGTTTCATTGGGCATCAAATCTGATGAAACGGCACGGATAGAAAAAAACTCAGCGTAATACAAAACAGCCCGGCACCGCATCTTCCTGCGGTGCCGGGCTGCCTTTTATGATCCCGAAGCGGCTGCTTCGTCTTCACGTTCATCCTTTACGAAGAGGATGCCCAATTCATGATGTTCTCCTTCATAAGAAGCTCGCTGGTCAAAACGAATTTCTCCATTCAAACCGATAATTTCAAGCTTCACATATGCACGGTTATGCTGGAGCGCCTCATAGAAATCGGAAACGTTCTTAACCGGTATCCCATTAACTTTTGTAATGATTTCTCCGATTTTCAATTCCAGATCCTCAGCCGGCGTATTGGGGATAATCCCAAGCACCATCAAGCCCTGATCCCGTTTCGAGAAATAAAACGGAGCCGCGTTATCATTCACCCTTTGCTTTATAGACAGAAAAATGCGTCCTAACAAAGCTGTACAGACGGCTGCACCCGCAAGCGGCGTCCAAAGCAAGCTCGCTGCACCAAGAACTGTGACGGCAAGGCCGAGAATACAAACGCGTTTCGCTGTGATCCTTATACTCGTTTCAGGCAGCGATCCCTGTACCCTTTGTCCGAATCCGACAAAGTAAGGAATCCATAGAAAATGGAATGAGCCGCCGGGAACAGTAAACACGGGCCACCAGCTAAGATGCGATTCTAAACCATTACCGGGCACGAGAAGGAACAGCGGCAAAAGCCAAACCCGGTTTGCCAGCTGCTGTCCGATCGGCAAACCGCGGCTGCTTACGACAAGCGCCGGTGATGTTCTCACATGAGCAGAACGATAAGCAACCGCTCCTTCAGTGATAATCAGCAAACCTAGAAACACAGCCACAGCCGGCCAAACAACTGCAAATCCTTGCGGAAATCTCTCCAGAAAGGGCTCAGCCTGATAGACTTGAAGTCCAAAACCTATCAGCATACTCACACTGACGATATATGCAGCAGACATCCAGTTTGCGCGAAGAGTGAACGCTGCCGCTGCAGTGATAACGGCAATAATCGCAAGTAAACCGAGAGGAATCGATATTCCGAGTCCACCTAAAACAACTGACAAAAGAAAACCAGGAATCAGTCCCTTTGTATATGTAAATTTCAGATCATCATAAATATCTGCTATTCTTGTATGAAAGGTTTTGCGTTCCCTTTTGATTCTTACATAGCCGAAAGCCAGAGTTATGATGATAAAAAACCAGAAAAGCGGGTGTAAGAAGAACAGGCCCGCGCTTTTTAACAGTTCAATTCCCCATTGAACAGACACTATCTCTCACCGCCTCAAGCCAAACATGTTACTCATATTCTATCAAATATTAAATGGCTTGGATATCCTCAGAAGAGTTTATCTCTCTTGCGTCATCCACAGCGTGACATTCGATAGTGAAAAATCCTTTAAATAGTGGTTTACGTCCACATCCAATAACCCGCTGATTAGATGCATCGACCTTTTTATATCTGTCAGATTAATTCCTAATCGCTTATGGTTTTTCATTAAGTAGTTAAAATAATGTTTGGCACATTCCTCATTAATGTCATTTACTGATTCGACATTGGTGTAATTGACCAAATATCTGCTGAACAGCATAAGAAGACTTAGTGCTTTTGTAGCTGAAAATGTTACGTCTTGTGTTCTGTCTTTTAATTGTTCCACTAATTCATAATATTTTTTCTCACGCACAATACTTGCCCTCTTCAATTGTGAACCCCCATTTTCTTTATCCAGATAAGCACGGGCCAGTATACGCAGCAGTACTGGAGTGCTAACAAGCATTCTCGCTAACGTTACTCTTTAAATACCTGTCGTTCAGCTGCCATAAACCTGATTACTGTTCTTTTTAGAACCTTCTTATATTGTATGAAGTAAACAAAGACTAGGCAACTTGCAAAAGTTTCATTTTAAATGCATATTAACTCGTTAGAAAGTCTCTCTCATATATTGATATCGGGTAATAACAGTCCTTTATAAATGTTTATTTGTGAAAATTTTTTTAATTTCTTGTCAAAAACTCATTTTTTATGTGACTTATGATCCATAATCTCTTTAAGCATAAAGAAACAGGAGATGGAATACCATCTCCTTTAATTGACAAATAATGATTTCAATGCTGTTTGAAGCTGCAAATCATTTTTTTCATCTGATTTTTTCTTTTCTATCTGCTGATTAAGTGCCTCTGCAGTGCGTGTGTCGATTACACCCGTTTTATTCAGCTTATTTTGATCCTGAAAGGCCATAACCGCTTTTTTCATGTCTTTGCTGAAATAGCCATCCTCACGTCCCGGATCAAAGCTGAGACCTTTTAACAATACCTGCGCATGCTTGACATCTTCATTGTTCATGTCCACTTTAAGCGGCTCTTTCAGCTGCAACGGCCCTGCGGAAAAATAATCGGGCTGCTTAATCGCAATGGTCGGCTCAATTCCTTTCTTATGAATCCAGTTTCCATTTGGCGTCAGCCACTTGTAGAGCGTTAATTTGATGTTGCTGCCGTCCCCCATTGGCACAGCCTGTTGAACCGTTCCCTTGCCAAAAGACGTATCGCCTACAACATCATAATGGCCAGCCTCCTTTAACGCGCCGGCAAGAATTTCTGATGCGGAGGCACTTCCTTTATCCGTAATCACGTTGACAGGGTACGCTTTTTTATGGGCCAATGTTGAGAAATAACGTTTTTTATCACCATTGCGTTCAGCAATCTGTATATACGGCTGATCCTTTGTAACGAAATGCTTAAGTATTTCTTCCACACTTTGAAGATATCCGCCCGGATTGCCGCGTACATCAATGACTAGTCCTTCTATTTCTTTTTTCTCAAGCTCTCTCAATGCTTTTGCAAAATCCTCTGCGGTATGCTCAGAAAAAGTAGAGATCGCGATATATCCGACAGAATGCCCCTGCACTTTTTTCTCTGATGCAAAAACTGTTTCGAGCGGAATCTCAGCTCTTTTGATCCGGAATGACAGTTGTTTCTTCGTTCCGGGCCGCTGAATCTTCATTGAAACACTGGACCCTTTCTTTCCTCTTATTTTTAACACAGCGTGGTTTAAATCCTTGCCGGCCATCGATTCTCCATTGATGCTGATAATTTCATCATTAGGCTTCAACCCGGCTTTTTCCGCTGGCGATTTCTTGAATGGGGAAACAATAATAATTTTGCCGTCTTCCATGCCAACCTCAGCCCCGATGCCTTCAAATGAGGAATCAAGAGAATCAGAAAATTGCTTAGCTGTCTGCTTGTCCATGTAAACAGAATAAGGATCATTTAGCGTAGACAGCATTCCCTGGATGGCTCCCTCGAGCAGCTTTTCTCTATCAACTTTTTCTACGTACTCATTCGAAATTAACTCATACGCTTTTTCGATTTTGTCCATAGCTTTATCCCGTTCAGAGTCAGCTTGTGCCGTCGCGGGAACTGCTGCAGTCTGGGGCTTATCCATCTCAAGCAGGTTGATTCCCGCATATACACCGGCGCCTCCAAACAGCATGCTCCCTGCTGCTATCACAGCCATTATTTTTTGATTCATCCTTTACTCCTCCTGTATGCCAGACTGTCTTTATCAAAACCTAGAGATAGTATATGTAAAGGATGGAGATTTCATGTAATCATAGAAGAAAAAGAAGGCAAATGAAAAAGCCGCCCCGAAAGCGGGACGGCTTTTTCACTTTATACTCGCAGAAACTTGCGGATGGAAGTCAGACTTCCCCATACTCCAATTACTGCACCGATTGCAATCAGCACTAACGAAACTTGGAATACAAATGGATTATAAGGAAGAAGAGAGACAAATGATCCTTGAACCTTTGGAACGACCCATCCGATCACGTATTGGTACGTGCTCAGCACCAATGCAATCGGGATCACAGAACCGAATACGCCTAGCAGCAACCCTTCAAGGAAAAACGGCCAGCGGATAAACCAGTTTGTCGCGCCGACAAGCTTCATGATTTCAATTTCTTTTCTTCTTGCGAAAATTGTAATTTTAATGGTGTTGGAAATTAAGAACATCGCCGTAAATACCAGGCCGATAATTAACGCGATTCCGATGTTGCGGGAAACGCCGACTACTTTAAACAAACGGCTGACCTCTTCTTTTCCGTAAGTGACTTTATAAACATGATCCATTTTCTCGATCTTTTTCGCCACGTTCGGCGTATCATGCGGATCTGTCGTTTTGACGACAAACGCATCATTAAGCGGGTTTTCCTGATCCTTCATCGTCAGGGATTTTCCGCTGTCGCCAAAGCTGTCAACCAGCTGGTCAAGCTCTTTTTCTTTAGATGAAAACGTGACACTCTGAATGCCCTTCAGTTCCTTAATATCGTTCTGAAGCTTGTCCTGCGCCTTCTGATCTGCAGTCAGATCAACCAACACTTTGATTTCGACTTGTTTCTCAGCATTCGTAGCCATGTTATTCAAATTCAGCATAATCACTAAAAACACGCCGACCAAAATCAGCGTAACGGTTACAGCACTAATGGATGCGAATGTCATCCATGTGTTTCTCCCGAGAGATTTAAAACTCTCACGCAAGTGGCGCCCGAGAATTTTAATCATATGAACCATACTCCCCTCTTGACTCATCACGCACAATGATACCATCTTCGATTGCAATGACACGTTTCTTCATGGTGTTTACGATTTCTTTATTATGTGTCGCCATCACGACTGTTGTCCCGCGGTTATTAATTTCCTCCAGCGTCTTCATGACTTCCCAAGACGTATCCGGATCAAGGTTTCCTGTCGGTTCATCAGCAATCACAACATCAGGGTTGTTCACAATTGATCTGGCAATAGATACACGCTGCTGCTCCCCGCCTGAAAGCTGGTCAGGAAATTGTCTCGCTTTATGCTTCAGCTGCACGAGATCAAGCACTTCAAGCACCCGTTTCTTAATGACAGACGGCTGTTCTCCAATTACTTCAAGGGCAAATGCCACATTTTCAAAAACAGTAAGTTTCGGCAAAAGCTTGAAATCCTGAAAGACAACGCCGATTTTACGGCGCACGAAAGGAATCTCTTTTTCTTTAATTGCTGCGAGATCTTTATGATTGATTAAAATTTGTCCTTTTGTCGGTTTTTCTTCTCTGTAAATCATTTTAATAAAAGTAGATTTACCCGCTCCGCTCGGACCGACAACATACACAAACTCGCCGGGATGAATGGCAACAGAAACCCCATTGAGCGCTTTTACGCCGTTCGGATAGGCTTTATATACTTCCTTCATTTCTATCATGAAATCACCTAATCTTTTATATCATTTTATCTATCACACGGTCATACTCTTCGAATGCATTCGACAATTTATGACCCATTCATTTGTAAAAAGATGAAAAATCTGAAAGTTTCCTTTTTCAATACACTTCATTATACGTCAATTTTAGACATAATACTATTACAGTTTCTTTTCATTCATATTGTTATGGTATAAAAAAATCCTTGCCAGCACTCGGCAAGGATTTTCTCATCTTACTTTTTTTCTGACAGCCATTTGGCAATAACAGCGGCTTCGTTATCATTTACAAGCCCCTTTGGCATATTGCCGCGGCCGTTTTTAATAATGCTTTCAATTTTGTGTTCGTCATATTTGCCTCCGACCTCTTGGAGATTAGGTCCTGACACACCTTCTAAATCCTTGCCGTGGCAGCCAACGCAGCTTTGCTGATATAATTCTTCCCCTTCAGATGCAGTGGCTTCCGTCTTGCTGCCGGTGTCTGTCTTCTCTTCTTTTGCATCGTTTGAACCGCAGGCAGCCAACAGAACAGAAAGCGCAAATCCAAGCATTAGTATCGATAACTTTGATTTCATGTTGAGAAGCACAACTCCTTTACGATCTCTTCCATATTATAACCTCGTTTAAGCGCGTTTGAAACCCTCGCCCAGCACCTCGCTCGCGTCTGCTACAATCACAAAAGCAGACTCATCAATCTGTTTGACGATTTGTTTCAATTTGGTGAATTCAGTTTGCCCCACCACGCACATTAAAATCGGACGGTCATCGTCGGTATATCCGCCAACTGCTGAAATTTTCGTCACGCCTCTGTCAATCTTCTGTAAGACAGCCTCCTTGACCGCCTGCTCCTGCTTTGTAATAATGAGCGCCATTTTGGAACGATTAAAGCCGACTTGCACAACATCAATGGTTTTGCTGGACACATAGACGCCAAGCATGGCATATAAGCCTTGCTCAATATTAAATACGATCATAGCGGTAATAACGATCATTCCGTCAATGATAGCAAGACACTTCCCCAATGACAGGCCGGAGTACTTATGAATGATCTGTGCAGCCAAGGCTGTTCCTCCTGTCGAACCTTTCCCTAAGTACACAATGCCAATTCCGACACCTATCCCGACACCGCCAAAAATTGCCGCTAAGAGTTCATGGTGAGTGGCTGGCTGAATATCCCTTGTCAAAAACACTACTAGCGGCAAAAAAACAGAACCTGCAAGCGTCTTTAGCCCAAATTTCCCGCCGAGCAAAATGACACCCGCAATAAATAAAGGAATATTAATAATCCACTGTACATACGCTGCTTCAAAACCGTATGATTGTAAAATCGTACTGATCCCGCTGACACCGCCGGCGGCAATCTTGTTCGGAAGCAAAAATACATTAAAGGACACGGCTGTAATCGCTGCTCCTATCAGTATGTATACATAATCCCGCAAAATCCATAATGTTTTATTCCGTACGTCCATCAAAATATCCTCCGTTTCTTCCAATGCTCTCCGATAGCATTTTAATCCTTCCCTGATTAGATGTAAATAACACCCAAATACAGTGGTAATATGCTAAAGCAGCAGTGAAATCAAGGATATGAGGAATAAAAAAACACACCCGTATGCATCAGGTGTGTTTTTCAGCTTAGGAAAGCTTAGAACGCAGGTAGGCATCAATAAATGTATCAATGTCACCATCCATTACAGCTTGAACGTTCCCCATTTCTGTATTAGTCCGATGGTCTTTTACCATGGAATACGGGTGGAATACATAAGAACGAATTTGGCTTCCCCAGCCGATTTCTTTTTGTTCACCGCGAATTTCATCCAGCTCTGCCTGCTGCTCTTCAATTCTGCGCTGATACAGCTTGGCCTTCAGCATTTTCATGGCTCTTTCACGGTTTTTAATCTGTGAGCGCTCCGTTTGGCATGTCACAACCACATTCGTTGGCAAGTGAGTAATCCGAACGGCTGAATCTGTCGTATTGACGTGCTGTCCGCCCGCTCCGCTAGCACGGTACGTATCAACTTTAATATCCTCCGTACGGATATCAATATCGATCTCATCGTTAAATTCAGGCATGACTTCACAGGACACGAAAGACGTGTGGCGGCGGCCTGATGAATCAAACGGTGAAATCCGCACGAGACGATGGACACCTTTTTCCGCTTTGAGATATCCGTAAGCGTTGTGTCCTTTGATTAGCAATGTCACTGACTTAATTCCCGCCTCGTCACCTGGAAGGTAATCGAGCGTTTCCACTTTAAAGCCGCGGCGCTCTCCCCATCTTGTATACATTCTAAGAAGCATAGAGCCCCAGTCCTGTGACTCTGTACCGCCAGCACCTGGGTGCAATTCTAAAATCGCATTATTTTTATCATACGGCTCGCTGAGAAGAAGCTGAAGCTCAAACTCATTGAACTCTTTTGTTAATGATTTTAGTTCTTTTTCAAGCTCAAGCTGGAGATCTGAGTCCGGCTCTTCTTTCAAAAGATCATGAGTCATTTGTAATTCTTCGTGGGATTCATTCAATTTTTTATACGAATTGACATAATCCTTTAAACCATTTGCTTCATTTATAACCGTTTGAGCTTTTTGCTGATCATTCCAGAATTCCGGGTCAGCCATTTGTTCATCTAGCTCAGCAATGCGGGCCTCCTTTGATTCGAGGTCAAAGAGACCCCCTAAAGTCCGCTAAACGAGAAGCCATATTTTCGAGCTCTGCTCTGATTTCTGATAATTCCATTTCATTCACCTCATTAAAAGATCCGCAGGCGCCTGCAGGCGCCGCGGTCAATAAACGTGCCGGAGCGAACTATTCAGTACGGCCGCAGCAATTTTTGTATTTTTTCCCGCTTCCGCAGTGGCATGGGGCATTTCGGCCGATATCAACCACTTTTCGAACCGGTGCTTTCTTTGCTTTTTTGTTATCGTCGCCTTCTTGCGGCTGATGGGCCGTGGTTTGGCCTTGTACAACCTCTTCACGCTCCAGATTGTTTTCAATCTCAGCTTTCATCACAAATTTTGCGACTTCATCCTCAATTGATTCAATCATATGCTCAAACATCGCAAAGCCTTCCATTTGATACTCACGCAGCGGATTCGTCTGCGCATAAGCACGAAGGTGAATCCCTTGGCGAAGCTGATCCATCGCATCGATATGATCCATCCATTTAGAATCAACGGCACGAAGAACGATAACTTTTTCGAATTCACGCATTTGCTCTGTGCCGAATTGCTCTTCCTTCGCATTATATTTCGTGATGATGCGATCCATAATGAGTTCAAGCATTTCATCCGGCTCTTTGCCGAAGATGTCGCTCTTCTCAAGTGCGCCTTCATCAAGATAAGTCGTGTTGATGAGCTCAACTAGACCGTCAAGCTTCCACTCCTCAGGAAGCTCTTCTCTTGGCGTGTAGGCTGCAATTGCGCGTTCGAGAGAAGACTTAATCATATTTTCAACGATTTCACGCAGGTTTTCAGAGTCAATGACTTCAAAGCGCTGCTTATAAATGACCTCACGCTGCTGGCGCAGAACATCATCATATTGCAGAAGCTGCTTACGCGAATCGAAGTTATTGCCTTCAACTCGTTTTTGAGACGATTCAACCGCGCGAGATACCATTTTGCTTTGAATTGGGGTAGAGTCGTCCATTCCGAAGCGGTCGAGCATTGCCATTGTCCGCTCAGCTCCGAATCTGCGCATCAATTCGTCTTCCATAGAAAGATAAAATTGAGTGATCCCCGGGTCTCCCTGACGTCCGGAACGTCCTCGAAGCTGATTGTCAATCCGGCGTGATTCATGTCGTTCTGTTCCGACAACAGCGAGTCCGCCAAGCTCTTTTACACCTTCGCCAAGCTTAATGTCCGTTCCGCGCCCCGCCATGTTAGTCGCGATCGTAACTGCGCCTTTTTGGCCGGCCTCTTCAATGATCTGCGCTTCACGTTCATGGTTTTTGGCATTTAACACTTGATGCGGGATTCCTTTGTTCTTAAGCAGCTTAGAAATCAACTCAGATGTTTCAACGGCAACCGTACCGACAAGAACTGGCTGTCCCGTCATGTAACGCTGTGCGACATCCTCCGCAACCGCCTTAAACTTTCCTTCCATCGTGCGGTAAATTAAATCCGGGCGGTCATCACGGACAACAGGCCTGTTGGTAGGGATCGTGACAACCTGCATGTTGTAGATATTGCGGAATTCTTCTTCCTCTGTCTTTGCCGTACCGGTCATACCGGCAAGTTTTTCGTACATACGGAAGTAGTTTTGGAACGTTATTGTCGCCAAGGTCATGCTTTCGTTTTGGATTTCAAGCCCTTCCTTCGCTTCAATTGCCTGGTGAAGCCCCTCACTGTAGCGGCGGCCTTTCATCAGACGTCCCGTAAAGGAATCAACAATAACAACCTGTCCGTCTTCCACTACATAGTCAACGTCCTTTTGCATCGCAACGTGAGCTTTTAAGGCCTGGTTGATATGGTGGTTGAGCGCGACATGCTTTACATCAAAGAGGTTATCGATGCCGAACGCTTTTTCCGCCTTCGTCATTCCTTCTTCAGTAAGCTGTACAGCTTTTGTTTTGATATCGTACGTGTAATCCTTCTCCGCTTTTAACGTACGGACAAAAGCATTTGCCTGTACATACAGCTTCGTGGATTTTGCAGCTTGTCCAGAAATGATAAGCGGTGTTCTCGCTTCATCAATTAAAATAGAGTCCACTTCATCTATTACCGCAAAATGAAGCGGGCGCTGAACCATCTGCTCTTTATAAAGAACCATATTGTCACGCAAATAGTCGAAGCCAAGCTCGTTGTTTGTGGAATAAGTGATGTCAGCGGCATAAGCTTCCCGTTTTTCGTCTTTTGACATTGAGTTTAAATTCAAACCGACAGTCAAACCGAGAAACTCGAAAATTTTACCCATCTGCTCAGCATCACGGCTTGCCAGGTATTCGTTGACAGTCACGATGTGTACACCTTTACCTGTTAGCGCATTTAAATAAACAGGCAGAGTTGACGTTAACGTTTTCCCTTCCCCTGTTTTCATTTCCGCGATATTTCCGTCATGAAGCGCAACGCCCCCCATGAGCTGGACTTTGAACGGGAACATGCCTGTTACGCGGCGCGAAGCTTCCCGAACAACAGCGAATGCTTCAACAAGAAGATCATCCGTTGTCGCCCCTTTTTCAAGGCGCTCTTTAAATTCAATCGTTTTATGTTTCAACGCGTCGTCAGAGAGATTTTCATAGTCTCCGCGAATCGCATCAATATCGTTAGCAATTTTTTCGTATCTATTCAGCGTACGTTTTGTTGGATCAAACATTTTATTTAAAATTCCAAGCATTTATAACGCTCCTCTATCATCACATGCCTATTTTAGAGGCATGTATAAATAATTTACTAGTCCATGTATACCTCTCATTATCATATCATACCTTTTGTTATTTCCAAAGAATTTGCAAATAAGAAAAACAAAAACCTTCCGCGGACATCACGGAAGGCTTCTCTTCATTATTCAGTCGGTTCAATTAAGCCATATTTCCCGTCATTTCTGCGGTACACGACATTTGTAAGGTTTGTTTCCGCATTTGTGAAAACAAAGAAATTATGGCCGAGCATATTCATTTGCAAGATCGCTTCTTCACTATCCATCGGCTTTAAATTAAAGCGTTTCTGACGGACGATGTCCAAGCTCTCCTCCTCTTCTATATCATCTTGAACCGCAATATCTGTATCAGAGCCAAGGCCGCTGGCCAATAAATATTTCGGAGAGCCCTGCTCACGGAATTTACGGTTTACTTTCGTTTTATGCTTACGGATTTGACGTTCCAGTTTGTTTGTTGCGAGATCAATTGCGTTGTACATATCCTCGTTATGCACCTCGGATCGAAGCGCCAGATCTGTCATCGGAATCGTAACCTCAACCTTAGACTCCTTGTCATTGTAAAACTTCAAGTTGACGTTCACATCGGCATTCACGCTATGGTCAAAATAACGCTCCAGCTTGCCGATTTTCTTTTCGACATGATCCTTTAACGCAGGTGTCACTTCAATATTTTCTCCTCTGATGTGATAGTTCATCAAAGAACGCCTCCCTTTTATTAAGGATATGTATCTATTTCTCTTTTACCCTTTACAATTCCTGCTGAAACATAAATCTTTTGTGAAAATTCAGTGAACTTTGTCGAATATTGTTTGTATTTGCTGCTAATGGCGGTTCGGAGGTATATGTATATGCTGATTGAACAAAACAAATACCTCACACACGCCTAATTGATTAAAAAGGGTTCCATACATTGATGAATAGACAGCATCCATTTTCTATAGTGAATCAGAAAATGTTCTTTTAAATACTCGCAGAACTCATGAGAGGGAAAAGAGAAAGAGACCAATTGATCAAACTCTGCAAAAATTTGGTCAAATGCTTTCACACAAATTTCAGCACATCGCGTATCCATAATGAAGAGAAGCGTTGAATGTGTTGAATCCAAATAAAAAAAGGCTTGGATCAGATCTTGATAGATCCGATCCCCTTCTGTTTTTGATAAATTCTCTTCAGCCTCTATCAAATAACATAACCCTTCTTCAATGGTAAAAAGAAGATGATAATAAGCTGATAAAAGCGTATAATCTTCAATGCTCTTCAAGGCACTCACCTATTTACGCTTGTCATAATATGTGCCGTCAATCGTAATGTTGTTATATGGATTTAAATACGTCGTATGCATCACACGTTTTCTTTTCATCTGCTGAAGTTCTGTTGCGATTGACTGCTTCAGTCTTTCCATTTCCTTCACAATCAGCTGATCCCATGTCAAGATAAGTTTCATCTGCTTTCGCTCTTCTTCTGAAAGCGGCAGAGATATCTCCTGAATCAGTTCAGACCGTGTAGCCACAAAGTCTTCAATTTGCTTTAAAAGTTCATCGCTTTCCGGCGTATTTTGTATGTGTGACAGCATACTCTTCGTCTCAGTGTATAGTTGATCTATGTTATTCATGCGATCCCGCCTGATCCGTGCCGGTCCTTCCGTTCACTTTGAATGGCTTGTTTCCAAGCATCGCGAAAATCTGTTACATAACCTTCAACCTCAGCCAGCATGCCCGTATCATTTTTGATATTTGCCTGTACCAATCTGCGATACATATAATCGTACATCGCACCCATAGAAGCGGAAAGCTCTATATTACGGTTAAGTGTAAAATTTAATTCCTGAATAATATTTTGCGCTTTAATCAGATTTTCATTTTTACGTTCCATATCATCATTCTCAATGGCCTGAGAGGCAAGTCTTATAAATTTCAAACAGCCATTATACAGCATAAGCGTCAGCTCACCGGGTGTAGCCGTATTCACTGAATTTTGCTGATAGGCTGTATAAGGATTTTGGATCGCCATGTGTCATCCTCCAAATTACATTTATTGTGCAAGAAGCTGTGATAAATAGGACGCTTGTTCGTTCATTTTTTGAATCGCAGAATCCATTGCACTGAATTTTGAATAATAGCGGTTTTCTATGGTATTCAATCTGTCCTGCATATCAGTTATTTCAGTACTTATCGAGTTTAAATTTTTTCCAATGGAATAGCTACTAGCTCCCATTGTCGAGTTCCCAGCTTTTGCTTCAATGCTTTTCACCGTACTTCTAAGTGTATTAGTAATCCGCTTCATAATACCTTTATCGCTATAGTTACTATCATTTGTTCCACTTGTAAAAAGATTAGCAACTCCTTGAGGATCTTCTGCTATTTTTGCTTTCAATTTCTCTTCGTTAATCTCTAAGTGCCCTCGCAGTTGGTAAGCACTTGAAGTTGTGATGCCAAATTCAGTTAATTGATAGGTTTTCCCATCAGCATTAACTTGAGTATAAAAGTCAGTCCGCATTTGGTTCGTGCCGGTGCTGATGCTGGAATCATTTCTAAGCAAACCGCTTTTCGCCTTCTCCTCCCATAGCTCTACCTCTTTATCGGACATGGCTTCTTTTTGTTCACTCGTGAGCGGCGTATAGTCTCGGTATTTTTCTTCTTTCAGCTTTTCATTCAGGCTGTCAACCAGTTCATTGTATTTATCTACAAACTCTTTGATTTGGTTATAAATTCCGTCAACATCAGTAGAAACAGATGTGGTAACAGGGCCTGTGGCTGCAGTTGTATTTTTAATCGAGTAGGTAACACCATTCACCGTGAAATTGTTTGTCAGCTTCTCCATTTCAAAGCCGTTGATTGTGACTTTGGCATTTGTGCCTTCTTTGTAAGCAGTGAGCTTATTATCAGCATCCAAAGAAAAACCAAGCTGACCGGACATAAAGTCCGCTGTAGCAGAGTCTGCCGCCTGTATACTGCCTCCTGCACCCGTTGCTTTAGAAGAAAACGCAATCGTTTCTACGTACTCTGTACCATTCCAAATTTTATCTTTAAATGCTGATACTCCTAGATCTGAGCTGTTAAGTTTAGAAATCACATTATCAATCGTATCGGCACTCGTCACACTAATGTTCACTGTTTTTGCCGTTGTTTCGCCAGGCACAACAACGTTAAATGCCAAATTGTGATCGCCTTGTGTGTATCCCGTATAATTGTTTGCCTTATACGTTGCTGCGGTTGCCAAGCTCGCCACTTCAACAGTAGACGAAGAATTCGGCGCACTTACGCTTCCTGTAGCAGTTAACACAGACTCATTAGAGCTTGTCACAGTTTTGCTCTGATACGTGCTCGGATATGTCAACGTATTTTTAGACATATAATCTTGCAATTCTTTTATTTTTGAGTTTACTTCACGATAGCTGTCACGCTGCCATTCAAGAGTCTGCTTTTTTTGTGTTAGCTTATCAAGCGGCGCTCTTTCTGTCTGCATCAGCTTTGATACGATATCATCTATATCCATTCCTGACGCCAGACCTGTTATTCTCGTGACCATTTCAAACCACTCCTATTCTACTTTTTTTCATCTACAAATAACCCAAGAAATTCAGTCATAGCCGCATAAAAATCAAGCCACCGTTTTGGTGGAATTTCGCGGATCACTTCATTTGTAGAGTCTTCTATTACCTTTACATAGTATTCATTTAACTTGTCATGAAGCTCGAACTTCAGATGAACTTGCGAAGGTTCCAAAAGCTTGTTCATTTCCCCCACCATTTCAGCAAGATTGGTATATGAAACTTGATGAACAGGAACCTCGTTATCATTATCTTTCTGATTATGTATTTGAGTATCATAACGATCCCAAACAGGTTGTAACGTAGTGAGCCTTTCAATGTTCAATTGATCATCCCCTATGCCCCAATCTATCGTTTATATCGACTAAGTCGAGATAAGATTACACATATTTTTGGAAAAAAACTGATCTGTTTTAGATTTCTTGTTCGGAAATATACTTAATAAATTTGCGGAGAATCCGATTATTATACCACGAGTTAGAGACAGCAAGGGGGAAGTATTCGGAGCTAGAAATATTAAATAAAAGACCTTGGCGTTGCCAAGGTCTTTTTTACAATTAACGTAATAATTGAAGTACGTTTTGCGGCTGTTGGTTTGCTTGAGCAAGCATAGCTTGAGAAGCCTGAGAAAGAATGTTGTTCTTTGTGAATTCGCTCATCTCTTTAGCCATGTCAACGTCACGGATACGAGACTCAGCAGCTGTCAAGTTTTCACCAGAAGCGCTTAAGTTGTTAATTGTGTGCTCTAGACGATTTTGTACCGCACCAAGCTTAGCGCGTTGAGAAGAAACTTGGTTGATAGCTTCATCAACAACTTTCAATTGAGCATCGAAACCGATATCAGCTGTATCTGCTGCATTATCTGCGAATTTTGTTACGTCAAGATCATTAACTGAATGAAGAGCTGCAATTGAACCATCAGCTTCTTTAATTCCAAGAGCGTCAGCACCCATATCCTCAATATTTACAGAGATTTGCTGTGTAGCATTTGCTCCGATTTGGAATACCAAGTTCTTTTGATTTGCAGGAGTAGCTGTGTCAACTTTGTAAGTGCCATCGAGCAATTTCTTACCATTGAATTCTGTACGATTTGAAATACCATCGATTTCATCTGTTAAAGCTGAAATTTCATCTTGAATAGATTGCAAATCAGTTGCTTTGTCCTGAGTTCCAGTGTTTCCAGCTTGAACAACTAGCTCACGAACACGTTGAAGGATCGCATGAGTTTCAGTTAATGCACCCTCAGCTGTTTGGATAAGAGAGATTCCGTCTTGAGAGTTTTTAGAAGCCATTTCAAGACCTCTGATTTGTCCTCTCATTTTTTCAGAGATCGCAAGACCAGCTGCGTCATCTCCCGCACGGTTGATACGAAGACCTGAAGAAAGTTTCTCCATGTTCTTTTGGCTCGCACTGTTGTTTGAAGACAAACGGTTTAGTGTGTTAAGTGCTGCGATATTGTGGTTAATTCTCATTGTTTTGTTCCTCCTTGAATATGTTGTTAAGGCACGTCCTTGTGCCCTTATTTTGTAACTGGCGGAGTCTTTTGCGCCTCCTCCCGGCTACATCATTAATATCGGATTGTCTCTGATTTTGTTAATACAAAAATAAAAAAATCCTCACTTTTTTTGTGAGGATAATGCCGAGATCACATCGCTGGATAACGCTGCTGCACGGTTATTTTCTTCCTGAATGGTCAAGTAAATTTCTTTCCTGTGAATATCAATATGCTTTGGGGCGTCAATTCCAAGCTTCACTTGATCCCCCTCAACCGCAATCACTTTTACTTCAATATCAGCACCTATTTGAATCGCTTCGCTTATTTTCCGCGATAAAACTAGCATGATTCTCCTCCAATCGGATGCTTTGTCGTATATGAGGAGTCGTGTAAAACGACTTGCTTAGCCATCATGTTCTTGCGATTCACAATAATGGGAGCCAATAAATTAGCAGTAGATTTTTCGAATGGCTCTGCCATGGTCAATATTGTCATGACTTCTACGTCTTGAATATTATCGATATCCAAAAGTTCAGCAGTTGATTCATCAAGGTCAAATTCATAATTCTTAAAAAAGATAAACGGACTTACAACGATGAACGCAAGATTTTCTGAAGTGACGGACTGCAGTGCCACGAATGGAGAGTCTTCTGAAAGCGGAAGTATGACAAATTGTTTTTCTTCTAAAAAGCCTGGAATCCCGCTTTCAAAAAGAATGATTTGTTCTTCTTTTATGTTCATTTGGCCATGGTACTTCGTATGAATGATCATTGTTCACGATCCTTTTCTTTTTACTTTTCGGGTGATTCTTTCGGGTATTCTACATCTATATTTAAATCAGGGTATTGGAGCATGTCAACCTTAACATTTCCTGGCGTATATTCAACAATTGGCTTATGCGGCTCAGCCTGAATAACAGGCTTTCGCGGCGTAATCTGAACGTCAAGCTGTGACGGAGTATATTGTATTTTCACCCTAGATAGAGAAGGAGCATAATTTTCACCTAATTGAATTTGGTGCATTTCAGAGTTCCTCCTTGCTTGTGAAGCGATTGGGTTCCCTTTAGTTTCAATTCTCATAAGCTCGTCGCCTTCTTCTGCAGTGCGCGCTATTCCCTCCATTACATCCTCATGCCCTTGTTGGGCGGCTTCTTCAATTCTCTTGAAAACATGCTTTCTGTCTAATTCTTCCCATGCTTGTGTCTGGTCAATCGTGAGTTTTCCAGGTGTCACCGATATTTCCATTTCCGCACTCGGCTGTTCGATCTCTAGATCAGCTTGAGGCTGCTCCATTTTTAAGCTGGCAGGCGTCGTTGTTAAACCAATTTTTCCTTGAACACTATGCATAATCAATCTGGGAATCTGCATCACTCTACCTCCTGAACTATAAAAAAAGCGAACTCCTAAGAGCCGCTTACTTTAAAAAGTCAATCAATGTAGGCTGAACAATTTGCGCATTAACGGCCAGAGTAGCCCTGTGCACACTTTGCTGCGCAATAAATTCAGTTATTACTTCTTCCAGTTCTACATCTTCATTGTCTGATAACACTTTGGTAGCTGTTTCTTCTTGCGCTGACAGTCTTGTATTAACCAGTTCAAGACGATTATATCTCGCTCCAAGATCAGATCGTTCAGCACTCATGCCGTCAGAAAAATGATCAATATCATCTAAAACACTGTCCATGCCATCTAGCGAACCAGAATTTAGTGCTTTCTCAAAAGAATCAAGCATTTCAAATACATTCTGCCCGCTTTCAGAAGTGCCTCCAAAAGCTGACTTTGGATCTGAATTCACTTTCAATGACATATTATTTGATATATTGACTACGACATCAGCTGTATCAGAAATTGTATAAGTTCCGTCTCCGTTATCTGTAACCGGAGGCTTATCTGAATTTGTGCCATTAAAGATATATCTGCCGTTCACTTGTGTATTCGCAATATTTAAAAGCTGTTCCTTTAACTGCTTTACCTCTACGCCAATCGCTTGCCGCTCCGACTCGCCGTTTGTATCATTTTGAGCTTCAACCGCTAATTCTCTGACCTTTGACAGGATGTCAATTCCTTCTGTAATGTTTGTTTCTGTGTTTTCGAGCCAGGTAAAGGCTTGAGAAGCATTGCTTTTGTACTGCTGCACTTGAGACAGTTGCGTATTATACTTTAAGCTTTTCATTGCTACTACAGGATCGTCGGAAGCTTTTGAGATTTTTTTCCCTGAAGAAATCTGCGACTGGAGTTTATCCAGCTTCGAGTAGCTCGAACCGATATATCTCAGTGAGTTTTGCTGTATCATGCCTTGTGTTACTCTCATGTGACTCTACCTACCTTCCTCCAACACCCATGCCGTTGATCACTTTATCAAGTAATTCGTCTTGTAAAGTCACCATTCTTGCAGCTGCATTGTATGCGTGTTGGAATTGAATCATATTCGTCATTTCTTCGTCTAAAGAAACTGCGCTCATTTGCTGACGGTTTATGTCAGCATCATTCAGCTGTGTTTCTGTATTAGACGCCAGTCGATTAGCCTCTTGAGCTTCGATCCCTAGCTCGCCAATCAGACCCGCATAATAATCTAAAACACTAGTTTCTTTACCGTTAATGGTTATTTTACCGGTTAAAACATTTGCTAATTTTGTAGCATTTGCGTTATCGTTGGCTGCACCAGTCAGTGAGAAAGCAATGTTTGCGCCTTTTGAATCTATTATGCTGTCAGCCACTTTGATCTTGCCCGCCGCGCCCTTGGCAGGTTCAGTTTCACCGCCAGTAAAATCAAAAAAGTCTCCGCCTTGTTCACCGCTCTTGGTCACACCATTTCTGTGCACTTCATTGAAAGCTTTCGCGAATTCAAGTGCCATATTGTCAAGATCAGAAAGCATTTCCGGGTATACGCCCTTTTCTTGGCCATCTGCTGTTATATACCCATAAGACTCTATAAATCCTAAAAGGGATCCCTTGCTGCTAAAGGACTCCGCCTGCACAGCTGTATCCCCGATTGAAATACTTGATACTAACCCAGTTTCATTATCATAGTTGGCTGCAAGTTCTGAAACCTCGTAATTTTTACCGTCCAAAACAGTTCCTAGCGACTGTTTATTTTTATCAAGGATTTCAATTGATACAGTTCCTTCAGCAGATGCAAGTGCATTCCCGCCTGATTTGTTGTAGCTAACTTTGATATCAACCATTGAGGATAATTTATCGATCAGCAAATCTCGCTGGTCATATAAGCCATTCGGAAGAAGCCCGACCGGCTCTACTTGTGCAATTTGCTTATTTAAACTGTTTAACTGAGAAAGCAGAGAATTGACATCCAACACAGTTGTATCTAGCTCTGCTTTTAAATTCGATTGGACATTTGTAAGTGATTCAGAAATATAATTAAACGTTTCAGCTACAGCTTGTCCTTTTCGAGCAACAACAGAACGTGCACTTTCTTCATTTGTATTATTCGATAATTCCTGCAGGGAATTCCAAAACGAATTGAGCACACTGTTCAAGCCGCTGTCATCCGTTTCATTTAAAACGCCTTCCATTTGGGACAGCGCTTTGGCCTTCGTGTCATAGTATCCGGCACTGTTGTTTTGAAGACGGTATTGGTAGTCAAGAAAGATATCTCTTATTCTCTCAACTGATTTTCCTTGAACGCCCGTACCCATTTGTCCCGCTGTTTTTTCTGCGTTTTTAGATACAGCAGGGAAATAGTCCGTTGCCTCCAATGAGACCCGCTGCCTTGTATAACCATCAGTATTGGCATTTGCCACGTTATTTGCAGTAGTGCTTAAAGCTGCCTGCTGAGCGCTTAACGCCCGCCTTGCAGTTTCAAGCCCCATAAAGGTAGATGTCATTTTCTGAATTCCTTTCTGCTAAGCTTTTGAATCAAACAATTTCATTTGGCTGCTTTTCGGCAGCTCAGCTTTAATTGATTTGCTGTAATTGATGTTATTTTCCTTAGGAACCAGCATATCGTACGAAATAGAGATGAATTGCAGCGCGTCTCTTGTCAGCTGCCTATTCATCTCATTAACTTTTTTCAGACGTCCGAGAACTTGAGAAAGAGATTCGTATAGTTGTTCCAGCTCTTCCTTTTCACTGCCTGAGGTTTTGGCGATACATGCGGAAATAGTATTATTTTCGCTATATCCGAGAAAGGCCGCAGTTGTTTTGATCCGGTCATCTTCTGTCTGCGTGATTGCTTGAATATATTTTTGCTCTTTTGTCAAAATGTTAGAAAGCTCTTTTGTTTTGCCGGCTTTGAGCGCTTCCGTCTTTTCTTCAGACAGCGTGAGCAAGTGCTCATGCAGAACGCAAAGTCGCTTCAATTGTTCAATAATTGCCTTCGCTGACATGGGCTTTCTCCTTTTTTATTGCTTTTTATAAAAATTAATCATATTTTTCGCGATATGATTTGCGTCTACTTTGTATGACCCGTTTTCAATTTGCGCTTTAAGCTGCGCAATTTTTTCCTGTCGTGAACCAGTGACTGCGTCGGATGCATGTTGCATTTCTTTAGCCTGTGATGAAATTTCAATTTTATCTTGAGGCTGTGCAGCAGTTTTTTGCACCGCTTGCTTATCATAATTTTTTTGATATGGATTAACGGATTGTGTTCCAAATTGATTGATTTTCATAGGATTCCTCTCGCTTTCCGTTGCAGTCTTTAAACAATCTTAACCCTTTTATCGACTGCGTTTTCAGTTAGTTTAGGGAATCAGCTGTTTTTGGTATTATAGGCATAGTATGTGTCTTTTTTACTATTTTCTTTCTCGATTTTCAGAGCGTCCTCGTGGTTCAAATGATCCATTTGAGCCTTGATATCGGACTGGCAAGCCTTGCAGAACTTGCCTTCTCGAATCGATGTTCCGCACCTTTCACAAGGGTATGCCAAATTAGGAAGATGAGTGATCTGAATTCGCTTCTGCCTGATGAATTTCAATATCAGCTCTTCTTCCACACCTGTTTCCTCAGTTATCCGGTTCAAAGTTGATTGCCGATTTTCCTGCTTTCTTAAAAACTTATAAACAGTCTCAAATGATTTTTCTTCTTCCTTAATACACGCCTGACATACGGTTTGCAGCTTTGTCTTTAAAAATAAAGTATTACATTTCGGACAATTCGCCAGTTCTCCCATCTTTTTTTCTCCTTATTCGATAATATGCCTGTGTCAATTTCTAGTGATTATATCGGCATAAAAACAGAATCATTTAGCTTCTGATTAAGGTAAAAGATGCCACTGAAGCGGCTTTTCCTTTTTCTATTAAGCAGCGCGCTGCAAAATGCAAAGTGGCGCCTGTTGTATAAAGATCGTCTATTAAAATGATATTCATACCTTCTGCTGAATTGTTTTTCGTATCAAAAATACGCGCGGAAAGCAGGCGTTCTGTTTTCTTTTTCTTAGACTGTTTCTCATTATTCAGGCGGATGAGGGGATGGTGGATGGGCCTGCCTAAACATTCTGCCAGGAGCTGTGACTGATTAAATCCGCGCTCCTCTTCCCGTTCCTTGCTTAGCGGAATAGGAACAAGAACAAAATGCTTATCGGGGTAAACCTTTGAAAAGGTTGAAGAAAAATCGCTTTTAAAAGCATTTATAATTTCTGCATCTCCTCTAAATTTAAAACGGGAGAGCGTTTCTTTCATCATATCATTATATGTGTAAACTGAACGATTTTGGCGGAGCAGCAAGCTGTGACTGATCCTTGATTTCCACGCCTCACAATCCCTGCATACCGCATAAACGGATTGAGGTCTGCCGCATATGGTGCAGATATGTCCTGTGATTTTTTTCAATTTACTTCTGCAGGAATGACAGACCTTTTCGTCAGGCTTTAATAAAAAAAGAGCTCTCCATGTAACAGCTTGAGAAAATTGCGAATCGCATAGCAGACAGATCAGTTTATGAATGCCTCCTCCTGCTTTGTTTGGCATAAATCGCTTGGACTCTCTGATACCACAGCTGCAGATTCAGCCAAAATGACAAGCATAGCCGTATTTTTTTGTTTATCTACCATCTCTGCTTTCGTATATGCGATCTTTTTAAGATCAGTAACGTAGGATGGTCTCACTTTGTTTAAAGAAAGTGCCAGTACATCGTTTTGGCATACTTGGCACGTGCAGGCCATGTGAAGCTGGTCCATATAACGGTCGAGCAGTTCTTTCATTACGATTTCTTTTGAATTGACAAGCATTTTTACAGCTCCTCATCATCGGTTATATGAGTATACTGTACCACGTTTTCAAATAATGGCTAGTCTGTTCATTCATTTTTTGCTGCCAAGCCGTTCATTTCTTTTATATGCTTTTTTGCATCGAGCATACTCTTTGTTTTGCCATAGTGAAAGAAAATGACATCGCCGTCTGCATATTCTTTATGCCGGCCGGTTCTTCCTGCAATTTGAACAAGTGCGCTTTCCGTAAAGATAGGCGATTCCGCTCCCAGTACACCTGTTTGCACCTTGGGAACCGTAACGCCTCTTTCCAGTATTGTTGTTGTGATTAATAGATCGAGCTGACCATCTCTGAATCGCTGCACTTTCTCCTTTCTATGCTTGTCTTCCGCATGCACAGTCGCGGTTCGGCAATTAACATCTTTAAAGCTCGCGGCAACCTTTTCTAGAATAGAAACGGAGGGAACAAATAAAAAAACAGGCCTGCCTTCTTTTATATGAAACTCTATCCATCTTTTCACCGCTGGCGGAATTTTATTTCGGTTTAATTTCTTCTTCCAGTTTCCACACCATACTAAGCGCGGTTCGGGTAAAGGTTTCCGGTGGTGTCTTGCGGGGATGCGAACTGAATGTAACTGTCCGTTCTGCGCTTTTCTTTTTAATTCTTTAGGAGGTGTTGCACTTAAATAAACGAGGGTGCTGTTTGTCTTTCTTGCTTTTTGAACAGCGAATTGAAGGGTTTGATCAGCAGAATACGGAAAAGCGTCAACCTCATCAACGATCATAATATCGAATGCATCTTTATATCGCAAAAGCTGATGCGTGGTGGAAATCATGAGCGGAGATAAACGACCTTTGTCATCGCTTCCTCCGAAAAGCGCGGAAATGTCAGCACCCTGAAAGGCAGCCTTGAGTCTTGGGGCAAGCTCTAATACAACATCGGTGCGAGGAGTTGCAATACATACATGCAGCCCTTGATTTAACGCTGATTCTATACCGGGAAACAGTATTTCTGTTTTACCAGCGCCACAAACCGCCCAGATGAGGAGATCTTCTTTTTTGGAGATTGCCTCCATTAAAACATTGGCGGCTTTTTGCTGTCCGCTTGAAAGCTTGCCATCCCATGTCAGCTTAACAGACTTCCAGTTTGGCTCATCCTCCTCTTTCCATGAATATAAAGGAACCTCCTCACTCACTCTGCCCATCATGATACAGGAACGGCAATACAGCTGATCTTTTCCAAATGAGTGATAAAAAGAATAATACCGCTTATCAGTTTGGCCGCACCTATTACATCTATAGCCCTGTTTATTTATTGATATAGAATTTTCAGCGGTGATATAGCCATTCTTGATATGCCATTCAATCATTTCATCGGAAAATGGGAGTTCAGTCCTGAGCAAATGACGGCTTTGAAGCGTCTGCTGCAATTCTCTAGAAAAGGAAATGTTCTTTTCAGTTGGCACCTTCACATAGCACCGCCTCCTTTCGAGACAGTATGCCTGAATGAATAGTTTCTGTCGAACAATCAAAATAGAAATATAAAAAAATCTCCGTTGCTAAAACGGAGATTTGGCCTTATTTAAAACACCAGCAAATTCCTAGCGCACCTTCACCCAAATGAGTGCCGATTACCGCGCCAAAATAGCTGTTATAAAATTCAACATGAGGATATTTTACAGAAAGCTCTTCAATGATTTTCGCTGCTTCTTCCTCGCGATTAGCATGGATAACAGCAGCGCGCATAGGCAACCCTTTGCTCGCATCTTCATCTAAAAGCTCATAAATTCGCGAAATTGCTTTTTTACGTGTGCGAATCTTCTCAAAAGGCACAATTACCTTATTGTCAAAATGAAGGATAGGCTTTACCTTTAGAAGACTTCCAATGAAGGCTTGGGCGCTGCTTAATCGCCCGCCGCGCTGAAGATGAGCTAAGTCGTCTACCATAAAATATGCTCGAACTGTTTTTTTCATTTCTTCCAGTTCTTTTATAATATCTTCCGGCGATGATGCTCCGTTTTTAATTAATTCAGCGGCTTTAAGAGCATAAAAGCCTTGGGCTAAACAGCTTATCTCTGAATCAAATGGATACACATCAATATTGTCGACCATTGAATCAGCCGTTGCCGCACTGCTGAATGTTCCGCTGATCCCGCTGGAAAGATGGATACTGATGACCGCATCATAAGATTTGCCAAGCTCTTCATACAACGCAATCAGCTCGCCGATTGGCGGCTGAGAAGTCGTCGGGAGCTCATTATGTTTTTTTACTTCTTCGTAAAAGCTTTTCCAGTCCAACTCAATTTCTTCACGGTAAGTCTCCTCCCCAAAAACAACCTGGAGAGGGATCATATGTATCTGATGTTGTTCACGCATTTCTTTCGGAATATATGCCGTGCTGTCTGTTACGACTGCAATATTCATAGCTTCGATACCTGCCTTATTGCTTTATAACTCTATTGTAAGGGAAACGGCAGCCTAAAAAAAGACCTGCCTAGAAAAAGGCAAGTCTCCTAATATACTATCTCATTTCTACCCAGCCATTTTTAATGGCGACCACAACGGCTTGCGTCCGGTCGTTCACATTCATTTTTTGTAAAATATTGCTCACATGGTTTTTAACGGTTTTCTCACTGATAAACAATGATTCACCAATTCCGCGGTTGCTTTTTCCGTCTGCAAGCATCTGCAGCACTTCACATTCCCGCCTAGTTAGAATATGTAATGGTCTGCGGATTTCAGGGTAAACCTCGTGTTGAGGATGTGCAGAAACTCCGCTTGTTGCAAGACGGCGGAATTCGTTAACGAGGTTATGCGTAACCTTCGGATGAAGGTAAGAGCCGCCCTCGGCAACTACTTTAACCGCTTCAATTAATGTATCAGCATCCATCTCTTTCAGCAGATAACCTCTAGCACCTGTTTTCAGGGCATGTGTTACATAATTTTCGTCATCGTGAATTGATAGAATAATTACTTTAGATTCAGGATACAGCTCAACAAGCTGTTTTGTAGCTTCCACACCATTTACGTTTGGCATATTGATATCCATGATCACAACATCAGGATGATAGTGCTCAACAATACGAGCCGCTTCGTCTCCGTCATCACCTTCGGCTACCACTTCAAAGGTAGGTTCAAAATCCAATATCCGTTTAACACCTTCACGAAATAACTGATGGTCGTCGATAATAACAATGTTTACTTTAGTCACAAGCCACGCCTCCTTGTATTATTGTTCTATATACTCTAGCATTCGGTCAATATGCCTTTTGGCTCTATTTTACAAATCATAGTCAAAGAGATAACGGAACCTTAATCATAATAAATGTCCCAAGACCTATTTTCGAATCTATTGTCATCGTTCCTTCCAATAAATCTACTCTTTCTTTCATGCCCAGCAAGCCGAATGATTTGTTTTTCTTCTCTTTCGCTTCCTTCAGGTCGAACCCTTTACCGTTATCTTTTATCATTAAAATCACAAAATCATTTGTGATTTCAACTTTGACTGTAATTTCTTCAGATTCAGAATGCTTTAGCGCATTAGACACAGCTTCCTGTGCGAGCCTGAAGAGCGCAACTTCAAACTGAGGCGCAAGCCGCTGATCCTCTGTTTCTCCAATACACTGAAAATGTATTTTGACCTTCCCGTTATATTCTTCGGTTGTATATAGATATTTTCTTAAAGTTGGAATCAGGCCTAGGTCATCAAGGGCCATCGGTCTTAAATCATATATAATCCTTCTCACTTCGTAAAGGGCATTCCGAACATTTTGGCGGAGATTTTTAATTTCTTGGAATCCGTCCTCTGCACCCCGGTCACGGAAAATCCGCTCGATTAATTCCGATCTCATCATAACATTCGCCAGCATTTGAGCGGGTCCGTCATGGATTTCTCTTGAAACTCTTTTTCGCTCTTCTTCCTGCGCCTCAATAATTCTTAAGCCGAAATCCTGTTTTGCCTGAGCATCTGCAAGAAGCAGTCCGACTTCGCGCAGATCCTGGTTCAAGTAATTAAGCACAACTGTAATTTGGCTTACTAATGATTCTGACCGCTCGATGATTTCCTGAAGCCCTAGCAATCTGCGCTCCAAATCATCCCGCCGTTCGCGCAATTGCTTCTCACGCTGCTGGATCATCGTCAATTCTACCTGCAGCTTATGGGCTTTTTCATAAGCATTGCGGATTTCCTCTTCACTGAATCTATGAAAATTACGGCTGACCTCGGATAAACGGTTTCTCGCATGGCGGGTTTGCACTTCAAGTTTATCGCCAAGCTCAATCACTTCATACACCTGCTGCTTAATTTGTTTCAGTTCTTCAACCAGCTGTTCATACTGCTGGCGTGACTGCTCCCCGATTTGAAAAACCTCGTCCTTGCTCCCGTCAACGGTTTTCAGCATCTTCATCAAAATAGAATCCAACACTTTGGAATCCATCTTTGTTTTATTCATAATTTCCCTCCGTCACGGCGTTGTCATATATTTTTATTATAAATGTAATTGATCTGCAAATTATGTCGAATTATAATGAAAGAATGCGTATATTCTAGAAAAAAACATTTTTATATACTATCTACTCTTTATGATACCAAAATACGCACAAAAATTCTAAAGACTGTACGAATTTGTATAGGCAGTCTTTTATGCTTAGCAGGAGGGTCAGCTAGCATGCTGCACAGCTATTTTACTGTGAAAGAAGCAGGAGAACACGAGATTGTTATAGAAAAATCGCGTTTTATCTGTCATTTAAGCCGTGTTTCTACCGAACAAGAGGCACAGGAATTTATACAGAAAATAAAGAAACAGCACTGGAATGCGACTCATAATTGCTCAGCTTACGTTATCGGCGAGAATGATCATATCCAAAAAGCCAATGATGACGGAGAACCAAGCGGTACAGCGGGAGTGCCGATGCTTGAGGTATTAAAAAAACGCGGACTTAAGGATACTTGCGCCGTCGTTACACGATACTTCGGAGGTATTAAGCTTGGGGCTGGCGGATTAATTCGCGCTTATGGGAAATCAGTGTCTGAAGGATTAAATCATATAGGTGTGGTAGAACGGAAGCTTATGCGTATCATGCATACTTCCGCAGATTACACATGGCTTGGCAAGATTGAAAATGAATTAAGGGAGTCACAATTTCTGTTAAAGGAAATCCATTACGCGGAAAACGTTAAATTTGAAGTATACGTAGATGAGAAAAGAATTTCAGAATACTCTCAATGGATTTTAAATTTAACGAATGGATCATGTTATACTAAAACGGGTAATTTGATATATCTTGAAAAACAAGTTAAAAATCAAAAGGAGAATAAATGATGCCAGAACGAGTAAAGGTTCGTGTAAAGAAAAAGAAAAACAAACGTAAAATTATGTTAAAGCGTATATTATTGCTCTTTTTTCTATTTTCTATAGTATTCGCAGGGGTAATTGGATATAAAGTATATAAAACACTTCAAGCAGCTGATAGTTCCTATAAAGAATTAGATCGTGGTGAAAAGTCAAAATTACGTAAAGAAGTAGTTGATCTTAAGAAAAAACAACCTTTTTCTGTACTTTTGTTAGGAGTCGAAGACTATGCAACAGGCGGAAAAGGAGGAAGAACCGATTCTATTATTGTTGCTACTATAAATCCTAAACAAAAGACCATGAAGTTACTGAGTATTCCTCGTGATACAAGAGTTGAAATATCTGGTGATACTTCTGGGACAAAAACAAGAATTAATTCTGCATATGGGAAAGGCGGGGCTCAAACAACCGTTGAAACAGTTGAAAAACTCTTAAATATACCAATTGATTATTATGCCACTGTGGATTTTAAAGGCTTCAAAAAAACAATTGATGAAGTTGGTGGAGTTGATGTAGACGTCCCCTTTGATTTTAACGAGAAAAGTGATACATCAAAATCTAAAAAATTCTATTTTCAAAAAGGGAACATGCATCTAAATGGGGAAGAAGCTCTTGCCTATGCACGGATGAGAAAACAAGATCCGCGGGGTGACTTCGGACGTAATGATAGACAAAAACAAATTTTGATGGCCATGTTAGATCAAGTCTCAAAACCTTCTAATCTTGCTAAAATTGATACCCTAGCAGATCAAGTAAGTGATAACATAACAACAAATTTAAGAATTACCCAAGTCTTAGCACTTCAACAAATTTTCAGCGGTTTTAAAGGCAGCGATGTTAAAACATTAGCTCTAAAAGGCTCAGATTTATATATCGGAAACAAGTACTTCTTTCAACCTAATGATGAAGAATTAGCAAAAGTTCAAGAAGAACTTTATAACTTTTTGTATCCTGATAAATAATAAATTCACAATATCCGTTCTTTTTTCAGACAAGGTTTTAGACTTTAAAAAAGAGGCTGAGAATTTAATTTCTTAGCCTCTTTTTTTGTTTTTTATATCCTGAGGCCTTGGGTTTTTTATAAAATTAATTTTTATTAAGATGTTATAAAACCATAATGTGCAGAAAGCCCATTACTTGAAATGGATTTAAATCTATATGTTCGCAACATAAAATGCAAACCCGACATTATGATACAATACCCTAAATAAAATTTTTTAACCCATTTTGTTGGTTTCCAAAAGATTAATACCTGACCTCCCATAATTAAACTTTTTCAAGATTACTGTCTCCTCCCAATTAAATCTTAACCCATTTTATGGAAATTCACTCTCTTAACGTGAATACTTAAATACTATTCTTTCTTTTAGATACTCACCTCTACATGTTAAAAGTCAACTCCAATATCCAATAAAGCATTCAGACACCTCCAAAATCAGTATTTAGTATATTAGCACTTTAAATATACAGAGCAGGCACTTAAAATATAAACAAATTATCCTTTAAAATTAGATTAATTTTCTATTTGAACCTTTAATTCCTTATAAACTATGGTATAATTACACAGAAAATCTAATTAAAGGGTTGGTTAAGGAGGTGAAAAAAATTGAAAACTAAATTCAAAAAACTTATTGGGGCAGTAACTATTACGGGCTTAGTATTAACTGGTTTTGCTGCAACTAATGCTCAAGCAAAAGCAAATACGAGTGATTCCAGTTTTAATTTGAAGTTTAATGGTAATAGTACAGCTTATACTCCAGCTAGAACTAAATACAACTCTACAAGTGCTTACATTAATGTCAAAACAATTAGTGACGGCGATCCGTACTATAAAGTATCTCTTGTAAAATCAAACGGGAAAAATTTCTCTAAAACATGGACATATACATTCGGCACATATGATGCTGAAAATCCTAAATTAGCTAAACACTATATCAAGAATTATGCTATGGAAGATAGTAAAGGTTCCCCCGTTAGTGTAAAAATTAAAGCAAAAGGTTATAGAGGAGCCGCTAGCTATAATTGGCACTCCCGTGGTGTATGGAGTCCTGATTCCATCTAAAAAAGTAAGCTCTTTAAAATTTAAAATTGTGTATAAGGAGAATCGTATATGAAAACTAAATTTAAAAAACTTATTGGAGCTGTAACTATTACGGGTTTAGTATTAACTGGTTTTGCTGCAACTAATGCTCAAGCAAAAGCAAATACGAGTGATTCCAGTTTTAATTTGAAGTTTAATGGTAATAGTACAGCTTATACTCCAGCTAGAACTAAATACAACTCTACAAGTGCTTACATTAATGTCAAAACAATTAGTGACGGCGATCCGTACTATAAAGTATCTCTTGTAAAATCAAACGGGAAAAATTTCTCTAAAACATGGACATATACATTCGGCACATATGATGCTGAAAATCCTAAATTAGCTAAACACTATATCAAGAATTATGCTATGGAAGATAGTAAAGGTTCCCCCGTTAGTGTAAAAATTAAAGCAAAAGGTTATAGAGGAGCCGCTAGCTATAATTGGCACTCCCGTGGTGTATGGAGCCCTGATTCCATCTAAAAAAGTGTAACTGGCTTTAATTTTAAATTATGACTAAGGAGAATCATATATGAAGGCTAAATTTAAAAAACTTATTGGAGCAATAGCTATTGTAAGTTTAGTATTTACAGGTTTTGCCGTAAGTAATGTAAGTGCTAAAGGAAATACTAAAGATACCAATTTTTCTTTTCATTTCACCAACAGTACAAGTGGAAAATATGAATATACTGGTTCAAGAGAAAAGCGTGATAATACAAGCGCTTATATGAGCCTTAAAAGCATTAGTATGACAGGTGCCGTTCATTATTATGCAGAACTTGTTACCAGCTCAGGAAAAAGTTTTTCCAAACCGTATCGCTACGCATTTGGAAACAACTTCAGACTTTATCCTAAAACACAATACTTAAAAAACTATGCTCACGAGGATTACAAAAAAACAATTAAAGTAAAAATTGAAGCAACAGGCTATGGAACAGTTAATAGTTGGGGTGCTGCTGGTGTTTGGAGCCCTGACTCCGTTTAAAAGATAAATTAATCTCAGATGATAAGATATGAAAGTTTCTTTCATATCTTATCATTTATGTAAAGGAGATTTGTAATGTTTAAAAGTATAACAACTAGAGGCTTCACTAAAAGTACAACTTTATTCATTTTGATTTTAGGTTCTTTGATTGCTATCTTAGACGTTATAGAAAATAATGTTATTCATTTAAAACCATCTGATTATTGGGATTATCCACTCGGTGTATATAACTGGTGGTTTTTATTTAATCCAGAAATATACCTTTCAATCATTATCACTGTTTTTCCATTGCTAGCATCAGTACCATATGCAGATTCTTATATCGAAGAAAAGAAGAGTGGATTTTTAAAAAATATTCTACTGAGGCAAAACAAAAACAAGTATTTAACAACAAAGTTTTTCATTAACTTTTTAATTGGTGGGATGGCATCGATTACGCCACTTGTATTAAACTTAATCGTTTATTTCTCATTGTTACCAGCTATTAAACCAAACATATACTTTGGTAATATTCCCGTTTTTAGTTTTTTACCTGATCTATATGTAAATCATCCTTTAATATATATAATTTTAAGAATTGGAAACTGTTTTATTTTTGGAGGCATTTTTGCTTCAATTGCTTTGACCTGCAGTCTTTTTGTAGAAAATCGTTATATTGCTATTGGTATACCTTTTTTTATTTACACAATTTTAGACATCATTTTAGATACATTTAACTTTCAAAGCTACTCTCCGCTTAAATTTTTATTTTTAGATGTCCCCTTTACATATGGAATCTACGTCATTGCAACGGTAACAATAATCATACTTTTTGTTATCTTTTGTGTTGGAGGTAAAAAGAGTGAGAACATTTAGACTCTTCATTTATGTATGCAATCACACTAAATATTCAATATTGTTAACAGTTTATCTCGCTGCTTTACTCATGTATTACCAAATAAAAAATAACATTGACTTTGATAAACTTTCGATATTTGATTTTCTGTCTGACTTAAATGGTACCATGGGACTTACTAATAAGATTGTGATGGTATTTATACTTATCCCTTTTATCTGTTTAACAATATTATTAATTATGAAACGAGAAGAAACATATAATAGAATAATTAAATTACCATCTAGAATATCGGTTTGGAATAAAACTGTAATAATCTCTTTGGTTTACACCTTTATATTGACATTTATTTTAGTCTTGGGAGGATATTTAATAGGTGGTTTAATTTTTGGTTACGAAAATAAATGGATAGGAACCAACGGACAAATCACTGTACTCTTAAACAATAACAAGATACCGAATCCAGAACAATACTTAAATAAACTTTCAACATTTAATGTTTTAACAATCATTTTTTTAACTAAATTTTTGTGCTTATCAATAATAGCATTAAGTACGGCCATTATTAAAACCATTATAAAAAATAGCAGTTTGACTCTTTTGTGTATATGCATATACAGTTACATTGATGCTATGTATCTAAATCCTTCTTTATTTATAAATAAATCCATCCTTGATGTAAATAACTGGTTAAATTTAAGGAATGTATTAATTAATAATGTTTATTTCATCATCTTACTATTTGCTCTATATTTCATAGGCCGTGAGTTATACTCGAAAAAGGACTTTAAAAATTAGGAGGAAAAATACTACTTGAATGATATAAATATTGTATCCAAACTGCTAATAAGAGATATACGCAACAATTTTCAAAGGAATAAGTGGAAGTATTTTTTACTTAGTATATTAGTATTTTACATATCAATAATGAATTCTAATCAGTTTGAAGATACATCTATGAGTATAATTGAACTTTTTTATCTGAACTTTAAGGATGTAGGCTTTATTAATAGCTATGAATTAAACAGTGTCCCAACAATTTGGATGATTATAAATATATTCGTGATATTTATTTGTGGCGATGCATTGTACTATGATAGCAAATTAAATGTTTACCTTTTACTAAGAGTTCAGAAAATCCATCTATATTGGATTTCTAAAACCTTGTTTATTATTTTAAATATTATAAGTACCTATCTAGTTTTATTTCTTGTTACTTATATAGTAGGTTTGTTATACAACTTAAACTCTTTGGATTGGAACATGCCTGCTGTCAATATTATAAATGATTTAAGCTTTAAACAGGTTACTGAAGGAAAATTTTTAATTATCATTTTCACACTATATGCTTTAACATCTATATCACTGACTTTAATTCATGTGTTTTTCTCTTTTTATATGAATTTCAACTATAGTTTTTTAATAGTCGCTATCCTAATATGTCTTTCTATATTTATAAATAACCCATTGCTCCCGGCAATACATTCAATGATTCTTAAACATACTATTTTTGAACCCAGTCATCATCTTACGCTTCAATATTCGATATGCTATAACGTCTTGTTAAGCATTTTTTTATTTTTTGCTATTTATATTTCTTTTAAAAAAAAGGATTTAATTTAAATGAAAGCAGAGGATTAACATGTCAAAAAGTGCATATTTAAAAGTAGAACACCTTACAAAAAAAATAAGAAAGCAAGTTCTAATAGACGATATCAGTTTACAGTTAGATCGTGGGAAAATTTATGGATTTACAGGAAAAAATGGATCAGGAAAAACAATGCTGTTTAAGGCTATATGTGGTCTTATTAAACCGTCAAGCGGGTTTATAGAAATTAACGGGAAAAAACTTGGAGGGAAAATCTCTTTCCCAGAAAGCGCTGGAGCCATAATAGAATATCCAGGTTTTTTACCTAACTATACAGGGTTTAAAAACCTTAAAATGATAGCTGATATAAAAGGAATACTCACTGAGGATCAAATAAAAAACACAATAGAATCCGTCGGTTTAAACCCTGATGATAAAAGAAAATTTAAAGATTATTCTTTAGGTATGAAACAAAGACTTGGAATTGCCCAGGCAATTATGGAAGATCCAGAACTAATTATTTTAGATGAACCTACCAATGCTCTTGATAAAGATGGAATATCACTTGTAAAAGATTTATTAATAGAACTAAAAGAGAAAAATAAGTTAATCCTTCTTGCTAGCCATGAATCGGAAAGTTTAGAATTTCTTTCAGATGAAATTTTCATGATCGAGAAAGGAAAAATTATCAATCATACAATACTAAAATCATGAGACATTAAATTCAAGGGAGAATTTAAAATGTTTAAAAAGAAAACATATATTTTATTACTAATAAGTTTTTTAATATTATTTTTTGTTTATCGTGTCTACGTAATAAACAAAAATGTTCCTGCTGAATTTTCAATTGAGTATTTCCCTAAAAAAGAAGTGATAACATGTGATAATATAAATATAAAGATTTTATCTTCTGAAATAGGAGACGAAAAAAACAATATAATCCCTATATCAATTGAAGCAGAAATTCAAAATAAAAGTGATCATGTAACAACTGATGGAGCATTGTTTATAGAAACAATGCTAGGTATAGACACTTATACAAGTCAAACGAATGAAGGCAATTTTGATATGAGTAAATTAAAAAAATTGAAGCCACATCAGTCAACTAAAATCAAACTGGTTTATCAAGTTGATGACTTTGCCCTTCAAAATAAAAGTGAAAATTTAAAACTGTATTTGCCAACTAAAATGTATAATAATGAAGTCCATGATAAATATGATCAAGGGGCTCGTTATGCTAAAGCAATTAAGCTATAAACAATATTAAAAAAAGGATTTCTAAGTTGAATGTACTTTCATCATCTTAGAAATCCTTTTTTCATTTGTTCTTTAATTCCTTTTCAGCAGCCGTTTATAAAATTTCGTAAACGGTTTGAATTTTTCATTCACGAGTCCTGTCACTTCTGCTATGATTTGCATAAAAATGATTAAAATGAAGATAATAAACAAAGAGAGCCAAATTGTGGCACTTTTAAGCACAATCGCACTGATACTGAAAATAAATCCAATCAAATAAATAACTAAGACCGACATCCGATGTGAAAGGCCAAAGGCCATCAGTCTATGGTGGATATGTGACTTATCAGGCGCTGAAATCGGCTGTTTGTTTAAGATTCTCCTGATAATAGCAAATGTTGTATCAAAAATCGGTACGCCTAATATAATAATCGGGATAACGATACTGAACAATGTAACACTTTTATACAGGCCTAATAATGAAAGAATCGAAATACTATACCCTAAAAAAAGTGAGCCCGTATCTCCCATAAAGATTTTTGCCGGATGAAAGTTGTAAAACAAAAATCCAAGCGTGCTGGCAATAACAACTAATGAGAGTGACAGAATGAGCACTTTTCCGCCGGATAGCGCCATGACAGCGATCGTTGACAGGCCAATAACAGAAAGACCGGCAGCAAGGCCATCCAATCCGTCAATCAGGTTAATTGCGTTCGTGATGCCGACAATCCATAATACGGTCAGCGGATAAGCCATCCATCCTAATTCAAATCGTTCTGTTAAAAAAGGTACTGAGAAAAAGTCCATTTTTAAGCCAGTGCTTACAATCATAATGGCTACACCTAATTGAATCAAAAACTTAACTTTTGCACTTAATTGATATTTATCATCAAGAATACCTAACACAATTATGATGAATGCTCCGACTGTAATAGCCGTCATCCTTGTTTCTGTGTATATACCGGATGCAAGCACGCCTGCAACCACCCCGATAAATATGGCTAGCCCGCCCATCCGGGGCATGATTTTGTCATGTACTTTTCGATTGCTGGGCTGGTCAACTGCACCTATTTTAATCGCAATCCTTTTTACGATTGGGGTTATGATTAAAACTGTCAGCAGCGAGACAATAAACGCAACAACAATGCGAATCATGCGTTCGTCAAGCATAAAGAAGTCTCCTTTGGAATTAAATGAAGTCTTTATTTGTATAGAGAACCGTTCCTTCTATTATACCTTCTCCTTACTTATTATAACAAGCTTCATCAAAAAGAAACACGTATAATCAAAAAACGCGCATCCCAATTTATAGGACTACGCATGTTTTTGAATCCCTGTATATTTCATAATTTGTCTAAATAAGCAATCCCAATCTTGTGTGCGGGCGATGTTTCGACGCATTTCTTTATAGGCCTCGTCTCCGTTTTGTCCGAAAACTTTTTCACAAGCGGCTATAAAATCAATCGGATGATCGCCCTCTACATATTCGTATACATACGGCTTTTGCATTTTTGAAGTTGATGGAAGATTAGTGCCTACAACAGGTTTTCCTGCCGCTAAAAATTCAAATAGTTTCAGCGGAAACACAGCTTGATTATACGGTGATTGTTTATATGGCATGATGCCAATGTCGATAAGCTCCATAAAATGAGGCACTTCTTTTGGATCTGCCGGACCGGTCCATATAACATTGGGAAGTCTCAGCAGCTCTTGAAACGAAACATCGCCATTGGTGGCATCCGGGCCAACCCATAAAAATGTCCAATCAGGCTTTTGCAGGGCGGCGGCTTCAATCATTTTAAAATCGAGCTTCGGTTTAATTCCGCCGATAAAACCTAACACTGTTCCTTCTCTCCCCTGCAGTATACTGCGATCGTGAGCTTGTTTGTTTGCAGAAAACAGCTCATACTCCACACCGTTTTCCACAGTATGAACCTTTTCTCGCCTCGAAGTCAGTTTTTTGTCTACTTCCTTGTGAAGATAATCCGATGAACAGGTTATTGAATCTGCTCGTTGTATAATTCTCAGCTCTGCCGATTTTATGACTTTTCGCCGGAATTCAGACAGCAGATTTGAACGCCCGCTGATCGGCGCAGCCCATAGGTCACTGCAGTCATAAATGACCTGATCCCAAGAAAACAGCGAAGACAGCAGCGGGAATCCCGGAAACGTGTACCATAAACAGCAGCGTTCACCGTTTGAAGAAGCAGATGCAAGCTCATCGAGTAATGGGGAGAGCTTATGTCTGTAAAAGACATCTGTATATCGCCCGAAACGAAACATTTTTTTCTGCAACAGGTCTTTGACAGCGAATTGCCTAATACCAGAATGGACTTCTTGAAACTCTTTCCCTTGTGGATGCGGAGCCGGACATACCCAAATGACTTCCTTCGTTTCCTCTTGAGCAGCTAAAAATTCTGCCAGCCGGTGCCTTCTGTATCTCAATTGGTCTTTTCCCCATTCAGCAGTGGCAACGATGACATGAATGATTGCTTCTTTTGTTTCCACCTTCATCACCTTTTCTCTCTGTTTGCGGCTATAATCTTTTTTTCACCGCGTTTTTTGCATATTGAACAAAACACCATGTCGCTTTCATGAAGTGAAGCCGTTCGATTTCCCTGTAGACAAACCACGTTTTTTTCGCAGCCTTCCATTTATTACTGGAGATCGATGTTTCAACGATGCGGTATTCGGCGAGTGGTTCGTTTAGTCCATATGCCTTGAACCCCCGCTTTAATATGGACAGCCATGTCGCCAAATCCTGACGGGTTCTAATATTCGGCATCCGGATATCACCCGTTTGCTCTCTGTCAATCATCACCGTCAAACAGCCGATGATCGTATTTTTTAATACATCATCATATGTAAGGCTCACGGGTGCATGAACGGTTTTATGAAGCGGTTCGCCGTCTTGGCTGATCAGCTCGTATGCCGTAAATGTAAAAGCGTGCTGATGCTTCCTCATGAAGGCAAGCTGCTTATCCAGCTTTTCTGCTTTCCATACATCATCGCTGTCCAAAAAGGCGACATAGCGCCCTTCGGCTTTGCTGAGCGCCGCATTTCGCGCCGCTGCAGCGCCTTGATTTTCTTTCAGAAAAATGGCATGGATCCGCTCATCATCTTCTTCATAGCGCTTCAAAATGTCTCTTGTCCCATCTGTTGAGCAATCATCGGCAATGATCATTTCCCAGTCGGAAAACGTCTGATTTAAGACGGACTGAATGGTTTTTTCGATAAATTCCTCCGCGTTATAGGAAGGCGTAATGACAGAGATTAAAGGTTTTTGCCTCGTCATGGTCCTGATCCACATCCCCAATTATAAATTTAACGTTCTCTGAAAACTTCCGGAACAACAATAATAAAAAATGACAGCGCCAAACCAATCAATACGCCCAATACCGCTCTTTTTTTAGGCGATATGCCGACAACCTGGTTATCAAGTACGTTCAAGGGCTCAATTTCTTCAGCAGCCTTCATATCAAGCTTGCTTGTTTCAAGTTCATACAAAAACCGCTGTTTGTCAACTTTTGAATCAGCGCTGACTGTTTCGCCTTCAAGCGCCTTGATATTATTTTCAATGACTTCTTCCCTTTTTGAAAAAAGCTCCTTATCGCCTTTCATATAGGCGTCTTTGATTTTTTCTAAAGTATCCGATGTTTTCTGTTTGTCAGGCCCTGTGTAGCTTAAATTAAAAAGCGAGTCCGTTCTGATTTCAATCACCAGATCATCTTTCAACTGCGCCAAATCTTCTTCCGACATCCCCGGGAAAATATCCTTTAAAAAAGCTCCGTTTTTCAACAGCAGCGGCACTTGTTTTGCATTGTTGTACTTAGCTTCTCCATAGTTTCCGGTTGATATCATTACAGTAGCCGTGTAATCAGACGGAGCAACACTCCCCTTCGGTATAAAATAGCCCACAAGACCAAGGATAAGAGGAAGCACAATTATCGCCACAATAAACTTTTTCACTCTACCAGCAATACGTTTGATTAAATTCATCACATGAATTTCTCCCTATTTTTATATTAGCTTTTCAAAAATTATCTATACTGTTCGGTTTCATCTGTTCCGCTGATTCTAAAAGTGTTAATTGCCGCTATTACAAGGGCGAGGAACACCCAATGGAAGTATAAATTCGAAACGGAACTCGGGCTGATACTTGACACAAGGAAGGCTACAAGCGCTGCTGTCAAACCTTCAATGAGAAGCTTTGGCCGCCTTCCAAGCGATCTTTTATAATACCGGTAAAGCACAGTTATTAAATAAATGTACATTGTTAAATAACCAAGCATCATCACAACTCCAAAGTTCGTCATGATCTCAACGAGCCAGTTATGAACCTCGACGACCTGATCCGTATCGAACAGTGCATGATGTTCCAAATAATAAGGCACATTGCCTGCGCCGACGCCAAATCCGTAAGTATCCAGCACATAATGGCCGGCGTTTTTCAACAAGTTTGCCCTCCCTACATTGGATGGCAGCGGCTCGCTGAAATCGTGTGTTGTTTGCGGAGCTAAAAAGTATGTATAAAAAGCTCCAGTAATCTTTCCTGCAAACAGGGTGACAAAAGCGATACATCCTGCAGCTGCGGCGATGAGCGCCCATTTTTTAAGCATCTTCGGCAGCAAAATGAACGTATAAACGGCAAGTCCCGCTATAACTCCCAGGATACTGGCTCTTGATCCAGTCAGAAAAATCAAGTAGGCCGAACAGAACGCAAGGATCAATCCTGCTATTTTTAAATAGCTGTTTTTAATGTTTTTGAAAAAAGATAAATAAAAACAAAAGCTGATGGACAGAAATGTCGCAAAGTCATTTTGATTGAAAAAAACGGATGTCGGATAGTGCTGTTTATAGTGCGGCCCGTTGTAAAGGGTCGAGCTCGGCAGGTGGTTGAATGTAAAGTGGTTGTAAAACCCTATACCCATTACAAATACGGTCATGACCAGCCATATGTAATAAAATGCGAGAATGCGATCCATTTTTTGAAAAAACATAACAATTAGAAAAACGAAAAACATTCCCATTGCCAATAGGAACATATATTTTATGCCATCAGTAACAGATTTGACCCAAAGCAGTGAAATCATTCCATAACAGAACCAAAATGCGAAAAACATTAGTATACCTTTGACACGCACCTGATTCCATTTTTCAAGGTGTCGGCTGCTTTTCAACATTTCTGCTATGAATAAGAATCCTGCCAGAATCAGAAGAATTCGATATGGAAACAGGCTGAAAAAGCCCAATTTAATCGCAAAAAAAGCATTGTTGGCAAAGGTTGCAGCGATCAGCAAATATAATACCGGCATTAGCAATTGCTCAGATGACATATACTTCCTGAGCACAATGATCGAAGCCAGTGCAATCATAATTAGACATGCTAGCAAGATTTTTTTTGCATTGGATTCGGCCAATACAATGCATGCTAACCCTGCGGTCAATGCGGCGAGCCAAACCAGAACATTGACCGCGGAACGTTTGAGACTCATTTTTCCCCCTCCTTCCGCTTCTTTCTGGAAAAGGGCTGCCGATATCAGACAGCAGCCAGTAATTTTCATATTCATTTCTCTTTATGATTTGATACGGTCTTTTCCAGTCCTTAAGCGATTGGCATTTTGGTTCCCAGTTTTAGATATTCTATGTTTCGTCATAGCACAGTGTGATGTGGCGGATATTCTCCCATTTGATTAGGCTTTGAGCGCCTTGACGTTGGCAGAAGCCACAACATTTACAATAAAATCCATGTCTCCAAATAGCACCGGAGCCTTACCGCTGGGTCTACAAATTGGAGAAAGTTGATACAAGGTCACAAGGTCGCCTCTCCTATCCCATTCTGGCGTGGCCCATATACGTTGCTATACCGTAAAATGCAATACTTGGTTCCATACAGATCATAGGCTGGCTTTAAATAGCTCATCTACCGTAAGTTTCGCCCCGTATGGTGAGTCTGGATTTGTTTCTATTTTATGACAGATGTCGACAGGCGGATATAACCGGATATCCATAAACAGCCGCTGATGATACAAAGACGATCTTTTTTACATTGCATTCACCAACTGCTATCATAATATGGAGCTAGTCCCTCATATTGATGTTTTCATCATTTGAAAAACGCTGACAGATTCTGCTATGCTCATTTGTGCAGCTAAAAGAATAATATAATCGGGATCAATGCTTTTGATGACGTCGAGGGCTTTCGGCTTCGTAATATCCTGCTCATGAAAGTCGAACGGGAGACCGTCAATGTTGATTTGGTGTCCCGTAGTTAACTTAACAAGAATTGCTACCCGGTAATTCTCTTTCAGAAGATGTTCAGCAATATGCAAGCCGATAAAGCGCACTCAACTGTCACTAGTACTTTTCCCATTGTTATCTCCCATCATTTATACGTTGGTCAGAATTCCTTCTACCTGTACTTCCGGCCGTCCGATTGAATGATAGATCATTCCTTCGTTTCTCATTTTTTCAACTTCAAATATATTACGTCCATCGATTAAGACGGGATTTTTCAAAGCGGCCTTGAGTTTGGTAATATCCATGTTCTGTACTTCCTGCCACTCTGTTAATATGACGCAGGCATCCGCATCTTGAATCGTCTCATACAGATCTTCGCTGTAAACAGCTTGATCGCCGAGAATTTTTTCTGCTTCAGGAACCGCAATCGGATCAAACGCTTTGACTTTAGCACCGAGACTTCTCAGCATCGGAATGACATCCAGAGACGGAGCCGAGCGCATATCGTTTGTATTAGGCTTGAATGCCAAACCAAGAATCGAAATGGTCTTGCCGTTTAAATCGCCGAACACATCAAGGAGCTTCTGCACAATGTGGACACGCTGCTTTTGGTTCGTCTCGATGACGGCTTCAATCATTTTAAAAGGGTAGCCAACTGACTTCGCGATATGCAATAAAGCCATTGTATCTTTAGGGAAGCAGGAGCCGCCAAAGCCGATGCCGGCTTTTAAAAATTTATTACCGATTCTGCTGTCGAGTCCGACACCTTCAGACACCTTTGATACGTCAGCTCCGACTCTTTCGCAAATATTCGCGATATCATTAATGAACGAAATCTTTGTAGCCAAAAATGCATTTGCAGCATATTTAATCATTTCTGCACTTTCAAGGTTAGACTTGACAATTTTCGTTTGAAAAGGCTTATGAAGTTCTTCAATTATCGCAGCAGCCCTTTCGCTTGTCGCGCCGATGACGGCTCTTTCCATATTCATCGTATCGTAAATAGCTGTTCCTTCACGAAGGAATTCGGGATTCGAAACGACATCGAAAGGAGCTTCTCCTTTTGAAATGCGTTGTATAATACTTTGTACGAGCTTTCCAGTGCCAACAGGGACAGTGCTTTTGTTGACGATGACTTTATAGCCATTCAGATGCTTTCCGATCATTTCGGCAACAGATTTAACAAATGTCAGATCTGCTTCCCCTGTTTCCGACATCGGTGTTCCAACTGCAATATAAATAATCTCAGCTTCTTCAATCGCTTTTGGAATATCAGTAGAGAAAAATAAGCGATTTTCGTTTACGTTTTTATCCACAAGCTCTTTTAGGCCGTTCTCATAAATCGGCATTACTCCGGCTAAGAGTCCTCTTATTTTTTCAGCGTCAATATCGCAGCAGACAACTGAGTTTCCCACTTCAGCAAAACAAGTTCCAGACACCAGCCCGACATATCCCGTCCCAATGACAGCGATTCTTTTCAACATTATCATTCCCTTCTTTCAGCTGACCCTTCAAATCCAATAGCTTGATTTAGGTAATGACTTTATCTCTTTCTATTGAAAAAATCTGGGTTTTCTGTTTTCTCAATCATTATTTTTATTAGCTTAGACGCAAATAAATGGATTTAGACAGTATTATATTCCACATTCATATACCATATTAACCGACAGATCCTAACTTAATTGTTCTTGACAACATCCTTATACACATCCAGCAACTTGCCGGCATTTTGAAAGGCGTCATAATCATCGAGCACCGTTTGATACAATTCTTCAGCAATGACTTCTTGCCAAGTGCCGACTTCCAAATATCCCTTGACAGCTTCTGTAATACTTGAAGGCGAGCGGGGCTCGATCAGCAGATGTTCATGCTTTCCGAATAAAGACGGGACCCCTCCGACCGACGTACAAAGCACCGGAACCTTGAGGGCTAGCGCTTCAATGACAACAGTCGGCATCCCTTCTGAATACGAAGGGAGCACAAACAGATCAGAGGCAGCCAGGTATTCAGATATTTCAAGGTTTGCGACCTGCCCCTTTAATATTGCTTTTTCACCAGCGATTTGACGGATATGCTGCTTCTCCGGTCCGTCGCCGATGAATACAGCTCTGTAGCTGTCATCAAGCGACCTGACCGCTTCAGCCAGCTCGGCTACACCCTTTCCTTTCACCAACCGACCGACGAACGTCAGCAATTTTTTGTCTTTCGGCAAGCCGAGTTTCTCCCTCAATTCAAGTGTTGAAGCGGAATTTTTCCGAAAATTATCCAGATTGACGCCGATAGGAAGCACCGAGCATTCAGCACCGGTCATTTCTTTTGTTTTGGCTTTCAAAGCATCACTGACAGCCAAAACTTTAGCTGAGGCATGCACAGCCATATCAAATGCTCGAAAAGCGCCTTTGCTGTAATGAGGATAAATATTGACATCACTTCCGTGCAAAGTTAGAACATAAGGAACCTTTAGCCTCTGTGCAATAACGGCTGCGGCACCCCCGGATGGCATCGCGAAATGGGCATGGATAAGATTCGGCGCAAGGCTGTACTTCTCGATCGTACTCAATACTGACTTTGCGATCCGACGATGCGGCTGTGCCCATTTTAGCTGTCCAGGCAGAGCCCTATATGGTGGTCTGTAAACCGGGATACCTTTTCTTTCTTCATATTCCGGGACTGTTCGTGCTTGGCGGTATTTTTTTTTCAACAGCCTCAGAGGAGCAGGGTTCACAGGCAATGGACATATGACCGTCACATCAACGCCCTGCATATACAACGCCTGAACCTGTGTTTCATGAAAAACACCTTCTCCCGGTTTTTGACTACTTGGATAAACACTGGTAATCCAAAGAACCTTCAATGATGAACCGCCCTTTCTGCTGTCATCTTCCTAATTGGGCCCTCATAGCCCGCCGATATAATTTGCTGACCAAAAAAACGTAAAAAATCCCGCTTATCCCGACTGAAACTGTCAGCTGAAGCATGGCGCCGTGAAGCAGATGCCTGCTGCCAACGCTCAAAACAAGCGCCAGCAATGCCATAAGCAGCGTCAAGGCCAGCGGTTTTCCAACTGTTCGAAAATATACGCCCAGCTTCAGCTGGATGACATATTTGAGCAGCCATCTGCCAATAAAGAAATTAATCAGGCTGATCGCTGCATATGTCCAAGCGGTGATCGTCAAGTCATTCGTTAATACCGCCGCGTAAAGAGACAGCCCATAAAGGAGCATGATCCCACTGTCCCAATAAAATGCCAGGTCTGCTCTGCCCTTCGCCAGCAAAACCGATCCATTCGGATTCATCAGAACCCTGAGCAGTCCGACAATCGCGAGAATGTTTAGAACCGGTACAGCCTGCAGCCATTTTTCTCCGAAGGCGACTTCAATAAATAAATCTGAAACAGTCATCAGTCCGATCAGAAGCGGGAATGAAATCAGTGCGAGGAGCTTTGTCATATTTAAAAAACCTTCGCGCAGCGTTTGGTTGTCTCCCTTATTTTTTGAGAAGACAGGAAACGCTACCCGTGTCACGATCGGGTTGATTTTTAATACGGGAATCGTAATAATCTGATAAGCTAGGTTATAGATTCCCAAAGCTTCCGCACCGAGAAACCGTCCGATCAAAATCATGTCGATATTGGCGCCAAGTCTGTTTACAAGCCTGGAAGCAAGCTGAAACGCGCCGAAAGAGAAAAATTCTTTCACTTCCCCAAATGCAAAGACAAAAGAAGGACGCCATTTTTTAAAATATGCAGCAAAAAACATGATGCCTTTAACCGAATTAAGAAAAACTTGTGAAAATGCATAGGCCACAATTGGATCCATCAGAAAAACCAAAACGAGCAGGAGCACAAATGACAAAACGGTGACCCCGGCTTCTATTTTGCTCAACACATTGAACTTCAGTTCTTTTTGCAACAAATATTGATACTGCTGCCCGACCGGGGCGATTAAAAACATGCCGGCCAAGATCCGCACAAGAAAAACCAGTTCGTCCCGCTGATAAAAGTCTGCGATGAACGGACTCAGGCAAAACAGGCCGATAAACAAAAGGATGCCCGTTAAGATATTCAGCCAATACAAAGTAGATAATTGGCGTTCACTGATATTCTCCTTTTGAATTAATGCGGCTCCAAATCCCATATCGAGTACAATTTGTGTGAAAATAGTAACAGTGGTCAGCATCCCGACCAAACCGAATTCGGCAATTGTCATGATATTGCCGAGCAGTGCAAACTGTATAATTTGAATGACCGTGACGATCAAGGTTGAAACACTTGTCCATTTTGCACCGCTTAATATTTGTTTCGTAATGGTAGACATAGCACATTCCTAACTTCCTCGTATTATCTAGCTCCTTCGCCAGTCAGTACAACTTTAATCGTTTTCAGTATAACCTTTAAATCGAGAAGAAACGTTAAATTCCGAATGTAATACAGATCGTGCACCAATTTTTCTCTCGGACTGATATCATAGCCTCCGTTTACCTGAGCAAGTCCCGTTAACCCCGGTTTAACAATTAAGCGGTTTTTAAATCCCGGAATTTCGTTGTGAAACTGAGCGGTAAACATTGGTCTTTCAGGCCTTGGCCCCACAAGGCTCATGTCACCAGCCAGCACATTGATTAACTGCGGAAGTTCATCGATTCTGGTTCTTCTTATAAAAGACCCGACTGCAGTAACGCGCGGATCATCCTTCTGCGCCCATTTTGCACCGGATTTTTCTGCGTCAATTCTCATAGAACGCAATTTGATCACCTTAAAATGCTTCCCGTCTTTTCCGACGCGTTCCTGGCGGTATAAAGGGGAACCCGGTGTTTCAATACAGATTAATATACAAAACAGCAGAATAAACGGTAGTGTAAGAGCGAGCCCAATCAAGGAAAGGACGATGTCCATTATCCGTTTCATATATAAATATCGTACTGCTTTTTTAGATAGAGCACAGGAATATGTTTGCTGGCTTGAATATTCATTGTACATTCTTAAACTTTTGTCGATACTCACTAGCATACACCTCGATTAGTATGTTACTGTTAGATCTTTTCGTCAGTGTAGCATACGGACGTAAACATAATGTAAAAAAGTTATTAAAATTAGTAAATTCGTTGATCTTTTGTTAAAAGTGCATGCCTCCGTTTTGTCTTTAAATTCACCAAAAATATCATACTATATTATAAAGACAAAACAAAGGCAGCATAGGCAGTTTTTCCAAAAAACGAATTTTCTGTTTATATATTAATAGTAAGCAACGATTCCGTCGTAAATCGCTTTAGCGCCTTTTTCTTTGTAGATTGAGCTTTTGAGCTTAGCCGCATCGTTGACATTGGTGATAAACGCAAGTTCAACAAGGCAGCTTGGCATTTTGGATTCCCTGATGACATGGAAGTTGCCGATTTTCACACTGCGGTTTGTTGTATTCAGCGCTACATAGAGACGATTTTGAATCTCGGTTGCCAACCTTTTACTGTTGGCTGATTCATACGTCGTATAATAGTAGGTTTCTGTTCCGGAAGCAGCAGGCGTTGCCGAGTTTGCATGGATGCTGACAAACAAATCTGCTTTATTTGTCTGCGCTTTTGACACGCGCTGTGCGAGCGTCAGGTAAGTGTCGTTCGTTCTCGCCATTATTGGCAGAGCACCACCGTTTGATAATTTCGTATTAATTAATTTCGCAACATCAAGGTTCACACTTTTTTCATATAGACTGTTGCCGATAGCACCGCTGTCTGTACCTCCGTGCCCTGCATCAATGAAGATTTTTTTTCCTACGATCGGATTTTTCAGCTGTGACACGACATTTGATTGAAGAGAAACCGTTCCGCCAAGCACGGTAAACGTCGTCATGTTTTTGGAACCGATCACTTCTCTTGTCGGTGTCGGTAAAGACGATGCATTCGTGAACATCATCGGACGGTTTTGCTTAGCCGCCAGAACAGATCCTGTTAATCCATCGGCATACGCATAGCCGTTGCTGATAATTGCATTTTTCGCAGATGAATAATATTTCTTGACGACATTTGTCGCTACTTCATAGCGGTTGCTGCCGCCGATCCGCGTCGGAGAAGCAAGTTGTTTGTATACGCTGCTGGAGATGCTGACTTCACCGCCTATGACAATGGTCGATGTTGTTCCTTTGCTCTTCATCGCATTTTTTGTCGCTGTCGGTATGGAATTTGAAGATGTTAAAAGAATCGGAATGCCGTTTCTTGCGGCATATGCGCCGATCGCAAGGCTGTCAGCATACGCCGTTCCGTTTGCGATGACTGCTTTTGAATTTTTCGGCAGCTTATTCGCAATATTCGCCGCAACCTCGTAGCGATTCGCTCCACCGATGCGTTCGACAGATGACACACCAAGCTTTTTAATCTCGTTTACGACGCCGTTTTGAACGCTGACGGTTCCGCCGATTACGATCACTTTGCTAGGTTTTAACTGACTAATTCGGTTTTTTGTCGCCGTTGGTAATTTAGACGCTTCAGTTAATAAAACAGGCGCGTTGTTTCGATAGGCAAACGGAGTCGCTGAAAGGACGTCTGCATATGCCTTTCCATTTGCAACAATGATAGTGCTTGCACTTGACCATCCCTGCTTGGAAACATTCACCGCGACCTCAAAACGGTTTGCACCGTCTAATCTTGTGACAGAGTTGGCTGCAAATACATTAGGCGCAAACAAAAAGAATCCCAACAACAAAATAGGTACAGCTTTAAGAAAAACCCTCAAAAAAATAACCTCCAAAAATGTAAATGTTATATTTTCCCCTGAACATGAACAGAGGAGGCACTGCTGCCTCCTGTTCTAACTCTATTAATAGCTTGATAGAGTCGTATTTGGATAATAAAAACTTAAGATTTTCTTGTAATCGTGCCCGGCAGCAGCTCTGGCATTTGCTCCGTACTGACTCATGCCGATGCCATGGCCGAATCCTTTACCGCTGAGAGTAAAAGCGTTCGTATTGTTGGATACAGAAGCATACGTGCTCTTCATATTCATGCCGCCCAGCATCGATCTTAATTGAGTCGTCGTCACGGAAATCGTCGCTGTTTTTTCCGAGAGATTTCCGTTTGACAGAACATAGCCGTTTGATTTTTCTTTGACAAAGTAAGAAAACTTCACCTCTGCTGTTTTCGGCCGCTGACCGGCAGTTTTCGCGCTGCTCAAGGTCACGCTTGAGATTTTCGTGATCTTAATGGATTCTGCACTAGGATATTTATTGGTAATAAACCAGCTTTTCAATCCGGACAAATAGGCGGAGTTCGTTTCATTTGTCGTATTCCACCATGTGCTAGGGCTCTTTAGGTTTAAGCCGCTGGTATTGATCTGCGTTTTATTCAAGGATATCGACCAGCTGTTTTTCGGATCGTATGTATCCGCTTTGGCGATTAAATATGGAACATTGCCGCCCCATACCTCTGCGCTTGCTTCCGTATATCCCCCATTACTCGATGAGTAAACAGCCGAAATCAAGTTGCCGTTATATTTTAAAACTTGTCCTTTTGTTGTATTTACAACGCTGGATGTCTTCGAATTCCAGTCATATCCACCGTAAACTTGAAACGCTTGTGTATCAGCCACTACTTTTCCTGCGGAACCAACCGAATATGTTCTAGCTGCCACCGCTTGGGCTTTTAACGCTTCTGTCTGCCAGCTTGCCGGCATTTCGTGCGGTACAACACCTTTTAAATAATCTTCGAACGGAATGTTTTCGTTTATCGGCCGAACATATTTGCTTGATTCAATCGTAAACTTCATATTGCCTAAATAAGGCCTTCCGTTGATGCTGATGGAATTTGATGTCGAATATTTTTTAGGTGACGCCGTAAATGTCGTTCCAAGCGTTTTGACAGCATTATTATTTTTGTAGAGCACAAGCTTTCCGCTCGATAGATTAACAGAGTATCCGTCTCCGGTAAGCATGTCTGCCAGACTATTTTTCAATGAATCCGTAATTGAGGTGGTCCCCCCAAGCAAAGCAAAAGACTGGGTTCCTTTTTTCGCGACTACATCTGCAACAGGAGTCGGCAGGCTGCCCGATTGGACAAGCAGCAAAGGATGCTTTTGTTTGGCTGCAAGGACGGAACCGGCCAGTGCATCCGCAAAAGTCGTTCCGTTAGACATGAAAACCTTTGATGCGTTCATGTTAAGCGCGTTAACAATATTCGCTGACACTTCATACCTGTTCGCACCGCCGATGCGGGTAACAGCCGCTTTTTTCTTTAATGTGTTTTCAACACTTGTGCTGACACTCAACGGACCGCCGACGATTGTAACTTTGCTCGGAATATTGTAATCGCTACGGATCGTATTATTCCCTGAGAGCAGTATCGGATAACCGTTCATTGCCGCATAAGGCGCGATCGACAGAGCGTCGGAGAAGACCAGACCGGTGGCAACAATCGCCTGGCTGTAGGACCCCATCCGGCTCGCAATATTTTTAGACACGTCATAGCGGTTAGCGCCGCCGATACGGACAATTGCCCCATACTTTTTCAGTGTGTTTTCAACATTTTTGGAAACGCTCGTTGTTCCACCGATAATTAAGATGTTATCAGGCTTCATCTTGGCAATTTGAGTTTCGGTTTTCGCCGTCAGCGTTCCCGCATCTGTTAATAGAATCGGCGCATCGTACTTCTTTGCAAGCGGAGCTGCAGAGAGCGCGTCCGCAAAAGCGTCCCGATTGACAATCACGACTGTGCTCGGGTTCGTCCATCCGGCAGATGCGACATTGTTTGCCACATCGAAGCGGGTCGCCCCGCCGTACCGCTCTGTCGCGGAGATTCCCGAGCCTGGAATTTCGTATGAGCCGGTAATGTCGATATCAACACTTGATTTATTGCCCAAATAATTACTTAACTTTACCGAAATTGTTTTGTCGGCAGCCTGGGCAGATTGCGTAAACATCAGAGCTGCAGCAGTTACTGACGACAGAACCAGAAGCTTCATCTTTTTCAAAACGTTATGCCTCCCTTGATTCAGCTCTTTATTTGATTTCGATGCTTTTCAACTCCAAAACGCCATTCTCGACTTTTGTATATTGGACTTCGACTTTTTTGCCCTCTTCAATGGAATTGACTTTTTCCTGAAGATCTTCATCAATTTGAAGCGTTGTTTCTTTGCCATCGATGTTCACCGCAATTGTGTGGCTGTCAGCCAACCCCGCGAATGAACCTTCTTTAGTGATGGTTTCTTCAGATGCCGCATTTTTATTGCCTGAGCTAGACTTGTCCTCCGATTGGCTCGAAGTGCCGCAGGCTGACAACAAAAGCAGCATTGATAATGTCAGAACTATGAGTTTTTTCATCTTCTTCACCTCTCCCTTTTTATCGACAAATTCCAACAGATTCTTTAATTTTAGCGAAAAATTTTGCAGATTGATTGTTTTTTTTGAAACATTTTTCTAAGAATTTCGTCTATCCAAAAGGACACATATATTTTTTTATTTTTGAATTTTTAAAAAATTTAATCAAAGTAGCTATTAAAAGTTGAGGGCTATATGAGAGCTGAAAAGAGAAATAAATAGAAAAAAAGCCCCTTATAATTATTGCTTGATTGGAATTTTTTGTTCTCAGCACAGAAGGCTACTCCTATTACTTATGGAATAAAACGGCATCTACTGTGGCAAACATTCATGAAAATATTAACAAATCAAAACACGATTCAGCTGTTGATATTGATAAACATGATCCGTTTTCCGTGCTTCTCAAGGGTGTCGATGAACGGGATGGTGATAAGGAACCTGATCTATATGACGGTGAATCCGAAAACGAAAACGACTGAAATTGTTAGCATTCCGAGGGATACTGAAATTATCAGCATAGGTAAGATGGATAAGATCAACCATTTATACGCATTCGGTGGTGTTCAGATTCAGAAACGGTTGATAATTTTCTAGACGTTTTGGTCGATTATTTGGTTAAAGTGAACATGGAAAGTTTCAGAGAAGTCGTAGATATGCTTTGGCCGGGCATTACCGTGAACAGTACGTTCGCTTTCGCTATGACGGCTATTCATTCGGCAAAGGTGAGATTACGCTGAATGAAAAAGAAGCGCTCGCTGATACGAGAATGAGGAAAGAGGATCGGAAATGCGATTTCGGGCATCGGAATAGACAGCGTCAAGTTCTCGAAGGAATCATTAATAAAGGCGCCAATATATCACGAAATTGGAGATATGTTCAAAGTGATCGAAAACAACGTTAAAACAAATCTCACGTTTGACTATAATTGGGATATCCATCCGGCTTTAAAGAAGCACGCTCAAAAGTCATTCAGTATGAGCTGAAAGGCGACAGCACAAAAATAAACGGAATCTATTACTGCAAGCCGACAAAGCTCTCTGTCTAACATTACAGACGAACTGAAAGAGAGCCTTAATAAATAAAAAAGCTTCCTGTAAAGGAAGCTTTTTTATTTATCTTTAAACACATCAGGCCGTACTCTTCGGTATCCGTAACTATAAAGCAGCGCCTCCGCAATTCGCCGCGAAGCCCGTCCGTCCCCGTATGGGTTTGAAGCCTGGGACATTTTGCGATATTCATCTTGATCGGTCAACAGCTGTTTACTCAGTTCATAGATCTTATCTTCATCCGTTCCTGCCAGTTTAAGCGTACCAGCCCGAACGCCTTCTGGCCGTTCCGTAGTATCGCGAAGCACGAGGACCGGCTTTCCAAGCGACGGCGCTTCTTCCTGCACCCCACCCGAGTCGGTGAGGATGAAGTGAGCTTCAGCAGCGAAGTTGTGAAAATCGATGACTTCGAGCGGCTCTAACAGATGGACTTTATCCAAATCGCCGAAGTGCTTTGCAGCCGCTTCACGGACAGCGGGATTGAGATGAACGGGATAAACGACCTGTACGCCGTCAAATTCTTCGACGATTCGCCTGATCGCTTTAAACATGTTTTCCATCGGCTTCCCTAAATTTTCACGCCGATGTGCGGTAAGTAAAATCATCTTGTCACTTCCGATTTTTTCAAGGACGGGATGTGAATAGCCGTCCCTTACTGTTGTGCGAAGTGCATCAATTGCGGTATTTCCGGTGATGAAAATCGTCTCCGGATCTTTATTTTCGCGGAGTAAATTCTTTTCGGCCTGCTCTGTCGGCGCAAAATGAAAATCGGCAATCGATCCCGTCAGAAGCCTGTTCAGCTCTTCAGGAAACGGCGAGTATTTGTTTCCGGTTCTAAGCCCCGCCTCTACATGGCCGACGGAAATTTGGTGATAATAAGCAGCAAGACTCCCCGCAAATGTTGTTGTCGTATCACCGTGAACAAGCACAATGTCCGGTTTGATGGACTGAAACAGCTCGTCTAGCTTCACAAGCGCATTAGACGTAATTTCAGCCAGCGTTTGCCTTTCTTTCATGATATTCAAATCAAAATCAGGCTTTAAGTCAAAAGCTTCAAGTACCTGATCAAGCATTTGCCTATGCTGGGCTGTAACCGTCACATAAGACTCAATTTGAGGATATTTTCTTAATTCAAGCACGAGCGGCGCCATTTTTATTGCTTCAGGGCGCGTGCCGAATACTGTCATGACTTTTAGTTTCTTCATTTTTCTATCACCTGTTTTCTATATGAGTAGCTTTTTTCCTAAGTTTTCTGGTTGGAAATATATCGTACCTTTGGATTTCTCAAGACGATATACTCATCATAAAACATCCAGAGATCAAACCGCAAACCTTCCTGTTGAAGAATGAAATTTCCTTTCATTATATAACACCTTTACGCTTTATACCTGTTTACACTTGTTTAAGAATTGTTTTTCTTATATGATGTGTTTGTAATTGTAATTTTTCGGGGTATAGCATACATATATTCTCTGCTTGCCAAGCGTTTTTTTCTAGCTGACTAGAAAACATAGTTTAAGGAAGGTGTATTGAATTGAAAAAAGTTCGTAAAGCGATAATTCCCGCCGCAGGTCTTGGAACACGTTTCCTCCCTGCAACGAAAGCGATGCCTAAAGAAATGCTTCCAATCGTAGATAAGCCAACCATTCAATATATTATTGAAGAAGCCGTTGAAGCCGGCATTGAAGATATTATCATCGTAACAGGTAAGAGCAAACGAGCCATTGAAGACCATTTCGATTTCTCGCCGGAACTCGAAAGAAACCTTGAGGAAAAGGGTAAAACTGAACTGCTTGAAAAAGTAAAAAAAGCATCAAACCTCGCTGATATCCACTATATTCGCCAAAAAGAACCAAAAGGACTTGGGCATGCCGTTTGGTGCGCACGCAACTTTATCGGAGACGAGCCATTCGCAGTTCTCCTTGGAGACGACATTGTCCAAGGAGAAAAACCTGGTCTTCGCCAGCTGATGGACGAGTACGAAAAGACTCTCTCTTCCGTTATTGGCGTTCAGCAAGTACCTGAAGACCAAACGCACCGCTACGGGATCATTGATCCTCTAACAAACGAAGGGCGCCTATATCAGGTCAAAAACTTTGTTGAAAAACCAAAACCGGGCACGGCACCATCTAACCTTGCGATTTTGGGACGGTATGTCTTTACTCCTGAAATTTTCATGTACTTAGATAAACAGCAAATAGGTGCAGGCGGAGAGATCCAGCTGACCGATGCCATTCAGCAGTTAAACGAAATCCAGCGCGTATTTGCTTATGACTTTGAAGGCAAACGCTATGATGTTGGAGAAAAACTCGGTTTTATCCAGACAACTCTCGAATTTGCCATGCAGGACAGCGAACTGAAGGATTCACTGATTCCATTTATGCAGGACCTTCTGTCAAAAGAAGAATTTTAATAAAAAAGTATTGGATAGACATGGGGACTGCCCCCGTTTTTGAGACAGAGATCAAAACACAGTTTATACAGCCAATTGCCGATCGTTTATCGGTGATTGGTTGTTTTATTTCGTTTGAATACGAATGTTGTTATAAATAAATGTATTCTTTGGCAGTGCGTTCTAAAATGGCAAACGTGGTTTGATCAATGCTGTTAAGATACAATAAAACGTACCATAATTTAGTGAGGAATGAAACGATTCGATGAAAGCATTATCAGCGGCGTCCCTTTGCGGGATATGCTCATGGTGTTTTAACAGCTTTCTGATACTAGTAAGATGTATATGATTACTATGTAACACGCAATTCTCAGGCATGCTGGCAGCTTGATCAAGTGTGTATAAAACAAAGTTTCTGTCCTGCTTATCTCCAAGCGTAAAAGCAATAACATCTCCATTGGATACATACAATATATTGGAAAGGTGCAATTTATTCTGTCCATAAAGCAAAAAAACATGATGTACGTTACTAGTTTTTCAAAAATATGATCAGACTGAAAGTTCCGACTAATATATTATCGAACACGCATATGACTGTCCATTCTTCTTACGCTTTTTCATCTTAGCCCAGCACTGCCATTTAATATGGCTGTGATTTTCTGATATACATATCGATACTTGTGCTGTCCACAGCGTGCCGATTTGTTTTCCAAAATTGCGTTTGAGGTGATTTCTTCTTCCAACGAAAATAAGACGTTCATGAGATACTAAAATGAACGTAGATATCCTGCACGATCATTGTGCTGTGCAATACCTCTGCAAGTTTGACTGTTTTAACACTTCATTCTGTTATCTCAGGTAATTATTCTCTGCCTGCAGCTTCTCTAATTTCGGAAGCATACTCCGGCCCTTTTTCGAAAGTGTATTGCTTCCAACAGGCTGTTCGAATTGATGTTACCTCCAGCCTTGTGCCTCTAACCGATGTCTGAACCTGCTTCTTATTCTAAATATTCAATTCCTTAATGATTTCTTTCATAGGCACGCCTACAGTCTCATTTCTACAGCCTTCTGTTTAACTTCAACCGGATCACTCACTTTTGTCCCATAGAAAAAACACCTCCTAGTCTTATTTCGGATAACAACTATCCGTTTCCAAACTAGAAGGTGTTTCATTTTATATCCAATAGCTTTTTCTTTTAAACAAACATCGCTCCGGCGGCCAATACGAGCAGGATGGACAAACCTGCAATCGGAATGATATTTGCCAAAGATTTTTGTTTTTTCTTTTCTTTTTCAGGATGAGCTAGATCTTCTTCAGACAAAACCTTTTTGCGACTTGCTAATTGCTCTTTTTTATATTTGTCTTTCTCTTTTTTGGAAAGCTTTTTAAACCAGCTGATAAATTCTTTATATTCCTTTACGACCGTCTTTGTGTCATCAAACATGCGAAGCTCGCCATTATCGATCCAGGCAACCCGATCGCAAATTTTCTCGATTTGACCGATTGAATGGCTGACAAAGAAAATGGTTTTCCCTTGATTTTTAAACTCGGTAATTCTGTCGACACATTTATCATAGAAGGTTTGATCACCTACTGATAACGCTTCGTCAATAATTAAAATATCGGGATCAATATGCACTGAGATCGCAAAGCCAAGCCGGGACTTCATTCCGCTGGAATAGCTTTTAACCGGCTGATTGATAAACTCGCCGATTTCTGCAAATTCAACGATGCTGTCATACATCTCATCAATTTCTTTATTTGTGAGACCCATCATTAAACACTTGAGACGAATGTTGTCTCTGCCCGTCAGCGCATTGTTTAATCCTGCGGAAATTGCAATCAGGGAAGGTTGCCCGTTCATTTCAATTTCACCACTTGTCGGCGGAATGATTTTTGCCAGCAGGTTGGACATCGTCGATTTTCCCGATCCATTAATCCCTACAAATCCGATAGTCTCCCCTTCGTACACGTCAAAGGAGACATTCCGAACAGCAAAAAAACTTTTATCCTTATTCGGAAAAAACAGCCCTTTAATTTTATCCGATTGTTTTTCATAAAGCTGATACTGTTTTGAAACATTTCGAAACGAAACTTTTAGTTTCATCTTTAAAATCTCCTTACGTATTAAAGAAAGTCAACAAACCTATCTCTGAATTTCATATGCAGGACAGATCCTACGGTCAAGAGCAATAATGTGAAAGCCCAGAAATACAACGTGTATGTTATATCTTCGAAGAACCAGCTTCCGTCGAAAAAGCTGCTTCTAAATCCATCTAAAATATAAAAAAGTGGATTCAGTTTAATAGCTGTTAGTAAAACGGGATGCTCTTTCCCTAACTGATGTGCTATATCCCAAAAGATAGGCAACAAAAAAAACAGTAGCCTTGTCACAGATTGGAGCAAAAACTGATAGTCCCTAACAAGCACACTAATGGTTGAATTAAACAAACTAAAGGCAAACATAAATATAACCATACAGATAAAATAGTAAATGTATTCAACCCAATGAAGACTTGGATAAATACCAGACGCTGTTAATGCAACGATATAAATCACCATCATCACAAAATAGCTGAACAGGTTTGCCACAATCGCTACTGAAGGAAGCGAGCTAATTGGAAAATTCATTTTGGCCACCATGTTGATTCGCTTATATACACTGTTTGAACCATCTAGAATCGTCGGGCTGATAAAAAACCACGGAATCAAACCGGCTAGCATCCAAATGATAAAGGGCACTTCACCAATACCCGTAACCACATCAGTGCTTTTTCTAATCCCGATCCCAAAAACAAACCAGTAGGCCAACATTTGAATGAGTGGATTTAACAACTGCCACAGCACACCCAAATAGTTCATTTGGTATTTTGATTTTGTTTCGTAAGCTGCCAAGCGTAATATTAAAGAAAATGACGTTGCTTGCTCTTTCAGTATTCTCACTAATGCATTCATTCTAATCTTCCTTAAAATATTAGTTTTGGTTCACAAAAAGTCTAAATTAACACTGCTCTCTATTGTAACAGATAATGATTAATTTTTCACTTTTGGACTTAACCAAAGCACGATACCAAAATTCCCAATGTTTCCCTGTTAATTATTAAAGGTTACTCTGAGCTGATCTGTAGAATATTTGACACTAAGTACAATATGGAACCTTTTCATATTACAATTCAATATATCTAAAACTTGTTATTATCTTTTTTTGTATAGAATAAAAAGAAGGCGATGGTAGAAAGAAAACAAATTTTAATTAAAAGAACTATTGTTCCCTTTACAAGGGTAAAGAATGAAGCTGATATTATAGAAGTTTTCGTTAGATACAATTTAAAATTTCTTGATCATATGTTTATTTCAATTAACCGTCCAAATGATGAAACTAGAACAATATTAAAAAATTTATTGAAAGAAGGATTACCTTTAACTCTATGGGAGGACGACGATCCTTCATTTGAACAAAATAAAAAAACCACTGAAGCTTATCATAGAATTTCCAAGGAACTTAATTTTGACGCAATTGTTTTTTTGGATGCTGACGAGTTTATTTATGGAGATATAACTGAAATCAAAGAAAACATTAAGCCAGGAAATGTCTATCAAATGGATAGGCTTGAGTACGTTTACTTAGAAAACGTTTCGTTTAACGAAAACGTTTTAGAAAAGATAAGGTATAGAAGAAAAAAGTATCAATCGGCAAAATCTTTAATTTGTCAAGACAAAAAGGATTATACAAATTATAAAATAGGGAATGGGAACCATTACGTTTATTATAAAGGAAAACAAAAAATAGACGGCAAGTTGAATCTGAAATTAGCTCATTTCCCTTATAGATCAACCAATCAATTCACCAACAAAAATATATTGAATTGGCTCTCTCTAATGTTTAACAATCCTGCCTTATTACATGCTGAAAACACTATTGGTGTACATTGGAGAAATTCTTATAAATATCTATTAGACAGGAATTTAAAATTGTCACCCAATGATCTATTCTCATATCTTTATAAATGCACTGATAAAGAAAGCTTTAAAGAAGAACTAATATTTGAGCCCTTGAATACAAAAGATATTGATTTAAGATACACTAACCTAGAGAATGAAAAGTCATTACAATATATGCTAGTAAAAGATTTTGAGTCAGCTTTAAATAAAATAGAGGAATTGAAAAATACCCAGCCCAATACCTTAACTAACTCGATTTACCCTTCCAAGTATGATAGTGGTTTTATTTATAATGAGGTCAAGTTATTAAATAATGCAAAAGTTTATGCACAAGATACCCTTCCTCGAATTAGAAAAATAGGAAATGAAGTGGAATTATCTGGAGCTGTTAAAGGGATTTCTAAAGGGAAGTCAGAAGAATATATTGAATTTCCAAAAGAAATGGCACCGGATCGAAACTTTCAATATACCAATGTTTCTTCTCATGGCAGTTTAGCATATTGGCAAGTACAACCCAATGGACGGTTGAAATTATTAAGAGTCACTAATCAAAATGCTGATAATTTATCCTGGTATCCTTTTCATATTCGTTGGTTTGTTTGAATTTAATCAAAAAATAGAATCCTCCTTTAAAACACTGAGAGTGTACCTTATAGGGGGATTTTTATCTATTATATGGGAATATAACGTGTTTAACGGGGGGAATTTAAGCTTAAAAGATGGAAGTAATGTTACCCTCTAGTTTTCAAATAGACATACATAAAGCAACACGAACTTATATGTCAACACGCTACACGCTGTTCTTTAAATTATTACTTTCCATAATTTAATTTAACATGAAGTCATAAATAAACGACCTTAACTCGAAATAGAAAAACGAGTTAAGGCCGTAACAAGAAAAGTTATAACTGGACTGGCTTAAAGTCCAAAAATTAATCAAGCATTACTTAAACTTCCTCGGAACAAACTTCCCTATAAAACATTTTCATTGCTTGATGATTGTAATTTTCGTAGTCAAATCTCTTGAATCTTCTATTATAATTTAAATCCTTATTTAATGCCCTACCCCTGTCTTCCGAGTTATCTAACACGAATTTTTCCATTTCAGAAAAAAGTCCATCTACATCATTCGGAGCAAGCGTACCATACCCATCTTCTAAAATGCTTCGAGATCCTGCAATGTCAGTAGCAATTATTGGTTTATTTAGTACCAGCGTTTCTAACAACACCATTGGCTGGCCTTCATGATTAGAAGATAAAACGAAACAATCAGCTTTATTAATCAAGAAAAATGGATTTTTCATTTGTCCAGTGAATATAACACTTTCTTCTAGTCCCAATGTTTCAACCAAATCATTTAAAGTTTCCTTTAAGATACCGTCACCAATAATATAAAGCTTCATTTTTAAATTTTCATATTTGTTAATCAGTTGAGAGAATGCTTTAATTAATTTTTCTTGATCTTTTTCTGGTGATAACCTTCCCATGTTTACAAAGTTGATTTCGTTATGTTTAGGCAGCCTAATGCCTTTAATACTAAATGCTCCTGGCTTTTCTTCCTTTTGAATAATATAGTCTTGTCCCTCATAGCTCTCAATTAAAAAACCATGATTTTCCACAGAATCTTTAATTTTGTCTACATTTAATGAGTTATGAACATAAACCATCTTATTTGTATCAACATACTGTGCTAAATTTTCAGCATTTAGATCCCTAGTATGTTTTGCAACAGACACGATTTTATTAAAGCATTTATATAGAGAAAAGACTATGCCTAATTTACGTTTATGCTTATACTTACCATTTATGATTTTATTGGTCTCAGCAAGCATATCATTATGTTGATATATGCTTTTTTGGGGAAATTCTCCCAAAGACATGACCATCGTCCAGAAAGGTACGTATCCACTAAAATCGACCGCTATATCAATTCTCGCGTTTCCCAACATACGATTTATTTCTCTTTTAAAAATCTCTTCAGGCTTCCTTTTCGCTAATTCCTCGGTGTAACCCCTTTTATTCATCAATCCATGTAGATACCAGTCTTTTATGGTTAAGTTCATGCTTCCTACTCGATAGACCCGCTTTGCTTTTTCATTTATCCTGCTTATATTGTAAGAAGATTCTTTATCGTAGTTTCCTTTATCAATCACAATAACATTATACTTTTCGTAATCGATATTGTTTAATAAATTTATAGCTGAAGATGTAATACCATTATTCAAGAAACCGCCACAATAAATCAAAATGTTTTTTTTGTGAGGTTCTTTAACATCAAAGACACAGTCAGACTGTTCCTGTTTGCCTTTAAATATAATATCAACTATTTTTTGAGTAGAATCTCCAACTCTTTTGATATAGACCTCATTCATTTCTTGATATACAGACTGATATCGGTCTTGTACAGACTCAATTTCTTTGATATATTTTGCAAGCTCATCTGTTGTTTTACATATTGGACCCGCTAGTGTGTTAACATCCAAGTACATGCCTCTTTTTTTCAGATACTGCTCTTTATCATACATAAAATACAGAATTGGTTTGTTGGTTGCCATATAATCAAAGAAAATACTTGAATAATCCGTTATCAGGATATCTACAAGCGATAGTAACTCATTTGTATCTATACAATCCGGAATACACTTACTCATTAATTGTTCATCGTGTTTAATGTATTTAAATAAAAGAGTATGGACCTTTAATATAAGCTGATAATCATCCGGAATCTTTTCATTCAATGCCGAAATATGATTAAATAGCTCTTCATTAATGTTGGAGACACTTCCTACTTCTCCTCTCCATGTAGGTGCATACAGAATAATTTTTTTATGAGGATCAAGTTCTATAATGTTTTCTAACGTTTTTCTAAGTTCTTCTTTATCTGTATTAAAGGTTAAATCCATCCTTGGATAACCCTCTTCGATGATTTCCCCATTGTAAAGGCCTTCTAAATCATGAGAATCAATTAATTTCTCTGAAGTGAATTTATTTGGAGATAAGATATAGTCACTATGCAAAAAGTTTCTTTGGATATTTTTATGCTGACCAATAGGCCCCTCCATATCTTTTCCAAGAGTTTTAAGAGGAGTTCCATGCCAAGTATTAATATAAATTTGTTCATCCTTCTTTTGAAAGTAGGTAGGAAAAGTAACATTATTAATTAAATATTTTGCCTTTGTCAAATATTTAATATATTCCTCACTATGAACTTTAACAAATCTTACATTTTTCAAGCCTTTATACTTATTGGCATAAGGATTGTCCTGATCATTTAACGCCCATACGTGTGTAAAATTTTTGTATTCTTCATTGTTAACTAGATGCTTAAATATTGCATATGGATTGTCATTCATCGCTTTTCCATGATAAGATTCATAGAAAATAATATGAGGATCGATTTTATTTTTCTTGAAATTTCTCGTGTATTCAACAGTGCGTTTAAAATTTTTGTTGTTAGTGTATGTTTTAAATGGTTCTAATAAAAACTTCGCTCTTCTTTTTGCTATTTTTAATTTCTTATTCATTCCAATCTCCTCTATTTTCCTACTTATTTTAAAGGTAAATTTATTAGTTCATTATTCATATACAAGAAAAAAATTCTTCAGTTACTTCTATGTTTTGGTTGATTAAACTTAAACTTAATCACCTAAAGAATAAGGAGTAAGTATCTTACTATTTGCTCTCTAGTTCTATACATGAGAACCATAATAGCATAAGTTTCTCTAAAAGTTAAGAACACATTTAGCCAATAGCATTGCAATACACTAACCAATTTTAAGAAAGCCATTGCAATAATACAATGGCTTTGAAATAGTCATTAATGGAGATTTTTTACTCAAAAATTCTATTCACTACTTTTTCCGAAGAGTTGCCCGTCTCCAGGTAACAAAACCTTTCATAAAAAGGTTCAAAAATGTCAGGCAGGCGATAATCAGATGTCTCTGTTTCCTTAATTTTCTCAATTACTCCCTCAGTCGTTTTGACTAACGGACCTGGTGCTTCTTGTTCAAAGTCAAAATAAAAGCCGCGCAGCTTGTCACGATAGGTTTCAATGTCTGGAACGAAGAAAATCATTGGACGTTTCAAATTTGCGAAATCAAAGAATACTGAAGAGTAATCTGTAATTAACAAATCAGATACCATATAAAGTTCGCGAATATCTTCATATGCTGAGAAATCATATGCGAATCCTTTGTACGGTGAAAGGTCAAAGTTTTCCGCGATTAAATAGTGCATTCTTAAAACGATGACGTAATTATGGCCGATCTCCTCTCGCAGCTTTTCCATATTCAAATCAAGGTCAAATTTGTATTTTCCTTTTTTATAGAACTGATCGTCCCGCCATGTCGGTGCATATAAGATGACCTTTTTATCTTCAGGGATATTCATTTTTTTCTTTATGGCCTTCATCGTTTCCGGGCGGTTGTCTGTATACAGAAAGTCATTCCTCGGGTATCCGGACTCAATCATTGTTTTGTTAAATTGAAAAGCGCGGGCAAAAATCTCGGTTGAATAACGATTCGGGGATATTAAATAGTCCCACTTCGATGCTTCTTTAGTGAAATTTTGCTTGTACTTCTCAGTGTTGGTGCCCGGCATGTGCACTTCTTCCATATCGACGGCAAGCCTTTTCAGCGGAGTCCCGTGCCATGTCTGCACATATGTCGTGTGCTTTGGTTTGGGTATCCACAAAGGGAGCCGGCTGTTTACAACCCAATATTCCGCCCTTGCCATGGCGAACAGCCACTTCAGCGTGAATCGGTTAATATAAGGGACTTTTTTTTCTTCGAAAATTTCTGTATAACTCGGATTTACACTCCATATTAAGTTGTATTCCGGGTGATGTTCCTTCATATATTCATAAATTGCTCTTGGATTGCAGCTGTACTGCTTACCGGCAAAGCTTTCAAAAATGACGGTTTTCTTTTTAACAGGCAGTTTGCCGGCCAATCCAAAAGTAGAATAGTATGCCCTCTTCACCATGCCCGAAATTTTTTTCTTTACTTTATTCTTGCCTTTGCGGATGACTGACATCAGCCTTTTACCTTTTCCTTTGGCAAAATAAACCGCACGGGTTCTGATCGTGTAATCATTCATTCTTAGACACATGCTCCGTTTTCGCTTCTGCGGATAAATGTGAAAACGAGCTGGTCCTTTTTTTGTGTCAACAATTGAAAAACTGTCTATATCATCAATCAGCCTGAATGCCCTGCTTTTTATAGTGATTTCCTCCCCTGTTGCAGCATCTTCACCTACGTATTCTATATAAAACAGAAAGAAAGCAGGCATCCTGTTTTCTTCATATAGCTTTTTCAGATCAATTTCCGCCTCAAATCCTACGGTATGATCTGAAGCATCAGCTGACAGATCGCCGCGCTGAACGTCTTTTAAAGGAAAATCAAAAACCCTCTCCTTATCGTTTTGGCTAATTTCCTTTAAAATTAGCTTTCTGCTTTTTACTATTAAACGTTCTTCAGCATCTAGCAGAAAAGTATAGCCTCCGATCATTAATTTTCCGTCGGAGCATAATTTCATACTGTCCGGTTCAGCCACTGCTTTACTTCGTAAAATATCAAGAGCGAAGTGGCCTTTTAGGGTCTTATACGGTAAATAAATGAACTGATTGGCTCGATCCTTATGCCAAGACAGCTCAATCGGTTTTGATGCTGTGTAAATCCTCTTTTTACATTGATGTTTTTTATTATTTTTATAAAGTACATAAAAATCGATGACCGCTTTATCTATCATCAGGTTAGATAGGCCATCTAAAGATACTTTCGCTGCTTTTAACTGCTCTGAATCGCTTATTTTGTTACATGTTACACGCATGTCTTTTTTCGTATTGCGGTTAACTGCCAAAACATCGACATGATCAAGAGGAACAGAACTTTCGAACACAAAATAGAGACCAGTATCATTAATTTTTATTTCCAACAGCTGAAATTTTATCGGAATTGCACTATCCATAAAGTCTGTCTACTCCTCTTTTTTTATTCAAACAAAGCTGTTCATACTTATTATATTAAAATGACTCGTATACGAAACAAAAAGCACTTCTTATCTTTTTTAAGAAGTACTTTTTTGAATTTTTATTATGTTGAGCCGACATTAAAGATTCGCGATTTCCTCTTTGATCTTCGTCGTGGAAATCCCTTCGGTTCTCGGGAGGTAAACAACCTTGCAGTGGTCCTTCAGGAAGTCGAATTTCCCTTCCCAGTCATCCCCCATGACAAATACATCGATATCATGATTGATCACATCTTGTACCTTTTGATCCCAGTTTTTTTCCGGGATAACTTCGTCTACGTAGCGGATCGTTTCAAGAATCAGCTTGCGGTGCTCATAGCTGTGATATGCTTTTTTCTGCTTTTGAAGATTGAATTCGTCAGTCGAAATCGCTACGACTAGATAATCCCCCAATTGTTTTGCCCGTTCCAATAACTTGATATGTCCCCAATGTAATAAATCAAACGTTCCGTATGTGATGACTTTCTTCATTGTCATGCGCTCTCCTTTCTAATCTTAAGGCGAAAAGCTATATTAATATATTAAAAACACTCGATAAGTTACATTTATTTCACAGGTCTTTACTGATCATTCATTATAGCACATCGCCTATCAAACGTTAAGTATTGTTTAGTGTAAATGAAATTCCAAATTTTATCTAAAAAATTTGAACCTCTTCTGAATAAGACGTGAAAATCTAAAACTAATGTAAATATATTGTTAAACTTTTATGAATGATCTATGCTAAAATATACGTTAGACTTCCTGAATTTATGGGCTGGTCTCTTAATCTTTGACTTTCATACATTCGTATATAATTACACTTCTTAAACCGGAAGGAGGAAAAAAACTATGCTGCAAACGGAAACGGTTCATCATCTTGCATATGTTAACGGGGATTTGCCCGGATTTTTGAGTCATCTTGAAGAATCCTTTATCGACCGCAATGAGGGGGCATTTATCGCAACGGTAAACCCTGAGATCGGGTATGCGGCTGCAAAAGACAAGGATTATTTTAAAACAGTTTCATCTGCTGACTTTATCCTGCCTGACGGAATCGGCATCGTCCTGACGTCAAGGCTGATCAACAGCAGATTAAAATCGAGGATCGCGGGGTACGATGTATTTATCAACCTTCTCGGCCTGGCTGACCGCAAAAAGAAAAGGGTGTTTTTATACGGGGCCAAACAAGAGATTATTCAAGCTGTTGCAAATCGGCTATCAACCGAATATCCAGGAATTGAGCTAGCCGGATACTCGCACGGCTATGTCAAAGACAAAGACGAAGTTGCGAAGCAAATCGCGGCTGCCAAGCCTGACATGGTTTTTGTGGCTCTCGGATATCCTCATCAGGAAAAGTTTATTTATGAACATAAGCATCTATTTCCTCAGGCGATCGCGATCGGCATCGGCGGGAGCTTCGACGTTTTCAGCGGAAAAGTGAAAAGAGCGCCGAAAATATTCATTAAGCTTAATCTTGAATGGATGTACCGCCTGCTGACCAATCCGACAAGGTGGAAGCGGATGCTGAACATCCCGAAATATGTCTTTTCCGTTCTGAAAGAGGAAAGAGTTCAAAAACAGCGGCACTATTATCCGGAGCAGATCAAAGAACAATCTAAAATTGATGTGTAGAAAAGAGTTTGAGTAACGAATGAATATACGTTCTTTATTGGTTATGATTTACTCGGCCGGTCTCGCTTTGACCGGTTTTATTTTCAGAAGGGTAAAAGCTCGCGATAGAGCTGTATTGCTTGCTTCCTTTCCGGATAATGCGCGCGAGCTGCTTGATGAGTATGTCAGCAGCAACTGGCCGTTTGAAATGGAAGTCCTTTTAACAAGGCACGCCGTTTCCCTTGCAGATGAATATCCTTCTGTTCGATCGCAAATAATCAACGAGAAAAATCCGATTCATCTCATTAAAGCCGTATACCGGATGTTTAGTTGTAAATTTGTGTTAACGGATAATTATTTTCTGCTGACAAGTGTTTTGAATAAACGTCCTCAGACGACATGCATTCAAATTTGGCATGCGTCCGGCGCTTTGAAGAAGTTTGGACTCGAAGATATCGGAAACCGCTATCGATCCGCCGGAGATATCAAACGGTTTAAAAAGGTGTATCGTTCATTTGATCATATCGTTGTCGGCTCTGAAAAAATGGTGGATATTTTCAAGCGGTCATTCGGAGTGAAAGATGACCGTTTTTTGCGGACGGGTGTTCCTTTAACTGACGAATACTTTCATGTCAAAAGAAAAACAGCTGACTGCCCGAACCAAAAGCTTATTCTGTATGCGCCGACATACAGGGACTATTGTTTGACGTCCATTCGTCTCCCTTTCTCTAAGGAGCAGCTCTCCGGAGAACTGAAGGGAGAATTTTTGCTACTGGTCAAACTACATCCGGCCGTGCGGAAACAGATTACTTTTAGAGAGCACGAAGGGCTGATCAAAGATGTATCAGACGTTCCGTTAAAAGATTTGCTGATGGAAAGCGACATCCTGATTTCAGACTACTCGTCAGTCGCCTTTGAGTATGCTTTGTTAAATAAACCGATTTTGTTTTTCACGTATGATATGGCAGAGTATAATAAAAAACGCGGACTGATCGATGATTTTGAAGCAGTCATCCCCGGCAGAGCCTGCATGGACACCGAGATGCTGTTGAAAGAAATCAAAGAAATGTCCGATACAAAGGAAAACTTCAAGAGGTTTGCGAAAGAGTGGCACCAATATTCAACAGGTGATGCCAGCATGCGCCTGTTGAACTTTATGAGCGAGCATATGACGACAAATAAAAAAAGACCGGCTGGTTCCTAATGGAACATAGCCGGTCTTTTTATGATCATTATTGATATTCCGGAACATCAAAGTAAAGTGTGTAACCGTCCAGCAATGAATACAGGCTGTACATGCGGTTTACTTGTTTGTACGCCCAGCCGATGTCTGTTGCGTATTGGTGTGCCGCTGTAGCTGACCATCTCATTTTGTACAGTGTGTCCTGATTGTATGCTGTGTTGTGAATATACGATGAGCCTATGAATTTGGCTCCGCCGATAATGGCCGCGTCTGGTGTGAACCAGCCTTGCTCGTACGCGTATTTAGCGCCGTAGTAATTTGGGTTGCTGTCGTAGGCGCCAATTCCGTACATGTTATATACGGTTTTTCCGTTATAGGTTAAGCCATTGGCTAAATCAGATGTTCCATTGCCTGTTTCAAGGAGAGCGTGTGAGATTAAGTACAGCTCGTTGATGCCGTATTTATTGGCGGCATCGATAAATGCTTTTGCTTTCCCTGTCAGGATGCCTTTACCCGCAAGCACTTTCTGATTGACTTCAGTAGCGTTTAGTCCGGCCGTCTGTGACAGCTTGAGAAATTGGAAGTAGTATTTGCTGTCTCTGGAAAAGTTATTCGGATCCACGTATTGAACCACTTCATCACTGCTTGCGTTTCGCCAGCCTAAATTAATTTTGGCCCAGCCGTTTGCCTGGCCGATGATTTTTACCTTATCGCCTTTTTTAAATTGCCCGATCACGTTCGTCGGGCTGACTTCCGGCGTTGACCGGATATTTAGTGCATCAGCCGTAACGGTTGATGTTGCTGTATTAATGTACGTGAGCGATACGTAAGCCGCCCCGTCTGTTTGCGGACTTACTGTCATTTGTTTTTGGACCATATCACGAAGCGAGAGATTGTAATTTGTTTTCATGATTTGCGGGCCGTTTTTGACTTTCACGATAGATGATGCCCATCCGTATAATTGTTTTAGCTTCGATGATGCCGCAGCAGCTGTATCATTGCCTGTGAACTGTTCGTTTACGCTGATTTTATAAAGCGTATTGCTTTTCGTTGTGTAGCTCGGAGTTAAACCTTGCGATTTAAGATAGGTTAACCCATTGTTCAATGCAGTTTTGCTGCTGAGCTGGGCTGTCACGATTTTGTATTGTGTATATGCCGTTTCACTTGTTTTTGCCGTTGTGCCGGAGATATTGTTTTGTTTAAAAAATGCTAAAACGCGGTCAATGTCTTCTTGGCTGATGATGGCTTCAGTTGTGATTTGATAGCTGCTTGCTGCCGACTGGCCGGTTTTCTGGCTTGCTGCTGATATATGATTCGACTTGAAAAACGTGAGCGCCTGATTGACTTTCGTTTGATCAAGCAGAGATTCAGTTGTGATCTTGAATGTGTCAGCTATTTGTTTTTTGACTGATTTCGCAGAAGCACTCAGCTGATTTTGCTTTAATATGTTCAATCCTTTTGTGACTTTTGATTGGTCTGATGTTTCTTCTGAGATGAGTTGATATTGATTTTCTGCTGTAGTTCCAGCTGTTGTTTTTGTGGCTTTTACTTTTTTCTGAGCAAAGAAGGCTGCTGCTTTGTTTGCTTGCTGCTCGCCTAACATCTTTGCTGTCGTGATTTGGTAAGCCGCAGACGTTGTTGTTTTTTTGACGCTGGATGACGTATAATGCCATTTTTTCTTTTTAAAGAAAGTATCTACTTTTTGGAGCTGCTGTTTTGTTATCCCCTTCATATTCACGGTATATGATGTGCTTTTTCCAACCTGTTGGTAACTGCCGGATACGCCGGTGTTTTTCTTGATCTGGCTGATGGCGTCCTTTACTGTATTCAGGCCTTTGAAATAAGCTGATTGGACATTGTATGACTCAACGGTTGTTTTTTGATTGATTGACTTGTAGCTGCCTGTGATGCCAGTGCTCTGTTTCAGCTGCTGCAATAGAGTTTTGGCATTCGCTTCACCTGAAATGGCGGCAGTTGTAAACGTATAATAGGCTTGTCCTTTCACCGTTTCCTTTAATGATGCCTGCAGCCCGGATTCCTTTTGGAAGGCGCTTTTGATCTGCGCTGCTCTGCTGTCTCCGACGATTGTGCCTGACTGGATGGTTGTGACAGACACCGAGTGTGTGATGGGCTGATACGAGCTTTTAATCCCCGTTTGCTTAGCCAGGCTCTGGATAAGCCCCTTGACTTTTGTCTCATCAGCAATGTCCGATGTCATGACATTCATATAGGGCTGAGGTGCTCCGTACGCTTTTACAGCGCCAGCCACTCCCGTCTCCTGCTTCAGCTTTGCCAAGATTGTGTTGGCCTGTTTTTCTCCGGAAATGGCACCTGACGAGATGGTGACATATGGCTGTTTGCTTCCGACAGGACTTGACGTTCCGGTAATCGATGTTTGTTTGGTGAGTCCGCTCAGTATTGATTTCGCTTCTGATTCGCTATGAATGCCTGAGGCGGAAATTTGGTAGGTCGTTGTTGTGCCTGAAGCCTGATAGGATGCATCCCAGCCAGTATCTTTTTTCAGTTTGGCGACAGCTTGTGAGGCTTGGCTTTCTGTACTGAACGTATTCGACGGCTCTACCTTATATATGGAGTAGTCGGTATACGCGGCGGCCTGGGCAGAACCAGACATGGCAAAAAAGGCAAGGGACGCGGCGGATAGAAGCATAGGTGCGATTAATCTCTTTTTCATTCCTTCTCCTCTTTCTTCTTCTATGAGTATATAAAACTAGTTTATTTATCGGCACGCGCATGCTTCATTTATAGGTGAATCACTTCCATTTTCTAATAAAAAAAACTTAATCTCGAAGTGAGATTAAGTTTAAATATGAGATACGATCAGTGTACAAGTTCCTTTCATCGTAAAATCGGGCATTTGAGCCGGCAAAATAAAGTGATCGCCTTTTTTGAGCGGACATGTTTCGCCCTCATACATCAGCAAACCGCTTCCTTCTGTCACGCTGCAAATCAGAAAGGATTCATCCTGAGCCATTTCAGCTTCGCCATTGATGTCCCATTTATATACCGAAAAATATTCCCCTTGAACAAACGTTTTAATGGTTATTCCTTTTCTTGATTCGGTCGATTCATCTATATACCCATCCACATGGGGAACTGTGGCGGCATTGACCGCTTTGGCAAAATGAAGCTCTCTCGGATTCCCGTTGCTATCAAGACGGTCATAATCGTACACCCGGTATGTGGCATCTGAATTTTGCTGAGTCTCTAAAACTAGTGCTCCCTTGCACAATGCGTGCAGCGTTCCGCTTGGCACATAATAAAAATCACCCGGTTTAATTTTGATCCTTCGCAGCAGGCCCTCCCAGTCACCACTGTTGATCATTGTGACAAGTTCGGTTTTTGAGCGGGCCGTATGACCGTAAATGATTTCCGCGTTTTCCTTACAGTCGATAATGTACCAGCATTCCGTCTTGCCGAGTTCTCCCTCTTCGTATTCTCCGGCATAGTAATCATCAGGGTGAACTTTAATTGACGTATCTTCTTTCACATCCAGCAGCTTTGTCAGAAGCGGAAACCGGTCCCCCTCTACGCCGCCGAATAGTTCACGGTGCTCTTCCCAAAGCTCGATCAATGTCTTTCCTTTATACGGGCCATTAGCAACAGTGCTCGGTCCTTTTGGATGAGCGGAAATGGCCCAGCATTCCCCCGTTGATTCTGAAGGAATACCGTATCCAAATCTATCTCGTAAAGCGGTTCCGCCCCAGATTTTTTCTTTACACACAGGCGTTAGAAAAATTGGTGATTGCGTCATGATCCGTACCCCTCCCCTGTAAATAACTGATCATCATTTTCCCGGTGCGCCCCTCTTACAAACGCCCGTATAAGCTGCTTTTTTCATATGACAACATATGTACAAAGCATCATCTTTTCATGACCCCTTCAAAGAAAACGCTTCCTTTCTATTATATCACGTTGAAAAGAAGCTTTGTTTCAGCCTTTTCCTCGATAAGAATAATTCTCCTTTTTTGATACAAATTAATAAAAACCGTCAATCTGTTTATGAAGGAGAGAAACTATGCAAATCGACTCTGATCTCCAGAACAATTTAGACACACTGAAAAAAACATTGGGACAAAACGACGATATGATGTTTTATACATTTGCTTTCGGAGATAGCAGACGAAAGGCGTGTTTACTGTATATTGACGGTCTGACAGAGAATAAAATGCTGGCGCAATATGTCATTTCTCCTTTACAAAAAGAGGCTTTAGCCCATAAGGAATGCTCAATTGAAGACTTATCTGCCTTTTTTTTCGGCTTTCATCATAGCGTTGTTTCAACAATGAAAGAAATAGAGCAACTCGTTTTTACAGGGCAAGCCATTTTGCTAGCTGATGGCTATCGCGGAGGATTAGCTTTTGACACAAAGTCAGTTAAAACACGCAGTCTTGAAGAACCCTCCTCCGAAGTTGTGGAACGCGGTCCTAAAGTAGGGTTTATTGAAAACCTGCGGACAAACACGGCGCTTTTGCGGGAAAGGACGAGTGATCCTAACCTTATCATCAAGGAAATGACACTCGGAAAAAGGACGAAAAAGAAAGTCGCTGTCGCTTATATTCAGGATATCGCCCCAGATTATGTCACCAAGGAAGTGTTTAAAAGGCTGAAATCAGTCAATATAGACGATTTGCCAGAATCGGGGACGCTTGAACAGCTGATTGAAGATGAACCATTTTCAATTTTCCCTACGATTTTAAGCACAGAACGGCCAGATCGTGTAGAGGCTGCACTGTTAGAAGGACGAGTGTCCATATTAGTGGATGGTACGCCGTTTGCTTTGATTGTGCCGGCTACGGTTGACGAATTTATTCATTCTCCCGATGATTACAGTCAGCGCTGGCTTCCAATGTCAGTTGTACGCCTTCTTCGTTATTCCAGCGTTCTGATCACCATTTATTTGCCCGGCCTGTATATATCTCTCGTTTCTTTTCACACCGGGCTATTGCCGACTAGAATGGCCATTTCCATTGCAGGCAGCAGGCTTAACGTACCATTCCCGCCTTTTGTAGAGGCCTTTATCATGATCTTTACGATCGAATTGATTCGAGAAGCCGGATTAAGGCTTCCTAAACCGATTGGACAGACGATTGGCCTTATCGGCGGCGTTGTCATTGGGCAGGCAGCTGTTCAGGCGCAAATCGTCAGTGCCCTTATGGTCATTGTCGTTTCTGTCACTGCACTGGCATCCTTTACTGTTCCTTCATACGCTTATAACTTTCCGCTGCGGCTGATACGCATAGCTGCAATGATCAGCGCAGCAGTACTTGGCATGTATGGCGTCATTATGGTCTTTCTGTTTGTAATCGGTCACTTAATGCGCCTGAAAAGCTTTGGCGAGGATTACATTATCCCGATCATGGCGCAGCCTGGACAGGATTTGAAAGACACGGTCATCCGTATTCCTACGATGTTTTTAAAAAGAAGACCGACACGAAACGATCCCGAAGATAACATCAGACAAAGGTGATGGCTATGAGGAAATCAGAGCATAAACTGACATTTATGCAGACGCTCATTATGATCAGCAGCACATTGATCGGTGCCGGGGTGCTGACCCTTCCCCGCTCAGCCGCCGAAACCGACAGTCCGAGCGGATGGCTAATGATACTGATCCAGGGCGTTATTTTTATTATCATCGTTCTGCTTTTTTTGCCTTTTCTTCAAAAAAACAGCAAAAAAACCCTTTTTAAGCTCAACAGCATTGTAGCTGGAAAATTCATCGGCTTTTTATTGAATTTATATATCTGTCTATATTTCATTGGGATTGTTTGCTTTCAAGCTCGGATTTTGGGAGAGGTTGTCGGATTCTTTTTGTTGAAAAATACGCCAATGGCAGTGGTGGTGTTTCTATTTCTTGCAGTTGCCATCTATCATGTGGGCGGAGGCGTTTATTCCATTGGAAAGGTATACGCTTATATTTTTCCCATTACCCTTATTATTTTTATGATGCTTCTAATGTTCAGCTTTCGCTTGTTCCAGCTTGATTTTATCCGGCCGGTTTTTGAAGGAGGCTATCAAAGCTTTTTCTCTTTATTCCCAAAAACACTATTATATTTCTCAGGATTTGAAATCATTTTTTACCTGGTCCCTTTTATGAGAGATCCGAAGCAAGTGAAAAAGGCTGTTGCTCTGGGCATCGCGATTTCCACAGTGTTCTACAGCATTACTTTGCTCATTGTGATTGGCTGTATGACTGTGGCTGAGGCAAAAACGGTGACATGGCCGACCATTTCCCTTATTCACGCATTAGAGGTTCCGGGTATTTTTATTGAACGATTTGATTTGTTCTTACAGCTGACTTGGACAGCCCAGCAATTTGCCTGTATGCTCGGATCCTTCAAAGGCGCCCATATCGGGTTAACGGAAATCTTTCATCTGAAAAATAAAAACAATGCATGGCTGCTGACTGCAATGCTGGCTGCGACGTTTTTCATAACGATGTATCCTAAGGACTTGAATGACGTGTTTTATTACGGGACACTTCTTGGATATGCTTTCTTAATTGTGATTACAATTCCATTCTTCGTCTGGTTTTTAAGCTGGATACAGAAAAAATTAGGGAGGGGGCAGCTGCAATGAAAACAGCAACAAAATTCTCCGTCATGTTTTTTATGCTGCTGGCCCTCTGCGGGTGCTGGGATGTCAAAAATATCGAGAAACTATCCTTTGCCAGAGGGCTGGCAATCGATGAGACAGATGATCACCAGTACAAACTGACGTATCAAAACCTGCTTCCCCAAAGCGAAGACAGCCAATCATCCGGAAAACCCGAATTCGTTAATGTGACGTCCCACGGGAAGACGATCCTGGAAGCAGTCAGTGATGTAGCCATCAAGGACCCTCCTGTTTACAGCGATCATTTAAAAGTGATTCTTCTGGGAGAAAAACTGATGAGGAATCAAAATGTTGACCAAGTCTTCAACCACTTTATCCGGGATGATGAGCTGCGGCGAAGCAGCTATTTGATGGCGGCCAGAGGGAAGGCGGCTGATATCTTTACAAAAGGAAAAACCAATCAGCAGCAGCCAATGCCTTCAGAAAAACTGATTGATTTGACAACTCACAGCGGGTATAACGGTAAGATTATGATACCGCTGCGCATCGGAAGAGCTTCTGTCTACTCTCAGAACGGGTACAGTTATCTTATTCAAGCCGTGAAAAACGAAAAGGGAAAAGCCAAGTATGACGGAGCAGGCATTATCAAAAGAGGCAGCAATAAACTCGTTGGATTTCTTTCAGCTGATGAAACCCAGACACTGACATGGGTCATGGGGACGATCCAAGGCGGTGTCATGCCGACGACAGATAAAGGGCATCCGATTACGTTTGAAATCAAAAAGTCGAAAACGAAAATTAAACCAGTCATTAAAAACGGAAAGCCTGTCTTTCAGATTACTGTTAAAACGAAAGGCATCCTGACAGAAGACCAAAACCCGAATGAAAATTCCTTCAGCAAAAGATATTTGCACAGGCTGGAAAAGATTTTTGAGAAAAAGCTTGAACGAGATGTAAAGCAGGTGATGGAAAAACTGCAGCACGAGTATAAAACCGACCCAGTCTTTTTCTCAGATCATATAAGGATTCAATATCCTGACTACTGGAATAAAGTAAAAGGGCATTGGGATGAAATATTTACTGAAGCTGATTTTAGGTACAATATTTCTTTTAAAATCATTAACTTTGGCTCGGTTGGAAAATGAGCAATCAAAAAGGTGCGCGTGATCGCGCACCTTTTTTTATGTTCCGACCGTTTGCTGTTTTCCGGCCTGTCCTCCTTGTCCGTTTTTGTCCCGTAAATCCTGCTCAATTTCTTCAAGGCTTTTTCCCTTTGTCTCTGTCACTTTAAATCGGACAAATAAGAAGGCCATGATACCGATTGCGGCATAAATCAGGAATAAATAACTGATTCCGATCGCTTCCATTAACATTGGATAGGTTAGTGAAACAATGAGTGTCCCAACGTGCAGCATTAAGGTCGAAACACCCGTCCCGATTCCTCTGACGTGAAGCGGGAACAATTCAGGAAGCATCACCCAGACAACCGGCCCCCAGCTGACCGCAAAGACAACGATAAACACACCTAAACAAATGACGGTCGTCCATGAGGCAGCCGGAGTGTCACCGAAAAAGAGATTTACTAAAGCGAGAACGATCAAGCTGATCACCATCCCCGCATTCCCGAATAGCAATAACGGCTTTCTTCCGATCTTGTCGATGACTTTAATCGCTACTAATGTCATGAGAACATTGACTGTGCCGATTCCGACCGTTCCTAAAATTGAAGCGGAGTTTCCGAATCCGACGTTTGTAAAGGTTTTTGGCGCATAGTAGATGATCGTATTCGTTCCGATAAATTGCTGCAAAAATGCCAATCCCAAACCGGCAATCAGGGCTGGGCGCACCCATGGATCGAACAGCTCCTTCAGGCCGCCTTCATCCTGCTTTTCCGCTTCTTTTATATCATGTATTTCCTGATCAATATCTGTTGTGCCACGCAACTTTTCAAGAATTTTCTTCGCTTTGTTTTCTTCGCCATTCGTGAACAGCCACCGCGGGCTCTCCGGCATAAATAAAATGCCAATGAGCAGGAGCAGTGACGGCACAGCAGCCAATCCAAGCATCCAGCGCCACGCTTCAGCATCGGCAAATATGTAATTGACAATATAAGAAAGAAGGATGCCGACCGTGATCATCAGCTGATTCAGTGATGACAGCGCCCCGCGCTTATGCTTTGGCGCCAGTTCAGATAAATAAAGCGGCACGATTGTTGTCGATGTTCCGACTGCAAGTCCCAAAATGATGCGAAACAGCACCATGACTCCCGTATTTGGGGCCAGTGCCACACCAAGACCGCCTATACAAAACAACAGCGCGGCCGCCATAATTGCTTTTTTTCTTCCGAAACGGTCAGTCAGCTTGCCGGCCGCTCCCGAGCCTAGTATCGCCCCAACCAGTAAGGAGCTGACAACAAGACCTTCTGTAAACGCATTCAATCCTAACTCCTTTTTCATAAATAAAATAGCTCCGGAAATCACTCCGGTATCATAGCCATATAACGCGCCACCAAGAGCTCCGAAAAAATAAAGCCATATATTTGACTGCTTTTTCATAAAAATGACTCCCTTTCTCCATCAGCTGCAATGACATTGTCTGTGGGATTTTTTTAGAAATCTTTTAGCCTCTTTTTCCGGTCATTAAACCTTTTTATTCTGTTGATCATGAGTTTTCCAATCATTTACTTGTATTTTTTTCAATGTCACCGAAACATTTTACCTGTTGCAGCGTCCAATATAGGTAGTTCTGTTCTACACAACCGTAATCTTATTTTGTCTAATACTAATATATAAATATAGTTATTTTTTTCTAATATTGTCTTTTTCTAAGTTGCCCTATGGCAAAAAAAGTGGTACGCTTCAAATATTAAGGAAATGTGAGGTATTGATATGGAGGAACGATTACAACACAAGAAGAAAAAGAGACGTCTGAAAAAATGGGTGAAATTCACAATCGGTTTGTTTGCTATTCTAATTATCGTAACTGGTTCAATTGGTACCTATGCTTATATAAAGTTGAATAATGCGTCAAAACAAGCACATATTGATCTAAATGAAAATGGTCAATCCGTTAAACGTATCAAAGAATTTGATCCAAAAAAAGACTCATTTACTGTATTACTTTTAGGAATTGATTCAAGAAATTCCAAAGGTGAGACGGTTGACGATGCTCGAAGTGACGCTAATGTCTTAGTTACCTTTAATCGAAAAAACAAATCAGCAACAATGTTAAGTATACCGAGAGATTCTTATGTTAACATCCCTGGTTATGGATATGATAAATTTACACATGCTCATGCATATGGAGGAGTAAAACTCTCAGCCAAAACAGTTGAAAATCTTCTAGATATTCCAGTAGATTATGTAATAGAAAGTAATTTTGACGCTTTTAAAGATGTTGTGGATGAATTAAATGGAGTTAGTATAAATGTAAAAAATGAAAAAATAGTTAATCAAGTTAAAAAAGATACAAAAGGAAAAGTCATATTAAAAACTGGCGTTCAAACACTAAACGGTGAAGAGGCACTAGCTTATGTAAGGACACGTAAAGCTGATACCGATTTTCAACGCGGTCAAAGACAGATGGAAGTCCTAAATGCCATCATAAAAAAATCTAAATCATTAAGCTCAATACCAGCATATGATGATATCGTTGATAGTTTAGGGGAAAATTTAAAGATGAATTTATCTTTAAATGATGCAATCGGTTTATTTCCTTTTATAACTTCTTTAAAATCAGTTGATACTGAACAACTTACCGGTTCTGACATGTATCTCTACAGCTCTCGTGAGCGAAAAAAACTATATTATTTGAAACTTGATAGTGAAAAGCTAGAAGAAGTCAAAACCGAACTAAAAAATGACATTGATAACTAATTTTATCGGAATGGTCTATTACCATTCCGTTTTTTTCTTGAAAATTTTCAAAGTAACGTTTAGCCTTGGTTTATATGGATTATGTTTCGCAGACAAGCTGAACATACTACACGAAGCAGCTTCATTTTTAAGGAGGTTCCCCCTACATATGAAATGTATTGCGATTGATTTAGATGGAACATTGTTAAATAAAGAAAGCGTCATTTCTGCGGAAAACAGAGCGGCGATCAAGCGGGCCGTCGATGCCGGCATCCTCGTCACCATTTGCACGGGAAGAGCAACATTTGATGTAAAAGCGCTGTTGGATGACTTGGACATCCCTATCATTGCGGCTAATGGCGGCACGATCCACGACACGGGTTACCGTTTGATCAGCCGGACATTAATGGATCAGGAAGCCGGCAAAGCGATTGCTGATTACTTACTGTCAAAAAACATTTACTTTGAGGTATATACAGATGACCATCTGCTTTCTCCTTTTGACGGCGAAGCTAAGCTGCACGCGGAGCTAGACATTCTAAAGAGCGCAAATCCAAACGAACAGACAGATGAATTGTGGCAAGGGGCCATGACTCAATTCAAGCAGTTTGGCATTAAACCAATCCCTCATATCGAATCTGTTTTTGAGGGCGGTGAAAACATTTATAAGCTTCTTTGCTTCTCCTTTGATATGGACAAGCTGAAACAAGCGAAGGAAGAGCTGAAGCATCATAAAAAACTGGCGCAAACCTCTTCCGGAAAACATATTATTGAAATCCTGCCGGCCTCTTCAGGAAAAGGACGCGCGTTAACAAAGCTGGCTGACATATACGGAATTGAAACACAGGATATCTATGCGATCGGCGACAGTCCGAACGATTTGTCCATGTTTGAAGTCGCCGGACACCGTATCGCCATGGAAAATGCGATTGATGAATTAAAAGAAAAAAGCACCTTTGTCACAAAAAGCAATGACGAAAATGGTGTGGCCTACTTTATAGACCGGCTGCTTTCCGGCCAATATGCATAAAGAAAAGACTCCAGAGATTCTGGAGTCTTTAAATTGTTGACAAAATCCTAAAACGACTTTAGTTTTAGGATTTTGTCATCTTTTCAGCGTGATTGAAAACCTTTGAAGTCTAGGAAAGGCGAGCGTTGGAGCGGAGCGAATATTCTAATTCGTGAGCACCGACGCGCAGGCTTGACAACGAATGCGAGGGTTTGTCAACACGCTGAAGACTCCAAGGATTGGAGTCTTTTTCTTTTATTGCACCCGTATACTTCCTGCGTATTTATCCTTCCAATACGTGCTCGTGTTCATATTGGTGATGGTCACGCCGTTTGATAATGTGACATGAACAACTTGTCCGTTTCCGATATAGATGGCGGGATTTAAGCTTGTTGATTGGAAGAACACAATGTCTCCCGGCTTCAGGTCCGCCTTCTCAATCTTAGTGCCGGCTGTGTACTGGCTTGTTGCGTATCGAGGCAGGGAAATACCCGCTGCTTTCTGGTATACATACTGGACAAATCCAGCTGTATCAAATCCTGTCTCTGGAGACACTCCGCCCTGTTTGTAAGGTACTTCTCCGACATAAAGCGTAGCTTCGGATACAATCGGATTTTCTTTCGGGATTGTCAGGTTGTCAAATCGGCGGATGCCCGTCATTTTCGATTTCCAGTAATCCTCTGATAAATAGGAAATAGTTACTTTTTCTGATCGGCTTGCCTGGATAAATCTTCCCGCGCCCGCATAAATGCCTGCATGTGAAATTCCTGTTTTATACGTGTTGCTGAAATAGACGACATCACCGGGCTTGATGTTCTGAGGGGCTACCTTCTCGCCCACTGCCCACTGCTGTTCGGCTGATCGCGGCAGATAAATGCCGAGTGCCTGTTGAAACACATATTGCACAAGCCCCGAGCAATCAAAGCCCTCTGACGGTGTGCTGCCGCCAAACACATATGGAATGCCGATATATTTTTCAGCCTCCTGAACGACAGGAACATCAGCCGTTGCCGGATCGGCAGCGATTCGTCTCGCCCCGATATAAGACCCGCTCCAATAGCTGCTTTTTTTGTAATTGGTGATGATAACCCCTTTTGACTGTGTACTGTGAATCATTTGGCCGTCTCCGATATAGAGAGCGTTGTGTGTCGGAACAGTGCCGCTGCTTCCCTCTTTCTTGAAAAACAAAATATCACCCGGCTTCAGGTCTTCCGGTTTTACAGCTGTTCCGATTTTATACTGGTCGTTTACAAATCTCGGCAGATGAATATCAGCCTTACTGAAAACATATTGTATTAATCCTGAAGGGTCGAAGCCCTCTTTCGGCGATTCACCGCCGTATTTATACTGATAACCAAGCAGGCTTTTTGCTTCGCTGATGATCAATTCAGATGATGTATCAGCCTCCGCAATCTCCGCTTTTGTCATAATGGGAACCAAAAAACAAATGATAACCGCCACAAGCAAAAACTTCTTCCAGTTTGCCAGTGAGTTCACTTTTCGTATCTCCTCCTCTTTTTGCAGTTTTAACATCGGTATTTTTTTGAATATGTTAAGTAACTTTTTGAAATTTTTACAGAATGAGTATGCCGGGCAAATAAAAAGAGAGTGTCTCATCAGACACTCTCTTTTTTGAATTATTTATTGGTGCTAGCCGTTTCTTCCTGCTGTTGGATTTTATGCATCTCTGTATCAATCTTCTGTTTTTCCTGATCTGTCAGCTGATCATTGAATTTAAAAGCTGACATAAACATGAACACGATGGCTACGGCAACAAACGGCCAGATGGCTTTGACAAATTTCATCTTTATCACTCCGATTATTTAGATTTTAGTTTGTCACTATGATCAACATCAAACGTCAGTTTTCCGTCTTCTACTTTCCAAGCGAAATTAGAGTCTTTCGTCAGTTCGCGAATAATTGTTTTCTGTTTAAGGCTGTCTTTTTTCACAGGTGCAGGTGTCGCTTCATGGATATCGATCGGTGTCACTTCAAAGCGGCCTGTTCCATTTTTCTTCAGGTGATACTGAACAAGTGCACTGTCTCTCGTTCTCGTCCAGCCCTGGTCAAAGACAAAGTTTCCGAGACTGTAGAAAATAACGGTTCCGTTATATACTTCAATCGGCTCTAAGACGTGCGGGTGATGGCCGACGATGATGTCAGCTCCCGCATCGGACATGGCTCTTGCAAGTTGGCGCTGGCGGTCGTTTGGATCATTGTCATACTCTTGGCCCCAGTGTGACTGCACAACCACGATGTCCGCATATTTTTTCGCTTCTGAAATCATAGGGATGAAGATTTCAGGATCTGCGGGAAGCACGCCAGGTGTATTCTTTTTAGCTGCGAAGCCTTTTCCAGACACATCGGTAAAGCCAAGCGTCGCAATCGTTATCCCATTGACTTTCTGGTACGAAATTTTCTTTTTCGCATCACTTAAGCTGTACCCCGCTCCAACGATATCAAGGTTTTGCTTCGCAAATTCTCCAAGTGTATCTTTCATCCCCTGAACGCCGTAATCCATGGCGTGGTTGTTTGCGCTGTTGAGAACCGTGAAATTCATATCTTTCAATACTTTCACCGATTCTTTATTCGTCTGCAGATGAATCTCTTTATCTGCTTGTTTATAATTCTTTTGATAGGTTACCGGGTTTTCAAAGTTTCCTGCTACATAATCCGAGGATTTAAAGATCGGTTCAACATATTGAAAAATACTGTCTGCCCCTTTTTGCTCCGTTACTTTTTCAACATAGCGGCCCATCATAATATCGCCGACAAATGAGGCGGAGAGTACGTCGTCAGAATATGTTTTGACCTTCGGTGTTTCTGCTTTTCCCGCCCACATGAAAGCGAACATGAGGACAAAAACGATCGGAATGGCAATAAATACGTGCTTATTGGTTTTCTTTTTTTGCTGTTTTGTCAGCTTTAGCAGCTTTTCATGAAAGCTCAGTTCTTTTTTCATCGTTTGACACACCTTACATTAAATTAAGTAGTAAACAAACATGATAGCAAAGGTCGCTCCGCTCAATAGCAGCGTGCTTCCGAACGTAATCGTTAAACCTTGTTTCTGAATGGTATTGGCAATTAAACCTGGCACGATGATGCCGATTCCTCGAAATTCTGCGATTTCAAATGGTACAATCGGGTATAGAAAATCAAATGCGATTTTCAGTACGATCCCTGTTATCAGCATGGCAGCGAATTTTCTGCGTCCGTACAAAATCATAAATTTGGATAAACCGTATTTCACAATGACATACGTGAGCAAGCTCACTAGCAAAACAAGTAAAATAAAGACCGGCTGATTAAACACAAGTCCTAAATATCCCGGTACAACCAGTCCTGCCGGCACGATCCCTGTTTTTTCCGCGAAAATTAAACTAAGTAGTACACCTAAAATAAGTGCGATGTATAAATCTGATCCGAACATGTCTGCATTTCCCCCTAGCTTACGAGCTGCTTAACCTTGTATTCGTGGATTTTTTCAATTAAAGGCTCTGCGGCACCATGAATATTGCCGACGCCATATATGACACGATTGTGCATTCTTTTCTTTAACAATTCCATAATTTCATCTGTTGACTTATACTCTAGATCATGCAGTTTGTCTGCAGGAATTTTGCCTTCTTCATAGGCTTTTACGATCGGTTCTGTTGTTTCACCGATTAAGATCAGTTCACTTGCTTCAATATAAGGCAATACGTCATTTGCGAATTGCTGTGTCCGATCGACACGGTCTGCGCGGCAGTTCATGATGATGATCGGATCATCGGTCGGGTAACCGATTTCTTTTACACGTTTCCATATATTCAAAGTAGAAGAAGCGTCGTTTGCGGCAAACCCATTAACAAAGTGCCCAGGCTCGCTCGGACTGATCAGCGGAAGAATTCTCATTGCTCCCGGATCTGGCGGCGCATTCAGCATTCCCTTAAATGCTGTTTCTTCGTCAATGCCGAGTGCTTGAGCCACACCCAGCGCCAGAGAAGCGTTATCAGGGAATACCATGTATTCAAATTTACGTAAATACTCATCTGTAATTTTTGAGTTATCAGCAATGATGACTTTTGTGTTTCGTTCTTTTGCTTTTTGTTTAAAGAACTCGGTATATTCACTATCTGTAATGACAAGATGGCCATTATAAGGAATAGTAGCGGTAAACGCTTCCGCAATTTCATCCAGCGTCGGCCCCATGACATCCATATGATCCTCTAAAACGTTAACAATGACGCCGATATTGGCCTGCAGAAGTTCTTCCTGAAAGATGATTTGATAATCCGGGTTAACAGCCATGCACTCACTGACAATCGCGTTAGCCCCTCTTTCTACAGTTTCTCTCATGACTTCTTTTTGCTCTCCGATATTCGGCCCCTGTGGTTTCCGTTTAATCGGCTTTTCCTCCGGTGTGTCCCAGTAAATCATTCTTGCATCTGTACCTGTTGTTTTTCCAACAGTCTTGTAACCGGCTTCTATTAATATTCCGGTTGTCAGCCTTGTCACAGTCGATTTTCCTCGGATGCCGTTAATATTCACCCGAACAGGGAGGGCATCAATGTTTTTCTGATGTCGTCGTTTTTCTAATATTCCGATGACCAGTATGACAGCACAGGCTATAATGAGTAACCACATTGCTTTTCGACATCTCCTTCTATATTGTTGTAAATTCATTCATCAGTATATAGAATCACTATGAATTCTCAATCGGCATTATGTAACATAATCTCCCCTCATCGACTATGCCAAAATTCTCTTTTGAAAGAGATTTTATACCTACAAACTGTTTTCTATTTTTGGTAAACAGCAGGACTTACACCTTATCTCTTTTTTAAAAAATCAAAAGGAATGCGCTTTCATTTTGCTTCTGATATCCTTCTGTACGTATAGTCACACCCTGCTGTTTAAATTTAATATGCATTTCAAATCAATCTTTTTTTCAGCCTGTATTATCAAACTTCTCCCGCTCTCATGCATGTTTCCGGTTCTTATGAACACAAAATAGTTTGATCCTGTTTCTTAAGGATAAGGTCATAATGTCATCCTTTCTGCATGGAATAAGCAATATGAGGCCCATTCCAAAATGACTAAGGAGTTCCAAGATGAAAACGCTAAATTTACGAGTCCGAATTCTCTAACATAATTAAACATTTTCTGGGCTGATAGTCTTTCCTGTTTCTTTTCATTTACAGGTCTAAACTCATGACATTGAAACAATTTTAATAAAACTTAATATTTGTTCAAGAAATCTTCATCCATATTTGTGAAGACTTTGTCAAAAAAAGAGTGAAAACCTTAAATTTTTCAATTATATATACAATTTACAAATAGATTTCTTTTGATATTTTTATTGCCAACTTCGGATCACCCATGATAATCTATCTATGTAAACGGTTACATAAACGAGGAGGAGCTGTTTTGGCTACAATTAAAGATGTCGCCGGAGCGGCGGGCGTTTCAGTTGCGACGGTTTCCCGCGTCCTGAATGATAACGGCTATGTACACGAAGAAACGCGAACCCGTGTCATAGCGGCGATGGAGAAGCTGAACTATTACCCGAATGAAGTCGCCAGATCTCTATATAAAAGAGAATCCCGGCTGATCGGACTTTTGCTTCCGGATATCACAAACCCTTTCTTCCCCCAGCTTGCCCGCGGTGCGGAGGATGAATTGAACCAGGAGGGCTATCGCCTTATTTTCGGCAACAGTGACGAGGAATTGAAAAAAGAACTTGAATACCTTCAAACCTTTAAGCAAAATCATGTCGCAGGCATTATTGCCGCAACAAATTACCCGGATCTTGAAGAATACAGCGGCATGAATTATCCGGTCGTTTTTCTGGACAGAACACTTGAAGGGGCCCCTTCTGTGTCCAGTGATGGCTATACAGGAGGAAAGTTAGCCGCCGAAGCTATTATTCACGGAAAAAGCCGGCGCATTACGCTCTTGAGAGGCCCCGCTCACCTGCCGACCGCTCAAGACCGCTTTAACGGCGCTTTGGAAATTTTACAGCAGGCTGAAGTTGATTTTCAGGTGATTGAAACTGCTTCATTTTCTATTAAAGATGCACAATCAATGGCGAAGAAGCTGTTTGCCGCTTATCCAGCGACAGACGGTGTGATCGCGAGTAACGATATTCAAGCCGCTGCAGTTTTACATGAAGCATTGCGGCGCGGAAAAAACGTGCCGGAGGACATTCAAATTATCGGCTATGATGACATTCCGCAAAGCGAGCTGCTGTTCCCGCCACTGTCTACAATTAAACAGCCATCATATGATATGGGAAAAGAAGCAGCCAGACTGCTTTTGCGTATCATCAAAAAACAGCCGCTGGCAGAAACGGCAATTCAAATGCCTGTCATCTATATAGGAAGAAAGACGACAAGAAAGGAAGATGATGATGCGTAATATTTGTGTGATTGGAAGTTGTTCTATGGATTTAGTGGTCACCTCGGACAAACGCCCAAAAGCCGGTGAAACGGTTCTTGGCACGTCGTTTCAAACTGTGCCGGGCGGCAAAGGAGCAAATCAGGCGGTTGCCGCAGCAAGACTTGGGGCTCAAGTATTTATGGTCGGGAAGGTTGGAGACGATCATTATGGAACAGCTATTTTGAATAACTTAAAAGCAAACGGTGTTTGCATTGACTATATGGAACCGGTTACACACAAAGTAAGCGGAACCGCCCACATTGTGCTTGCTGAAGGTGATAACAGCATTGTCGTTGTCAAAGGCGCGAACGATGACATCACTCCAGCGTATGCGATACATGCGCTTGAACAGATTGAAAAGGTCGATATGGTTCTGATTCAGCAGGAAATTCCAGAGGAAACGGTTGATGAGGTATGCAAATACTGCCATTCCCACGATATCCCGATCATGCTAAACCCGGCACCGGCCCGCCCGCTGAAGCAGGAAACAATTGATCACGCCACCTATCTCACGCCGAATGAACACGAGGCTTCGCTCTTATTCCCTGAGCTTACCATTTCTGAAGCTCTGGCGCTTTATCCGGCAAAGCTCTTTATTACGGAAGGAAAACAAGGCGTCCGCTATTCAGCTGGCAGCAAAGAGGTGCTCATCCCGTCCTTCCCTGTTGAGCCCGTTGATACAACCGGAGCCGGTGATACGTTTAACGCAGCGTTTGCCGTGGCTCTGGCTGAAGGAAAAGACATTGAAGCTGCATTGCGGTTTGCCAATCGTGCCGCTTCCCTTTCTGTCTGTTCCTTCGGTGCCCAAGGCGGAATGCCGACAAGAAATGAAGTAGAGGAGCTGCTGTCATGAAAAAACACGGTATACTGAACAGCCATCTTGCCAAGCTTTTAGCTGACCTTGGCCACACTGATAAAATTGTCATCGCGGATGCCGGATTGCCGGTCCCTGACGGCGTTTTGAAAATTGATCTTTCATTGAAGCCGGGTCTCCCGGCTTTCCAAGATACAGCGGCAGTGCTCGCTGACGAGATGGTCGTCGAAAAAGTCATTGCTGCAGCTGAAATAAAAGCATCTAATCAGGAGAATGCGAGATTTCTAGAAAATCTTTTCTCTAAACAAAAGATTGAATACCTTTCTCACGAGGAGTTTAAGCTGCTGACAAAAGAAGCAAAAGCCATCATTAGAACGGGTGAATTCACACCATATGCCAACTGCATCCTGCAGGCGGGTGTGCTTTTCTAGAAAGGAGGAGAAAACATGCAGATTGAAATGAAAGACATTCATAAAGCATTTGGAAAAAACCAGGTGCTATCAGGCGTTTCCTTTCAGCTCTTACCTGGCGAGGTTCACGCGTTAATGGGAGAAAACGGCGCTGGCAAGTCCACGCTTATGAACATTCTGACAGGCCTGCACAAATCGGATCAAGGTCAAATCAGCATAAATGGAAACGAAACGTATTTTTCCAATCCAAAAGAAGCGGAACAGCATGGGATAGCCTTTATCCATCAGGAATTGAATATCTGGCCGGAAATGACTGTTCTGGAGAATCTATTTATCGGTAAGGAGATATCCTCCAAGCTGGGCATTTTACAAACAAGAAAAATGAAAGCGCTAGCAAAAGAGCAATTTGATAAACTCTCTGTCTCTCTTTCTCTCGATCAAGAAGCTGGTGAATGTTCTGTTGGACAGCAGCAAATGATTGAAATCGCAAAAGCGCTTATGACAAATGCCGAAGTGATCATTATGGATGAGCCGACCGCTGCTTTGACCGAACGAGAAATCAGCAAGCTCTTTGAGGTCATTACAGCATTAAAAAAGAACGGCGTCTCCATTGTCTATATTTCTCATCGCATGGAAGAAATTTTTGCGATTTGCGACAGAATTACCATCATGCGTGACGGAAAAACGGTGGATACAACAAACATCTCAGAAACTGATTTTGATGACGTCGTCAAAAAAATGGTCGGACGGGAGCTGACTGAACGATATCCAAAACGCACTCCTTCTCTCGGTGACAAAGTATTCGAGGTGAAAAATGCCTCCGTAAAAGGGCGTTTTGAAGACGTCAGCTTTTATGTTCGTTCCGGTGAGATCGTCGGTGTATCAGGATTAATGGGAGCCGGCCGGACAGAAATGATGAGAGCGCTGTTCGGCGTTGACAGGCTGGACACGGGCGAGATATGGATCGCAGGGAAAAAAACGGCTATTAAGAACCCGCAGGAAGCCGTGAAAAAAGGACTCTGCTTCATTACAGAGAACCGCAAGGATGAAGGGCTCCTGCTCGACACCTCGATCCGCGAAAATATTGCCCTGCCTAATCTGTCCAGCTTTTCACCAAAGGGTCTCATTGATCACAAGCGGGAGGCTGAATTTGTCGATCTGTTAATCAAACGCCTGACTATCAAAACAGCATCACCGGAAACGCACGCACGGCATTTGTCAGGTGGAAACCAGCAAAAAGTGGTGATAGCCAAGTGGATCGGCATCGGACCGAAAGTGCTTATCTTGGATGAGCCAACCAGAGGTGTGGATGTTGGAGCCAAACGAGAGATTTATACGCTGATGAATGAGCTGACCGAACGCGGCGTCGCTATCATCATGGTGTCATCAGAGCTGCCGGAAATTCTCGGAATGAGCGATCGGATTATCGTGATCCATGAAGGCAGAATCAGCGGAGAAATCGATGCGCGAGAAGCAACACAAGAACGAATTATGACACTTGCCACGGGAGGGCGGTAATATGAAAACGGAACAACTGCAAACAGAACACAAACGGATTCACTTCGACGGAGTCATGCAAAAACTCGGCCCGTTTCTTGGTTTATTTATTCTCGTAATCATTGTATCTATTTTAAATCCCAGCTTTCTTGAACCGCTGAATATTTTAAACCTGCTTCGCCAGGTCGCCATTAACGGATTAATCGCGTTCGGCATGACGTTTGTGATTTTGACAGGCGGCATTGACCTTTCTGTCGGCGCTATTCTTGCTCTGTCCAGCGCTTTAGTTGCGGGAATGATTGTATCCGGTGTTGATCCGGTTCTCGCGATCATCCTTGGCTGTATCATTGGTGCCATGCTCGGCATGATCAACGGATTATTGATCACAAAAGGAAAAATGGCGCCCTTTATCGCCACACTTGCGACTATGACTGTGTTTCGCGGACTGACGCTTGTGTATACTGACGGAAATCCAATTACCGGACTTGGCACAAACTACGCTTTTCAGATGTTCGGACGCGGTTACTTTTTAGGCATTCCTGTACCGGCCATTACGATGGTTCTTGCCTTTGTCATCCTTTGGGTGCTTCTTCATAAAACACCATTCGGACGCCGAACGTACGCAATCGGCGGCAACGAGAAAGCCGCTCTCATTTCAGGCATCAAAGTGACGCGCGTGAAAGTGATGATCTATTCTTTAGCCGGGCTTTTATCCGCTCTTGCAGGTGCCATATTGACTTCCCGCCTGCATTCGGCCCAGCCGACTGCGGGGGAATCGTACGAACTTGATGCTATCGCGGCAGTCGTCTTAGGCGGAACAAGTCTTTCTGGCGGCCGAGGACGCATTGTCGGCACGTTAATCGGGGTGCTGATCATCGGCACACTTAATAACGGGCTTAATCTGCTTGGCGTCTCATCATTTTATCAGCTGGTTGTCAAAGGGATTGTTATCTTAATTGCGGTATTATTAGACCGCAAGAAGTCAGCTTAGGAGGGTTTTCACATGAAAAAGGCTGTATCCGTCATTTTAACGTTATCATTATTTTTGTTAACCGCCTGTTCGCTTGAGCCTCCCCAATGGGCAAAGCCGTCAAACTCGGGGAACAAAAAGGAATTCACCATTGGCTTGTCCGTCTCAACGCTTAATAATCCTTTTTTTGTCTCATTAAAAAAGGGTATCGAAAAAGAAGCTAAAAAACGGGGAATGAAAGTCATCATTGTTGATGCACAAAATGATTCATCGAAACAGACGAGTGACGTGGAAGATTTAATTCAGCAAGGTGTTGATGCATTATTAATCAACCCGACTGATTCTTCGGCGATCTCAACGGCAGTAGAATCTGCAAACGCAGTCGGTGTGCCCGTCGTAACAATCGATCGATCTGCCGAACAAGGAAAAGTTGAAACCCTCGTTGCTTCCGATAATGTAAAAGGCGGTGAAATGGCCGCGGCGTTTATTGCCGACAAACTTGGAAAAGGAGCAAAGGTGGCAGAGCTTGAAGGCGTCCCCGGCGCATCTGCCACACGGGAACGCGGCTCAGGATTCCATCACATCGCAGACAAAAAGCTCAATGTCGTCACAAAACAATCAGCTGACTTTGACCGCACCAAAGGCCTGACAGTCATGGAAAATCTGCTGCAGGGCCATCCTGATATCCAAGCTGTTTTTGCTCACAACGATGAAATGGCGCTCGGTGCTCTCGAGGCAATTAACAGTTCGGGGAAAGACATATTGGTGATCGGTTTTGACGGCAATAAAGATGCGCTCGCTTCCATTAAAGACGGAAAGCTATCAGCCACCGTAGCTCAGCAGCCTGAATTAATCGGTAAATTGGCTACAGAAGCAGCAGATGATATTTTGCACGGAAAAAAAGTGCAAAAAACAATATCCGCGCCTCTCAAACTAGAAACACAAAAATAATTGTCTGATGTTTAGGAACCTGTGATAACGTGAATAGGGATATAGAGTGAATTATTTCTCTTACGTGAGGAGAGGAACGACATGAACAAACCAATAAAATTATTTTCAACTTTAGCACTTGCGGCTGGAATGACTGCGGCGGCTGCAGGCGGCGCTGACACGATCCATGCCCAACAGCCAGAAACAACTGTAAGCATTGACGATTTATACAGTTATCCGATTGATTCTTATTTGGTGTCAGCAGAGGCTCTAAATGTCAGAACGAAGGCTTCCGCATCAAGCCAGAAAGCCGATACACTGCACTTAGGCGATAGCTTAAAGCTGATTTCCTTCTCAAATGCTGACTGGGCAAAGGTTCATTATAAAAACGGAAAAACAGGCTTTGTCTCCACTCATTACATTGTAAAAGCAGCAACAACAGTAAAAACCAAAACAAAAACGAAAGTATACACATCCGCTGACGGAAAGAGCATCAAGACTCTCCCAGCAAACACAAGCGTTTCTTTTTTAGGCTGGAGTAAAACGAATAAAGGCGGTTTTGATTTTGATTGGGTATTCGTTGATTACGGCGGTGCGACAGGTTATATGAAAACACAGGATTTACGCATGACAAAATAACTGAGAGGGATTCCGTATTTGTGCGGAATCCCTTTTATTATGAATGGATTTGTCACATTCCCAAGATATTTCTCAGGAAATATTGTCGTATGCTGTGTCAAAACCTTACATGATCATCGACATTTTTGTTCACGCTAAAAAGCGGAGGTGTAAATATGGATCAATTTGAAGCAGCATACGAATCGTATAAAGCCCGGCAAACAACTGCCGATCAGGAAAATGTTCCATCTGGAAAAGAAGAAATTATTGCGGTTAGAAGAAATGAGGAAGACAATATTATCGCAGTGAAAACCAATACAGGAAGAGAGCTCGATTACCCTACTGCGCTGTCAGAAGCAAAAGCAGGAAAGCTCGCTCATGTTGATGTCTTTCATAAATACGGGCGTGACATTTTGCGAAGTGAACCGGACGGCACGAAGGAAAATAACCTGTCTGAACTGCCGGATTTTTAATCACAAACAGCCCTGCCGTATGTCGGGCAGGGCTTTCTTTTAAACAAAAGGCTGCTGGATGTATTCGGCTAATCGTTTTGCACTGAGAGAAATATCCTCTGCAGTTGCATAATTCACGCCATAGAACACATATGGAGGCAGATACTTCATACCGATCAGATTACTCGTGGCCTGAAATGGTTTCAATAGCTCACTGATCGAGTAATGATTTGCTCCGCCCGCTTGATATTTTTCCGCTTCGCTCCCTGTTGATACAGCCAGCATCAGCTCCTTGCCATGCAAGGCATTTCCTTCTGAACCAAAAGCCCAGCCGTAAGTCAGCACAAGATCCTGCCATTTTTTCAAGAGCGGCGGAGAGCTGTACCAATATAGCGGGAATTGAAAGACAATCCGATCGTATTGCTCGCACAACTGCTGTTCCTTCGCAACATCTATCGCTTCGTCCGGGTATTCCTTATAAAGATCCCGTACTGTGATATTGTCATGTTTGCTCAATTCTTCAGCCCACGCCTTATTAACAACTGAGGTCTCCATATGAGGATGAACTGCCAAAACCAATATTTTCATCAGACCACACCCTTACTGTTTTGATGTTATTTTATCTAAAATCAGGAAAAGAGCCAAATAAAAAGAAAGCCCTGCAAAAAGGGGCTTTCTTTTTTTCTTTTATTCAGGGCTTCCTTCAGTTGTTTCGATATCTTTCGCAAAATCAGGGTTATCCAGATTCGCATTAAAGAAATCCGCTGTGTTCGGAAGTCTGAGATTCATGTTCATTTTTTGAGAAATCGTAACCGTGCAATCCTCTAGCACATAGTCAAAAACGTGTCCGCCTGAATTGCGTCCTTCGTCAATGAAGTGCAGGTGATAGCCAGAAACGGCGATTCCGTTTGCATAAGCTGGCGTCAAGAAACCTACGATCGTTCCTCGCACGTTGTCAAAGTTGAAGATCGGCTGTGTTTTGACCGCTTCAACCATTGGCACGTAAGGTTTTTCTTGCAATTCTACCGTCCTTGTCTGCACCTTTTTAAACAATCCGTCAATGCGGATAGCGTAAAATAAGTTTTTGCTTGGCAGAATGCTGTTGATCTCTTTTTCAAATTCTTCACGTGTCATTTTCGCATCAATTTTGTGCGTCATGTCCGGTGTAAAGAACGTAAATGAACAGAACGGTGAACGGTCCCCTTTTTGGACCGGTGTCGCGGTTCCGTCTGAGCGGAGACGGTAAAATTCGCCGTCAAACCCAATCAGCTCTCCGTCAAGCTTGTTAAAGGTTCCGATACCGAAGTCCCCATATTTCGGAATCTCTGACAGTTCAAAATCCCCGTCATATACTCCGTCTAAAAGAGAAGTCATTGTTGATACTTGATAAATCTGGCTCACAGGCTGATCTTTTTGGCCGCGGTGGAGCACTTGAATGTTGCTTTCGCGTTTCATATTTCCCTTCACTCCTTTTAATTAGTGCTGTTCATAAAACAGTGTCGTGATGCGCAGAGTGCTAGAGAGCTTTCGTTTTCATGAGTTCCCCGAATTCTTTCGGAAGCTTGTCACTTGCTAAATTAATGTTATCACTATAGTCAACCGGGACATCAATGATAACAGGACCTTCAGCGTTCATGCCTTGACGCAGAACATCTGCCAGCTGGTCTGGTGATTCTACGCGCAAGCCAGTTGCCCCGAAGCTTTCCGCATATTTCACGATATCGATATTTCCGAAATCGACCGCAGATGTACGGTTATATTTTTTCAATTGCTGGAATGCAACCATGTCATATGTGCTGTCGTTCCATACAATGTGTACAATTGGTGCTTTTAGTCGAACTGCTGTCTCTAACTCCATTGCTGAGAATAAGAAACCGCCGTCACCAGAGACAGAAACCACTTTTTCTCCCGGTTTCACCAATGAAGCGCCGATTGCCCAAGGAAGCGCAACGCCGAGTGTCTGCATACCATTACTGATCATTAATGTTAACGGCTCGTAGCTGCGGAAATAACGTGACATCCAAATCGCGTGTGAACCGATGTCACAGGTCACTGTAACATGATCATCGACTGCATTACGCAATTCTTTAACGATTTCAAGAGGATGCACTCTGTCTGATTTCCAATCTGCAGGCACCTGCTCACCCTCATGCATATATTGTTTTAAATCAGAAAGGATTTTCTGCTCACGTTCTGCAAAGTCCACTTTTACAGCATCGTGTTCGATATGATTGATCGTGGACGGAATGTCACCAATCAATTCAAGTTCCGGCTGGTAAGCATGGTCAATGTCAGCAATAATCTCGTCTAAATGGATAATTGTCCGGTCTCCATTGACATTCCAGAATTTCGGATCATATTCAATTGGGTCATAGCCGATAGTCAGAACGACATCCGCCTGCTCAAGCAGCAAATCGCCAGGCTGGTTGCGGAATAAACCGATCCGGCCGAAGTACTGATCCTCTAAATCTCTTGAAAGGGTACCGGCAGCCTGATATGTTTCAACAAATGGAAGCTGAACCTTTTTCAAAAGCTTGCGAACCGCTTTAATCGCTTCCGGTCTGCCGCCTTTCATGCCGACTAAAACGACAGGAAGTTTTGCTGTTTGGATTTTTGCGATGGCCGCACTGATTGCATCATCTGCTGCAGGACCGAGTTTTGGCGCTGCAACAGCACGCACGTTTTTCGTATTTGTGACTTCATTCACAACATCTTGCGGAAAGCTCACAAAAGCGGCCCCAGCCTGCCCTGCTGACGCTATCCTAAATGCATTTGTAACAGCTTCCGGTATATTTTTTACATCTTGAACCTCTACACTGTATTTTGTAATCGGCTGAAATAGCGCCGCATTATCTAAAGATTGATGTGTCCGTTTTAAACGATCTGAACGGATCACGTTTCCAGCAAGCGCAACGACAGGGTCTCCTTCAGTGTTCGCTGTCAGCAAACCTGTTGCCAAGTTAGATGCTCCCGGCCCTGATGTGACTAACACGACTCCCGGTTTTCCAGTTAAACGGCCGACTGCTTGCGCCATAAATGCTGCATTTTGTTCGTGCCGGGCAACGATAATTTCAGGTCCTCTATCTTGTAAAGCATCGAATACCGCATCAATTTTTGCACCCGGAATGCCAAATACATGTGTGACACCTTGCTCCACTAAGCAATCAACAACAAGCTCCGCCCCTCTGTTTTTCACAAGGGATTTTTGTTCTTTTGTTGCTTTTGTCAACACCCTCACTCCTTATTATGCATTTTAACGTAAAATTTTAAATGACTTGTGATACGTTTCACTATACACTCTTTGGAAATTGACCTCCAATATCGATTCGCCTTATGATTAATATGTAATACGAATTATTAACCTATGGAAAGGAATGCATATTTAATGGAGCTTCGCCATCTTCAATACTTTATCGCGGTAGCCGAAGAGCTTCATTTCGGAAAGGCTGCCCGACGGCTGAACATGACGCAGCCTCCTCTCAGCCAGCAGATCAAACAGTTGGAGGAAGAAGTCGGGGTGACGCTTCTGAAAAGGACAAAACGATTTGTCGAGCTTACCGCAGCAGGAGAAATCTTTTTAAATCATTGCCGCATGGCATTGATGCAAATCGGACAAGGAATTGAATTGGCACGGCGGACGGCCCGAGGCGAGCACGGCCATCTCGTAATCGGTTTTGTCGGATCAGCTACATATGAATTTCTGCCGCCGATTGTCCGGGAATATCGCAAAAAATTCCCATCTGTAAAAATAGAGTTACGTGAAATATCCTCGTCTAGGCAGCAGGAGGAGCTACTAAAGGGCAACATTGATATTGGTATACTTCATCCTCCCTTACAGCATACAGCTTTGCATATCGAAACCGCCCAAAGCAGCCCTTGTGTTTTAGCTTTGCCTAAGCAACACCCATTGGCTTCTAAGGAATCAATTACGATTGAGGATTTAAGAGATGAACCAATTATTACTGTAGCTAAAGAAGCATGGCCTACTCTATATATGGATTTTATTCAGTTCTGTGAGCAAGCGGGCTTCAAACCCAACATCGTCCAGGAAGCTACAGAATATCAAATGGTGATTGGTTTAGTCAGTGCTGGAATTGGTATTACATTTGTTCCTTCCTCAGCCAAAAAATTATTTAATCTGGATGTTACTTATCGAAATATGGACCAAATACAGCTTAATGCAGAATGGGTTATCGCTTACCGCAAAGACAATCATAATCCGCTTTTAAAGCACTTTATTCATATTTCAAATTGTCAACAGACAAGAACTAAAGAGAGTGATGCAGGTACATGAACGATACTTGCAATCTCTTTTTTCTTTTGGGATTCTTATGGAATTTTTATTAATTTAATATAATCGCTTAGTACAACTTCATATCAGTATACGTATACATACAGTACAAATAGTTGGCAAGGACATTAGTAAGCGCATGACAATCGTCTGATTTTAATAATGAAAGATAGAGAGGTGAAGTAAATTATTGAGTTCACCAGCATATTAACATTGCTCGCTTTTTTTGCAACACTGATTTTTATTTATTGGAGGCCAAAAGGACTAAATGAAGCTATCCCCGCAACATTAGGCGCTTTAATGGTTTTATTGTGCGGAAGTGTGTCATTGGCAGACTTAGGGGAAATCGGAACAAAAGTCACGGGTGCATCGGTTACAATCCTTGCCACTATGATTATGGCCATTGCACTGGAAAGCTTTGGTTTCTTTTATTGGGTGGCTGCAAAACTGCTCCAACAATCCAGGGGTTCTGGCATCAAGCTTTTTTGGCTAACCAATTTGCTCTGCTTTCTCATGACCATTTTCCTAAATAATGATGGGAGCGTTTTGATTACAACCCCAATCCTTTTGCTTGTACTAAAATATTTAGGTTTAAAAAAACATCAAAAAACCCCATATTTATTAAGCGGTGTTTTAATAGCCACAGCCTCTAGCGCACCGATTGGCGTAAGTAATATTGTGAATTTAATTTCTCTCAAAATCATTGGAATGGATCTTTATCTTCATACCGCCATGATGTTTGTCCCTAGTATGATGGGACTCATTTTTATGACTTGTCTACTGTTTATGTTCTTTTATAAACGTCTTCCCAAAAGCCTGCCAGATATACCGGGACATTTTCAGTCTCTGCAGCATAGAAGGTACCATCCCCTTCATTCGCCATCAGCTCCTTTACGAGAACGAAATCAAACAAAAATCATGCTGTTTGTGCTTGCATTTGTTTTTCTCGTCAGAATGAGTCTATTTGCAGCATCATATACCGGTATTTCTGTTCCTCTTGTCGCTGTCATCGGATCTGTTATTCTTTTGGGCTGGAGATGGATTTATTTCAAAACCTCCCCGAAAGACTTGTTATACAAATCTCCTTGGCACATTTTTATATTCGCTTTTACTATGTATGTCTTAATTTATGGCCTGCATAATATCGGATTCACTGAGTTGCTTGTGAGCTATTTTGAACCAGTGGTTTCTGGAAGCCTCGCCCATGCAACTTTCGCATCGGGTATCTCTACTTCAGTCTTTTCTAATCTATTTAACAACCATCCAGCTTTAATGATCAGTACTTTTACCTTAACTGAAATGCCACTGAATCCTTCAACAACAAAAATCATCTACTTGGCAAATATTATCGGCAGTGATATCGGTTCATTATTATTGCCTATAGGAACCTTAGCAACGCTTATTTGGATGCATATACTAAAACAGCATGATGAAAGTATTTCATGGGGCGAATATATCAAAACGACCATTATCATCATTCCGCTGACTGTTCTTTTTACGTTGGCATGTTTATATGTTTGGATCAGTTGGTTATTTCTTTAGCACAGGATGAAACAAAAAACTGCCTTCTGTTTTTCGAGAGGGCAGTTTTGCATACACTAGGGAAGATGCATTGTCTTTAGATGATTCAACTTCCAAATGACCGGCTCTCCACTTGCGTTAATCAGCTCAATTATATTATTGGAAACATCTTTTAATAGTCCGACTTTTTCTGGCACCTCTCCCATATCGAATATGACCAATTCACCAATATATTTTTTGATCTGCTCCTCAAAATTACGGACAAGAGGAACATTGGAAGGCACGACAGGCAATTGTGAGTTATCAAGAGTATACGGTGTTTGTTCAGTTGAATAAGGGGTAAACCACTTTAAATGATGCATAGATATAAAAAGGATTTTAAATACGGGTGAGAAAAATACAATATAATCGTTTAAAACGTTTGTAACATACCCATGTATCGAACGACCCCCAGTTACATAAACTTCAATAAACTGGCCTTTGACCTTGTTTAATGTATTTCTATATGAAAAAGCTTGAGTTTCTGCCTCCGTCATAGAATCTTCCGGATTGATCAAAATTGATTTCTCAGTGCTGGTCATTATTTTCGCCTTGTTCATTTGATGAAGATGCAGCAATGGAATATAAAGATAATTGCAGCCATCAAAAATAACAAAAATATCCTGTCCGATATCTATGAGGGTGCCAACAAACCTTGTATCTCCTGAAATGACAACCTCAACATCTGTGTCAAGTAATTGATTCAAACCTTTCACTATTCTCCTCCTTTAACTGAAAAAGGGCATCACTCAATCTGATGCTCCCCGTTATCAATTAAAATTTGCGTTTCCAGTGATAGTCTATCGTTCTGACAATCGTTTCATAGCTATAATCTTCTTTTTGTCTTCCTGAACTTTTGAAGGAACTTGAATAATCTGATGATCTTGGTGATCGTTTAGATGATTTTGATGAACTTCTTGAACCTGATGAGCTGTAAGACTTTGATGATTGATAATCTGAAGATTTTGATGATCGTTTAGATGATTTTGATGAACTTTTTGAACGTGACGAACGATAAGATTTTGATGATTGATCATCCGAAGATTTTAGTGATCGTTTAGATGATTTTGATGAACTTTTTGAACGTGACGAACGACCAGATTTGGATGATTGATAATCTGAAGATTTTAGTGATCGTTTAGATGATTTTGATGAAATGAACGAACTGCTGTCTTTATCATGATTGTCTTCTTGGTTTTGCTCATTCTTTTGATCCTCTTTTTTGTGCGACCCTTTTGGACCTAAGCTGATGCTTTTTATGTGAAAAGGATAGATGCGGAGCACCTCTTGATTTTTCACTAAAGTATAATGGCCGTCAGCATTATCTACAAGGATACCCTCAATTGCTTCCGGACCTCCACGATTAATGGAAACCCATTTATGAGTTAGGCTCTTAAAAACCTCGCTTAATTCATCAGCTTCCAGGACACCCGCTGGCGTCTGTTCTTCTGTTTTCAAATCGGGCTCATGTTTACTTATGCTTTTGATGTGATGGATAGCAAAATACACTACCCCATCCTCATTTGTGTGTAACGCAGCGTAATCATCACCCAGCCAGACTAATCTTCCTTTTTTAGATTCCGGACCCCCTTGATTAAATTGAACTGATTGGTTCATTAATTGTCCGATTAAGCTATGAAAATCATCAGCGTCGGGCATTTCCTCAGTCTCAATTGTTGTGGTGCTATTATTGGTATCCTCAGTAATGCTTTTCACATGATCCAACTGATAATAAATTATTTTCTTTTCAGCTTGTAAAGCAATATAATCTGATTTTACAGCTGCTAATTTTCCTTTTTTAGATTCCGGACCTCCACGATATACAGTAACAATTTTATCTTTCATTGAGTGCAAAAAGTTATAATAAGATATTTCATTATTTGAATGATATTTCATTCTCCTCTTGCTCATTCAAATTCCTCCTAGTCACTTATACATAGATGATAAACATACTGCATATATACGTGTCACATTTATTTGTTGAACTAATTCAATAGCCTAATTGTCGCTTTTTCAGCGAATACCCATTTTCACACATTTATAAAATACTTAAATGATTATTGAGGTATTGTGAACGGTTTATAATATACTCGCAGATCACATCCGGCTCACGATCAAAACGCTCAATATCATTCTTTTTATACGGGTCCATCAGAACAAACGGCCTAATCCGTTCATACATCGCCATGATTTTCGGTTTCATATATTCTATTGTAAAAAGAGATTGGAGCGTTTTTTCTAACAGGCGCTTGTAAGACCTGCGAAAATCGGGTTCATCCAATATCCGGGCGGTTAGTGTATTAAACCCTTGAATCCTTACATAATCGGCAGCCATCCGCTCTCCATGGATATCCCTGCCCCAGGTCGCGTCATAATCCCAAGGAATCACCTCAAATAATCCGGTTTCCCCGCTTCTGTATAATGCGTAGTTGTGGACAAACCCATCATAGTTTGAGGTGAATACAATACCGGCAAGCCATCGCAAATACTTATCGACATCCACATGCTTTGTCACTTCTGATTTAAACTGAGCTTTAGGGACCGTATTAATTTTAAAAATCATATCCTGTAAATAAAAATCATCCTCCTCAGTCCCTGTCTTCTTTTCATATCCAAGCTCCAGCGAGGTCTTCGTTTCTCTTTCCAAATCGCTCATCAGAGAAAAGTTAGCATCATCATCCACCGCGTAAAAAATCGCACCGTCCGCCAGCTTCCTTTTTGCTAAGTAATATTCATCAACGGATTCTAGTTCAAGATAAACCCCTTCATTCTTCCCATTCAGCTTTACAAACACAAACTCTGCCTTTGGAGACAGCGTCCCTAGCTCTGAGAAAAAATCCAGAGACAATTTGTTTCTCATCAAAGAAGGATCTTTATACTCCGCATTTAAGTGAATCTCTCGTGCGCCGCGGAATAACTTAGGCTGATAAAAGGAAATATGGTATGACTTCTTTTTGAAGTCTCTGATATGTGATCCCCGATACGCAATATCAATATCCAGCCTTTTTTGGTTTACCTTCATCACAGCCGGCACCGGATCATCGTCCCATATATCCTTTTTTAATTCACGCAAATCTTTTGGATGAACAAACAGCTGATAAAGCGGTAAATTGGATTGATTCTTCATCCATAATCCCCCTTACAAATTTTAGGCGTTTATTTTTATGCGATCTCAGCGGAACACTTATACACTTTTTAAAACCGCGCGTACTATGAGGGTAGTAAGGAGCTTCATCCTTAACATATTTTTAAAAAGGAGGATTTCAAATTGGGCCACTATTCCCATTCTGACATCAAAGAAGCGGTGAAATCCGCTAAAAAAGAAGGTTTAAAGGATTATTTATACCAAGAGCCTCATGGAAAAAAACGCAGTCATAAAAAGTCGCACAAAAAATCTCGCAGCCATAAAAAATCATACTGCTCTCACAAGAAATCTCGCAGCCACAAAAAATCATACTGCTCTCACAAAAAATCTCGCAGCCGCAAAAAATATTACTGTTCTCACAAAAAGTCTCGCAGCTACAAAAAATCTTACCGTTCTCACAAAAAATCTCGCAGCCACAAAAAATCTTACCGTTCTCACAGAAAATCTCGCAGCCACAAAAAATCTCGCAGCTATAAAAAATCTCGCAGCTATAAAAAATCTTGCCGTTCCTACAAAAAATCCCGAAGCTATAAGAAGTCATGCCGCACACACAAAAAATCTTACCGTTCCCATAAGAAACACTGCAAAAAGCACGATGATTATGACAGCAAAAAAGAATACTGGAAAGACGGCAATTGCTGGGTAGTCAAAAAGAAATACAAATAATTTAAGTTTCCATTGTTTCAATAGGCTGCCGGCTGAGGTACGGAAGCCTATTTTTTCATTTCCCCTGTATTAGATATATGTCATGACATAACATATGCAACCCGCATCATATGGTTTCCTCGAAACCATTTCGTTATAATCAAGATATCCTAACGATAAAGGCGGTTGTTGCCATGTACATATTTCAAGCTGACCAGCTTAGTGCCAAAGACACATACAAGCTATTGTCAGGTACCGTTATTCCCCGCCCCATTGCATTTGTGACAACACTTTCTTCAGGAGGAGCGGTAAATGCCGCGCCTTTCAGCTTTTATAACGTCGTCAGCTCAGATCCTCCGCTCCTCAGTATTTCTGTGAACAGGGCGGGAGGACGCCAAAAAGATACAGCGCGAAACGCAGTGGAAAACGGAGAATTTGTCGTTCATGTCAGTGATGAAGCCATCATTGAAGATATCAATAAAACGGCTGCAAACTTAGGGCCGGATGAAAGCGAGCTTACGCGCACCTCGCTTCACCCTGTTGAAAGCAACGCTGTTTCGGTTCCCGGCATTCAGGAAGCCCGAGTTCGCTTTGAGTGCACATTAGAGCGGCATATTACCTTTGACAATGATCAAGGAGTCACTACAGCAGATCTGCTCATCGGAAGAGTTGTCTGCTTCCACCTAGACGAAAAGGTGTATGATGCAGAAAAGGGATATATTTTGACAGATGAATTAAAGCCAGCCTCACGATTGGCGGGAAACCATTATGCCAAGCTCGGGGAAGAATTCACACTGATTCGTCCCAGCTGAACAGAAGGACTATTTAAATAGAAGGAACTAGTCAAAAAGACCTTGTGATTACATAATGTTACCTATAAAAAAGAACACCCGGGGAAAGTTTCGGGTGTTCTTTTATGAAACGTTTTTCCTTTTTCTTCGTATAAAAGATAAAGAGGGGGGATTAGAATGGAAGGCACTCATTTTTTGATTGTGATACTGGTCATGTTATTTACCAATATTGCTTTTTATACCTATGCCCGAAAAAAACTTGGAATCCCTAAACCACCTCGGTGGTATAAACCTGTAAATAGCACACAAGGATTGCTGGACATCATCTTGCTCATTTTATTAGGTTTTTCTTTGTTTCACTTTCCTCCCGGGAAGATGCTTATTTTATTTCTACTCTTGTCGAATTGTTTGCGTACATTTATGGAATGGAAATATAGGCAGGAAGAAAAACAATATATACACTATTTATTTGGTGCCGCCCTACTTCTAGTTATTCTTATTTATATTTGTATTTTCTTCTAATCTCAAACCCCCACAGCCGCTCCGTCTCCCCGGGGATCAGCTCCGCCTTGGAGAAACCCTTCTTCATCAACTTTGATAGCTGCCGCATGTCCCATCAGCGGATCATAGTCACTGACAACCTCCACGAGATGTCCGCTGTCTTTCAGTTTTTGGATTGTTTTCTCTGTGAATCTGCCCTCGACTCTGAGGCCTTCGTATTCCTCTCCCCACGTTCTGCCCCATACCCAGCGCGGTTCGCTGATTGCCTGCTGTGGATCCATTCCGTAATCCAGCATTCGGGTAATGATGGCCGTCTGGGTCTGCGGCTGGCCTTCGCCGCCTTGTGTGCCGTACAGGATTTTCGGCTTTCCGCCTTTACAGACCATAGCCGGCATAAGCGTATGGAAGGTGCGCTTTTTCGGTTCAAGTGTGTTGACATGATGTTCATCCAATGAGAAAAATGACCCGCGATTTTGCAGCAAAATGCCTGTATCACCGGCAGTGACTGCAGAGCCAAATTCAAAGTACAAGCTTTGAATGAATGACACTGCGTTGCCATCCGCATCGATTACGGCCGCATATGCCGTATCACTTCCCACCGGCCTGCTTTCAGCCGGTACTGCGAGATGGCCGATTTCTTCTGCCAATCGTTTTGCATAACGTTTGTCCAATAGCCTTTCAAGCGGGATGTCTGCAAACGCCGGATCAGTCAGGACGGCATTCCGATCTAGAAAACTCTTTTTCAATGCCTCCACAAGCACATGATAATACGTAAAAGATCCATGTTCGATTTTGGTGAAATCATAGTTTTCCAAAATGTTCAGTGTTAATAAACCGGTAAATCCCTGAGAATTCGGCGGCGCCTGATACACACTGTATCCTCGATAATCACTTGATACAGGCTCCGTCCACTCGCCCCGGTGCGCTTTAAAATCATCGAGTGTCATGTAACTGCCGTTATTTTGTAAATACGAGACAATCCGCTGAGCGATATCTCCTTCATAAAATGCGCTTCTTCCTTTTTTGGCAATCATGTTCAAGCTCTCTGCAAGCTCTTTTTGCACAAACCGCTCTCCCGGAATAGGTGCTTTGCCTCTTCTTGTAAAAATGTCAGCTGTGTAAGGCGTGGAGACGAGCAGTTCAAGATTCGTTTCTGTGTGACGGCACTGATCGGCTGATACAGGAAACCCATTTTGGGCATAATCGTGTGCTGGCTCCAACACGTCCTCAAGAGACATGCGACCATACTCCTTCAGTACCGCATCCCAGCTATCAACCATCCCGGGCACAGTAATGGCACTGTCAATTCCCCGCAGCGGAATCACGCTTTTTCCCTTATATACATCTCTCGTTACGTTTTTTCCTGAACGTCCGGTGCCATTGTAGACTTTTACTGATTTTGTTTTCTGATGAAAGGTCAGCCAAAAGGCATCCCCGCCAAGTCCGGTCATATGCGGATACACAACCGCCAGGCAAGCACTCACCGCAACGGCGGCGTCAAATGCGTTACCTCCCTTGTCCAGTATGCGGTTTCCGGCATGAGAAGCAAGATAATGCGGACTAACGACCATTTGCTTTGTACCGATGACAGATTTGTTCATCACAAGTCCCCTTTTTAAGAGATTTTCTTCAGTATAGGGAGCCTGATTTTTCACATCTACTGATCCGGCAGAAAAACTGACGAACTTTCTTCCTTTCGCAAACAATAAGATATTTATCCATTCATTTCGAAAACAAATAAAATTTTTTTCGTTCGAAACGTAACTTTTTATGATAAAATGATGGCTAAAAGGCTACGAAAGCAGGTGGAGCAATTGAGTCATGAATATCAAATCCCCAACCTTGTACTTGATGAGACTGATAAACAAATTCTCACGATTTTGCATGAAGAAGGAAGAATTTCTTATACGGATCTTGGCAAAAGAGTCGATTTGTCCCGGGTCGCCGTCCAGGCTCGTATCAACCAATTAATTGAAGCCGGCATTATTGAAAAATTCACCGCGGTCATCAATCCCTCTAAAATCGGCATCCATGTATCCGTGTTTTTCAATGTCGAGGTAGAACCGCAGTTTTTAGAAGAGGTCGCTCTTAAGCTTGAGGAAGAGCCTGCGGTCACCAGCCTTTATCACATGACAGGTCCGAGCAAGCTGCATATGCATGGGATCTTTGCCAACGATCAAGAAATGGAAGAGTTTTTAACAAAACGGCTGTATCCATTGCGAGGCGTCGTCAGTGTTGATTGCCAGATGCTGATCAAACGATACAAAAGCCGTATGGGAATGAAGCTGTAAAGGAGAGAAACAAAATGAAAAACCATCCTTATCGGGATATGACGGCCGCGATGGTGCGCACCGGCATATTAGGATTCGGCGGCGGACCTTCCGTGATTCCGCTGATCCGCCATGAAGCGGTCAATAAATATAAATGGATTGACGATGATGAATTCGGAGAAATATTAGCAATCGCTAATGCGCTTCCCGGGCCGATTGCCACAAAAATGGCTGCGTATCTGGGCTTTAAGCTTAAAGGCACATTAGGTGCCATTGTGGCGACACTCACCCACATTCTGCCTACATGTCTTGCGATGGTGGGCTTGTTTGCGGCAGTAAATGTGTTAAGCCATTCAGCAGTTGTTGCCGGCATGATAGGCGCCGTCACGCCGGTGATTGCAGTAATGCTCGGAATTATGGCGTACGAGTTTGGCCAAAAAGCGCTTAAAGGTTTCGGCTGGGTCACCGGAATCCTGTTTTTTATCATCGCTTTTATCGGCCTGCAAACGTTTCAGATCAATCCCGGCCTTGTCATTATCATTTTCTTAGCGTACGGGGCATTTCATTTTAAACTGAAAGACAAAGTCACAAATAAACATGATAAAGGAATGTCGGCCTCATGATATCGATCTATTTATTTATGGCGTTTTTTATCGCAAACCTACTGGGATATGGCGGCGGACCTGCATCTATCCCGCTAATGTTTGAAGAAGTCGTAAACAGATACAGCTGGCTTTCAAACGATCAATTCTCAAATATGCTCGCACTTGCGAACGCATTGCCGGGCCCCATCGCCACCAAAATCGCCGCGTATGTCGGCTACAGCGCAGGCGGTTGGCCCGGCTTCCTGATTGCCCTGATCGCAACCATCGTACCGTCGGCGCTCGCATTGATCGTCCTGCTGCGCATCATCCAGCGCTTCCGTCAATCCCCTGTTATCAAAGGCATGACACTGTCCGTTCAGCCTGTCATTGCGGTCATGATGCTCATTCTTACCTGGCAAATCGGCGCAGACGGCATCAAAGCGATCGGATGGATCCAATCTATTGTAATTGCGGGGATCTCCCTCCTTGCCATGACAAAATTCAAAATGCATCCGGCATTTTTGATTATTGCGGCGTTTTTATATGGAGGCCTTGTAATTCCTCATTTGTAGAAAAAAGCACCCTGAAAGGTGCTTTTTTATTTTGGACCAGAAATGCCGTTCGATATGACAGCTGTTTCTTCTCCTGCGTCACTCTTGATGATGTGCTTGACTTGCAGCGTGGTTCCTGCCATTCTCACAGATTTCTTCAACTGGGGTGAATCGGTTTCAACATGTATCCAAACAGGAGGCTGGACCTTCCAAAATAAAAAGAATGCAAGAATCAGCATGCCAGCAATGACCGACAGCAAAAACTTCATATCGCATCGCTTCTTTTCAGTAAGCTGCTCGCAACGGACAGCGCCTGATGATCACGAAGAATATCGCCTGGACGATTGCCTTCTCCCAGCACATAACCTTTAAAGGGCATTCCCATAAAATGAAAAATATGTTCAAATTGCTGAATCAGCGGCAGCCCTTTTATTTTTGGGTTGTCTCAGCCCACTGCTGTTACATATGCCTGTTTCGCTGACATTTGCTGTTTAAAATCAGGAAATCTCGGATCTCTCAACGTCTGTGACCAGTGATCAATAAACAGCTTTAATGTCCCTGACATGCCAAACCAATAAATTGGGGTGGCGAATACAAGAATATCGCACGGCAATATCCGCTCAATGATAGAATCGTAGTCATCTTGAACAGGTCGAAAGCCGTCTTGGTCGTGGCGCAGATCTTCAATTGGCTGGATTCGATATTTCCGCAAATGAATGTGCTCTGCATCAAATCCTTGAACAGCCTTCTCCGCAAGAATATCCGTATTTCCGCCAGACCGAGTTCCGCCGTTAATAACCGCAATTTTCATGATGCATCTGCTCCTTTGTTTACGAATGATTTTCTTCATTTTATAATGGATTCATCAATCAATACAGATGATTATTTCGATTAATCCAATCGCTAAAACCGATTTAGAAAGGAAGAGAACAAGTGGAATTGAAGCAGCTGATCACCTTTATTACGGCGGCAGAACATGTAAACTTCACCCTAACCGCCAAAATGCTTAATTATGCACAATCAAGCGTTACTTCTCAGATCAAATCACTTGAAGAAGAAATCGGGACGCCTTTATTTGAACGGCTCGGCAAGCGGCTTATCTTGACAGAAGCAGGAAAAACGTTCAAATCTTATGCACAGAAGATTATTGCGTTAACAGAAGAAGCGAAAATGGCCGCAAATCAAGTAAAAGAAACAACCGGAACCCTAAAAATCGGGGCGACGGAAAGCCAGTGCACATACCGCCTGCCGCCTATCATAAAAGAATTTAAACAGGCATTTCCCCAAGTAAAGCTCATATTCAAACCATATATCTCCAATGAACAAGCGAAAGAACAGCTCTTACAGGGCCAGCTTGATATCACCTTCATCTTGGATGTAAACCGGACGGAAGACGTACTGCACGTTGAATCTTTGATTCAGGATGAGATCAAAATGGTGGCTGCTAATGACCATCCTTTTCCTGCGGATTTACCAGTAACATTGAAGGATCTTCAAAACGAAACTCTTCTGCTGACAGAGGACGGCTGTTCGTACCGCACGCTCTTTGAGAACAATTTGCATGACTCCGGTGTCTATCCTAACAAATTGGAATTCGTCAGCATAGAAGCCATCAAACAATGCGTAATGGCCGGACTTGGGATTGGAATCTTGCCTGAAATGACAGTAAAAGATGATATTGCAGCAGGCCGAATGAAAGAACTCAATTGGCAGAGCGATTGCCCCGTTTTCACTCAATTAGCATGGCATAAGGACAAGTGGATGTCTGCGCCATTAAAGGCTTTTATCGATTTGACGCGGAAAACATTCAAATAAAATCTTTCCACAAGGACAAGGTTTTTGAGATCAGGAAAGCACACAGCATACAAAAAAACACTTGATGGCTTAGAGCCCCAAGTGTTACCCATGATTTTTCTGATAAAACGTTCGCAAGACATGTGTTTCAAGGTCAGCCAGGCGGACAGGGATCGGCAGCCTGCTTTCTTGATTGATTAAGCTCATTATGATCTGATAGCTGCTTTCTAAATCAATATAATTACCGCAAGACAAGAAAATAGGCTTCACGTCCCGCCGCGTCCGCAGCGCCCGGCCATATACCTCGCTGTCAATGAGAATATTGGTGTATGCGCCTACTTCATTTTCAGGCATCACGAAATCACAGCCTTTGATTTTGAGATAGGTTTTCGCAATCCCAATCGTCGGCTTATCCAGAAAAAAAGCCGCATGGGTGGCAACGCCCATATGATTGTAATGCAGATATCCGTTGCCATCAAACAAGAAGACATCCGGCTCCGTCTCCAGCTTTTTGGCCGCTTCAATGATCAAAGGCAGCTCACGAAATGCAAGAAAACCCGAAACGTACGGTACGCTGATTTTCCCCATGCTATGCACTTTTTCAATGACTTCTTTTGTATCAGCGTCAACCACGATAATACTGCACACCCCGTATGGTTCTCCGTTCTGCTCCCAATAGGCGAGATCGACACCTGCGCAGGTGTTAATGGAGTCTGGATGGATCGTGGGGGATAGGTTGATACGATTTTTAAGGAATTGTTGTGTTTGAACAAAATCCGATTCATCTTTTAGATGAAAATCGTGAATTTGATGTATTTCCATTTTACTTTTTTTCCCCTCTTAAAATAGTCTTCTCACTATCTTCCTGCATTTCGATAGACTGATTTCTTTATTGCCTATAACCTTTTTTCAAGGCGATAAAATTCCCATTAGGATAATCTCCATCCCAACCACATGGAAAATAACCCGCTTTATAAATTTTAAAAAGCTTTTCAAAAAAATTGTCTGTTATCCCGTTTACTGCTCTATTTATGGCACAATTATTTAGGTCTGCTACGATCTCTTCAAAAAAAGTATTTAATTCAGTCATAGCGCTTCTGACGTTTACAGAAAAAACATCTAGTAATATGTCTAAATTTTGTGGCTTTTGATCATCGATTAGTTGGTAATATTTGTCCCACACTTCACTCATTTCATTTTCTCTTAGATCATTCCACGTATATTCGTCTTCACCAAATTCAGCTTCATAAGCATAGTATTTAGCTTTTTCTTTATCTTTAATAATTTTAGTAAAATAAGAAATATCTTCTGATGTAACTACTTTAAAGGTTTTGGAAAAGTCAATAACTTCTTTTACCTGATTATGATAATGTCCGTATTTCATTACTTATTATACCACCTTACCTAAAGAACAACTGTAGCGTTACCACTTCTCCCCAGTGTCTTTTTCCGTTCTTACTATTACGTTAAATTGAAAGCAGATAGTGCAACCTGCTTTTATTAATATTCATATTTCATTTCTTTCATAAAAATATAATCCAATTGTTTAATTAATTCTTTAAGTTCAGTACACATAATATCCTCTAAAGGATTTTCCCAATCTTCGTTTTTTATTAGTTCAATCCCGTAGCTTCCGGCTTGATCACCTTCTGGGTACCACCCTACGTCAAGCAGCAATTTTTTTGTCTTATGAGAAATCTGTAGGAGATCTTGATTAAAGTCAAATAACCAAGCATCGTCATTTGCCTCTAGAGTCTTAGGATCAGTATCTTTTAAAGTAATATAATCAACGGTCCAACCAGCCGGTATCTTTAGCCTTAAGAAATTGGGAATCTGTTGGGTTAGCGGGTGCAAATTTTCTAAAACCCCGCTTCCCACATTCCAGATTTGATATTCTAACTCAACTAATAATTGTTCTATCTCATTAAAAGACTTATCTTCATAAATCTTATCTGTATGTAAGCCAGCTACTTTGATATAGTATTGATTATTTTCATAACTTACCTTAATAAAGGCCTTACGTTTTTCATTTTGCAGTATTAGTAATTCACATTTTTCTTGCATTCTTTTTTCTGAACATAAATTGTTCAGTACTACAGACCAGCCATTACAGATTTTTAATGGCTGCAATTGAGAAATATGGTCTCTTTTCATCCCGCTTCTCCTTGCACTCTACATTGTTATACTTTCTATAAAAAAACTTGCCGATGACAACACGGCAAGTTTTTAACTATAGCAATTCTAATACATCAGTAAACAAGGCATCTCCTAATGTTAATCTCCTGTTGAAAGGCTGTATATGCGGCAATTCACTCCACTCATACACAGTATCGTAGTAATCATACAAATAACTGAGTTCAATAAACCCTTTCTCTTGCATTATTTTATTAATATAGTTCGTTCCCTGAATGAATTCTAAAGATTCAGCGGTTCCTACAATGTCATAAGCGCCATCGATTAAATCGTGTCTTAGGGAATAACTATAATCTAATACATAAACAGGAACCAATTTAGATACTTTCATATTGATTTGCTGTTCTAAATGAAAACCATTTTCCCCAGAAAGACCTTGCAAATGGATATCAATTTCTCCTGAAGGATTGTTTAAATCTCTAACTTCAATTTTTTTCAAACCTTTTATTTGATTAAATTCATCAGGTACTTTTATTTTCTCTGCGCATTTGCTCTTGTACCATTCGTCTAATTCCCTATTTACAAATAGACGATGAAAAAGTTTACCAATTTCTGGGTATTCGTTAATAAATCTGATTCCGTGTTCCATAGTTTTAACCATTCCAACTAATAAACTTAATTATTTAAACAATCTAAACGTTTATACGAAGTTCATTATTTTAGGGACTTCCATATCCCATTTTAGGCTGTTAGCTCTCTTCATTATTCATATAAATTTTCTATTTCAGTACCCCAAAAACTTCCTTCTCTTGTACAATTAGAGTCTACTCTTTTGAGTTCTTCTTTTAACCATTCGATTACATCTTCCGGAATATCATTATCAATAAATGCATCCTCACCATTTATGTGTATAGCCTTATCAATCATTTCTGAGAAAAGTAATATACATTCAGCAAATTGATTTATTGAAGAGTTAATAAATACTTCTTTATATTCATTACCATTATCTAAATAAACGATTCTCTCGTTACTTTCAACGATACACACTGGATCTCCTGAACCAGTGGATCCCAACAACCAATATTTTTGAAATGCTTCAGACATATCAAAAATACTAGTTATTGGTTTAAATGATGTTTGAGAGGAAGTAAAATCCAAATAAGGTGGAGGTGTTTCAGGTAAGCCTCCTATAGATAAAAATTGCTTAAAATCCTCTGAAAAAGGAACCTCTATTAGATCATCATATGGAAACTTTAATAACGGACCATTTTTATTAACATCCCAGTTTCTATTAAATTCTTCTGGTAATAACATCTTGTCACCTTCCCCATTCTTTTCTGAATGTTTCTAGTCTATTTGCAATTTGATCATCTACTCCGGTAATTCCCCATTCTTTTTCGACATTATGAATACCGCCATATCCAGGGTGCAAGCTTTTAGGTAAAGCTGCTGCTTGACCTCCTTCTCCAATATGATGATGCCTCATAGGGTCTTTTAAATAATCTGCATACTGTGGAAAATGTTTTATAAATTGCTCATCAACTACTGGAACTCTTCCTCTTTTAATCTTAGCAGTATTTTCAGCACTCCAAAACTCAGGATTATTTTTAAGTAACGTGTTGAAGAATTTTTTCGCATTTCTTTCCCAGCCAGCTGCATTTGTTCCAGATTTGCCTTTCCCCTTAAAATTCATCTCTACTACAAGCCTAGGATCAATTAAATACTTATCATCGTATTTTGAAAGATCTCTGCCTTTATATCCTCTAATCCCATCATATTCACCATCATTACTCCATCTACTCGCCATCTTCACAATCCCAAGATCCTTAACAGCCGTCTTTTCCACATCGACACGGACTGTCGGGATTCCGAATGTGAAGCCATCCGGAGTTACAGGGCGTTCTGCGTACACGCGGACGTTTGTTGGGACTTTGAATTGTTTTACTTTTTCTAATGTCTTGTTAGCTGTTTGAACTTTTGAATGGGTTGAAAGCGGGATGCCTTTATCAATGTGTTTCGCCAATGCACCGGCTCCAACCAAACTCAATGCCGCTTCGAGCGCCCCCTGTTTCCGCTTCTCCTCAGACACTTTGTTTCCGAACATATCCCGGCCTGTGACGGCTTCTGAGAATCCGTTTGACGCAACAAGGCCGTACGCACCCATTTCTGTCATTTTGAGAATGTCTAAGGATTTGCCTGTTTTGTAGGCGTCTAAAGCGTGTTCAGCAGCGATAGCTGCTTTTCCGGTTTTGTAGATGGCTTTTCCGCCTTTGAAGGCCCTGCCTGCCCAGCCGACGACCGGTATGAATCCGGCAGCGGCCATAGCTCCTGCTGTCACACGTTCTGCGGTGGAGAGTTTTTCTCCGGTAACCGGATCAACGCCTTCGGTTGCTCTTTTATAATCATAATAGCCAGTGACTTCTCCAGTAAAGTTGCAAACTCCATCCCATGTTTTTTCGTACCATGGTTTGTTTGCTTCTTCCTCGGCTTTTTCCTGGAGACGTCTTGCTTCTGCTTGCTGGGCTTTTGCATCGATATAGGTTGTTCCTTGATTTTCTACTTCAATGACGCTTTTGTAGACTTCATTGCTGTGGAAGGCTTTTTTGTCATAGTACATAGGGGATGCGCTCTTCCCATTGCTGGTGGCCTGCATGAGAACAGAATATTTGGTGAGCACTGCGTTGTCTAGGGATTCTAAATTTTGATATTCAGTGGTCAGGGATTCATCAAGCTTATCGACAGCTGTGATCGTGTCACGTCTGATTTTTTGGGCATCACCCATCTTATCTGCATAGTCGTCAAGCGTGTACATGTCGAGATCAATAATATCGCTGATGCCTGACAAAATAGAATCGATTTCTTCTTTATGAGCGGAGACAATCTCTGAGGCTTTCAGGTCTCCATTGGGCAGCTCATGATCCAAAAATGAAGTTTCCACATATGAATCATTCAGTTCTTGATCTTTAATATCGCCTGAAATGCCATTTAAAAATGCAATTTGAGCAGAGACAAGCGTCAGCCAGCTTTCGACGATTTCGGCCTGCCCCTGAAAGAAATCTTTAATATTGTCCGCGCCTTTTCCTTTAAAATTATCGCCTAAATCTGCAACTCCCTGAAACGCTTTTTTCAGCGTGTTCAGCTGCTCTTCAAGCGTCTCATATTGCTTTTTTCTGCTCTTCGCTTCTTCGATTAAAGATTTTGATTCAAATACTTTACTCATCGCACTGCCCTTTCTGTTCTATTTTACCGCTATCGCCTCGTCCTGCTCTTTGAGTGAATCTACGTTATCCTTTGTATCCTCAATATTTTTCTGTACCGCTTTTTTGTAATCTCCGAGCATGGTTTTGATGTTCTCCTCACGCTCATGATATTTTTTCGTATAATCGAGTTTGTTTTTTCCATTGGACCCCGCGGCGCCGATTGATACGTCAGCAAGCGCATCTTTGACAGAATCTAATGTTTTGATTACAGTATCGTATTTCAATTTAATTTCTGACATAAAAAAGATCACCACAATTTAATAGATTTAATTTGATTAACAGCATCCTCCAAGAATTCTTCACCCTTAGCAAGAGTATGACCAGCAAAATTCGCTAGCTTTAATTCTTTGTCATAGAGAAATTTCTTAGATTCCAAATGAATAATCTCCATCTGAATCGAAGCCATATACTCGTTATATTTATCATTCACAATCTTGGATGCTTCCGATTTCGCCTCTTCTCTTCCCTTGTCGAAATCATCCGCTTTTGTTCCCGTCCAGTGCTTGCCCAATTCTGGTTTTACAATTTCTTTGATTTCAGTGATTGCCTCTTCTTGCAGTGTGTCTATGTCCTTTTTTGCTTTTTTCAGCTTTTCGATCTTGTCTTCCACGTCGGAAATTTTTCCGTTAAGCGAACTTTTGATATCCGCCAGCATACTTTCATAACCCATCTGAATCACCTCTTAATACTCAAAAAGTCGTATGGAGGGGCTGATGAAGATAGACTTTTCCATACTTTATTTCCATATATTATATTTTAAAATAGCCAGAAGGCGGCTTAAATAGGGTAAACGGCTTAATTTAGGCTTATAACACTCTTAAAACATAGGTATATGATCTTGTTTTTGTTCGTTATACAGCTAATAAAAGCGTTTTACGGAATGGAAATACCTAAAGTCATAGTAATAAAGGCACTTGAAAGAGGCAGATGTTGTTGATCTGCCTCTGTTCATGTTTATGTTCTTCATCGGTTCGGCCACGTCTGATTTTGTCATTTGGCTTATATTATTTCCGCTTCTGATCAGGTATGACCCTTTGGATCAAAAGCTTGTATTAGCTGCAGTCCCAGTTGTACAGAACGTTTGAAAAGTCTTTTTTTCTTAAATCGTCAGGTGTGATGAAAAAATTGGCGATGCCGACGTCTCCCCACATTGAATCGATATCATCGTCTGAATCAATTTGCAAAAGCATGATGGTGTGTTCTTTATATGCGTATTCCCGCGGATCATGCTGGGTAAAAGAAGCGTATCCGCCAATTTTATGGCCAAATCCGTTTTCAGCCAGTTCATTATAAACGTCTTCTTCATCCTCGTCGAACTGGCCAAAGAACTCCATTGTTTCCATGCCCGTATACTGCTCAAATTGAAAATCTGTCGGCAGGACCCATTCCGAAGATTTCACAGGCTCAACTGCTGCTTCTGATAAAATCGGAAAATCACATTCGCCTGTGCCAATAAATGAAAAATCAGAAACAAGCTCGTCTTCGTTTTCTATGATATTTTCAAAATAGATCACTCTGAAATCCTTTTGTTCACATCGATCGTCAAAATTCAATCCATAGACATCATCATGAACAGAAATGTAGAACTGCAGGATACCCGAAGAAGGATAGCCGTCAAGCTGGGGAATGTGCGAGAAATTAATCTGCGCCAGAAGCTTCATCGGCTGTCCATTTTCATCAGTCGGGTATGTTTCATGCTTGGGGAAATAGGGATCACCGGCAATTTTACTGTCATATCGTCCTGTTTTCCCTTTTCGGACATTCAATTTTACGTATTCTTTCGCTGATTTCTCCAGCAATTCGCGGTACGGTCTCATTTTTTCAGGCAGATGATTCATCAGATGACTCTCCTTTTCCGGCATCTCCAATTATTTTTGAAAGATTTTATTTTCTGGTTTTCTTCGTTTCTTCTAATGTTTTATCAAACGATTGTGTAAAGAAGCCCTAATTCTGCATACTTTTCCAAACAATAGTTAAATAGTAGCAAATGTATTCAGCACCCCGCAATAGACGAAAAAAAGACTGGTGCGCAACCAGCCTTTCTTTTTCAATTATTGAATTAAACCTGACGGCACAACCGCCTTTCGTCCGACAGAATAATACTCCACTCCTGCAGCCAAAGCTTCATCCAATGTGTAGCAGTTTCTGCCGTCAAAAATGAGCGGCGTTTCCATCAAATCCTGATAAGCCTCTAACGGGAATTGTTTAATGTCAGACCAGTCGGTTAAAATCATGACGGCGTCGGACCCTTTGACAGCTTCCTCGATCGTCTCTTTATATTCAACAGCTTGCGGGAGAACATGCTTTGCATGGCTAACTGCAATGGGATCGTAAGCTCTAATACGGGCGTCGAGCGCAGCGAGACGGTCTGCAATGACAATTGACGGCGCTTCCCTCATATCGTCCGTATTCGGTTTAAATGACAGGCCTAAAAGGGCAATCGTTTTTCCCGTCACCCCGCCAAGCCTGTTCAGCGCTTTATCAACCAGCATCGCCTGCTGATTGTTGTTGACTTTGATAACCGATTTCAGCAGTTCAAAATCATGCTCGACATTGCCGGCAATTTGCACGAGGGCGTTTGTGTCCTTTGGAAAACAAGAACCGCCGTAGCCAATGCCCGCTTTTAAAAACTGGCTCCCGATCCGCTTATCCTGTCCCATCCCGTAGGCGACCGCTTCGATATCGGCGCCGACCTTTTCACATATATTCGAAATTTCGTTTATAAAACTGATCTTAGTGGCCAGAAAAGCATTTGAGGCATATTTGATCATCTCAGCGCTTCTGATATCCGTTTTGTAAATCGGGATTTGAAACGGACGGAAGAGCTCCTCAAGCGTATCGGCTGTTTTCTTATCGGCTGTTCCGATCACGATCCTGTCTCCATGAAACGTGTCAAAGATCGCCGACCCCTCACGCAAAAATTCCGGATTGGATGCGACCGATATACTGATAGGCTCAGCTAGATGTTCAGCGATCAGTCCATTAATCAAATCGTTTGTCCCGACGGGCACTGTGCTTTTCGTTACCACAATGGCATCTCGTTTGACATGCTGTGCGATGCGTTTGGCCGCATCTGTAATTTGCTCCAGATTGGCGTGTCCGTCGCTTTTCTGCGGAGTGCCGACCGCTATAAAAATGATATCTGCCTGTGCCAAGCCTTTCTCATTACTCGTTTCAAAGTTCAGCCGCCCATCAGCTGTATTTTTTCTCATCAGCTCTTCAAGACCAGGTTCAAATATGGGGGAAATGCCCTTTCTCATTTCATCAATCTTGTGAGCGTCAATATCAATGCAGGTTACATGATGTCCAATCTCAGAAAGAGAAACACCTGTCACAAGACCGACATAGCCTGTTCCGATGACTGTAATATTCATTGTTTCCCTCCAACAGTTAAATTGCTGCTTTGCAGCTTCCGTAATATCGTATGAGAACATCCTATCATGAATGCGAATGATCTCCCGCATAGCCTGTCGGGTACAGCCTGTACAGATTTCTGAAATGTGATTCAATCATACAATACACTATTATATCGCTCTCAAAAAGAAAGTGGTGAAATGAGAATCAGCTGTTAAAAGAGACCAAACAATTTTCTTCTTTTGACCGGTTGCGGAGGCTGTCTGAAGATGGTCTGGTTCCGCAGGAGAAGCTCCGCATTTTCCGTCAGCATGTAAGGAAGGTCCGGGCCGAATTCTTTCTGTAAAACATAAAGGGCCTCTTGAGTGTGAAAATTTCTCGTTTTCACATTATGGGCATCTGAGGCTACGAAATGGATCAAATTGGCTTCAACTAGCCGGAGAGAAAATGCTTTCAGCTGCTTGCCGAAGGTCCCCGCAAGACTTCCTGAAGTCATCTGAGATGCTGCTCCTTTTTCCACAAGATGATACAGCAAGGAGGGGTTTTCGCGAATTTCCCTGTTGCGTTCAGGATGGGCGATAACCGGAATATATCCTTTCAGCTGCAAATCATAAAAAAGCTGCTCCGCATATCGGGGAACGTGATCAAACGGAAACTCAATCAAGATGTATTTTGTGTCATTCAGCGAAAGAAGCTGCCGTTTCGCAAGGTCTTGTTCCACATCGCCGTAGATTCTGATTTCCTGTCCCGGAAGCACATGTAAAGGGATGTCTTCTTTGATTAAACGTTTGTTTAACTGATCTGCCGCTTCTTTGACTGCGGCCGGCTCGTTTTCATACACACCGTTTTTATGATGAGGTGTCGCAATGATCGTCCGGATTCCCTGACGAACAGCGGCCTTTGCCATTTCTATGCTGTCAGCTGAATCACCTGCCCCGTCATCCATTGCCGAAAGAATGTGACAGTGAATATCGATCATGTCCTAGCCCCCTTTTTCACAAAAATAAATAACGGGCACGATGCACGTTATTTATTTTGCATGAAATTGTCTTTGTTTCCGTAATAACCGTATTCAGAGTGCTTTGAAAGCTTTTTGCCGTTCATGATCGCTCCAAGGAGCTTGCTATTGCACGATTCAAGCGCTTCTTTCGCTTTTGCGGCTTGTTCTTTTTCTGTTTTTCCGCTTGAAATAACCAGAACAGAACCGTCTGCCACGTTGCCTAAAATCTGTGCGTCTGCTACGGCAAGAATAGGCGGCGTATCAAAAATCACCATATCATATGCCGCACTCGCTTCGTCAGCAAGCTCCTTCATCCACTTCGAGGAGAGAAGCTCGGCCGGGTTTGGCGGGATCGGTCCGCTCGTCAGCACGTCAAGATGTTTTTCATTTGAGGCTTGCACAGCTTGCTCCATTGAGCTTTTCTTTAATAAAACAGATGTTAAGCCAACCGTGTTTTCAAGAAAAAAGGCCGTATGTACTGTTGGTTTCCGCAAATCAGCATCAATCAGGAGCACTTTTTTTCCCTGTTGGGCAAATACGACAGCCAAATTGGCGGCCGTTGTTGATTTCCCTTCCCCCGGACAAGCCGATGTGATCATAACTGATTTCATTTGCCGGTCCACTGAAGCAAATTCGATATTCGTGCGAATCGTCCGATATTGTTCAGAGTTCAAGGATTTCGGTTCTGTCATTGCAATGACATTCCTGCGCATCCAAGAGCCTCTGCTTTTTCTAAGCGCCAAAATGTCCACTCCCCGCTTTTTCAGATTGGAAACCCTGTATGGCTTTTGCTGTTTTCTGCTCATTCGCAATGGTGGAAACCGTCCCTAAAACAGGTATGTCCAGCAGGGATTCGAGCTGCTCTTCCGATTTGATCGTATTATCCAAATGCTCAAGCAGGAAGGCCAGTCCGATGCTTCCCGCCAATCCGGCCGCAAACGCGATGGCGATGTTTAAAAGCGGCTTTGGCGATACAGGGGACGGATGTTCTGAAACCTCGGCTTTTGACAAAATGCTGACATTGTCAACATTCATAATGGATGTGATTTTGTCTTGAAAAACAGATGCTATAGTATTGGCAATATGTGCCGCTGTTTCCGCGTTTTCATCCCTGACTGATATGTTGACCACTTGGGAGTCCTGTTCGCTGGATACGGTAATTTTGTCATTCAGTTCTTGGGATGTCATCGACAGGCCCATTTCTTTAATGACTTCATCTAAGATGGCAGGGCTCTTAATGATGACATTGTACGTATTGATTAACTGAAGGTTGGTTTGAACATCGTTAAATTGGACTTCTTTTCGGTCGTTTTTCGATTGATTGACCAGAATCTGAGTTGAATTTTCATAGATGGGTGTAAGTGCGAAGAAACTAATGAGTCCGCCTGCAGCAGTGGCAGCTGCGGTTACAATCATAATCAAAAGTATGCGTTTTGTTAACGTTGATAATATCTCTTTTAAGCTAGTAGATTCTCCCATGATACCTCCAAATCTCTTATAACATCCTTTTCCATCTACGATTATACAACGTTGAAACCGCATTTCTAAAGCTTTTCACGTGACATAATTCGACATTTTTTTACAAAACGTTATGTTCCTTCATTTTATGTAAGCGCTTTACCAACCGTCTTGACACTGCTGCCTCTTTTTCTCTTATTCAGGCAGTCACATCATCTCGCATAAAAAAATCCCGCTAAAAGCGTGCGGGATTTTTATGTTGCATATCCATTTTTAATATGAGAAATCAAATTTTCAAGCATTTCCTTCGTCGTCATTTCAGATGACTGCTCACCAATTTCATGTGCATGCATCAAAATTTTCAGAAATTCTTCTTGATTCAATTTCTTTTCACTCATCTTTTTTTTCCTTTCAGCTTCCATAAGTTGAAAACACGATTATTATATGATGCCGGTTATCAATTTGCAATCTCTAATACATCATTCGACACATCCCATTTTTTATGTCCTTTTTTAGGAAAAACTTTTTAAGGCCGATGTGTTGCGATATAATAGAGAAATTGGATCTTTTTATTACGTGACTCGGTTAGGAGCGATAATCATGCTTCAGAATATGATTTCCAAAGACGATGTGCTGGCATCTGCTGAACAGTTAAAGGAACTTCTTCCTTACAATGAGGAAAATGTTCAGCTGATCAAAAAAGCCCTTATTTTATATCGGCAGGATTCAGTCTATCGTTTACAAGCAGTGAGTCCGACGGAAATTACGGCTTACGTGCAGGATGTTGTGCCTGTGCGGGTCACATTGAACTTGTTTGTCATAGTCAAAAGCGGCTGTTCATGTCCGTCCGGAAGAATCTGCCGCCATATGCTGGCTGTGTTTTTATATGTATATGCAATGTTCGAGCGAGTGGGTACTTTTACAGAGTATTGGCTGGAGAGGGAAAAGCTTGAGGAAAGCAAGGAGCTCGTCCGCCGCCAGTTTCAGGAAAAGGTGCTGCCGAATGAAGAATCGCTTTCAAGCTGGCTCACTTTTTTTGATTCAGAGTTTTCTCTCTGGCAGGCACGCACGCCAGAAGGCAGCCAAAACATGCAGGGCCTCTATTACGGCTACCTGTCCGCATTAAAAAAACATGCGCCGAACAAACCGGAGCTGAAAAGCCTGTATCAGATTCATTCTGCGATTGCGGTTTGGCTTCGCATGTTCACATTGATCGAAGCAGGCAAGCTGAACCCCGAACAAGATTTTTATTCCCTCAATCCGTACGTTGAACAGCTGATGGATACAATCTACAGCTCTATTGATAAATTAAAAACGTACGCACTGTCTTTTGCGCTCGATCCATTTTTGGATAAAACACCGGATGTTATCCGGCATTTGTTGTTGAAAGAAGAAATTTTCCAATATGAACGCATCCGTGTCTTTGGTGAAATTTGGAGTGCGCTGCTTTCGCGTCCAAAATGGGTGACACGCGAACAGGAGATATTGAAAAAAGAAGCAGGACGGCGTTTTTCTCCTGAATTGCAATTCGGGCGCCTGCATTTGGAGTTCCTGCAAAAGAATGATGACGTTATTTTTGCGGAAGTTGATCAATTCCCGCCGGAAGCGCTCCCTTATACGTTCCAATGGCTGAGTGAAATGACTGCCAAGAAGGACTGGAAACGGCTTAAAACATGGTACCAGCAAATTGAACCGATTGCGATGGGTTATACGAAGCTGGATAAGCCGTTTAAAGAGATTCGCGATGTGATCGGCGAGCTGTTCCTTCTGCTGAATGCCTATGTGAAGCAAACCAATGATCAAGCGCTTTTTGAACGCTATGCCGCGGGCTGTCTGCCGTATACGTTCACAGAATACAGCCATCATTTATATGAAAAAAAACGCTATGCCGAGTGGATTGAAATTCACAGCCTTGTCGGCTTTTCCATCAATGAAATGGATAAAATCATGCTGAAGGAAATTGGAGCGAGCGACCCAGAGGCGCTTATACCCGCTTACCATAGAGAAGTGTCCTTTTTTATCGATCAGAAGAACCGCAGCTCGTACAAGGAAGCCGCCCGGTATTTGAAAAAACTGCGCACCCTGTACAGAAAAGCGAAGAAGCTGAAGGTGTGGGAGCGGTATATTCAGCAGCTGAGCTCACATTACAAGCGCCTGCGCGCGCTTCAAGAAGAACTGCAGAAAGGAAAGTTGATTGATGGCGAGTCTTAAAGAAATTCTCATCCACGTCGAACAAATGGAAGATGGATCATTTACGCTCTCGGCCTTTGATGAGAATGAGCAACCTCTTCCCTACAGCCATATGAAAAAGCATTTATTTCAATGGCACGAATCCTCATTTTACGGAACCTTTCTTGAGGATGTCAGCTTCATCGGGACAACCGCTGTTTTGCTTTCTCCATGGATGACTGTAGAGCTTCTCGGCAAAAACTCGTTCAACTCATTCAGCTCCGTGCAGCTTACAAAAGAAACGGAGCCGCTGATCGAGGCGGCATCGACCATCTATGAATTTATCGCAGACGGCGATTTTATGCCTGACTATGAAGCATGGACAAACGGTGTTTTTCGCTGGAAGGACCGCGACAATATATTGGAAGGATTTACTGCGGAATGGTTTTCCGCTGCCGTTCAGGATTACATCCAATATGACGATGACCTGCGGGAGAAATGGGAACACATCAAGGAGAAATCGCCTGCGGTTACGACATTCCGCGGCCATTTTCTTGATGAAGAGGATTTTTTGGAGGGGATTGGCTGGATTGACGATCAATCTCCATTTACAGTCGGCTTGCGCTTAAATGAACCGGACTTTGACGGAGACGATTGGAAAATCGAAATGTTTTTACGTGATAAAAAGAGCGGTGCTGTAGAATTTTTTGACGGGCTGAAGAGCCTCAAAAAATCGTGGCAGGCGTACAGCGATAAAATTGCGCGTGAGCAGGACCGCTTTCACAGAACGGTTCCGTGGCTGTCATTTGATTCCGGGACAACACTGATCTCTGAGGAAGAAGCCTGGATCTTCCTATCAGAAGCAAGTGAGACGCTTGTCGATATGGGCGTTGAAATTCTGCTCCCATCCTGGTGGCAGATCGTCAGAGACAGCAACATGATGCTGAAGGCAAAAGTGTCGTCCGCCCCGCGCGGCGAGTCATTTGTCGGCATGAATGCGCTGCTTGACTTCAACTGGCGGTTTGCGACAAATGGAATTGAGCTGACCGAGGCTGAATTTAATGAGCTCGTCGCCAGCAACAGGCGCCTCGTTAATATACGGGGGCAATGGGTAAAAATCGATCCGCAGTTCATCAAACAGATGAAACGCCTGATGGAAAAAGCGGAATCGGAAGGACTCCACATGTCCGATATTCTGGCGCGTGAACTAATGGATCAGGGGGAAGGCGGGCTTGAGGATTCAGATTTGATTGATACATCCGCTTTTGCCGGTATTCAATTTGATCTGTCCAAACAGCTCAGGTCACTGATTCGAAAGCTCACTGCCGCAGAAAACCTGCCGGAACACGAAGTCAGCCCTTCTTTCCAAGGGACACTCCGCCCTTATCAGAAATACGGCATGAACTGGCTGCTGTTTCTGCGGGAAAGCGGTTTTGGCGCCTGTCTGGCTGACGATATGGGGCTTGGGAAAACGATTCAAATGATCGCCTATTTTCTGCACGTGAAGGAAAGCGGCCGGCAAAAAACGCCTCATTTGATTATCGCGCCGACATCCGTACTCGGCAACTGGCAGCGGGAGCTTCAAACCTTTGCCCCTGATCTGTCTGTCGCGCTCCATTATGGGCCGCGCCGTATAAAGGGTGATGATTTCGCCGCTCATTACGAAAACGCAGACGTGGTGCTCACTTCATACGGATTGTCTCATGCCGATTCGGAAGAGCTGTCTTCTGTGACATGGAGCACGATTTGCCTTGATGAAGCGCAAAATATTAAAAACGCGCATACGAAGCAATCACGTGCAATCAGAAAGCTGAAGGGGCTTCATCATATCGCGCTGAGCGGCACGCCGATGGAAAACCGTCTGACTGAGCTGTGGTCCATTTTTGACTTCATGAATAAAGGCTACCTCGGCAGTTTGACAGGCTTCCATAAACGCTATGTGCTGCCGATTGAAAAAGACCGGGACGAAAAGAGAATTGGACAGCTTCAGCAGTTAATCCGGCCATTCCTTCTCCGACGGACCAAACGTGATGAAGAGGTCGCGCTTAATCTTCCTGAAAAGCTGGAAGAAAAAGAGTTTATTCCGCTGTCAGCCGAACAGGCATCACTTTATGAGCAGCTTGTCAAAGACACGTTTGACCATATGACATCACTGACCGGCATGCAGCGAAAAGCGCTGATCCTCAGCATGCTCGGACGGCTTAAGCAAATATGCGATCATCCCGCGCTCTATTTAAAGGAAGAGCAAACCGAGCTGCTGGCTGGCAGATCAGTCAAGCTCGAAAAATTGCTGGAACTGATGACAGCGATCCGCGCCCAAAACGAAAGCTGCCTGATTTTCACGCAATACATTCAGATGGGGAACATGATGAAGCGGCTGCTTGAAAAAACGTTCGGGGAACCTGTGCAATTTTTAAACGGGAGTCTCTCCAAGCAGGAGCGGGATACACTCGTTGAGAAATTCCAGAGGAAAGAATATCCGACACTGATTCTTTCACTCAAAGCTGGAGGTACGGGACTTAATTTGACCGCCGCTAATCACGTCATCCATTATGACAGGTGGTGGAACCCAGCGGTTGAAAATCAAGCGACTGACCGTGCATACCGCATAGGCCAAGAGCGCTTTGTCCACGTTCATAAAATGATTACGACTGGAACAATCGAAGAAAAAATTGATGCCATGCTCGAATCGAAGCAAACCCTGAACGATCAAATTATCCAAAGTGAAAACTGGATTACCGAGCTTTCCACACAGGAGCTCGAAGAACTGTTTACATTAAGCGCAACAGCGCAATGATCATGACTAAAAAAGCTGGCTCTATAGAGCCAGCTTTTTTCCGTTCATAGCCGTCACGCCGAATTTCCAAAGAATCCGTTACGCCGGTTATCAACAGGATGTACTTTTGGTGCAGCACCTATACCTACAGCAAATGCTTAATCATATGTGCAACACCATGTTCGTCATTGGTCAAGGTGACAGCGTCGGCTATCGCTTTAATATCTTTCCGGGCATTGCCCATCGCTACCCCTTTTCCCGCAGCCTCAAGCATCGATTTGTCATTTAAACTGTCACCTACAGCCGCGGTTTCCTCGAGCGGAATGCTCAGCCGTTCCGCAAGCCTCTTCAGCGCCTGCCCCTTGGAAGCTTTGCGGGAAGAAAGCTCAAAGTTGTGCTCAGCCGAACTGACAAGCGTCAAATCTTCAGCGTGCTCATATCTTTTCCAGCCTGCCTCAAGCTTTTCTTTAAAGAAAGAAAAGCCGAGAATATTATAAAAATCGATTGGCTGATCCGCTTCAAACAGCTCTTGAAAGGAATTAATATAAGCAAAGCCCGATTGGCTGTATTGCACCTCGGCCGCCTGCATAAGGACAGAAAGATCTGCTTCCGGATTTGCGCTTCTGAATCGGTCCAGTTCAACGTCTAGAAGTTCTCTGCCGTTTTGCGGTGTATAAATGGCTGAACCTGAGAATACCTCGTAATAATAGTTCTCTGATTCAAGCCATGAGAGAATGTCATACGCCCTTTGCTTATCAATGGTTTCGTGATGATAAAGCCTGCCGTCGGGATCGTGAATGACGGCGCCGTTTGCGCTGATGACCCACGTTTTGATCCCCAGCGGTTCAAAAATTGACCTGACATCAAAATGAGCGCGCCCAGTTGACACCACCACTTCAATGCCGTCCCGCTGCGCCTGCCGCAGTGCGTTTTCATTTTCCAAGCTCACCTGATGCTTGCTGTTGAGTAAGGTTCCATCTAAGTCAATCGCAATTAATTTCATGTTTGTCAGCCCTTTCCTTCATCCTGCTCTGTCACGAGAAGCTCCACGCCGTTGCGGTCAAGCAAGTCACAAAATGCCTGATTCGGCAGCCTGTCTGTGATCAAGAGATCGATTTCATTCAGCTCTGCATACTGATAAAAACTGGTGCTGCCCAGCTTCGAATGGTCTGCAAGCGCGATTACCTGCTTTGCCTGCTGAATCATTTTCCGCTTCACCATGCCATCTTCTTCATGCGCAATGGTAATGCCGTATTCGGAAATACCGACCACACCGATCACCGCTTTATCGACGTGGTAGCTTGAGAGCTTTTCAATCACAGAGGCGCCGTACAGAAAGCGGTGCTCCTTTTCCAGCTTGCCTCCCAGCAGATAAATTTCAATTCCTTCTTTATCGGACAGCACATCCGCAAGATTAATTGAGTTGGTGATTACGGTACAATCAACCGCTTGCAAATGCTTTGCACAGGCCTGAACGGTTGTCGAAGCATCTAAAATCACCCGGTCACCATCATGAATAAGCGATGCTGCAAGCCTGCCGATCTTGTTTTTTTCCTCTGATACTGTTTTCAAGCGGCCGGAATAGCTTTGAATTTTCTGATGAACAGTCGGCAAAATGGCGCCGCCTCTAGTGCGGATGATGATATTCTGTTCCTCCAGCTTTACTAGATCGCGTCTCGCTGTATCCCTTGACACTTTCAAGAGCGTACAGATTTGCTCTGTTGTAATTCGGTTATGCTGTTTTAAAAAATCCAAAATCGCTACTAATCTTTCTTCTTGGTACACGCCCTCATTCCTTTTCTTAGCAATCATCTTTAAGTAATTATAAGTTTTTTATTAATTTTATTCAACATTATTAAGTGTTTTTAAGCAAAAATGCATCATAGGAACCAATTTTTCCTAAGTAAACAAAAAGAAAGAACCAGTCTGGTCGACTGGTCATTTTTGAGGGGATGATGCGGAGATCCGAATGAGTGAATGGATAGAAAACGGGAGGAGCGGGGGTTGTCAATCAGCAGCTTTTTCCCGGGGTTTAGGGTCCATAAAACGAACAGTGTCAGCCAATACTTCTGTTACATACACGTTAACCCCTTCTGCGTTTTCATAGCTTCTTGTCTGAATCCGTCCGCTTACGCCGACAAGAGAACCTTTTTGGCAATACAACGCGGTGTTTTCAGCTGTCTTTCTCCAAAGTGTGCAATTGACGTAATCAGCTTCGATTTCACCTGAAGCATTTTTGAAGCTGCGGTTCACCGCGAGCGTAACGTGGGCGACTGCCGCACCGGCGGAAGTGTAGCGAAGCTCGGGATCTTTTGTAAGACGTCCGACAAGCATGACCTGATTGAACATGCGATTCCTCCTCTCCTTGCGGTTGTATGTATTGTAAATGATGCAACAAGAAAAGAAAAACGCTTAAAAATGGCTTTCAGCCTCTGTTTTTATCTTTCGTTTTCATTTTCCCTTCAGCTAAAAACATCTTTTGCTTTTTCCCTTTAAAGAAATATGTACTTTTTAAAAAACGGAAAAAGATTTGCTTCGTCAGCCAATTTTGCGTATTCATGCGCACATAGGAAGAACCATCCCACGCAAACCACTGAAAGCTCAACTTTTTTTCCGGCATTGACAGCTTGATTTTATACTGCTCCATGCCATCTTGTGTTTCGTATAAAAAACTTATCCTTCCTTTTTTGTTCAGATGGACCTCAAACACTTCCTTACGGCTTAACATATATGTTACTTCCTTTTGAATCAAATGGTTTTCAGAAGGAGCGCCGTCAATATAAATTTCCTTTAAACGAAATTGATTCATACCACATCTCTCCGTAATCCATAGTCAGTTACAGTATAATGAAAAAATAGAAATTATTAAATGTTTCACTCATACAAAATTCTTTAGCCCCAGCATTGCAGCATTTTTTCCTCGAAAACGTTTATGTTATAATGGAAGGCAAGAAATCTTTGGAAGTAATCGGGGTGAGAAGAAATGAAAACCTTTAAACTGGTTGACCTGAATGTGGAACGAGTGGACAAGGAAGAACAATCAATTGAACAGTTTCCTCTTATTGACGGACTGATTATCAATAAAGAAGACGGTGAAAATCACTGGCTGATTGAAGCGCTTGTACAGAAAGAACATCTATCTTTTTTTGAACAGCTTCAAAACAGCCAATCTGAAGCCAAAGTATTTGTAACGATTACGAAAAAAAGCAATCGCCCCGCCCAGCTGACAGCAGCAGTGAAAAATATCGTCAAGCTGGAAGAAAGCATACAGGTTTTACTCTACGGACAAATGGTCACAAGAAAACAGCAGGGCACTGAGACCATACTCGAATCCCTTGTAAAAGAGGGCTATACAGGAACAAAACTTATTGAGGCATTTAAGCAAAAAATATAAAAAAGAAGCGAAAAAGCCGCCGTTCTAAAACGGCAGCTTTTTTTCACTCTTGCATAATTAATTGGTATGGCCAAAAGAATCAACCAATTCCCCTTTCACAACGAGGCGCCCTTCGGTTTTGACCGCCTTGTCACATGTGATTAACGTAATCTCCTTTTTGTTTGTCTCCTCAATTACATCTGCATCCATTTCCGATATGATGTCTTTAGATGTCACAGAATAGATATAATCTTTTTTAAAATCCGTGATAACAATTTGGGCACCTGTTTTTACGTTTTCCAGAGGCCCGAACAGAAGACTCTTTTGCTTCAAATGATGGCCTGCCAACGGATAATTTCCCTCGCCCATTTTTTGATCCGGGCGCATTGTTGCCGCCCCTATCAATAGATTTTCGTTGGTTGTTCCTTTTACGATCGGAAGCTCCAGATCGACGCTTTTAATCGTTATCCGTCCAATAACCGCTTTTTGATCGTGTTCAAAGCCGGCCTTTATGGCATCCATCAACTCAGGCGGTTCGATTGAATCAAATTCAAATTCCGCTTCTCTCTCATTATTTTTTTTCAGCTGCTCCACAGTTAAGGCCGACTCACTTTGGCTTTTGCTAAGATAGGCTATGATTCCTCCTTTGATATAAGGAGAAGAGATCAGCAGCAGTCCTAAAAGAATGAACACCGTAATGATCATTTTTTTGTACATGCAAAAAACCCTTTCTTATGCTTCCTTCTAAAAATGCGCCGTGTCAGTTTCACTTTTAAAAAAGCACCTGATCGGTTCTTCAATGATCAGGTGCCTTCCTATTTATCCTTTTCTTTGTTTCTTTCTTGAGGCAACAGCTAAGCCTCCGCCTGCCATAAGCAGCAGGATGCCAATCATGGCCGTCAGCATGCTGTCTGTATCTCCGGTTTTTGGAAGAGTGTTGTCTGTGTTCGTCTGACCATCCGAGCTGCCAGCTGTACCATTGGTTTTCGAATGATCTCCATCATCTTTACCATTTCCGCCCGGTGTAGGTTTATCAGGATGATCATGTTTATCTGGCGTTGGTGTTTTCACTTTTTGATTAGAAACAACGATCTCAACAGCTTTTGACTGTCCTTTTTCAATTGTGAATTCAATCGGTGTTTCATCAAGTTTGTAACCTTCGGGAGCCTTTGTTTCAATCAACTGATAGCTTCCAGGCGCAAGGCCTTTTACAGTGAACTGTCCATCGTGATCCGTTTTCCAGAGTTCAGAAAGCTCTTTTCCATATCCGTCAGTTTTTACAGGCTTGCCGCTTTCATCCAATAACTTGAATTCAGCGCCTTCCAAAACGGTATTTTTATCATCTTGATCCACTTTTTTCACATTTACGTCACCTAGTGCCAATATGTTTTCCGCGGTGATTTCGACTGTTTTCGTGTCTGTGTTTGTGATCTTGAACGATATAGGAGTTTGGTTCAACTCATAATCTTTAGGCGCTTTTGTTTCAACAAACTGATATTCGCCAGCTTTAAGGCCGTGCACCGTGATTTGTCCTTTGTCATCGGTAACCAAACCGGACTTCAGCACTTTGCCGTTGGCATCTGCCAAATTGAACTCCGCGCCTTGCAGAACTTTATTTTTATCATGCTGATCCACTTTGGTGAGAACGACAAGGTTCTTTGTATTAACCGCTGTCACTTTCACTTGCTCAGGTTTGCCGCCATATTCTGCTTTAATGGTGAATGACACTGGTTTTTCGGATAAAAGATATCCATCTGGCGCCTGTTTTTCAACAAATTGATAGCTTCCCGGCGCAAACCCGTCAACTTCAATTTTACCGCCTTCTTTTGAGACTAGATCGTCTCTCACAGTGTTCCCATCGCTGTCCGTGATTTTGAATACCGCACCTGCTAAGCCTTTTCCATCTTGGTCTTCCTTCGTCAGCTGAACCGATCCTTGATAGTTCACGACGATTCCGGCATCTGCGGATTTTGGCTTTCCTGCGGCTGATTCAGAAATGATAAACTCTTTTTTCTCCGTGTTCAGCACATAACCGGCTGGCGCTTTCGTTTCCACAAAGGCATAGCGTCCCGGCGCAAGACCCGTAGCCTTCACTTTTCCGTCTTTATCGGAAGTCAGCTCTTCTTGAACCGTATTTCCTTTTTCGTCGACAATGTTGAAAACTGCACCTTCAAGCTTCTTGCCTTCAGCATTTTCCTTCGTCAACTCAACGGAGCCTTTATGGTTAATGGCGATTCCGGCATCTGTAGCTTCAGGCTTTCCTTCAGAGGAATCAGAGATCTCAAACTCCATTTTCTCTGTATTCAGCACATAGCCCGCTGGCGCTTTCGTTTCAACAAAAGCGTAGCGTCCCGGTGCAAGGCCTGAAGCTGCGACTTTCCCGTTTTTATCCGAGGTCAGTCCTTCTTGAACCGTATTGCCTTCCTTATCGATAATTTTAAAGACGGCTCCTTCAAGCTTCTTGCCATCGGCATCTTCCTTCGTCAGCTCAACAGAGCCTTTATCGTTAACGACGATTCCGGCATCTGCGGCTTCAGGTTTTCCTGCTGCAGATTCTGAGATGGTAAATTCTTTTTTCTTTGTATTCAGCACATAACCCGCTGGCGCTTTTGTTTCCACAAAGGCGTAGCGTCCCGGCGCAAGGCCCGAAGCCTCAATTTTTCCTTCCTTATCTGAAGTCAGCTTCTCTTGAACGACCTTTCCATCTTGATCGACAATGTTGAATACTGCGCCTTCAAGTTTCTGGCCTTCAGCATTTTCCTTCGTCAATGAGACTTTCCCTTGGTAGTTGGTCATTTTCCCCAAGTTAACGTCAGACACTTGATTCTTTTCATTCTTTGCGATTGAGAAGTGAATCGCTTTTGTATTTACGATAAAGCCTGCAGGAGCTTGTGTTTCTGTCAAGCGATAGTAGCCCGCCGGCAAACCGTTCATTTCTACTTTTCCGTTTTTATCCGATTTGATATCTGTTCGTATGAGAGTATAGGTGCCGTCATTTGACTTTTTCTCCAGCTTGAAAACAGCACCTGCCAAAGGATTGTTTTGTTCGTCTTGTTTGATAAGCGTCACCTTGTTCTGTTGATTTACGACTTTGTACAGCACTCCATTCTTGGAGGAGTTGCTGTCTATTTTCACAGAGACTCCTTTTGCATAAGCATCACTGATGGTATATCCGTCAGGCGCTTTTACTTCTTTTAATACATAGGAACCATAGCGAATATTTCCAAATGCAAGCTTCCCGCCGGCATCCGTCGTGCCAGTGCGGAGGAGCTGTTTGGAGTCCTCAGACCATAACTGGAATTCTGCTCCTTCTAGAGCTTTATCGTCCTCTCCAGTCTTAAAAATCGTCAGGCTTCCTTTTTCTCCAGATCCGGAACCGTCACCGCTTGAAATAGCAACAAAGATCGAGCTGCTGTTTTCTTGAGTCTGCTCCTTCACATTAGTTCCTGAAATGGACACCTTATTTTTAACATGGCCGCTCGTGCCGGCTATGTTAATCAGAGACCGGTATTTGATCACATAGGCACGGTCAATTTGTTTATAGCCGCCTATAAATGTCAGGACAAATGATTGTTCACCTGTTGTATTGTCCGTTTTGATGTCTAACGTGTAATCCTTGTCTTTTTGAAGCTCAAGATCGCCCGCGGTCAGATTTCCGCTGCTGTCTTTGACCACTCCGTTTTCATCATATTTTGCTTGATATACTTTAAAAGAATCTGCATCTAAAATTTGATTTTCATCCGGCGTGTCTGTGACTTTTACATCATCCAGCGTTGATTGGCTGGAGTTGACATTGATGTTCCAATCGATGTAGTTTCCATTTTGTTTGCCGCCTTTGAAAACCAGGCTTCCTCCGTTCGTAACTGAAACAGAGCCCGTCAACGTACGGTCTGCATAGCCGTCATTATAGTAGGTTGCCTTGTTTGTGTACTGATTCTGATCAATGACCTGTCCTTTGAGTGATGTCTTAAACTCAATCAGATATGGTACAGAATCGCCTGTTTTAAGATGTACCGTCAGAGTGCGTTCATTATTCGCAGCAGGCTCTTCGACATCATACTTGGAAGGATCAAGCGCATCTCCTTCTGTGATCGAGCCGTTTTTATTGATCGTATAACTCTTAACGACAACGGAACCCGGCACAAATTGCTGAGGATCTGTTATAGCATCTTTGATATAAGGATTTTTCGTCGGCTCGCCGTTATAGTTGACGCCGATTTTCCACGTGATTTCCTTTGAAACCGCGTTGTATGAACCGTTTTTAAACCCATTATTTGAAGTCTGGTGATTCGGCGTAAAACCGCTTGATACTTTATTCGTGCGCTCATTGCCGTTTTGATCAGTCCATGTCGACTGAGCTGTATTCTTAACGCTTTCGTTAGAATAATCGGCATTGAATGTTGTCGTATAAGTGATCTTAAATTGACTGTCTGTTTTTGCATAATCCCCGATCAATGCCAAAGTAAAGCCTTTATGATCCGGTTTTTTTGTTAACGTGTAGTCTTTGTCTTTCTGCAATGTTTTGTTGTTCGTTATGTCTTGAAGCTTGAGCGATTCATCAAGCAGAACCATTCCGCCGCTTTCAAATTGATCATCCAAAGTCCAATTGTTCATCAAGTATTTATTTTTATTAACGGTAATCGTCCAATCAACCGTCTTCTTTTCATAATCTACGTTTGAATATCCTTTGATGAGATTCTGCTGAATGGCTATTCCGGAAGCTTCTTTTGAATCCCCTGTTCCGGTCACCACGCTATTGGTGTATGTTGTAGATTTATCAATGATCACTCCGCTGTTGACCTTTGTTTGATATGTGATTTTGTAAGCGCTGGTAATGGTTTTATTAAATTTGATTTCAAATCCGTTTCCATTATCGATCAGCGTGTAGTCTGCGCCTTCCTTTAAAGGCGTTCCCGCTTGCTCGCTGCCATTCTGTCCAAAGGTAATAGGAACAACCTTCAAGGAATCTTTTACAAGATGCAAATCGCCAGTTCCAAAAGAATCTTTAATGCTGGCCTTGGATTGGTCGATCTGTTTCTCACCGTAGTTATATGCAAGAGCCCAGCTGAATGTTTGAGATTCTCCATCATAGCCTGTTGATGATTTCGCAATCATTTTTCCATATTTGGCTGCAACAGTGGCTTCTGCAGAAATAGGCTCCAGTTGATCTCCGCTGAATGCTGCCTTGTTCGTCAGCGTTATATTTCCGCCTTCACTCGGCTTCGCACTATTGTCAATGTCGGTTTCGTATACAAGGCGGTAGGCTGAATCAATTGTCCCGTCAAATGTGACATTTCCTTTTGAATCAACACTGTAGCCGGAAGAAACTTCATTTCCTCTGCTGACAGAACCATCAATGTTCACATTGAGTTCATACACTTTAACTGAACGGTAGATTACGCCATCTGGAAGGCTTTCCGTGAGTTTGGCATTTTTGACTTGATCCAACTTTTTATTGACATCGACCGTCCATGTTACTTTACCAGGGTTGATGCCTTTATCCAGCACACCAGATTTATCAACGGTTTTACTCACATTGGGTTTAAAATAAACTGTTGTTTCAGGCGTATCGGCATTCACAGGGAATGGAATCTTTTGTGTTGTCGAACCCGTAATTTTTTTCTCGTTGAACTGCGTATTGATAACCAGAGTACCTTTGACATGAGAACTTTCTTTTATCTCGCCGTTAAATGTCATCACCACATGTCCGTTCGTATCAATAGAAAATGTCCCGTAGGTGGTGTCTCCGGCACTTAAAGGCAGGTTCACAAGGTCATTATGCATAATAAATTCTTTAGGCAAATCAAATTCATATTTATCGCCGGCATTGATTGTTTTTCCTAAATCGTCGGGAATAGCCCAATCAATTGAAATTTTCACCGGAGAATTCGTATTGGCGCGATTGCCCTTGTCATATGGCTCTCCGTTTGCATCCGTCAATGTCACGCCGGTTAAAATATTTTGCGTGATTTGTTTTTCTTCAGTTTGCAAGCTTTTGAAAGCTGTTTGACTTGAGGTTGACACTTTTTTTGAGTCATCACTCTTAGAGGATTCGCCTCTCTTAGAATCCGCTGATGGCTGCTGTTCTTCCTCTTTTTGCTCCTTGCTGACTGAAGGTGCAGATTTGTCATCTTTCCCTTCCTGATCACCCGCAGTATCAGAAGAGTCGTTTTTTGGCTCTTCCGCCTCGCCATCTGGTGTCTCCTCTTTCTTAACAGGGATGATCACCTGCTGGGTTATGCCTCCTCCTAACTGAAAAAGGGCTGCTGCTGTATGTTCATCGTCTTTTACATCTGCAGTAAACTTAGCTGGCAGTGTAATGGTCCCCTTGGCATCAAGAGAATCCCCGGCTGCAGTTGTTAATTTTACCGTCATGGTGCTGCTGCCCGCCGGCACTTGATAGCTGCCGATGACCTGATCAGCAGATTTGATCTCACCTTCTGCACTTTTATCAAATGTAAAGCTTTTAGGTATCTCCACATTGATATCCTGTTCGCTATCTGCTTTTTTGTCTTTTTTCAATGACCATTCATATGTCAGTGTCACGTCGTCCCCCGGTGTTAGTGCCGGTTCGCTTCCTTTTGATCCGTCAACAATCCGGCCCTTGGCGTCCTTAACTGTTACCGAATCGAAGAATTGACTGTCACTTGGCGTTACGTCTACAGCCTGTGCTGTAAGAGTATAGCTGGCGATCTGGCTGAAGAAGAAAAAGATGGCAAGGCTTATGATCATAACGATCCGCCCGCTTTTTTTCAGCCCTAAGGGAAAACTCCTCGTTCTCAACTTTTCATTCCTCCCTCTCCTATCTATTTTTCACTTGCCGATTGATCCGCGAGACCATAAAATCATGTCTCATCCCCCACAATGAACTGCTAATACCGAATGTGCTCCAAAACTAAGATTTGCCATCCGAACCAAACTACATTGTATGAAATGGAACTATACAATTTCTGTACAACTCAAAAATCATGTATGATTGAAGTGAATTGGAGAGTTGAAGATTCAACCAGGAGACATATGGCGAGGGCCTTCCCTTTAGCTGACATGCACAAAAAAACCAGTGTGCATCGAAAGGCAATCGACACATACTGGTTTGGAGTTCTTTAATTAATTTGATCCTTCATTTGTTTGTAACGCTGATATTCTTTTATCGCCTCTTCTACCTTCCCGTTTTTGTTGAATAGCTGCAGCTTGTATTGCATAATTTTATGATCGCAAGGCTCAATTTTCTCAGCTTGCAGGCAAACGTCCATCGCTTGATGATCGTTCATTTCCTGAATATGATAATCGATCAGTTCATAGGCCTTTCCAAGCCAAAGCTGGGAAAGACGCGCCTTTTCCGGTTCTGCCCAAAGATAGCCGTGCTCCATTAGATAATGATTTTGATAGGACATGAAAATATCCATGTGCAGATGTAATGTAGCTTCATTGAGCGGAGGCGCCCCTTTTAGTGATTTTTCCCATTCCACAACATCGATTTTTGCGCCTGAAAGCCGAAGAATATATCCAGTATCAGTCTTCTCGATTGTTTGGCTGAAAGGGATCTGGCTGAATAATTTTCGTATTTGATAAATGGTCGAGTAAAGCTGGGTGCTTGCTTTTGAAATATCATAATGAGGCCAAAAAAGATCGATCAGCATGTCTTTACTGACCACACGGCCATGATTGTGAAGTAAAAATAAGTATATTTCACGTGCTTTCGACGTTCTCCACTTGACTGGAATGTTTGTTTTGGCACCCTTTAAGATTTGATGAAACTGCAGGCTTCCAAAGCATTGGATCGAAAAATGCGCCTCGGTATTTTCTGCATTTTGTCTGAGCATATGATTCGTTTTGATTCGTTCAACAGTAGTCTCAAGCCGCTTGTATACGACAGGCTTCAGCAAATAATCAATGGCATTCAGCTCAAACGCTTTGATAGCAAACTCATTATAAGCCGTGATGAAAACGACTTGGATGTTTTCATTCATCGATTGAATGGCCTCAGCAAGCTCAATGCCATTTACCCCCGGCATTTCTATATCAAGAAACACCGCATCTACAGCAGGAGTCTCAGGATGCTCCAAGGCTTCAACCGGATCTTGATACGCCATAATAGATTGAAAGGCGTTTGTTCGTTCAAGCATTTTCTTAAAATGAAGCAATGCCAAGTGCTCATCATCAACAATTAACGCCTTCACAAAACATCCCACCCTATATGTAAAATCGAGATATCAGTAAATAACTTCTATTATATCATGACAAATAACCCCTTTATCTGGATTCTTTTTCTTTCTATTGTAGTTTTTGAAATTTTGCACTTACAATATTTATAAAAAAATAGGAATTTAGAATGATCTGATCCTATTTGAATAAAGGAGCCATGATATGAAAGAGAAATTCATCTTTACTGCGATTATTTTCGGTTACGCTGCATTCTTTATGGTTTTCATTGCCATTGACTATTCTTCCGGGTCAACGCTTCCTGAGGCAAGGCATGGGGTCATGAACTTAGAGAATTGGGATTTTCAGAAGGATGGGAATGTACAGCTGAACGGAAAATGGGCATTGTATCCAAATCAGTTTCTGTCACCAAAAGAGATCGCTACAGCAAAAGGAAAAGATCCTCTCTTCGTTGATGTTCCCAGCAATGTAAAGCTGTCCAAACAAGGTATGAATGTAGATTACGGAACATATAAGCTAACCATAAGATCAAAGCAAGACCATCAGGTATTTGGGATCAGCACGTCGTTTATTTACAGCGCCAATCGCATCTATTTTAATGGACAACGCATTGGCCAAAGCGGAAGTCCTTCAGATAATCCTGATTTCGCGGCACAAAACCGCCCATATACGAGCTTTTTTACGCTTCACAAGGGTGACAATGAACTTGTCGTACAATTTTCGAACTTCGGAAAAACGCCGGGATGGGGAATCGCAAAGCCAATTACTTTTGGCACTCAGGACCAAATAGTGCGGGAAAACAAAATTTCCTTTCTTAATGATACGATCATGATTACAGCTTTTTTCATTACCGGATTATATTTTCTAGGCTTTTTCCTGCAAAGAAAAAGAGATAAACATTTGTTGTTTTTTTCTGTTATGTGTCTTCTGTTTTCGTTCATTATTCTGATGATCGGAAAAGAGCGGATTATATTTCTCCTTTATCCGTCAATCTCATTTTCATTGCTAAATTCATTGAGGGCCATCTCTACAGTGTTTGTCAGCATTGCGGTTTTTCTTTATCTCTATTTTGCTTACAGAGAGATTGTTTCAAAGCGTTTTATTCGCATAGCCACCGTTTCTTCCGGACTGGTCTTAGTCACAGATTTTTTAACCGTCGGTTTTATCGGCCATACCTCGTACATCTTACATTCTGTGCTAGCCGTCTCGACTCTGGTTTATATTACATATATTTTTACGATTGCTGCGATCCGCAAAATGGAAGGAAGCCTGTATCTGACCATCGCCTCTATATCAATGAGTGCTTTTGTCATTTTAACCACCATATCAGCTTATAGCGGCAAAACAGCCTTTTCCTTTAATTCGATTTATTCATTGCCAACAGTTATCGCTTTGCTGGCGATCGTTCTGCTAATGGCACAGCAATTCGCCGGGGCATTCCGTGAAAATGAAGTGCTATCGTGGAAATTGCTCAAAAGTGACCGTTTAAAAGATGAATTTATCGCCAAAACATCACATGAATTCAAAACACCGCTGAACAGCATCATTAATATATGCCAGACCCTGCTGGCCGGCAAAAGAAAAAGAACAATAGAAGAAGAGAAGGAAAATATGCAGCTCGTCATCCGCATGGGCTACAGGCTGTCCAATCTCGTAAATGACATCTTGGATTTAGAAAAAATAAAGCAGGGCATGCTTCAAATCCACCCGGTTCCTGTTGATATTTATACTTTAGTTTGTTCGGAAATGAATTTCTACAATCTTTTATCTAGACATAAAAACTTGAATATGGTGAATCATATCCCGGACGATCTTCCTTTAGTGCTCGCGGATGAAAACCGCTTCCGCCAAATATTAACCAATTTAGTCGATAATGCAATCAAATATACAACAGAGGGCCAAATCACACTTTCTGCTTCAAGACTGAACGACAGCATGATCAAAGTGACAGTAATGGATACGGGAACCGGCATTTCAGAAGCTGATCGCCAAACCATCTTTGAGTCTTTTCAGCAAGCCGAAGCGAATAAAGACGATGGTGCCGGTCTTGGCCTGAGCATTGTCAAACAGCTGGTTCAGCTCCAAAACGGAGACATTTGGGTCGAATCGAAAGAGGGAAAAGGTTCGGCATTCCATTTCACATTGCCAATCGCCCAAAATGAATCTGTATCTGAAACAAAGAAACGTCTTCCTGAATTGCATTCCAGGAAAGATCTGTCGGATATCTCATTTAGCACACCTTATTACTCTGAGCGTATTGACGCTCCAACCATTCTGATAGTCGATGATAATATTGACAGTTTAAAAATTTTGAGTGATATGCTTGAAGGTGTGCCCTACAATGTGATTGCTGCGAAGAATGGAAAGGAAGCATTAGAAATCATCTCTTGCACGAAGCTTGATTTGGTTATTTTGGACTTGATGATGCCAGATATGACTGGTTTTGAAGTCTGTATGAAAATTCGCGAACGATTCAGCATGGTCGATCTCCCGGTTCTGATGATTACAGCAGCCATTATCGGCCATGACAAATACAAGGCGTTTCATGCCGGAGCGAATGATATTTTGCAAAAACCTTATCATTACTCTGAATTTATGGCGCGTATTCAAAACCTGATCATGATGAAATATACAGCAAATCAAGCGACAAGAATGGAAATGGCATTTCTCCAATCGCAAATCAAGCCTCATTTTCTTTATAATGTCTTAAACACGATTATTTCTCTCACTCATTTGGATATTGAAAAGGCCCGGGAGGTAACAGAGGAATTTACCAACTATTTGAGAATGAGTTTTGACTTTCAAAATACATCTGCCATCAGTTCCTTCAGACATGAGCTTTCGATTATCAATTCCTATCTTTCTATAGAAAAGACGCGATTCGGCAATCGGCTTGAGGTTCTTTTCGATATAGATGAAGACATTGACTTTATCCTTCCGCCTTTAATGATTCAGCCCTTGGTGGAAAATGCCGTTCTTCACGGTGTCAGCAAGAAAAGAGGCGGAGGATGGATCAAACTGACAGCTAAAAAACAAAGCAAAAATGAGTATTACATTAAAGTAGAGGATAACGGTGCGGGGATGCATCCGGAAAAACAAAAAGATCTCTTATCTGCGGATTTTGATCGCAGCGTCGGATTAAAGAATATCAATCAGCGGCTGAAACATTTTTGCGGAAGCGAGTTGATGATCAGCAGCAATCCGGATGCAGGCACCTCAGTCTCAATGCTCATTCATCTCGCTGAAACAACGGAAAGCCCCCCGGGACTGAGGAGCACCTAAATGAAAATAGAGATAAAAAAAGACGCCGTTTCTAACGGCATCTTTTTTATTCCGGCGACTTCGTTTGCTGCTTCAGCAGGTCTCTGATTTCTTTCAGCAGCTCCTCCTGCGCATCCGCAGCTTCCTCCGCTGCCTCTTCTTCTGCTGCTTCTTTTTTGCGCCTTAACCCATTCAAAGTCCGAATGACGATAAAAATGGAGAAGGATATAATTAAGAAGTTCACAATCGTCTGTATAAAGCTGCCATACTTCACTACAGCGTCGCCAAACGTAAACGACAGGCCTGAGAAGTCAAGCCCTCCCAGCAGCAAACCGACCAAAGGCATAATGATATCATTTACTAGAGATGTGACAATCTTGCCGAAAGCGCCGCCTATCACAACACCAATCGCTAGGTCTACGATATTTCCCCGCATGGCAAAGGCTTTAAATTCATTCCACATACAATCACCTGCTTTTCTATTTTTGTAAAGAAAAAGGCAAATGTGCCGCTGGCCATCTGCCTTTTTTCATTTATTCTCCGAGGGCAAAAGTCAGTTCAACTTCGCAAACGACCTCGCCATCAACTGTGGCAACGCCTTTTCCGCGCCCGATTGTGCCGCGGGCACGAATGATTTCAACCTCAAGGTGAAGCTGGTCACCAGGCTTGACTTGTTTTTTAAAGCGGCAGTTATCGATGCCTGCAAAAAAAGCCAGTCTGCCGCGGTTTTCTTCTTTAATCAGCATCGCAACAGCTCCGACTTGAGCAAGCGCTTCTACGATTAATACGCCGGGCATAACCGGATACTGAGGAAAATGTCCGTTAAAGAACTCTTCATTTGCGGTTACATTTTTATAGCCTTTCGCCCGTTTACCCTCTTCAACTTCCGTAATCCGATCCACAAGCAAAAACGGATAACGGTGAGGAATTATTTCTTTAATTTGCTGAGTATCAAGCATTGTCTTGACATCTCCTTCATCTGCATTAGTATGTATAGCAATCATCAAAGATCCAATCTGTACATCTGAAAAGTATATTATGAATTAATCTCTTTTTCAACTGCGCTAACTATGTAACCAACTGTCAATGAGAGCCGTCAAAAGTTATGATATGATAATTATAGATTTTACCAATAGCAAAGAGGTAGGAAAATGATTTCGAAGTTTATTGAAAAAAGAATGCTAAACATGTTAGACGAGTGGTATTCCGCAATGAGCAAACGCAAAATGAATCACGTTTGCACACTGAAAGAGAAAATTGACCAGCACCTTCCGAAGATCAAAAAGAACACAAAGCTTTGGATGCGTTATCAATTGTTTCAGGCCCGCCATCAGCTGCTTTTTGAAAACCAGAACGGACTCGATTCATTGTTCGATGACCTATATGGCTTGGAAGACAAAATGGATGATGAATTGAAGTACTATCTGTATTTTTTCTCTGGATTATATGAAATGGTAAAAACAGCTCCGAAACATGCAGTACATCATTTTAAAAAAGCTGAACAGTACCTGGCCGCCATTCAAAATACGTTTGAAGCCGCTGATTTATATTATCAAACCGCAGGCGCCTATTACTTGATGAAATCACCGCCGCTTTCCATCCAATACGTCAAAAAAGCATTACACATCTATTTGCACCAATTCGGCTATATCAAAAAGGTAATCACCTGTAAACTTTTGCTTGCCGTGAATTATATTGATCAAGAACGCTATGAAAAAGCTGAACAGCTTTTCAAAGAAATCATTAACAAAACCCAGCAACTACATGACGAAAACCTGCTATGCCACGCTTATTATAACCTTGGCTTTTTAAAAGCAACCGAAAAAAAAGACCAGGAAGCGCTTCAATACTTTAAAAAAGTATTAAGGAATCGAGAATTTGAAACGAATTCTCCCGTCTCGTATCTGCACTGTGTGTACGAGTCTGTCAGAGCGCTGTTTAAAACAGGTAACATCACAGAAGCTAAAGCCGTCCTTCAAAAAGGAAAAGAATTATCTGAAAAGGTAGACATTCAAACCATTTATTTAAAATTAAAAACGCTTGAAGCCCTCTACACATCAGCGGAAGATCCCTATGAGCAGCTGCTCGAATATGTGATTGAATTAGAAAAAATCGAGGCCTGGGTGGATTTAGAAGTCCTGCTAGAAGATATTACGGAATACTACAAAAAAAAGGACGATTTCGAAAAAGCCGCTTTTTTTATCATGCGCGGCTGAGTGAAAACGCCCATTTTCTTATTATCTGACTGAATTGATTAAACCCAGCATTTGATCTCCCATTGTGATCGTTCTGCTGTTCAGCTGATATGAACGCTGGGACGTAATCAAATCTGTCATTTGTTCTGAAATATCGACATTGGACATCTCAAGTGAGCCCTGCTGCATGCCAATGTTTTGTCTATTTGCGCCATTCAGCTCTTCAAAAGCTGCCGCATTATCAATAGAGAAAAGGTTATTCCCTTCCGATTTCAGCTCTTGAGGGTTATTCACTTGGACAACCCCAAGGTTAAACCGCTGGACCGCATTTCCGTTAGAGGCGGTTAACGTGCCGTTCTTATTGATGGTGATATTCTTCATTGAACTGTCGATGTTCACTGTATTACCGTTTTCATCAAGAACCGGATACCCGTTTCCAGTAACGAGCTGAAGCTGGTTGGCATTATTGGCTGAAGGCGTTAAATATAATGCTCCGTCTCTCGTATACTGGCGGTTTCCATTTACATTCACCTGAAGATATTGGTATGGTGACGTAAACGCGATATCAAGATCACGATCCGTCTTCTGAACGCTTCCTTGATCAGAGACAAGGCGTGAATTCATCATCGCTCCGACGCCAAGGCGCAAGCCGGGCGGCGTTTTTCGGGCTTTTGCCACTTCCTCGTTTTTTTCATCAACCTGATCGAATTGCTGTCTGACAAGCTCAGAAAAATTCGTATCTTTTGCCTTATAGCCGGTTGTGTTGCTGTTTGAAAGGTTGCTGCTGATGGTGTCAATCTGCTGCTGCAGCTGGTTTAAGGTTGTTGATGCTGTTAGCATTGACCTGAGCATGGTTCATGTCCCCCGTTTTTTTCTTCCGTTATCTTAAATTTTTCCGATTTCATTCGCTGCTTTATCCATACTTTTATCGTAAGCCTGAATAACCTTCTGATTCGCCTCAAACGATCTGTACGCTTCAGTCATTTCTGTATAGGCGCTCGTCACATCCACGTTTGAAAGCTCTGAGATGCCTTGTTTTAATGAATAGGATACTTGATTATTTCCAGCTGCGCTTGGCAGATCATTGCCGTCCGCCGTGCTGTACAAATCGTTTCCGTCCCTTTTCAGATTGCGGACATCTTCCGCCATTCTGACATCAATCTGGCCGGCTGTCCGTCCGTTTGTTGTCACAGTACCGTTTTCAGACACAGTGAAATTCTCATTATCAACAGTAATTGGCTGGCCATCCGTCGATAAAACAGGGCGTCCGTTGATCGTCAGCTGATTATTCTCATTTAGTGAAAATGTGCTGCTTTTTGAATAACGGATTCCATCCGCTGTTTGAACCGGATAAAAAAGAGCCGCGTTTTCATTGGTTTCCGCATTGATCGGAACTTGATTTTCGACCAATGCAATGTCTGTAGGCTGTTCTGTAGACTTCAGGCTCCCCTGTGTAAGGAGTGGCTTGAGCTCCTGCATGTACACTCCCGTATTCACGGAACCGATTTCCGTCCTCGATGTTCCGGCCGGAGATTTTGATTCAATTCTGCTGAGCAGCATCTCAGGGAACGCTCGCATCGAGCCTTGATCAGCTTTATATCCTGATGTATTTGCGTTTGCAATGTTATTTGAAAGCATTTCCGTTCTTCTTTGCTGGGCAATCATTGCGGATGTTGCTGTATATAATCCTTTTAACAAATTTCCCACCTCTAAAAATGGCATTTTTTCCAGTTGTCATATAGGAACGTTTGTTCTATAATGGAAATCAGTATTTTATCCTATTATCGTCATTTAATATCTTTTCGTGAAGGCTTTTCATAAAAAAACCTCATTCTTTTTCAGAATGAGGTTTGTGAAATCAGCTTAGTTTGCGTTTAGGAAGCTTGTCCATATTATCAAGCATGACACCTGTGCCGATGGCTACGCAATCCATAGGATTTTCAGCAACGAGGACCGGTACCCTCAGCTCTTCGGCAAGCAGCTGGTCAAGGCCGTTTAAGAGCGCGCCTCCGCCGGTAATAATCACGCCGCGGTCGATAATATCAGCAGAAAGTTCAGGCGGTGTTCTTTCAAGCACTTGTTTCGCAGCCTGAACAATAACAGCGACAGATTCACGAAGGGCTTCTTCAACTTCTTTACTGTTGACTGTAATTGTTCTTGGAAGACCGGAAACCATGTCCCGTCCGCGAATGGAAATTTCCTCGTGACGTGCGTCTGGGAAAACCGTTGCGACTTTAATCTTAATATCCTCCGCAGTACGTTCACCGATCAGCAGCTTGTACTCGCGTTTGATATAATTTAAGATTTCCATGTCAAACTTGTCCCCAGCCATTTTAATAGAAGAGGAGGTGACAATATCGCCCATTGAAATAACCGCGATATCCGTCGTACCGCCTCCGATGTCTACAACCATGTTACCGCTTGGCTGGAATATTTCCATACCCGCGCCGATAGCGGCAACTTTAGGTTCTTCTTCAAGGTATACATGTTTCCCGCCGCTTTTTTCTGCAGCTTCTTTGATTGCTTTTTGCTCAACAGATGTAATATTCGTCGGGCAGCAAATGAGCATGCGCGGCTTTGAAAACAGGCCTTTTACATTTAGCTTGTTAATAAAATGTTTCAGCATTGCTTCTGTTACTTCAAAGTCAGCAATAACTCCGTCTTTCAGCGGGCGAATCGCAACAATATTCCCAGGTGTACGTCCAACCATTCGTCTTGCCTCTTCGCCAACCGCCAGCACTTTGCCGCTGTTTTTATCAAGTGCAACTACGGAAGGTTCATTCAGAACAATTCCTTTACCTTTAACATGGATCAGTACATTTGCAGTACCGAGGTCAATACCAATATCCCTTGCAAACATCTATTTATATCCTCCTTGAAAATCTGTTTCACAGTAAATATCCACATTGTGCCCTAATTATATATATTATCATAAAATATAGAAAAAAAGTTGGAAGCACATTAAGTTCTTTACAAATTTTTGCGGATGTTTTATGAACGATTTCAAGAAGACAACGTCAGGCGATTACGATTGCTGAACAGGCTCTCCCTCGAGTATTTCATCTTTTTTATATTTGAGTTTTGTCGCTTCTCCTCCTCTTAAATGCCTGATGGATTTATGATAATCGAGTATTTCTTTCACTTCGTTTGCCAAGTCGGGGTTAATTTCAGGCAGACGCTCTGTTAAATCCTTGTGTACTGTACTTTTGGAAACACCAAATTCCTTCGCAATGACACGAACGGTTTTCTTTGTCTCCACGATGTACTTCCCTATCTTGATTGTTCGCTCTTTGATGTAATCGTGCACACCACTCGACCTCCCTAAAATGGATGTGAGAAGTGTGAAATGAGATCCGTATTCTGTAAAGAGTCATTCATTATGCCGCTTCTTTGTTGTATGGTTTTAAAAGTAAGTTTGTGAAATATGCCCACGATCCCTCACCTCAAACACTCTCTTTGTTAGGTTTGTAACAGTGTATTAGCATTCTTTTGGGAATATGCTAAAAACTCAATAAGGACAAGGGGTGAAACGAACTTTTTCAGCATCAGCAAACTATTTCGCGTCACTAAATTTTCATCTTTACATCTATTCATCGCTCCTGTAGAATGAAATAAGCAATTAGTTACTTAGGTAAGTTTTTTAGAAGGAGACAGACATGACCTACGTCAACAGACACCTCATTCATCAAATCAACCAAAGCGCCCGCCTGATTGCCAAGAAAGCCAATGAACAGCTGGAGCCATTCGGCCTTTATTCATCTCAATGGTCAGTTTTATATTGTTTGCGTACGATCGGACCAATGACTCAAAAAGAGATTTGGTCCTATTTAAATGTGGAAGCGCCGACTGTCACACGGACGATCAAACGCCTGGAGGAGAACGGCTGGGTCCAGAGACGGCAAGGTGAAGACAAACGGGAAAAACTTGTTGTCCTCACCAAAGAAGCCGAGAAAAAATACGAAGAAATCAATGTGAAAATGCTGAAATTCGAGGAAGAGCTGCTTGCAGATTTCCGGGATGAAGATAAAGAAGCCTTTTCTCATTTATTCCGCATGTTTTTACAACAATGATAATAAGGAAGTGACATACATTTGAAAAAAGCGGATGCGATATGGACCAAGGATTTTATTATGGTCCTGCTTGTCAATTTATTTGTGTTTGTGTTCTTTTATACATTTTTAACTGTATTGCCGATCTATACGCTTCAAGAGCTTGGCGGCACAGAATCACAAGGCGGGCTTTTAATCAGCCTGTTCCTTCTGTCTGCGATCATTACTCGGCCATTCTCCGGGGCCATTATTGAGCGTTTCGGAAAGAAAAGAATGGCGATTGTATCGATGGCGTTATTCGCCCTATCATCTTTTCTGTATATGCCGATTCATAACTTTTCCCTGCTGCTCGGATTACGGTTCTTCCAAGGGATTTGGTTCAGCATTTTAACGACTGTCACAGGTGCAATTGCTGCTGATATTATTCCAGCCAAACGGCGCGGTGAAGGGCTTGGATACTTTGCCATGTCTATGAACCTCGCTATGGCGATCGGGCCTTTCCTTGGCCTGAATTTGATGAGGGTGGTCAGCTTCCCTGTATTCTTTACAGCCTTTGCGCTGTTTATGGTCGCGGGCTTACTTGTTTCGTTCTTAATAAAAGTGCCGCAAAGTAAAGACAGCGGCACGACTGTATTCCGTTTTGCGTTCTCGGATATGTTTGAAAAAGGCGCACTCAAAATTGCGACGGTCGGTTTGTTTATTTCTTTCTGTTATTCAACTGTTACATCATATCTGTCTGTATTCGCCAAATCAGTTGATCTTTCGGATATCAGCGGATATTTCTTTGTTTGCTTTGCGGTGACAATGATGATTGCACGTCCGTTCACAGGGAAACTGTTCGACAAAGTCGGACCTGGCATTGTCATTTACCCATCAATCCTGATTTTCTCTGTGGGACTCTGCATGCTGTCCTTCACACACAGCGGCTTGATGCTTCTGCTTTCAGGAGCGGTTATCGGGCTTGGATACGGATCAATCGTTCCATGTATGCAAACATTGGCGATCCAGAAATCTCCGGCTCACCGCTCAGGTTTTGCAACAGCAACGTTCTTTACCTTCTTTGACAGCGGAATTGCTGTAGGATCGTATGTATTCGGATTGTTTGTAGCATCTGCCGGCTTCTCTGCCATTTATTTATCAGCGGGTCTGTTCGTTTTAATTGCTCTGCTTCTCTACACGTGGAGCCAGAGAAAACCTGTTGAGGCTGAAGGAAAAGTGTCTATCGCAGAATAACTTGTCAGACTGCCGGGAAATCCCGGCAGTCTTTTTTGCATATAAAAAAAGGCGTTCCGCTCGATTGAACGAGAGAACGCCGCTTATAGCAATTATTCAATGACTTTCCGCGCAGGTGAATCAGGATCTAGCGTAAAGTCATACGACTCTTCATCACGATACATCGGATCGGCATAAATGGATTGCGAATCGTTATTTGTTGCTTTTCGATACGACGAAAACGAATCATATTCTTTCTTTTTCCACATCCATATGCCGTCTTGATCCGCTTCCTTGTGGTACACGTTATGATTGACCGTATTTCCTTCATTTTCAGTAAAATCGTTTCCGATAAATAATCTGGAATCACCGGCCGTCAAAATATTCTTTTCAATAGTGTTGTTTTTCGTATCGTACTGCAGCAGCAGCTGTCCGCCGTACAGTCCCTTTGTGTCATTCCGGTACATAATATTGCGGGCAATCAGAGAATTGCTGGTGCCGCCCCGCTTTTTGTCATATCCTCCGATTGAAATACCGGTGTACGCATTGTTGTACACTTTGTTATTTGTGATCTGAATGGCATTTGCATACTTTCCTTTGTGTTCAGATGTTGCTTCAATCCCAATATCGTTATCGTAAACTGTGTTGTTCTTAATCTCGATACCGTGTCCGCCATCGACATAAATCCCGCCCGCTGAGTAGTCGTCCCCATAGGCAGGATTGCCGTAAGTCGAGTTTTGATAAACCGTATTGTTTTCCACGACACCGTTTCGCACGTAATCGTTTTTATCTGCGGTTCCCTCATAACCAATTAGGTCAATCCCGATGTTGTTATTATTGCGGACCACATTGCCTGCAACAGTGAAGCCATCGATATTACCGTTCAGCACAACTGCTTCACTCGCTCCAAGCGTCAGTTTCTCAACTGTATTGTCCTCGATTCGGATGTCCTTCATGCTGCCAGTCCCATAAACTGCGATTCCGTGGGCATTTCCTTCATCCGCTGTTGTTTTAATCCCCTGGATATGATTATCCTTGATGGCGATATGACTGCTGGACCCTGACACATAAATCCCCATAGCAGTTGCTTCCTCAGATGAAACAGAAAGATCTTGAATCGTTAAACCGCTGATGGCAATGTCATGTTTATCGTGAATGCGAATCAGCGGTGTTTCATATTCAGCGTTCGCAACGGATTCACCGGTAATCACGACGTTTTCATTTTCATAGTTTCGGAACGTGATAGGCTTTCCGTCCGTACCGCTGTGCTTCACATCAAGGATTTCATGATACGTGCCCTCTCGAATCATGACGGTTGTGCCGGGAGCAGCCTTCTCAGATGCGTGTGCCAATGTACGAAACGGTTTTTCTTTTGTTCCTTCATTTTGATCACTGCCATTTGGCGAAACATATAGGCAGTCTTCATCTCTTTCCTCATTCGCTTTTGTCTCATCAAAAACGAAAGCGAAGATGCCCAACGCTAAAACACCTGCCAAAAGAATAAAATATCTTTTTCTCATTTTCGATTCCCATTTCGTTTTAGAATAGATTTCTAAAACCATTATAAATGCTCTATTTATGGAAAACCATTTCAAAAATATGAAAATATACCGTTTATATAGATTTTATTCAGCCTGGCGGACCTGTGCAGGTTCAACCGTTTCAATCGCCGACGATGCAGGCGGGTGAACACGCATCAGAACAATGTAGAAAAGAAAGGAGATCAGCACACCTACAAACCAAGAAATATCGTATAAGCTCTTTAATGCAGGAACATACATGCCAATCAGCGAAATCAGCGCCCCTAACATTGTGGCTGCGAACGCACGGTAATTGTAGCCCTTCCAATACACATACCGTCCTGTTTCGGAATACAAGTCATCTACCGAGAGCTCACGTTTGCGAATGATAAAATAATCGGCCATCATCACGCCTGCCACCGGTCCAAGCATGCCGCCTATTAAGCCGAGAAACGCATACACGCTTGTCGCACTCTCCATCAGCTTCCACGGAACCGTAAATAAAGCGAGCAACGCAGTGATAAAGCTGCCGCGTTTGAAATTGATATATTTCGGCAGGGCATTCGCTATATCATAAGCGGGCGATACGATGTTCGCCGCGACATTTACAGAGATCGTGGCGATGCAGAGCGTGATCACGGACAAGGCGATGACATAAGGGTTATCAAACTGCGCCAAAATATCGACAACATCCCAAATCGGCTCTCCGAACGCGACCTGCGAGCCGGAGGTCACCGTAATACTGGCGAAAGCAAACAGCGCGAATGTTCCCGGCAAACCGTAAAATTGCCCTTTGATTTGCTCCTTTTGTGTTTCAGCAAACCGTGTAAAATCAGGTATATTTAAAATTAATGTCGCCCAGATGCCGATGATGCCGGTCACTCCGGCAGCAAACGGCCAGAATGTTTCTGAGAACGTATGGAACTTTCCTGGCTGAGAGTATATCGGCCCCAATCCTCCGGCAATATCGACTGCCCACCATACCATGCCGCCAAATACCAGATACACTAAAGGCCCTGCCCATACCTCAAAACGTTTAATTGACTCCATGCCGTGATGCAATACGAGTAAATGAACGGCCCAAAAGAATACAAAAGAAAGCAAACCAGACAAGTGAAGGCCGAGAATGTTCCACTCGCCGCCAATTTCTCCCCAGCCCGGCCACATATTCAAAAGCAAAATGTTCAGTGCCGTGCTGCCCGCAAAGGTCTGGATACCAAGCCACATGATGGCTGTAAACGCCCTCAGAAGCGCGGGGATATTTGCGCCGTATATCCCGTAAGAAGCCCGGATGATCACTGGAAACGGCAGCCCGTATTTTGTCCCCGCATGGCCGTTTAAGGCAAGAGCGCCAAATAAGATAAGCGATGCCGTAATAATGATCGCCAGCACCTGCCAAGGCGAAAGGCCGATCGCAATTAATCCTCCCACCGTCGCGTATGTCGGTATATTATGTATACATCCCATCCAAATGGACGCAAAGTTCATTGCTCTCCATGTCCGTTTTTCCTGCCCCAAAGGCACCAAGTCTTCATTGCTCAGCCTGTTGGATTGCTGCTGACTCTCTTTTAATTTCATAGCCGGCTCCCCTTTCGGTATTGTCTGCTTTCCATTTCATGTATCGTTTTCTGACATTCGATGTCACTTAATATAACTGAAGAATCAGACAATAACATTGGCTATGATGTACAATTTTCTTATTTGTATTTGAACAGCCTAAACAAGAAAAAGAGACAGACCCTCAGAGCCCGTCTCTTTCTCAAGATGCAGTTTTCATTAATGCAGCAAATCTCACAGCCATTAACAGGCTTGCTCCTCCCGTGATGATCATAATGATTCCCATCATATCAAAATGGGCTGCCGTGATTTCTTTACCAAAAAGAATGCCAAGAATCACCGAAGACAAAATCGATCCTAGGTAACGGCAGGTTTGAAACAGGCCGGAAGTCGTTCCTACCATGTTGGAAGGACTCGTTTTCAGCATTGCTGCCTGAAGCGCGACATTTCCCAGTCCGTAGCCTATACCCAAGAGCGATAGAATGAGGCCTTTCCCGATGGTCTCGACATTGATAAAAAAGATGGTTAAGAGCACGGCTCCAGCCGTCATCAAAAGCGCTCCAGCAAAGATTGGCTTTACAACACCTGATCGGTCGATCCATTTGCCCGTAACAGGTGACACAATGATGCTCATTCCAGACATAAACAGCATAAACAGGCCGCTCGTTTGAACAGAAAGATGCATTTCATCCTGAAAATAACTTGGCAGGCCAAAAAATAAACAATAGAAGAAAACATTCAGCAAAATAAACTGAACATATACAGCTGACAGATTTCGCTGTGTTTTAAACAGACGGACATCAATGAAGGGCTTATCCGTTTTCAGCTCACGCCAGACAAACGCACAGAGCAGAAGCAAGCCAAGCACACCTTCAACCGCATGCGGCGACGTGCTGAACGACAGCAGGAAGGATAGGAGAAAAATGATTCCCCCGGCAAATAAAACAATTCCAAGAATGTCGAGCTGCCGAATAATCGTTTTGATTCCCGTCCCTTTTTTCTGATCTTTCGGGAACATATACAGGCCCAAAAAGAAGCTGAGGATAATAAACGGCAAATTAACGATAAAGATCGCCGGCCAGCCGCCCCACACAATTAAAACCCCGCCGACTGTCGGCCCCAGCGCTGTCATGGCGGATGCAAAAATAGAAAGTACAGCCAAGGCTGAAGCTTGGCGCTCATGAATATGATTCCGAATCAATCCGACACCTGACGGATAAATCGCACTGCTCCCCACCGATTGAAACAGCCGCATGACCAATAATGTCATAAATGTTGGCGCAAACGGTGCTCCGATGGCTGAAACCGCTACAAGAATAAGCCCGAATAAAAACAAGCGTTTCCGCCCAATTAAATCACCGAGCTTTCCCGTTACAGGCTGCGCTACGGCACTCGCCAGGTAAAACGAGGAAATCAGCCAAGAAACCGTTGTAAACGAGAGGCGAAACTCATGCTGGATGCTATGGAGCGCGAGAGAAATCATAGACGAGTTCAGCGGATTCAGCATCGTTCCCGAAGCCACCGCTGTTAAAAAAACAGCCCGGCTTTTTTTCGATAACATCATTTCACTTGTTCCAGAAATTCTTCCGTTGTCCTCGATTTACCGATTCTCGGGAAAATAAAGCGCAGTGTGGCTTCATGCTCTTCATCGCTAAACGTGGACATAGCATCTGTAATAAAAATCTGCTGATAGCCAAGCTGAAAGGCCTCGCGCGCTGTACTTTCCACCCCGATGTTCGTTGCAATGCCGCACAGTACAATCGTATCAATGCCGCGGCGTCTCAGCTGCAAGTCTAAATCTGTGCCAAAAAACGCACCCCACTGCCGTTTTGTCACCGTGTAATCTCCATCCTGCACACCAATTTCCGGAACAAATTCGGCCCAGTCCGCCGGCATCTCCCTTGAACCTTCCTGCGCGGGCTCATCCGTTTGCGGCTTTAGAGCGTCGGCTCCATCGTGAAAGGCTACATTTACAAAGCTGATGAACCCGTTCTGTTTCCGAAATTCATCTACAAGCTTTTTCGCATTCGGGACAACCTGGCCGCTTTGATCAATCGGCACAATTCCCTTTTGTAAATCAATGATCACCAATGCTGTTTTTTGAAAATCAATGTTGAGTGTATTCATCATACGTCTCCTCCTGATACTGTTAGTGTTTCTCACATCGCATATTTTACTCTTCACACTGCCTAAGTTCTTTTTTGACGCTTGTGAAATTCTCAGAAGGAGCGTTTTCTCATGATTTTTCTTTTATGTAATAGTAACAGGTTGTGCATACGAACAAACCGGCAAGCACTGTAATCATAAAGGGCGTCATCACTTCATCACCTGCCTGCCGTCTATCGGTTCCTGCCTGAAAATGCCTATGAATTTGCGGCGATCCACCCAAAGCAGGATGAGACACATAACCATTAATATCGTGCTAAGATCCTGCACGCCAATATCAAAACAATAGTTAATCAAGACGATGTTCACTATGATGGGCATAAAAATAACTGCCCCTAATGCAGCCGTTCGCGGAATCAGTAATAAAACAGCTGCTAGGATTTCACCAAAACCTATAAACAGTTCATAGACATGAGAATAACCGAAAAATGCCCACGCGATGGTAAACCCCTTCCCGGCAGCCGCCTCGATTTCAGGCGTCACCTCGCCAAACTGGCCAATCACCACTTTCGCCAAACCATACACGAAAAAATTAAAGGCTAAAAACAATCGGAACGTCGCGGGAATCGACTTACATACCGCTCTCCTCAACCTGCCGCCTTTATTCATCATACATCCCCCTCAGTGTATTATTTGATATAGTACACTTAATACAGTATAGAGCTTTCTATTCAATGTCAATTCCCTTTTCCGCTCATATGAACAGCTTCTTTTATAGATATAAAGTCTTGTATCATAAAAAATGCTGTTCTTCTTTCTTTCCATCCCTCGATAACATTCCCTGAAAAACCATGTCAGGAAATCTTACATGAAAATGTTTTATCGTTCTTTTTTCTCTATAATGAAGAACTATAATAATTGCTTTTTATTCTGAAAGATACGGAGGAATGAGACATGCAAATGGGCGATACAGTTTTTATGTTCTTTTGCGCTTTACTCGTGTGGCTGATGACCCCGGGATTAGCGTTATTTTATGGAGGGATGGTAAAAAGCAAAAATGTGCTGAGCACTGCCATGCACAGTTTCTCTTCCATTGCCATCGTTTCCATCGTTTGGGTGCTGTTCGGATATACACTTGCCTTCGCACCAGGCAATTCCATTATTGGCGGACTGGAGTGGGCAGGCCTCAAAGGGGTCGGATTTGATCCGGGAGATTACAGCGATACCATTCCCCACTCGTTATTCATGATGTTCCAAATGACGTTCGCTGTCCTGACTACAGCGATTATTTCCGGGGCTTTCGCAGAGCGGATGCGATTCGGCGCTTTTCTTTTATTCTCGGTTTTATGGTCCTCCTTGGTTTACACACCCGTAGCGCATTGGGTATGGGGCGGCGGCTGGATCGGCCAGCTTGGGGCGCTCGATTTCGCCGGCGGCAATGTTGTTCATATTTCCTCCGGTGTGGCAGGACTTGTTCTTGCTATTGTGCTTGGCAAACGGAAAGATGGCACAGCGTCTTCTCCGCATAACCTTATTTACACCTTCTTAGGAGGAGCCTTGATTTGGTTCGGCTGGTTCGGCTTTAACGTCGGCAGCGCTTTGACCTTAGATGGCGTGGCCATGTATGCCTTCATCAACACAAACACCGCGGCAGCAGCCGGGATTGCCGGCTGGATCTTAGTCGAGTGGATCATTAATAAAAAACCGACAATGCTCGGAGCGGTATCCGGCGCGATTGCCGGGCTTGTCGCCATTACGCCGGCAGCTGGATTTGTCACACCGTTTTCTTCCATTATTATTGGCATCATCGGCGGGGCCGTCTGTTTCTGGGGTGTATTCTCGCTGAAAAAGAAATTCGGATACGATGACGCGCTTGACGCCTTTGGCCTGCATGGGATCGGCGGGACATGGGGCGGAATCGCGACAGGATTATTCGCCACAACCTCTGTTAACTCAGCGGGAGCAAATGGGTTATTCTACGGTGACGCAAGCTTAATCTGGAAACAAATTCTCGCGATAGCCGCCACTTATGTTTTTGTATTTATTGTCACTTTCGTTATTATTAAATTTGTAAGCCTCTTCCTTCCCCTTCGTGCAACCGAAGAAGAAGAATCACTTGGGCTTGACTTAACGATGCACGGGGAAAAAGCATATCAAGATTCTATGTGAGGAGTGACGTTATGAGCGGTCAAATGTTCAAGGTAGAGATTGTAACGCGTCCGGCAAATTTTGAAAAGCTGAAGCAGGAACTCGGAAAAATCGGTGTCACCTCTCTCACCTTCTCCAATGTTCACGGCTGCGGCCTTCAAAAAGCACATACGGAGCTCTATCGAGGGGTAAAAATAGAAAGCAATGTATACGAGCGTCTAAAAATTGAAATCGTGGTCAGCAAGGTGCCTGTTGATCAAGTGACTGAGATCGCTAAAAGGGTGCTGAAAACAGGATCGCCGGGTGACGGTAAAATATTTGTCTATGAAATCAGCAATACGATCAACATCCGCACAGGCGAAGAAGGACCTGAAGCACTTTAATGGTTTAGAAGAGATCCGAAATTCCGGGTCTCTTTTTTTGCCCCCCATAAACACCGCTCCCTCTTCGAATTCTCTTCAAGCGTCATTCTTTCTGACAAACTCTTTTTTGATTTGAAACTTTTTATGAGTATAATGAGTCTATTATTAAAAATGTAAAAGGTGATTATTTGAACTACGAAATTTTTAAAGCCATCCATGGTCTATCTCATCACAATTCCGTTCTCGATTCTATTATGGTCTTCATCACGGAATATGCCATTGTCGCCTATGCCCTTATCCTATTGGCGATCTGGCTGTTCGGGAACACACAAAGCAGAAAAAATGTACTTTACGCAGGCATCACAGGAATTGCAGGTCTTGTGATCAACTATTTGATTACACTTGTTTATTTCGAACCGCGCCCGTTCGTTGCGCATACTGTGCATACATTGATACCGCATGCTGCGGATGCTTCATTTCCAAGTGACCACACGACAGGTGCATTAGCGATTTCTATTGCGATGCTTTTCAGAAACCGCAAAATCGGCTGGCCGCTTGTCATTTTCGGGCTTTTGACAGGCTTTTCGAGAATTTGGGTGGGACATCACTATCCGGTAGATGTATTAGGCAGCCTCGTTGTCGGCATCATTATCGGGTTCCTATTCTTTAGATTTTCAGAACTGCTTCGCCCATTCGTCGATTTGGTCGTGAGGATCTATGAAGCCATGATCAATAAACTGACGAAAAAACCAACCGATCAAAATTTCTAAAAAGACAAAAGCTGGCGTCTTTAACCAAGACAGCCGGCTTTAATATTTTTCATACATCTCTTGTTTTCTCCGCTTCGCCAACACATATAATCCATAAAACAATCCAATTCCAACAGCATCGATGAGCACATCTCGAATGCACCCGTTCCTGCTGAAGAAAAGCTGGAGAACTTCTGTGAAAAAAGCAAACGCGAATGAGCCGGCTGCAGCTGATCTTATGCTGCCCCACTGTTTCCACAGCAAATAAGTCAGCACAAAGAAGGAAAACGCGTGCCCGATTTTTTGAATACACGCTTCAGGTACAGTAAGCTCAGTAAAATCCATAACGAAAAATTGAGACAGATCAGGGTGCGGCTGAAAATGAAAAGCCACCGTTTGCGATACGACCATGCCGCTGAAGCTTTCCGTACAAACAGAAAGCAGGATAAAAAAGATCCAGCCTGCAAGCAATAGGCGGTTCATGACATAACCTCCTTTATAGACTACGTGCCTATGTGTAACTACATAGACGATTAAATAAAGCAGAAAGTAACAAAAAAAACGCCCATCACACGGATAGACGTTTTCTAGATTAAGACTGTTCAGTGTCTTCTGTTGTGCTGCTTTCTTTAGAACCAGATTTGTCAGTTGAATCGTCCTTTTTCTCACCGGACTTTTCTTCTGTTCCTTTTTCAGTTGATCCGTCCTTTTTTTCGGAAGATTGCTGAATGGATTCTTCTGTTTCTTGTGTGGCAGCTTTTTCTTCAGCGGCTGCTGCTTTTTCAATAGAAGAAACCGGCTTGTCCATAAAGTTTAACGGATTCATTGCGACTCCATCTTTACGGATTTCAAAGTGCACGTGGTTTCCGCTGTCTTCACTGTAAAGGTTCTTGCCAGATTTTCCGATCACTTGGTTTTGTTTTACTTTGTCACCTTGCTCAACACTTACTTCAGAAAGGGATTGATACACAGTCGACAAACCGTCGGCATGTTCAACTTCCACAACATATCCCAGCACTGGATCTTTTTCAGCTTTGACAACCGTACCGCTCAGAGAAGCAGAAACATCGAAATCTTTTCCGTCTTTCTCAGCTAAGTCAATTCCTTTGCTTAGGCTGTACGTGTTATTATAGGTAACGAGTGCTGCTTCTTTCTCTTCTTTTGCGGCATCGGTTTCATAGAACTTTTTCACAACAGAAACGTTTTCAGAATCAACAACCGGCATTGCGACATTTTCCATTGACTTTCCTACTTCAACTGCATCGTCGTTGTTGTCATATGCAGAGTTTCCGCCGTTATCAGCTAACTGATCCTTTACCTCATCATTTGATACTGATTGATACCAAAGGACAGCTGTTAAAATGACGGCCGCACTGACTAAGTAAATTGCAGGGAACACCCAGCGTTTACGAAAAAACTGCTGAAGTTTTTTGACTTGAGAAGTTTTCTTTTCTTCCTCTCTCATTGTTTCATCACCTCAGCAACATTCTGAACACTTTTCTGAAAATATATACACCTATCCAAAAAAACTTTTTTTAGATGTAGTTTGCGCAGACTAATACGAAAATATGTCATTTTTTTGAGAGGAGTGCCAAATACGCATGAACATGACATTGCGTCTTGCTGAACATAAAGATCTGGAGGCTGTTGTTGCGATTTATAATTCAACGATCGCTTCTCGAATGGTAACAGCTGATACCGAACCGGTAACTCCTGAAGATCGGATGGAATGGTTTTTGGGACATACAGAGTCACGTCCGCTCTATGTTGCCGAGGACGAAAACGGAAACGTCGCTGCCTGGATCAGTTTTGAAACATTTTATGGAAGGCCGGCCTATAATAAAACTGCGGAGGTCAGCATATACATTGACGAAGCATGCCGCGGCAAAGGTGTTGGATCATTTTTGCTTCAGGAAGCGCTCCGCATTGCGCCGGATCTTGGCATCCGCTCACTTATGGCCTTCATTTTCGGACATAATAAACCAAGCCTGAAGCTGTTTGAGAAGCACGGGTTTGCAGAATGGGGACTATTCCCCGGCATTGCCGAAATGGACGGGAAAAGATACGATTTAAAAATTTTAGGGAGAGAGCTGTCATGATTAGTTTGGATAAAGGTGAAAACGAAATGGAAAATCATAATGAAGAAAACAGCCCCGTTGAGCAGGAGACTGCGCCTGCGGAAAATGAGAGCCGCCAGCTGAGCGCCTCTGCTGTCAAGTCGCTATCCACCATTGCCAAGTGGGGCAAAATTTCCGGCATCTTGTTCATTATTATGGGATCGCTTGTTACTCTGTCTGCTTTAATGACAGTGATTGGCGCCATTCCGGGCGTACTGCTCATTATTTCAGGCGTATTTTTAATGCGCTCGGCCAAAGCAGCCGCTGAAGCCGAAGGAAATCTAGCCGGCAGCGCTGGCGAAAGCATGCTTGAAAATTACGCGACATTTATTAAAATGCAGCTGTTTTACGCAGCATCCAGTATCGTCACCTGCCTGATCGGAATCATTGTAGTCATTTTCGTGCTGGTGATAATCGGCATTGCTGCTTTTGAAAATACCCCTTCGTATGATGATCCGGATTCTTACTATTATGAGGACGATCCGGTGTTTGAATAATGATGAAACAGGACAGGGCATGAGTTCCGGATCAAACGGAACCATGCCTTTTTATTTGTCGATTTTCCGCAAAATTGCCAATCAAAGCAGGCTGGCGTAAACACCAAGTCTTGAAGCAAGCATACAATCTATTAAAATGACTCGGTCTTTCAACTCGAAAGCGGCATCAGCAGGTTTGTGTCAATAAACATAAAGGAGTGGGACATTTGGAAAATAACAGCCCTTCGGAAAAAGTAAAAGTGATAGCTGAAATCGCAAACGCCCATCAAGGAAAAGAGGAGAACCTCAGAGCACTCATCAAGGCTGCAGCTGAAAGCGGAGCAGATGGTGTGAAATTTCAGTGGTTCAAATATGACTGTATTGCAACACCTTGTTTTTTTGCTTACGAGTCGTATATCGAGCTGTTTTTGAATGAAGACGTATGGAAAAATTGTGTCGCATATGGAAAAAGGCTTGGATTAGAAATATGGGTGGATATTTTCGATTCATGGGGAGCAGAGCTTTTTAAGCACCTGCAGCGTGACATTGATGGCATTAAGCTTCCAACAACCATCCTTCAATCCACGGAGATCATGAAAACGATAGGTATGACTGAGAAGCCTGTGCTCATCGGAGTTGGGGGATGGTATGAAGAAGAGATCGATCAGTTGATGCCGCTTGTAAAACAACATATGGACAATCAGCTCATACTCATGCACGGATTCCAAGGATATCCGACAACATTAGAGGATATTAACCTAAAACGGGTTCAATATCTAAAAGAAAGATACCAGGTTCAAATTGGATTTGCAGATCACATTGACGCAGATCATCCGCTTGCAGCCGACCTTCCTGTCTATGCGTTTTTCTCAGGGGCCTCTGTTATTGAAAAACATATAACCCTAAACCGGTCAGCTAAAGGGTTTGATTATTATTCTTCACTAGAGCCAAACGAATTCAAACTAATGACGGAAAAGCTCAAGCAGGCCCAAATTGCAGCGGGGTCAACTGAAGTAAATGAATCTGAAAGAAAGTATTTGCATGATTCCACATTACGTGTGATTGCCAATCGGGATATAAAAAAAGGAGAAATAATAACACTGGAAAAAACGAGTTACAAAAGATGCGGAAATGAGAATGCACTGATGCCTTTACAAGCCGAAGACACTTTCCCTCAAGTCGCAACTGCTGATTTAGCGTTAAACCAGCCAATTACACCCAACGATATTAAACATCCAAGAATTACGATTGCGGTAATATGCCGGTTAAAATCGACCCGTTTGCCAAAAAAAGCACTGCTCCCGATTTATGGAATTCCATCTGTCGAGCGCTGTTTAATCAATTGTCTGGCTGTCCCTTCTGTTGACGAAGTTGTGTTGGCAACGTCTAATCTTCCTGATGACGATCCACTTGAAGCTTTTACTCTAAATGAAAAGGTCAGAATCGTAAGAGGCTCCCCCGAAAATGTGGCAGAAAGAATGCTTGAAGCCGCGGCGTTAACAAAAGCCGATATCATTATCCGGGTGACCGGCGATTGTCCAGCGGTTTCACCTGAAGTGCTTCAATATTTAATTGAACAACACTTGCAAAAAGGAGCAGATTATACACAGGAACTTTCAAGTTCAGCAGGAATTTCCGGGAATATTATTACAGTTGAAGCTCTTCAGCGGCTTGTGCAGCAGCCAAAACCGTTAACCCATACAGAATATCTTTCCTTTTATTTTGTAAACAATCCTTCCCTATTTAACATCAATCAAGTAAGCCTGCCGAAAGAACTCCATTATCCATCTTGGCGTTTAACCCTAGATGAACCTAAAGACTTAGAATTGTTCGAACAAATATACCAAAATCTGGATGTTAAAAACGAACCGCTCTATTTCAGCCGAATAAGAGATTATTTAACAGAAAACCGGCACATTTCAAAGATAAATCAAGATGTGTCGACCAAATGGATCGATCAGGCATCACTGGTAGAGGAAATCAATAAAGCAACGCTGTTACCCAAAAATAAATAACAACTCTTGTCCGTATTCCAAGTCATACAAAAAACACACCCGGATGTCTGGAAAATCCAACAATCCGGGTGCAGCTTTTATTCATACATTTTCTTGCGTCTGTCTTCCTCAGTCAAAAATTCAACAAAACTCCGCATCGCAAACGGTTCTTCCTTTATCTGTCGTGCGTAGGAGTTTTTCCGTTCTTCTGAAAGGATGTCGCTCTTTTTGATCCTGTTCAGCATATAGATGTGAACCGTTTTTTGAATTTGTTTGTGCTGATAGCCTGCCTCTTTAAAAAACGCCAGCCCGAGCGCCGCCAAAAGAGCGAATATGCCCGCACTGATCAGGGATCCCCTGTCAGCTGAAGCGTGAAATAGAAAAGCAGCTAAATTAAAGAGAGAGAATGCAGCAAGCGGAATAGCAAGAAAACGGTAAATGACGGTTTTTTTCATGAAAGGCTGTACAGCCTTTTGAATTTTTTGCATTTCTGTTTTGATGAACCCCGGCATTTGTTCGACTCTGTAAAAGTTCATGTAATCCTCCCCCTTTATTTGATGTTTCAAGCTTCACGAACGTTATCATATGTGTTTATTTTAACGCAGGTGCAAGCCGGTTTTAAAGAAATCTGCCCGTATTTTTCACGAAGAATCTGGATCGCCGCTCTTTATTCTTTTAAAATGTGAGTGTTATAATTTGTAATGGGAATCAGATCACTGTTATTCATGGAATACTAATGGCAATCTTCTTGATAAATATGAATGAGCGGGGTTACAAAGTGAGTATTTCTTCCATCCTTTTATCACTTTTTTTCATTTTAAATATTCTTTTGGCCATCATTGTCATCTTCAAAGAACGGCGCGATGCCAGCGCATCTTGGGCGTGGCTGCTTGTTCTTTTCTTTATTCCCGTTTTAGGCTTTATTTTATACCTATTATTCGGCCATAATCTTAGACGCAAGCATTTGTTTCAATGGGAAGACCGAAAAAAGATTGGAATCGAAAGGCTGCTGAAGCATCAGCTTGAAGATTTAGAAACCAAGCAATTCCAGTTCAACAACCGGGCAACCTTTGATAACAAGGATTTAATTTATATGCTGATCATGAATAACCATGCTGTGTTTACAGAGGATAATTCAGTTGACGTCATTACAGACGGACGGGATAAATTTCAGCGGCTGCTGAATGACATTTCAAAGGCTAAGGATCATATCCACTTACAGTATTATATTTATAAAGGTGATGAATTAGGCAAAAAATTGCGGGACGCTCTCATCCAAAAAGCGAAAGAAGGTGTTCAGGTCAGAGTGCTTTATGATGAACTCGGGTCCAGAACGCTGAGAAAAAAGTTTTTTAAAGAGCTTCGCGAGGCTGGTGGGCATGTGGAGGTCTTTTTTCCTTCAAAGCTCAGGCCGATTAACCTGCGGCTGAATTACCGGAACCATCGAAAGCTTGTGATCATAGACGGCATGACCGGTTATGTCGGTGGTTTTAATGTCGGAGATGAGTATCTGGGGCTTAATCCGAAATTCGGTTATTGGCGGGATACGCATATCAGGCTGCAAGGGACGGCCGTGCACGCCATCCAAACACGGTTCATCCTTGACTGGAACCAAGCTTCACATCACCATACGCTGACATATATTCCGAATCACTTTCCTGATTACGGCCCAAAAGGCAACGTCGGGATGCAGATTGTCACAAGCGGCCCTGATTCGGAATGGGAACAAATTAAAAATGGCTACATCAAAATGATATCGAACGCCAAGCGTTCCATTTTGATTCAAACGCCTTATTTTATCCCGGACGCAAGCCTGCTGGATGCTTTGAGGATCGCGTGCCTATCGGGTGTTGACGTCAATATTATGATCCCGAACAAGCCTGATCATGCCTTCGTATACTGGGCCACGCTTTCATACATCGGCGATCTGCTGAAGGCCGGAGCGACTGTCTATATTTATGATAACGGCTTTATTCACGCGAAAACAATCGTGGTGGATGACGAAATCGCTTCAGTCGGCACAGCGAACATTGATGTCCGAAGCTTCAGGCTGAATTTTGAGGTTAATGCATTTATTTACGATATCACCATTGCTAAAAAACTGGTTTCAACTTTTAAAGAAGATTTGCTAGTATCCAGAAAATTCACCTATGAGGAGTACCTGCAGCGCCCGTTGTGGATTCGAATAAAAGAATCCGTCTCGCGGCTGTTGTCGCCGATCTTATAAGATGCGCCAAAAAAACCGGCCTTTACGGCCGGGTTTTTTCTTGATGGTTACAGTAAATAATGATCGCCTCACGCAAAAAAGCGGCAAGACCTTCTCCATATTGATTGATCGAATCAGTAAATCGCTCGTCAGTGATATACACTTCTCCAAGTCCCCTGAAAATGTCGAGTGTGCAATCGTAATGATATTGGCAAATATGATCGCGAAATGCCCCCACTGCGGCCTGAACCTCTGCATCATCGGGCCCATGTTTCATTCGTGCCGCAATTCGTCTGTAAATCGAATCGAATTCAGACATGATCGAGCGCCAATCATCTGCCGAGTAAGAAGACGTCCTTTTCTCTGTTTCTTCTGCGATTTCCTTTCCATACAGCTTTCTGACTTCATCAGCGTATGTCTGCTGGTGCTCTTCAATGTCTTTCATGCTTAATCCGGCAAATAAATCCCGCTTATTCATCGTTTCCCCTCCATCAACGGACAAAAGCGTCCTGTCTATTGTTTGAATCATTTCTTCCATTCTTTGTTTTTTCTTCATCAATATTTCCTTTTGCGACTGAAGCGCCGCTTTCCGGTCAAAATTCGGATGATCCAGCATCTCTTTAATTTCATCCAGACGAAACCCAATTTCCTTGAAAAATAAAATCTGCTGCAGTCGTTCCAGATCTGCGTCACTGTACAATCGATACCCAGCATCAGTAAGCGCTGAAGGAATCAGAAGCTCAATATGGTCATAGTGATGAAGCGTCCGAATGCTGACGCCCGATATTTCCGCCACTTGTTTGACTTGATATTTCATACATAACACCTCCTCTTTTTTATCGTAAACAATCACACAGCGTTAGGGTCAATCCCAAAAATGTTGTTTTCTATATACAAAACTTCTCACAAATAGTGTATAAAAGAAAAGTGAGTATTTTTTTGTAAAGGGGAGCTACTATACATGAATCCTGAAACAATGAACAAAACCCTCATCAGCATTTCAAAATGGGGAAAAGCTACAGGCATTTTATTTATTATTATGGGCGCAATTACCGCGCTTTCAGGCGCGTTCTTTTTTCTAATCGGTGCCGTGCCGGGCGTGCTTCAAATTATTTCCGGCATCTTTTTGATGAGGTCAGCTAGGGAAGCAGGCCAAATGGCTGAACACAATAGCGGACAGTCTGAAGACTTAATGCTGGAGAATTACGCGAAATTCGTAAAGATGCAAGGGATTTATTTGATCGTAAGCATTGCTGTATCCATTCTTGCGATCATCGCCTTCTTTATCTTTTTCATGCTTGGGATTGCTGACGGCATATTCAGCGATACGTACAGCACTTATTAATGAGAAAAACCCGGAGCTGGCTCCGGGTTTTTTATTATTCCGCTTCGCTTACTACTGTGAAGCGGTCATTTTTGTGTTCGGGATTTTCAAGCTCATCCAACACGGCAATCGCGTAATCTGCATAGCTGATATAGCTGTCGCCTTTGGCATTTACGATGACATTGTCTTTCCCTTTTTGGTAAGAGCCAGTCCGTTTTCCTGCCGGATCAAAAAATGCCGCAGGACTGAGGAATGTCCAGGAAATAGAGTCTGTCTGCTGCAAGTCTTTCAGATTCTCGCCTTGATTTGATGCAGTTGGCAAATATTCTTTCGGAAATTCCGGCGTATCCATTAAACGGGTTGTTTTGGCTTCATCAACAAACAGGCTTCCCGCTCCGCCAACAACAAGCAATCTTGTGTGCTTCGCGTCTTTTAAGATGCTGATGAGTGCTCTGCCTGCTTCTACATGAAGATGTTCCTGGCCAGGCGCTGCCCCAAAAGCATTTACGACCGCGTCAAAAGGCTTGATGTCTTCTGCAGTCAGTTCAAACACATCTTTCCCCAAAACCGCTACGTCCTGTTCCTGCACTTTTGAAGCATTTCGGACGATGGCAGTCACTTCATGGCCTCTTGTTTTCGCTTCTTTCAAAATCTCATTTCCTGCTTTTCCGCTTGCCCCGATAATTCCAATTTTCATTTTTCATTTCCTCCTTGTTTGTAACAATTTTAGTTACATGTTGGCGGTGAGAAGTCATCCCTTTTGTCTAAAAGAGATGATTCATAACATCTTTTAATGACTTGCTTGCCAGTTCATTTTCCATCGCTCTTTGGACACTTTCAAACGTTTCATCCAAGGCGTTCTGAATTTTTTTCCCTACCGGACATTTCGGGTTTGGGTTTTCATGAACCGCAAAGAGTTCTTCTTGCTTTTGGACAGCCCGGTACACTTCTAAAAGAGAAATATCCGCCGGATCTTTTCTGAGGCTTGCACCAGGCACACCTGCGCGTGAGGTGAGAATATCAGCTTTTTTCAGCAGGCTGATCATTCTTCGGACCACTACCGGATTCGTGTTGACACTGTCAGCAATGATTTCTGAAGATGTTTTTTCATCCATCGAGATGAGGGATAAAATATGAATGGCAACAGCAAGACGGCTGTTAATCATGTTTTTTCACCACCGTTGTAACTATAATAGTTACATTTAGTTCGTTTGTCAACATCTAATATACACTAAATACACGTGTTTTGTGCACCGTTTTTAGTCAATAGAACGGCCGGATGCACTCCGGCCGCGTCTTATCAGAATAAAAAATATCTTTGTCCAAGCGGAACATAATCGACAGGCTGGCAAGACAATTCCTCCCCATCAGCGAAGACCTGATAGGTTTTTGGATCAACCTCGATTTTCGGCAAAGCTGAGTTCAATTTCATATCCAGCTTGCTCAGCTTTCTGATATTTTTGACAGGAGAAATTCTTTTTTGCAACCCTAACCTTTCCGCCACACCCCGCTCTATGCTTGCCTGTGACATGAATGTAATCGAGGTTGAGTTGTTGGCTTTTCCGTAAGACGCATACATTTGGCGCATGAAAACCGGTTCAGGAGTCGGGATGGAAGCGTTTGGATCTCCCATTTGCGCACGTGCAATCATGCCGCCCTTTAAGACCAATTCCGGTTTTACACCGAAAAATACCGGGTCCCACAGAACGAGATCGGCAAGCTTCCCTTTCTCCACCGAGCCGACTTCATGGCTGAGCCCGTGCGTAATTGCCGGATTTATCGTGTATTTGGCAATGTACCGTTTTGCGCGCACATTGTCGTTCCCATTTTCGCCGGCAAGAGCGCCTCGCTGCTTTTTCATTTTATCGGCTACCTGCCACGTTCGGATGATCACTTCACCGACCCGTCCCATCGCTTGGGAATCCGATGATGTCATGCTGATCGCACCGATATCATGGAGAATATCCTCCGCGGCAATCGTCGCAGCCCTGATTCTGGAATGGCTGAACGCCACATCTTCAGGCACTTTCGCATCTAAATGGTGACAGACCATCATCATATCAAGATGCTCATCCATCGTATTAACGGTATAAGGAATGGTTGGCGTTGTAGATGACGGCAGAATGTTCGCGTAAGAGGCGAGCTTCATAATATCCGGGGCGTGGCCGCCGCCTGCACCTTCAATGTGATAGGTATGAATGACCCGGTCCCCAATCGCGTCGAGCGTGTTTTCCAAAAACCCCGCTTCGTTAATCGTATCTGTATGGATGGCAACTTGAATATCAGCCTCATCCACGACTTCCATACACGTTTTTATGGCGCTTGGCGTCGTGCCCCAGTCTTCATGAAGCTTAAGGCCGATGGCGCCGGCTTCCACCTGCTCGATCAGCGGCGCTTTATCGGATGCATTCCCTTTCCCTAAGAAACCGACATTGATTGGAAACGCTTCGGCCGCTTCCAGCATTCTCGCCATATACCATGCGCCGGATGTACAAGTGGTCGCTTTGCTGCCGGTTGCGGGTCCTGTTCCGCCTCCCAAAAGGGTCGTCACACCTGAAGAAAGCGCAACTTCCATCTGCTGTGGACAAATAAAATGAATGTGTGTGTCCACTCCCCCGGCTGTTAAAATTTTGCCTTCACCGGAAATCACCTCCGTACCCGCTCCGATGACCATATGCGGATCGACACCATCCATGATATCAGGATTTCCGCTTTTTCCGACGCCGACAATCCGGCCATCCTTCACACCGACATCAGCTTTGACAATGCCTGTGTAATCCAATAGCACGACGTTGGTGATAACCAAATCCAAAGCGCCGTCCTTCCCTGTAATTCTGCCGTTTTGGCCCATGCCATCGCGGATCGTTTTTCCGCCGCCAAAGATCATTTCTTCACCGTAGACTGTGAAATCCTTTTCGACTTCGATCCATAAATCCGTGTCGCCCAATCTGATTTTATCGCCCGTTGTCGGGCCAAACAGCTCCGCATATTCCTTCCGTGACATTTTCATCGGATTACACCCTCCATCCAGCCGGCTTGTTTTAAGTTGGCCAACGTTTTTTCTTTGCCGCGTTCATCGATAAACGTGTCAGCCATTCCGTTCAGGCCTCTAATTGTCTTGCGTCCCCCGATTTCCACAAGTGTGACCGTTTTCTGCTCTCCAGGCTCAAAACGGACCGACGTGCCCGATGGAACATCAAGGCGCATGCCGATCGCCAGCTCACGGTCAAATAATAAAGACCCGTTTGCTTCCGCAAAATGAAAATGCGAGCCGACTTGAATGGAGCGTGATCCGGTGTTTTTTACCGTAATCTCCCGTGTCTCACGGCCTTCATTAATCGTTATCGTTCCCTCAGCAATTTGAAATGCCCCCGGCTTCATGACTTCACCTCCGCAGAAATTGGCTGATGTACCGTAACAAGCTTTACTCCATCCGGGAATGTGGCCTCTACCTGAATGCTGTCCAGCATCTCAGGCACACCCTCCATCACATCTTTTTCCGTTAACACATGGCGGCCGGCTTCCATCAGCTCTGCTACTCCCTTCCCATCACGCGCGCCTTCCATAATAAAGCAGGTGATATAAGCGGCAGCCTCAGGATAGTTCAGCAGAACGCCCCGCGCCTTTCGCTGTTTGGCTAATTCCCCCGCTGCAAAAATGAGCAATTTTTCTTGTTCAACCGGTGTCAGTTTCATCTGTAATCCTCCTTCTTTTGTCATATAAAGCGGATGCGGTTACTACGAATTTTTGGAGCATGCAGGCGGGACATCACCTCCCTTTCTTCAAGTACCGGGTCATACGGTAAGATGCCTTTCAAAGCGGCGTGCCGTTTCTTCATCGGCCTTTCCATGGTCGACAACCGTTCCCCTGTCGATCACATAAAGGTAGTCAGCACATGTTAACGCGTTTTCCAGACTGTGCTCGACTAAAACAATGGAAATGTCTTTTTTTCTGGAAATTTCTACGATAACTTGTCTGATTAGTTCGATAATTGATGGCTGAATTCCTTCCATTGGTTCATCAAGTAAAATAATTTTTGGATTTCCCATCAGCGCTCTGGCAATTGCAAGCTGCTGCTGCTGGCCTCCGCTTAAATCGCCGCCTTTACGGTCAAGCATCTCCTTTAAAACAGGAAACCATTGAAAAATCTCTTCCTTGACCTGCCCCGTTCGCTCCTTCTTCGGAAGCGGCTCTTCCCCAAGCAGCAGGTTGTCACGAACGGTTAAGGAGGAAAAGATGTCTCTTCCCTGCGGAACGTACGCAATTCCCGTTCTTGCCCGTGTTTCCGCCTTTTCGTTTTGAACAAACGTTTGATTAAAACAAATATCCCCCTGTTTTGCCGGAAGCAGGCCTATGATTGTTTTCAGCAAGGTGGATTTGCCGACTCCGTTTCGGCCTAATACAGCGACAATCTGCCCCTCGCGAACCTCCATGCTGAGGCTGTGCAAAACCATCGATTGATCGTAACCGGACGTTACATTCCTGACGGCAATCATGACACACCGCTCCTTCCTAAATACACCTCTGCCACCTCTTCATTGCTTGTGATGTCATCCATCGACCCTTCACAAAGCACTTTGCCTTCATGCATGACCGTGACTTTTCTGGAAAACGAGCGCACAAAATCCATATCGTGCTCGACAATCAGAACAGAGCACGTTTTTGCAATTTTTTCAAGCAGGGCTCCGGTTTTTTCCCGCTCCTTTCCTGTCATGCCGGCAATCGGTTCATCCAGCAGCAAAAGCTTCGGCTCCATGGCGAGCTGCATGCCGATCTCAAGCCATTGCTTCTGTCCGTGTGACAGGCTGCCAGCTGTTAGATCCCATTTGTCATCTAACCCAATCAGCCGCAGGATGTCTATGATCCTGTCACTTTGCTCTTTTGTCATACGAGCTGTCAGCAGTGAAAGGATCGTTTTTTTCTGTTTCATGGCAAGTTCGAGGTTCTCAAACACAGTCAGCTGCATAAAAACACTCGGAGCCTGAAACTTTCTGGCGACCCCCAGTTTGGCGATCTGATATTCCCGCGCTTTTGTCAGTTCATTCGTTTCTTGAAATAGCACTTCGCCTGAATGCGGCTTCGTTTTTCCGCAAATGATGTCCAGCAAAGTCGTTTTTCCGGCGCCGTTCGGCCCAATTAAAAAATGGATATCACGTTCCTGCACGCTGATATCAGCGCCCTGCAAGGCCCAAAATCCGTCAAACTCAACCTTCACGTCACGGCAGGTAAGTATCGGTTTCATAAGTAGCCGCTCCTTTCTTTTTCGAGGAAGAAAGCTGGGTTCTAATCTTCTCGAACAGCCCGACAATCCCTTTTGGCATATAGAGCACCACAATGATAAACAGCGCGCCGAGGAAGTACAGCCAAATGTCAGGGTAATATTCGCTTAAATAGCTTTTCATGCAGTTCGTTAACAGCGCGCCAAGCACCGCCCCGAAAATGGAATGCCTGCCGCCGATTGCGACCCACAGCACCATTTCCACCGAAGGGATGATGCCCATCATTTCCGGCGAGATCATCCCATCCTGAAGCACAAACAGCATCCCGGCAATCCCCGCCATCGCAGCAGATACACAGTAAATAAACACTTTAAAAACGGTGGAGTGATATCCGAAAAAACGGACTCTGCTTTCTCCGTCACGCACCGCCTGCAATAGCCGCCCAAAACGGCTTCTCGTCAGAAACAAAGCAAACATGACAGAAACACCGAGGAAAAAGACTGTCGTAAAATACAAAATCTGCTTTATTGCAGGATCGGCCAGAGCATATTGAAAAACGGTAAAGAAATTCGTGAGGCCATTCGTGCCGCCGGTGATGTCCTGGCTGCCGATGAACAGTGTGACAACAACAACCACAACAGCCTGAGAGATCAACGAAAAATAAACACCCTTTATGTTGTTGCGGAAGGTAAAGTAACCGAGTAAAAAGGCCAAAAAAACAGGAACAATAACGGCTGCAGCAATCGCAGCAAAAGGATGCCTGAACATTGCCCATATCCACGGCAGTTCACTGACGCCGGTCCACTCCATAAAATCAGGAATGCCTGACGGTGAGGCTTCTATTTTTAAGTACATGGCCATACAGTAAGCGCCCAACCCGAAAAAGACGCCATGCCCCAAACTCAAAATGCCTGTATATCCCCAAATCAGGCAAATGCCGACCGCCACAATCGCGAAGCATAAAAACTTCGCCAACAGCCCTAATCGAAACTCCTGCAGAAAGAACGGAGCGGCGATAAAAAGGGCAAACATCACCAGATACGGACTGAATTGTGAAAACCGCTTCATCCGGTTCCCTCCTAATCAAGTAATCTCGTTCTGACACTCGCAAGACCTGAAGGCCGCCATTGCAGAAAGAGAATAATAAATGCAAACACGACTACCTTTGCAATCGTAGCGCTTGTGGAATACTCAACGAATGTGCTCAGCAAACCGATCGTCACCGCGCCGATAATGGTGCCTTTTAATTTTCCAATTCCGCCTAATATGACGATCATGAAGGCATCGACGAGGTATGAGGAACCGAGAGTAGGCCCGATCGAACCAAGCAATGTGAGTGAGCTCCCAGCGATACCGGCCAGTCCGCTTCCGAGCGCGAAAGCCAATGTATCTGTTTTTCTCACAGATACGCCGAGACACGATGCCATGCTCCGATTCAGCGTAACTGCCTGCATCCGCCGCCCCGCAGAGGTTTTAAATAAATAGAAACCGAGCAGTATCAGCGTAAAAAGAACGAGCGCCAAAATAAACAGCCTTTTATACGGAAAGGTAACCGAAAACAGCGTCACCCCTCCCGTCAGCCACTCAGGTGATTTGACGGCCACATTCGGCGCGCCAAAAATTGATCTTGCTGCCTGCTGCAGTATCAAGCTCACCCCCCACGTCGCCAAAAGGCTGTCGAGCGGACGGTCATATAATCGCCTGACAATCACTTTTTCAATGACAATCCCAATAAGCGCCGCAACCGCAAACGCCATGATGATCGCGATTAAAAAATAGTAAGAAAACAGAGAAGCCGGCAAATAACTTAAAAACAGCTGCTGAACGACATATGTCGTGTAGGCTCCTGCCATAATCAGCTCACCGTGCGCCATATTAATAATGTTCATCAAACCGAATGTAACGGCCAATCCAATCGCAATGAGAATTAAAATAGAACCGAGACTGATCCCGTTAAATAATTGAGTAACGACGACAGACATGCTCCGCCTCCTCCCCCGCAAACGGCTTTGATTTATTTAGATAACCCCTTTGCCCAGTCGTACGTTTTTAAATATGGATCAGGTTTTACCGGTTCACCTGAGTTCCATACTTCTTTAAACTGTCCATTCCCCGTGATTTGCCCGATTCTGACCGTTTTGTAGAGATGCTGTGTATCCCCGTCAATTTTCACTGTGCCGCCCGGGGCCTTGAATGAAATCCCGTCAGCCGCTTTCTTCACCTTATCGACATCAAAGGACTTGGCTTTTTCAACTGCCGCTGCCCAGAGATAGACCGCATTATAGCCGGCTTCAATCGGATCGCTCGTCACCCGGCTATCGCCGTTCATTTTTTTATAGTTCTTCACGAATGTTTGATTTTCGTTCGTATTGGTTGTCTGGAAGTAATTCCACACCGCATAATGTCCTTTTAGCACATCAGGACCGATCCCCCTAATTTCTTCCTCAGCGACACTTGCCGACATGACAGGCATATCATCAGCCGATATCCCCGCATCTTTCAGCTGTTTGAAAAACGCCACGTTGCTGTCGCCGTTTAATGTGTTAAAAATGACATCGGGTTGTTTTTCTTTGATTTTGCTGACGAGCGTACTGTAATTGGTGTGGCCTAGCGGCGTATACTCTTCACCGGCAATTTCTCCTCCGTCCGCTTTTACTTGTGCTTTAATGATTTTATTGGCTGTTCTCGGGAACACGTAATCTGATCCGATCAGAAAGAACTTTTTACCTTTATTTTTGAGCAGCCAATCGACAGCCGGCACAATTTGCTGATTCGTCGTTGCTCCGGTATAAAAAATATTAGGTGATGTCTCCATTCCTTCGTACTGCACCGGATAGAACAGCAGCCCATTGTTTTGCTCCACAACCGGAAGCATGGCTTTTCGGCTAGCAGATGTCCATCCGCCAAAAACAGCAGCCACTTTGTCTTGCTGAAGCAGCTTTCTCATTTTTTCCGCATATGTAGGCCAGTCTGAAGCGCCGTCTTCCACGACGGGTTCAAGCTTTTTACCGAGAACTCCGCCTTTTTGGTTGATTTCTTGAATCGCGATTAACTCTGCATCATGGACGGACACTTCGCTGATCGCCATTGTCCCGCTTAGTGAGTGAAGAATCCCGACCTTCACTGAATCCCCGCTTGTGTCGATATCAACTGTTTTTTTCGCACTTCCGCTGGCTTCTGACACTTTCTTCGGCGTAGCACACCCTGCCATCAACACCATGATCAGACACAACAGAAAAACAGCCTGTATTCCAACCCCTTTGTTTTTCATTCAGAACCTCCCTTTGTCATGTGATGTTACAAAAGTTAACAACTCATGTCATTATTATATAGAAGAGATTCATCAATTCAAATAATATTCTAAAAATTTAGATATTTTGACCAAATCGGCTGCTTTTTTTGTTATATTTATTCACATCAGAAAAAGTGAACAAAAAAAGACAAGAAACATATCGTTTCCTGCCTCTTCCGTATGATTAATCTTTATCTGAGAATTTATCCTTCGCTTCCCCGATATCCTTTTGGATTTCGCCTTTCGCCTTATCTTTTTTGCCTTCAGCCTTCATGTCCGTTCTGTCAGTCATATCTCCGGCTTTATCCTTCACTTCTCCTTTGGCTTTATTAAAGCCGCCTTTCATTTTGTCTTTTACACTATCGTTACCCATGTTGATTCTCTCCCCTCATTTATGTGTGTACTTGTTACCTTCCCGATCTGAGAGGCAATAAACATTCCAATGTTATTTATCGATTTCGTAGCGCTCTCCGTAACGGAGCACTTTGTATATCGCCAGCCCGTCTGATGACTTCTTCTCTGAATACCGAACCGGCAGAAGGGCAAAAAACACGTAATACGTAGAAAAATAGACAAACTGATAGAAAAACACATTCGGCTTTAATACACTGTGTATAATCAGCAGATTGACTGCAAAAATCGTAATCAGATTAAACAAGCAGCCTCCGGCATACACGAGTGCATTTGAGAATCGATTGTCAATCTTCAAATCCCCGTATCGGCAAAAAGAATCGATAAAATAAATCGTTCTGAACCGTATTGGCCCAATCTTAAGCAGTGTTTTTCCCATTCCAATATCCAATGAGCCTTTTCCGCCAAAAATAAAGGCCATAAAGCTGTGCCCCGAAACATGTATGATCTGTACAAGCGGCAGAACAATGAGGAAAGACCATAGAAACTTCACCATATCATTGAAACCAAACATCGAATTCCCCCTCAATCAATCATGTATATCTGCATCCCAAAACGGCTTTTGTACAAAAAACAGTGCTGTAGCGATTTTTCCTGTTCTCCCCGGAAATAAACGTTCCGATGCTCCCCTTTTTTTTGCATATAAAAAAACCATCTGCCGGCAGATGGTTTTGTTTCATACTTTATATAAACAATCGTTCCTTTGAATCATCTCTCTCATGCTGACCGCTTTTTCATAAAAATACACCGCTTCTTTATATTGCTCACGATGACTGAAATGGGAGGCAGCATCTAAAGCAAATTCTTCAATATATACGTACAGGCCTTTTTCTTCCATATAATCAAATACTTCTTGAATCATATCCAAATTGACAGATTCCACATATAAGGCCTGCAGAAATTTATATTTTGCCAGACTGAAGAAGTCGTTACGCTTTTTGGCGATGGCAATTCCCTTTTCATAGTAGTGCATGGCAGCCTCGGCATCTTGTTTTTTGAAAAGAACGCGGGTCAGGCTGAAGAGCGTTTTTGGAAGCTGTTCCAGCTGATAATCCTCGAAGACAGGAAGCGCTTTTTCAAAGTATTCGGCGGCTTGATCCAGCTCCCCCTTGTCATCATAGCAATTTCCGATATTATAAAGAGCTGATCCGATCAAACGGGGCTGTCCCTCCAATAAAGCAAGACGATATGCGTCATCCAAATGCTCAAGCGCTTTTTCATAATTTCTGTAGTCTATGTAATTTCCTGATATGACGAAATGGCATTGAATTCTTCTGACTCTGTAAAAATCATTAGCCTTATACGTCTCCAGCGCCTGTACGGCGTGATTCATGGAAAAGTGCGTCTGCTTCATAATATAAAAGACTTCCGCCACCTTAAAATGAAATTCCGCTCTTTCAATTTCATCTTCTACAAACGCAAGCATCTTCTCAGCTTTCCGGTAAAAGGATATAGCGGAGATGTAATTGTTCTGTTCAAATTCGTACATTCCTCTAAACAAGTGAAAATAATACTCAGATAATCCGGAGATGCTGTCCTGATTGCTTTCCAGCCTTTTGATCAATTCACGATATTGAAGCTGAGATTCCTCGTGCAGGTCGGGCTTTACATAATCCAGCATAATCTGGTGCCTGTAGCTGATCAGCTGATAATATAAGAGAAGCAGCTGATCCTCTTCCATCTGTTCTATGTCTTGATCAATTTCTTTCTTCAGCTTTACGGCATCAGCCACTTGAAATGCTAAAATGTGCTTATACCACTTATTGATTTTCACTCCTACTTGAGATGACGGGATCTCGTACGCGGCCATGCCCTCCAACCCTTTCTATTTTCTAATTGGTTATATTTTATCATAATGTATGGCTTTGGAATTAATTTTTCTTACAATGAATCCTTCTTTATGCCTATCCTTATATATTTCGGTTTTTATACGAATTTTTTGCACTCAGATTTTGATAAAAAAAGCTTACCGGACAGCGCCGATAAGCTTTTGACTTCATATTAACCGCCAATATAAGACATTTCCACTTTCTTTTTGCCTGATGCTTTTGATAGCGTACGATCGACTGAATACTGATCGATCCGGTTTTTCCAGACTGTGCCGATCATTTCTGACAGTTCGTCATCACTTAATTCCTGCCGAACCGGAGCTCTGAGGTCAAATCCGCTTGAAGCAAATAAACAGGTGAACAGCTCACCCCTCGCAGAAAGACGGGCCCTGTTGCAAGATCCGCAGAACGCATCAGATACAGATGAGATGACGCCGATTTCTCCGGAGCCGTCCAAGTAGCGGAATCTGGAAGCCACTTCGCCTGTATAATTAGGCGCTATCGGCTCAACCGGCATGTGTTCATTGATCAAATCTATGATTTCCGCCTTCGTCATAACGTCTTTCTTTTCCCATTGGTTGGTATTGCCTACGTCCATAAATTCAATGAATCTCAGGATATGGCCTTTTTCTTTAAAATAACGGGCCATTGGCAGTATATCTTTTTCATTGACGCCCTTTTGGACGACCATATTGATTTTAACACCGAGCCCCGCTTGCTTCGCCGCTTCAATGCCTTCCAGCACCTTGCTGACAGAAATGCCGCGCCCGTTTATCTTTTTAAAACGCTCATCCTCTAAAGAATCAAGGCTGATCGTAACCCGTTTCAGCCCGGCTTCCTTGAGTCTCTCCGCATAAACAGGCAGCAGTGAACCGTTTGTCGTCATCGCAATATCACGGACACCCGGAATGAGGGCCAGTTTTTTGATTAGTTCCGGCATATCCTTTCTCATGAGGGGCTCTCCGCCGGTCAAGCGGATTTTTTCAACGCCAAATCTTGTGACAAAAAGTGTCGCAAGCCGTTCCAGCTCCTCAAATGAAAGCAGCTCCTCTTTCTTTAAAAAAGGATAGTCCGGACCGAATAATTCGGCGGGCATACAGTACGTGCATCGGAAGTTGCAGCGGTCTGTAACAGAAATGCGAAGGTCTCTCAGCGGTCTGCTTCTCTTATCCAACATCTGACGCGACTCTGTAATCATAGCTACAGCCCCTTCCTACCCCCCGATTCTCTCAGGGTGTGTATATACATTAAATGATTCGTTTCTGACAAATCCGATCGCTGTGATATTCAATTCTTCCGCCATTTGAATCGCAAGCTCCGTCGGGGCCGATTTGGAAATGACAATCGACACGCCGATTTTTGCCGCCTTTAACAGAACTTCTGATGAGATTCTGCCGCTGAACACAATCAGTTTGTCACGGACGGACATCCCATTTAGAAGGCAATGTCCGTATAATTTATCAAGTGCGTTGTGCCGGCCGATATCTGTGCGCATCAACAGCAGTTTCTCTGTGTCGCATAGCGCCGCATTATGGACGCCTCCCGTCTCCTGAAACGTCCCGCTCCTTTGCTGCATGTCTTTCATAAGCGCCAGACATGCATCAGGCGATATCTTGATTTGGCTGACAGCCGTCTTGGCTGTTTTGACATCCTGCTGAAAATAAAAATGACGGCCCTTTCCGCAGCATGAGCCGATCACCCGTTTCGTATAATCCTTTTGATCCAATGTCTCAGGATGAACGAGGTCGACATAAACAAAACCGAGACTTTCATCTATTGTAAACCTTTTAATCTCTTTTTGAAATCGTATTACACCCTCTGATGCGAGAAATCCGATGACAAGCTCTTTGATATGCTCAGGCGTGCAAACGAGCGTCACAAATTCACTGCCATTCAGTATCACTGTCAAAGGGTATTCCGTCACCATCCGGTCTTTTATTTTGCTTATTTCCCCTTGTTCATAGCGCCATACATCCCTGACCGCAGTTGCTTTATCGTTCAATGTCTCTTCCCCTCCGCAATGTTCCTGCCTTTATATTTTTTCACACTCCTCGGATTTTGTCGAATTCTGAGACATAAAAAAGAGCCCTCTGTACAAAGGACTCTATGTTTGATTATGCTGATTCTTTCTCAGGACCGTAAACAGCACGATAGCTGCGATTAAGGTGAGAATGCTGACAAAAAAGAAGGCTGCCAGTTTTAGAAGAACACCAATCAGTATGAATGCCACGGTGGCTATAAGAAAAATCATTCCTAATAACTTCATATGTTCAACCCCTTTTAAGGGTATCATTCCCGCCCAAGCTGTTTTTAAACCAATAAAAAAAGGCGCCTGGGGGAGCGCCTGATCATTAGATTCCTTACTCAGTAAATTTTTGTGCTTCTTTTTCCCAAGCCTGTTCAAACTCATCCGCACTGTTCGCTGAAATGTATTCTCCGCCTCCAGCTACAGCCGCTTGTTTCATCTCTTCATTGCCTTTAACATCAAAGTTGAAGCCAATAATATTTACGATCGTGTCCACATTCGATGCACGAAGCTTTTCGATTTCCGCCGCAGGATCTCCGCCGCACGTTTCTTCACCGTCAGTGATTAAGTACACCACATTTTTTCCGTCAGCGTCAAAAGCTTCAAATTCTTTTCTTGTATCTGAAAGTGCTTTGGCAATCGGTGTCCAGCCAGTCGGCTTGATCTCACTCAATGAATTGTCAAACAGAGACCCTTCATATGGATGAAGGCCGTAAATGGTTTCCGTTGTGCTGCATGAGAGAGCTTTGCCGGACAATTTATTGTTTCCAGCATGTCCGAAAACGCGAAGCATAAGATTTGTATCCTTCGGAAGCAGCTCGGCAAAAGACTTTACTGATTTTTTGGCAATGTCTATTTTGCGCTCTCCCCCTGTTTTTTGAATCATGCTTCCGCTTCCATCAAACAAAACAGCTACATTTGTGTCAGTCTGTTTCTCAGCTGCAAAAGACGGGGAGGCAAAGGAGACAGTCAGCAATCCAATGATGCCGGCAGCCAGCAGTTTTTTTTTCATGTTTTTCTTCCTTTCTTTATCATATTTTCCAACTATAGTTGGATTCTTCTTTATGCTAGAATATGAAAATGCAAAAAGATATAGGGCAAGCTGCCTTTTGTGCTGCTTTCACTTTCTGTTCAAAATCACTTGAAATGCCGTTGATATGTAGCCTTTTTCGCCCAAAAAGCATATACAGATTGTGACATGATTCATTCTTTTTTCGCCTTGATCATCACAGAAAAACGGAAATCTGCTACTATGCTACAGGCTGATACCTGATTACTTTTGAACATTATGTTACATACCAAAAAGAGGCTGACCGCTATCAGCCTCTTTTTTTCTTATTTAGATAACATCAATGATTGCTGAGTGAAAATTTTCTCAACATCTTTTTGGGTATAAGCCGGGAAGTATTCACCGCCGCCTACTTTCGCAATTGCGTTCAGCTGGCCTTTGTATCCCTCTTTATAATCAAAACCGATCACATTCACAGTGATATTGTCTTTTTGCAGTTCCTTTGCTGTTTTAATCGGATTTCCTCCGCACGTTTCCTCACCGTCTGTCAACAGATACACCACTTTTTCCCCTTTTGCGTCAAGCTGGTCAAAAGAAGATTTCGCCTCATTCAGTGCTTTGGCAATTGGCGTCCAGCCAGTCGGTCCAATTGTATTAAGAGAATTGAGGAAGCTTTGCTCGTTAAAGCTTTGGAAGCCGTATACGTTGCGAATGGCTTCACATGATTGAACTTTTCCGGAATTTTTATTGTTTCCTTCAGAGCCAAACACACTCATTTTCACCTGAGTTCCTTCTGGCAGTGAGCTTGCAAACTTTGAAATTTCTTTTTTGGCTGAATTAAATTTAGAGACACCGTCTATTCTTTTCGCCATACTTCCGCTGGCATCAAGCAAGACTGCCACGTTCGCAGGAGCTTTAGCCTCCGTTTCTTTCTTTTCAGCTGCAAAAGCAGGTGAAGTTAATCCAAATAACAATCCCGTCATCATGATCAGTGAAAATCTTTTCTTCATGTTCGTACCCCTTTACCAATTTGTTTCTGCGTGCAGATGTTCAACGCTGAACATAACCTATCGTAATCGACAAAAACCGAGAAATAAATAGGGCGGGCTTCCCCATTGCTGTTGTTTACTTTTGCATAGAAACCTATGTTTTTATTAGTGATTTCCACCTAACGCTCCTATGAAAAAAGAAGATTGTCCGCCTTTCGGCTTTCGTTATATGAGTCTGTCGAAGTCTGTCGACAAATGTGGATGACTTTACCACAATCTTAAAACCTGCAATCAGGAAAAAAGGACTGGTCCTTAAAGACTGTCAGAAGCTCCTCTAAACCGTTTCAACCGCCCTTAGATAAAAGACATTCAGGAATAGAAAAAGACGCTCAATGAGCGTCTTTTTTACTTTTTCGCCATATATTTATTCAAAAACGAATCGGCCTCAGAAATTTGTGTGCCCTGATAATAGTACTTCACGATGTCATCAACCGTTTTTCCTTCTTTCGCCATAAAATTCGCTCCATATTGGCTCATTCCTACACCGTGGCCAAATCCTCTCGTCGTAACTGTAATTGTGTCTCCATTTCGCTTCCAATCAAAATCGGCGGAGTTGAGACCCAGCTTTTCACGTATGTCTCTTCCTTTCAGCGTCTTGCCGTTAATGACGGCTGTTGCGACCTGGTGGCCCGGTGTCTCTCCGGTAATCCTTCCTACTGCGCTAGACCCATCCAGCTTGACGCCGAGCTTTTGCTCAAACTCTGCTGCTGTAAAGATTTTTGTTGACTTATATTTCGGAGACTTTTTATCCCATGGGCTTTTGACGCTTTTTAAATATGGGATAGCACTTGTCCAATAAGCTTCTGCATTCTCTGTGTAGCCATTGCTTGTGGAGAAAAAGGAGGCTTCAATCGGCTGGTTGTTGTACGTTAGGATTTTGCCTTGCGTACTGGCAACCGCATCTGTGATTTTCTTCAGTTTTGCTTCATAGCTTGTGCCCCACTGCTTTTTTAGCTCCGCTTTGTTTTTATACACCTGGAACATCTGTGTATCATCCACCAGTGAACCTTTAGGGGCCTCAACCGCTGAATTTGACACCATCAGTCTGACAATAAATGTTCTGGCGGCGAGGGCCTGGGCTTTCAGCGCTTCAGGTTTAAAGGTTGCCGGCATTTCGGAGGCGACGACTCCAATCACATACTCTTCAAGCGGAATGTTTTCTACGGATTGATTTGCGGTTCGATAGACGGGAATAGAAACAGGTGATGCTTTCAATGTTTCTGCTCCTTTCGATGCTGGTTTCGTGCTGACTGCTGTCTTTTCTGATTCTACACTGGCCCCCGCTTCCTTATTATGCTGGAACGGTATAACCAAAAGGGTGGGAACCAAGAGAATCAATGCACATAGTACGGATAGTGTGATTGCGAATTGTTTCATATTCAGCTGCCTCCTGCTCGGGATTCGACTCTAGTCTAGTCTATGGGCAGGGACAAGCTAATATGACTCTCGTTTTGGACAGAAACTTTATTTGTCATTTACGTATTCTTTTTTGCTATTTTGCGCATAATGATGATAATACACAAAAAATAAAAAACCAGTATGCCAGAGTGACATACTGATTTTCAAGTAAGTTTATGCATTTAAGTCAGAAACGACTTCTTTATTCTCTTGCTCAGAAGCAGACTCATCATTTACACGTTCGATGTCTGCGCCCAGACCAGCAAGCTTCTTATGGAAATCAACGTAACCGCGGTCTAAGTGCTTCAGTTCAGTAACACGTGTGTGACCTTCAGCCACTAACCCCGCAAGAATCAGCGCTGCACCTGCACGCAAATCAGTCGCTGCAACTTCAGCTCCCTGAAGCTGTACAGGACCGTTAATGATGACAGAACGTCCTTCAATCTTGATATCACCATTCATACGGCGGAATTCTTCCGCATGCATAAAACGGTTTTCAAAAACGGTTTCTGTAATCATGCTTGTGCCGCTTGCACGAAGCAGAAGCGCCATCATTTGTGACTGCATATCAGTCGGGAAGCCTGGGTGAGGCATTGTTTTGATGTCAATCGGTTTAAGTTCTTTCGGGCCGATGACACGCAGGCCTTCACCTTCATCCTTAATTGTTACACCCATCTCTTCCATTTTTGCGATTAAAGAGGTGAGGTGCTCAGGAACCGCTCCTTTTACTAATACGTTTCCTTCAGTGATTGCAGCAGCAACCATAAATGTGCCCGCTTCAATACGGTCAGGAATAATATGGTGTTTTACGCCGTGAAGCTTTTCGACTCCTTCAATTTTGATGGTGCCGGTGCCAGCTCCGCGGATTTTTCCGCCCATGCCGTTGATATAGTTTGCTAAATCAACGATTTCGGGTTCTTTTGCCACGTTTTCCAGCGTTGTTGTTCCTTCAGCTAAAGCAGCTGCCATAATCAGGTTCTCTGTAGCTCCTACACTTGGGAAGTCCAGATAAATTTTTGCGCCTTGCAGTCGGCCTTTTACTTCAGCTTCAATGAAGCCATTACCGACTTTGATTTCTGCGCCCATTGCTTCAAAACCTTTTAAATGCTGATCAATCGGTCTGGAACCAATTGCGCATCCACCCGGAAGCGCAACTCTTGCATGACCTGTACGCGCAAGAAGCGGCCCCATGACAAGCACAGACGCACGCATTTTACGAACATATTCAAAAGGTGCTTCAGTTTGCAAAGCGTATGAAGCATTCACAGTCACTTCATTATTCTCAAAATGCACATCTGCTCCTAAATGACGCAACACTTCGTTAATTGTATATACATCGGAGAGCGTAGGTACATCACAAATTACGCTTTTTTCTTCACTTGCTAATAAAGATGCAGCGATAACAGGTAAAACGGCATTTTTAGCGCCTTCAACTTTGACTGTGCCGTTTAACTTCTGACCGCCGCGGACGATGATTTTTTCCAAGGTATTCCCCTCCGCGTCCCTAAATTCTCTATATTAATATTCAGTCGTAACGATTGGTGTGCCAACCGTAACGGTATGTTTTCCGCCCATTCCTGCACTTCTAAGTGCAATTTGCAAATTCATCTTATGTTTCGAGGTCATAATGTACTCTTCCCACTCATCTGTAAACGCAGAAATAGAAACGAAATTTGGCTCAACTACATGTTCTACTGATCTTGCTTGAAATTCATTTAATAACTGATTTGCTTTTTTTTGCAAAACAATATTCATATTATCATCTAAATGACCATTTAGACAAGTAAAAATAACTACTTTTTCTTGGAATATCCCAAGTGTCTCCCGTTCAAACTGTTCATATGTATCATTCCAGCTATCCGGTGTCTCAAGACTCATTTGCTCATATAATAAATACGAAGTTGGGTTGTGTTTTTTGAGGGTTGTGACAAGCTGCAGTCTAAAAGAAGTGCGATTTTTTTTGTCAGTATATGTGCCAATTGCCTTTACGACTTTATCTTCCTGTGCAATCGTCCAATCATATTGACGATACTCTGATTTTAAACGTTGCACTTTTTGATCAAATTCTTTTTCGGTCAGTGACATGTTTTGTTTTGCATGCAATGTCCACTTATCTATTGACACATCTTGGCGTTCCATCCCCTCTGCTATTTGTGCCAACGGCGTTAATTCACTCGCATGAATGGTATGGAAAACAGCAATGACGAAGCTTAACATGACGGAAATCATAATGGCGTGGCTTACTTGTTTTTTCTTCATGTTTATCTCTCCCCCTTATCCCCAGTTTTACCGGAGGCAAGAGGCGCCATACGTAAAAATCTTCGTCAAAACTCGAGCTATAGCTTCAACCCCGCTTCCTCCAACCATTCCCATGATGACGATAGTCAAAACCTATTAAAATAGATAGGGAAGCTGCTGTGAATAATTGAGGTAATCTAAAAAGAAATTCGCAACCGCCGTTCCAATAGCGATTGTCAGCAAAATCATCAGGAGTCTTGCCTGCACGACTTTGCCTTTTTTGATTAACGGATCTATATTGACGGCTTGCAGCGCCCACCAAGTCACTGCTATAAAAATCAGGTGAACGACAATGCCGATTGCAGCCTGCTGTCCCAATACACTCATCTATTACACTCCTTTCTCTGCGCTCATACCCTTTCTTATTATATAAGAAGCGCAGATAAAGATGATACATTTTATACAGAACGGAATAATCAGCCAAATCTAGGGCTAACCCCCACTTAAAGTGTGATTCTTTTACATGATATACTTTATTGGAAAGGAGCTGGCAAATGTGAATCATTCTTTTTTTCAGCCTGAAAAGCAATATGGTGAGGACCTGCCAATTTTTGAACAGGAATGGGAAGCAATTGCATTCTATTATGATTATAGACAGTCACAGATTGAAGAACTGAATGAATTGTGTCAGTTTTTTAACATTTCTCTTACCTATACGAGAGAAAGCCTTGAAGAGCTGGAAAACCTCTATTTTCAAAGTATACAAGAGCTTTTGCTTGCTGATTGGAATCTTCCTATTGAAGAATTCGAGAAAATGATCAGTGTTTATCTTATAGATTGCGTGATTGCCCACCATGAAGATGCTGAATGGGTTGTAAAACCTTATCCGTATAAAGACGGCGCTTATACACTGGGCTTTAGAAGACATCGCAAATCGTGGAATACCATGAATACCTGTGATGGTTTATACTTGCGCCAAAAAGAGAATCGCCCGCTGCTGTCGCTGTTTGATTCTCTAGTGCGTTCATAAAAAAAATCCTTCTCATAAAGAGAAGGATTTTTTTCTTATTTCCCTGCTACATCCAATCTGTTCAAAGCCCGCTGTAACGCAAGCTCAGCCCGACGAATGTCAGTATCATCTGATTGAGAATTCAAACGCTCCTGCGCCCGCTGGCGTGCAGCTTCAGCGCGCTCTTTATCGATGCCTTCCGCTGTCTCGGCAGCCTGGGCTAGGATGGTGACCTGATCAGGACGGACTTCTACAAATCCGCCGCTGACGGCAACCATTTCAGTCTGTCCGTCTTTTTTCAGACGGACAGCGCCGATTTTAAGAGGAGCCACGGTTGGAATATGACCTGGCAAAATACCGAGATCGCCGCTTTCGGCTCTCACACTCACCATTTCGATATCCGCATCGTATACTGGGCCGTCGGGAGTAACGATATTGACTTTAACGGTCTTCATGCTTTTACCCTCCTAGGACCAGATTAAACTTCTACACCCATTTCTTTTGCTTTCTCAACAACTTCTTCGATACGGCCTACAAGACGGAACGCATCTTCTGGAAGATGGTCGTATTTACCGGCTAAGATTTCTTTGAAGCCTTGTACCGTCTCTTTTACAGGCACGTAAGAACCTTTTTGTCCAGTGAACTGTTCAGCCACGTGGAAGTTTTGAGAAAGGAAGAACTGGATACGGCGTGCGCGTTGAACGACAAGCTTGTCTTCATCACTTAATTCATCCATACCGAGAATCGCAATGATATCTTGAAGCTCTTTGTAACGCTGAAGCGTTGACTGTACTTCACGTGCAACAGCATAATGCTCTTCTCCAACAATTTCAGGAGCAAGGGCGCGTGATGTAGATGCCAACGGATCAACCGCAGGGTAAATACCCATTTCAGTTAATTTACGCTCAAGGTTTGTTGTCGCATCCAAGTGAGCGAACGTTGTCGCCGGCGCTGGGTCAGTGTAGTCATCGGCAGGCACGTAGATCGCCTGGATAGATGTAACTGATCCAACGTTCGTAGACGTGATACGCTCTTGGAGCTGACCCATTTCAGTTGCAAGCGTCGGCTGATAACCAACCGCTGAAGGCATACGGCCAAGAAGGGCTGAAACCTCAGAACCCGCTTGTGTGAAACGGAAAATGTTATCGATGAAGAACAGTACGTCCTGTCCTTGTACATCACGGAAGTGCTCAGCCATTGTTAGGCCTGTCAAAGCAACACGCATACGTGCGCCCGGCGGCTCGTTCATTTGTCCGAATACCATGGCTGTTTTGTTGATTACGCCAGAGTCACTCATTTCATAGAAAAGGTCGTTCCCTTCACGAGTACGCTCTCCTACGCCGGCGAATACAGAGATACCGCCATGCTCTTGCGCGATGTTGTTGATTAATTCCTGGATTAATACGGTTTTACCTACACCGGCACCGCCGAACAATCCGATTTTACCGCCCTTAATATAAGGAGCAAGCAAGTCAACAACTTTTATACCTGTTTCAAGAATTTCAACTTCTGTTGAAAGCTGATCGAATGATGGCGCCTGTCTGTGAATCGGATCCTTTTTCGCATCCGCAGGAACCGGCTCATTCAAATCAATATTTTCTCCAAGAACGTTAAATACACGTCCGAGTGTTACATCACCAACCGGTACTGAGATTGGCGCTCCTGTATCTACAGCTTCCATACCGCGCTGAACACCATCCGTAGATGCCATTGCGATTGTACGTACTGTATCATCGCCTAAATGAAGAGCGACCTCAAGCGTTAAATCAATACCTACTTCGTTTTCACTTGCAGCTGGCTGTGAAATTTTAATCGCATTATAAATTTCAGGCAAGTGACCGTCTTCAAAACGCACGTCGACGACCGGTCCTAATACCTGGCTAACGCGTCCTTTTTTCATCGCTATCCCTCCTGACAAAATCTTTCTATTCTAAAGCGGCTGCTCCGCCGACAATTTCCGTAATTTCTTGTGTGATGGCTGCTTGGCGAGCGCGGTTGTATGAAAGCGAAAGTGAATCGATAAGTTCCTTCGCGTTGTCCGTCGCATTTTTCATCGCCGTCATTCTTGCAGCGTGCTCACTTGCTTTACTGTCAAGAAGCGCACCGAAGATTAAGCTTTCTGCATATTGAGGAAGCAAAACCTCCAGAACCTCCTCTTCAGATGGTTCAAATTCATAAGACGCCGTTCTTTTTCCGCCGCTGCTGCCCAAATCAGATAACGGCAGAAGTTTTTTCTCCGTTACTTCTTGAGAAATGGCGCTGACAAAATGGTTATAAACAAGGTGCAGTTCATCAAACGCACCGTCTATAAACATTTGGATCGTTTGACGGGCAAGATCCTTAATTTCTGTAAACGTTACTTCATCTCCAAGCCCTGTTAACTCGGAAATGATCGGAATCTCACGTTTCCTAAAGAAATCACGGCCCACTCTTCCGATGGCAATCACCGCATACTCATCCTTAGACTGATGACGTTCCTGCATGGCCTGATAAGCACTTCGTAAAACCGAACTGTTAAAAGCGCCGGCAAGACCGCGGTCAGACGTAATGACAAGGTATGCCGTTTTTTTCACTTCTCTGCTGAGAAGCATCGGATGCTTCACGTTGCCGGAAACTCTCCCGACGTTTGACACAACCTCTTGGATTTTATCCATATATGGCACAAATGATTTTGCATTGTTTTCAGCACGATTCAGCTTAGCCGCAGATACCATCTGCATGGCTTTTGTAATCTGGCTCGTTTTTTTCGTTGACGTGATCCTTGACTTAATATCGCGTAATGAGGCCAAAGATTTCACCACCTTTTCTCTTCATCTGCGTAAAAAGAGAGAAAAAGAGAACCTTTTTCTCTCATCAGCATTCGAGTTAGTTGCTTGGTGCAAATGTACGTTTGAAGCCTTCGATTGCAGCTTTGAAGTCTTCATCAGCAGGAAGGTTTCCTGTTTTCGCAATTCCGTCAAGCAGGTCTCTATGGTTTTGGTCAAGGTACATGTAGTACTCTTCTTCAAAACGTCTGATATCCGCCACAGGAATATCATCAAGATATCCTTTTGTCAGCGCATAAAGAATGGCTACTTGGTTTTCAACCGGAAGCGGCTTGTTCAGATCCTGCTTCAGCACTTCAACTGTACGCGCACCGCGGTTCAGTTTTGCCTGAGTCGCTTGGTCGAGGTCAGAACCGAATTGAGCGAATGCTTCCAGCTCACGGTATGACGCAAGGTCAAGACGCAGAGTACCTGATACTTTTTTCATCGCTTTGATTTGCGCTGAGCCGCCGACACGGGATACAGACAATCCGGCGTTGATCGCTGGACGTACGCCTGAGAAGAACAAATCAGATTGCAGGAAGATCTGTCCGTCGGTGATGGAAATGACGTTCGTCGGAATATAAGCAGAGATATCTCCGGCTTGTGTTTCTACGAACGGCAGAGCTGTAATTGATCCTGCGCCTTTCGCGTCGCTAAGCTTTGCTGCACGCTCAAGCAGACGGGAATGAAGATAGAATACATCCCCAGGGAACGCTTCACGGCCTGGCGGACGGCGAAGAAGCAAGGACAGCTCACGGTAAGCAGCTGCTTGTTTAGAAAGATCATCATATACAACAAGAACATGCTTGCCGCTGTACATAAATTCTTCTGCCATTGTAACCCCAGCATACGGTGCCAGGTACAGAAGCGGTGCCGGCTGTGACGCAGACGCCGTTACAACAATTGTATAATCAAGCGCGCCGTGTTTACGCAATGTTTCTACTACGCCGCGGACTGTTGATTCTTTTTGACCGATCGCAACATATACGCAGATCATGTCTTGGTCTTTTTGGTTCAGGATCGCATCGATCGCAACAGATGTTTTACCTGTTTGACGGTCACCGATGATCAGCTCACGCTGGCCGCGGCCGATTGGAATCAGTGCATCGATCGCTTTGATACCGGTTTGAAGCGGTTCATGAACGGATTTACGGTCCATAACGCCTGGTGCAGGGCTTTCGATCGGACGAGTTTTGCTTGTCAGGATCGGGCCAAGTCCGTCTACCGGCTGGCCTAGCGGATTTACGATACGGCCGATTAACTCTTCACCAACAGGGACCTCCATGATGCGGCCTGTTCTTTTTACTTCGTCTCCCTCACGGATCTCACTGAAAGGTCCTAAGATGACGATACCTACGTTTGATTCTTCAAGGTTTTGAGCCATACCCAAAACACCGTTTGAAAATTCGACAAGTTCACCGGCCATACAGTTGTCAAGGCCGTGCACACGAGCAATACCGTCACCGACTTGGATGACTGTACCTACGTCTTGAACTTCAATATCAGATTGATAATTTTGTATTTGCTGTTTTATCAGTGTGCTAATCTCTTCAGCTTTGATGCTCACTTAGGTTTCACCCCTTCTATCGATTTTCCCCGGCTAATTGACGTTCGATGCGCTGAAGCTTCCCGCTTACGCTGCCGTCATAAATCCGGTTTCCAATGCGGACTTTAATGCCGCCTATTAAATCCGTCTGCACTTCATTTCTGATTCTCAGTGAAGCGACTCCGGCTTTTTTTGCAAACACTTGTGATAATGGTAACATTTCTGCATCCGTCAGCGGTTTCACTGAATATACGATAGCGTCTTCTGTTTGACGGGCCACATTTGCGAGTTTGATAAACTCATCTGTGAGCTCAGGGACAATCGCGGCACGATGGCGGTCAATCAAAAGAAAAATCGTATTGAGTACGGACTGTGACAAAGAGCCAAATGCATGTTGAATCAGCTCTTTTTTCTTCGCAGCCGGCACCTTCGGATGGTTTAACACATCATTCAGCGCTTTTTCATTTTGAAATACTTGTTTTACAACAATTAGCTCTTCTTCTACTTGATTCAGCTGAGCGGACTCATTGGCTATATCAAAAAGAGCTGATGCATATCGTTTAGAGACAGCTGATCCACTCATCGGCTTTCTCCTACCTCTTTAAGATAGTCCTGGATTAATTTCTCTTGAGCTTGTTCATCCAGTTCTTTTTCGATCACTTTCGACGCAATCATGACAGAAAGAGACGCTACTTGCTCACGGAGAGCAGAAACCGCCTGTTCTTTTTCCTTCACGATTTCAGTTCTTGCTGCTTCTTTCAGACGTTCAGATTCTGCACGTGCAGCCTGAATAATCTCTTCTTTTTGCTTCTCTCCCAGTTTCTTTGCGTTTTCGATAAGAGTTTGGGATTCCTGTCTTGCTTCTTTTAAAAGAACGCGCTGCTCTTCAATCAGCTGCTGCGCTTCTTTATTTTTTTCTTCAGCAGACGTAATTTCTCCAGCGATGTGGTCTTCACGCTGTTTCATTATGTTTAATAGCGGCCCTAAAGCGTATTTCTTCAGAAGCGCTAATAAGATTAACATAGCTAACAGTTGGAACAGGATATCTCCGCCGTTAAACGACAATCCTAGTTCAAGTGGTAATTGAGACATCTACTACGGCAACTCCCTTCTGCAGGTTTTTCTTTGCTGATCCAGCAGCCGCACTTGTCTCTTTTCAGCCGGCAAGGCGGGATGCTTATCAGACATAAAGCAATGGCGAAGGTTCTCTTGGAATGATCTTCGCCATTTTTAGTTCATATAAGGCTTTTATGCTTAGCCAAAGAACGCTAAGAATGCGATAACGACAGCGATAATAGGAAGGGCTTCAACTAATGCGATACCCATGAACATAAGAGTTCTTAGTTCTTTACCTGCTTCCGGTTGACGGGCAATCCCCTCTACCGTACGTGAAACAATCAAACCGTTACCAATACCTGCACCAAGTGCGCCTAAACCAATTGCGATCGCAGCTGCTATTAAATTCATGAAAAAGTTCCTCCTTTAAAATGTTATCCGTTTGGATATAATGTTTTAATGATCATGACTGATTTTATGAGACATGTACACCATCGTCAGCATCGTAAAGATAAATGCCTGGATGGCACCAATAAATAAACTGAATGCTTGCCATGCCAGCATCGGCAGAATCGCGCCGACTGTACCGACAAGACCGAGAGCCACGCTTTGCGAATAGTGGCTTGTCGCTAATCCTGCAAGCAGGCCGAGAAGAATCTCTCCGGCGAAGATGTTACCATAAAGCCGCAAACCGAGAGTCAGCGTATTCGCAAACTCTTCGATGATTTTCATCGGGAGCATGAATGGCACAGGTCTCAAATAATCTTTGGAATATTCCTTGAGCCCTTTCATCTTCACACCATAGTAGTGGGTTAAAGCAACAACCATCACGGCTAGCGTTAATGTAATGGCAGGATCCGCTGTCGGAGACTTCCACCAGAGCTCATGTCCGATTGTAATAGAAAACGGCAGCCCCAGCATATTCGACACAAATATGTACATCAGCAATGTGACACCAAGTGCCAAGAAGTTAGCCCCTGTTTTTAAATCCATTGTACTGCCAATAATATTGCGGACGAAATCAACAATCCATTCCATAAAGTTCTGGGCTTTTCCAGGACGGATCGAAAGCGTTCTTGTCGTTAATATAGCAATCAATAAAACAATCACACTCGCCACAGTAATCATCAGAATGTTTGTCAGATTAAAAGTAAGACCTAGAAATTCTATAGTTCTGTAACCATGATTCAAAGGGTTTTCACCTCTCTTCCATTGATGAACGTTTAAGCTGGATAAAGGAATCTATCATAATGACAGGGTATATTGTCATTAATCCAATAACTGTACTTGCCATATGAAAATATTCGGGATTTTTATAGGCGACAGCCACAGCAAGAATCGCATTGCACCACCGCGCTGCGCTCCCGAGAGATCGTATGGACTTTCCTTTCTCAACAGCTCTGTCAAAAGCATTCATTCTCCTGACGAGCAGTAAAAAATTAAACAAACTGAAAACAGTTCCCAGAATAAGGCCTAAAAAAACGGTTTTATACGCTGTTAAACCATAACCCAGTACATACACTGCCAAAATGAACAATAAATATTTGCGTTGTCTGCTAAATGTAAGCTTGGGATCGTCCATCAATTATCTGTCTCCTGATGAAAAAATAATGTATAGCTTGGATACGGCAAAAATCAGCGGTTAACCCTTAGTAGAAGACCTTTTTTGACCGGCAAAAAACGGGCCTGTTCGAAAAAATCATTCATCCGCAAGCCTTGCAGGGATGCTGTTTCATTCGCTTAAATAAATCCTCATAATACGGGTTTGCTGAGAGGATTTACATTGGGGATGAGGACTATAATGAAAGCTATGAAAACCTTCTCATAATACCCTCGTTTAGCATACAATAGCCCCTAACATGTGTCAATCTGTTTAAAGTTAAAAAACTTTTTATACTTTACGTCTCCACAGAATGTTCACATTTTCACCTATAATTGTATACAAATTGACCGAATATCAAAAAACTGGATAAAAAAAGAACCCCTTTATTTTGGGGTTTTCTTTTTTATTTTGTTCCAAACATGCGGTCTCCCGCGTCTCCGAGACCTGGAACAATATAGCCTTTTTCGTTTAATTTTTCATCAAGCGCCGCGATGTAAATATCAACGTCCGAATGATGCTTCTGCAATTCTTCCACACCCTCCGGCGCTGCTACAAGACACATGAAACGGATATTTTTCGCACCGCGTTTTTTGAGGCTGTGAATGGCTTCAACTGCGGAACCGCCTGTAGCGAGCATCGGGTCAACCACGATGAATTCACGCTCTTCCACATCAGAAGGAAGCTTGACATAGTATTCCACGGGTTTTAAGGTTTCAGGATCACGGTAAAGGCCGACATGCCCCACTTTTGCAGCGGGAATCAGCTTTAAAATGCCGTCAACCATTCCCAATCCTGCTCTTAGGATAGGAACCACTCCGAGTTTTTTCCCTGAGATGACTTTCGATTTTGCAGCCTGAACCGGTGTATTGATGTCCACTTCTTCCAAAGGAAGATCGCGGGTAATTTCAAATGCCATAAGTGTGGCTACTTCATCTACTAACTCTCTAAAATCCTTCGTACCTGTATTTTCATTCCGTATATATGTCAGCTTGTGCTGAATTAAAGGATGATCAAATACATAAACCTTTCCCATACTGTGTTTCAGCTCCTTTTTTATTGTCCCATCAACAATTACACACTTCTATTGATTCTACAAAAAAAGACATTGAGTTTCAAGAACATCGTCAAAAAACCCGCCGGGCATAAGCGCCATGCGGGTTTTTTGGATCTTAATAATCTAATTCTTTATATAAAGGAAATTTATCAGTCAGAGCAGCTACACGCTGTCTTGCTTCTTCAAGTTTCCCTTCATCTTCGTGGTTTTTCAATGCAAGCGCAATGATAGCGCCGACTTCTTCCAATGCGTCTCCGTCAAAACCGCGGCTGGTTACAGCAGCTGTACCAAGACGGATGCCGCTTGTAACGAAAGGTTTTTCAGGATCGTATGGAATCGCGTTTTTGTTAGATGTAATACCGATTTCATCAAGTACGTGCTCTGCAACCTTACCAGTCAGTCCGAGAGAACGAAGGTCAACAAGGATAAGGTGGTTGTCAGTTCCGCCTGAAACAAGCTGGATGCCCTCTTTCGTTAACGCTTCAGCCAAACGTTTCGCGTTTGAAATGACGTTTTGTGCATATGTTTTGAAATCGTCCTGCAATACTTCGCCGAATGAAACAGCTTTTGCGGCAATAACGTGCATCAGCGGGCCGCCTTGAATGCCAGGGAAGATTGATTTATCAATTTTCTTGCCAAACTCTTCACGGCAAAGGATCATACCGCCGCGAGGACCGCGAAGTGTTTTATGGGTTGTTGTTGTAACGAAATCAGCATAAGGAACCGGGTTTGGATGAAGGCCTGCCGCAACAAGTCCTGCGATATGCGCCATATCCACCATGAAGTAAGCGCCGACTTCATCAGCAATTTCACGGAATTTCTTAAAGTCGATTGTACGAGGATACGCACTTGCTCCTGCTACGATAAGCTTCGGTTTATGAGCGAGGGCTTTTTCACGCACGTCATCGTAATCAATATATTGAGTTTCTTTATCTACGCCGTACTCAACAAAGTTATATTGAACACCGCTGAAGTTGACTGGGCTTCCGTGTGTTAAATGGCCGCCGTGGGAGAGGTTCATCCCAAGTACAGTATCGCCTTGCTCCAAAATCGTGAAGTACACTGCCATATTTGCTTGTGCGCCTGAATGCGGCTGAACGTTTACATGCTCCGCTCCAAAGATTTCCTTCGCGCGGTCACGAGCGATATCTTCAGCGACATCGACGTGCTCGCATCCGCCGTAGTAGCGTTTGCCCGGATATCCTTCTGCGTATTTATTTGTCAAAACAGATCCTTGTGCTTCCATAACCGCTTCACTTACAAAGTTCTCAGAAGCAATCAATTCGATCTTAGTCTGTTGGCGTTCACGCTCATTTTTAATGGCGTTAAACACTTGTTCGTCTTGCGCAGGTAAATGTTTCATCAGCGAGATCCTCTCCTATCCGTATCCTGTTCTTTGTTTTTACCATCACTATTGTACATGGTTTTTAAGGCCGATGTAAAAGATTATTTTTAAAAAATCTAAATTTTTATTGGTAAAAACGAATAATGATAACTTAAATTTAATTTAAAGTTCGGAATTTATATCACTGTCTTAAAATAAAAGAAAAGACTGGCCATGCAGTCCTTTCATTCGCAATCATAAACCGCCCGCACCCCGCCGATTAGTTTCGGCCGTGTACGCGCGAATGTCACATGGGCTGAACCGAGGCTGTTTTGAGAGACACGCACAGGGACAGCCACCGGCTTCAGATGCATGCCAATAAACGTATCGCCTATATCGATTCCTGCGTCAGCCTGAATGGTTTCAACAAGAACGGGAGACTTCATCTGTTTAAACGCATAAGACGCCATCGCGCCTCCCGCTTTTGGAACGGGCACGGCAGAAACGGTTGGAAGCCTGAACAGCCGGGCCGTGTCTGCTTCGACAACAAGCGCTCTGTTCAAATGCTCGCAGCATTGAAACGCGAGATGGATTCCCGTTTTTTCCCGAAGCTCGGCAAGTCCGCTGAAGATGCTTTCTGCAATGTCTACACTCCCCGATGTGCCGATCCGGCTGCCGGCCACTTCACTCGTGCTGCATCCAAGGACGAAAAGCTGATCTTGTTTCAATTCAGCTTGTTCCTGAAACTCAGACAGCATCGCCTTCCACGTTTGTTTCATCTCATTCATTAAACAGCACCCCTACAGGTTCTTCTCTTCATAATCTGAGATTTTTCCAATACGCGTTTGGTGTCTTCCCCCGGTAAACTTAGTGGTCAGCCAGATTTTTGCGATTTCCCGAGCCAAACCAGGGCCGATCACCCGTTCACCCATCGCAAGGATGTTTGTGTCATTATGCTCCCTCGTCGCCTTCGCGCTGAAGGTATCGTGCGCCAGCGCGCAGCGAATCCCTTTTACTTTATTTGCGGAAATGCTCATGCCGATGCCTGTCCCGCAAATTAAAATTCCTCTGTCAACTTCGCCGCTAACCACTTTTTCGGCCACCGGAAAAGCATAATCCGGATAATCGACAGAGCCGCTGCCGCAGTCGCAGCCCATATCAATATATTCAATTTGCAATTCGTCCATTAAATCTTTGATTTCATTTCGAATGTGAACGCCGCCATGATCCGATGCAATGGCTACTTTCATCTGCTTTTCCTCCCAGCGTGTGTGATGCGGCCCGCCCGCTTTATTGACCGCGCAGCCTGTCCGCTCTTTGATTCACACCATATGATGTGCTTTTCACTATATTCTACTCCTTCACGCAGGATTTGCAAATGACCTGTTTGCAGATATTCTGGCAACTTACCTGCCTTCTTTTTTCAGCTGTTTTGCCAGCTGCCGAAGAAGTTCTTCAAGCTCATCTCGCGTTTGTTTATAGATGTCAATTGAGCCGCCGAACGGATCGATAACATCCCCATGGCTGCCTGTGACATATTCTTTTAATGTAAACACTTTATCACGATAACGTCCAAATTGGCTGGCAATGATCTGTTTGTGCTGATGGGTCATAGCCAGAACCAAATCTGCCGATTCCATATGTTCTTCAGTTAATGGAGAAGACACATGATTAAGGGCAATGTGTTTTTCAAACAGCGCTTCGACTGCATGAGGCGTCGCTCTCCCATTAGGCGAAGCAAACACGCCTGCCGAGCGGACACTGACATTCAGCCCTTCCGTTTCTGCAATTGATTTAAAAAGCGCCTCAGCCATTGGGCTGCGGCACGTATTTCCAGTACAGACAAAAATAATATCCATGTCAGTCACCCCTTATTTTTCTCTATTATATATGAAGAAAAAAGAAACGGCGACTTCGTTTCTTTTATTGGTATATTAAATTGGCAATAGCAGCTTTAGGCCGAATACGATTAATATGATGCCCCCGAGCGCTTCGCTGTATGTGCCAAGCCATGACTGCACTTGTTTTCCGACCAAAAGGCCAAGCCATGTCAGCATCATGCTGAACAGCCCAAAAAGGGTGATTGTGAGGAGCGGATGCGAGCCGTATATCCCCAAGCTCAAGCCGACGGAAAAGCTGTCAAGGCTGACGCCGACGGCAAACAGCAATAAGCCCGGCCCTGCCGGCGACATCAATCGTTCTTCTGACTGTTTAAAAGAAGCCATAAGCATTTGAACCCCAAGAACAAAAAGCAGCGCCCCTCCGATATAAACCGCTAACACGCCGAGGAGCCCTGACAGCATGTTGCCGGCCGCCATCCCCGCGAGAGGCATGATAACGTGAAAAAGGCCAATGATGAAACCGATATAGAATATCTGCTTCTTTCTGAGTTTGACCATGCCCATTCCAAGGCCGACAGAAAAAGCATCCATCCCTAAAGCAAACGCCATGATGCTTAATGTCATCAGTTCGCCTATAAACAAATCCGACATACATAAATAACCCCCTTGGACACGCCCCGCTTTTTTAGCCTATGCGTGTCCAAAAAGGGTTAGAACATCCGACTGCTTTCAGCAAATCACTCTTCCTCCGGCGGCTTTCATCAGCCTGTTCATAATGGCGAGACCGACACCTGTGTCCGGAAAGGATTCCGAGATAATAACATCCACATCATTCTCATCAAAGCTGCGTAAAGCATCATACAGCCCTGCCGCAACAGTCTCAAGCTGAGCACGTCTTCCGCAGCTCTTTACATAATCAGCGGAATAAACGCCCGCGTTTTCTTCTGTTGTCAGGACACCGACCCGTTTTCCGCCCTGTTGATATTCTTGAATGAGGTGCTGCATGCGCTCTGGGCTGCCTTCGCAAATCGCAAGCGGCGCTGTCGGCGCATAATGTGTATATTTCATCCCTGGAGAAATCGGCTTCTCATTTTGGTCGCTGAGCCCTTTATCCACATGGATCGGTCCGATCACCGCTTCAATTTGTTCCTTCGTAATGCCGCCCGGGCGCAGGAGAACAGGGACGTCGCCCTCACATGAAAGCACGGTTGATTCGACTCCGATTCCGGTAGGGCCTCCATCCATAATACCGGCTATGCGGCCATCCAAGTCGTGAGCCACATGCTCCGCTTTTGTAGGACTTGGCTTGCCTGATAGATTGGCGCTCGGTGCTGCAATCGGCAGTCCCGATTCACGAATCAATGCAAGGGCAAGCGGATGATCCGGCATTCTAATAGCAACTGTTTCAAGACCTGCCGTTACACGAGGTGAAAGCGCACCGGGTTTGCAAGGCAAAATGAGCGTAAGTGCTCCCGGCCAAAACCGCTTCATCAATGTTTTCGCCTTTTCCGGCGCTGGGCCCGTTAAATCCTCAAGCTGGCTGATATCCGCGATGTGGACAATCAAGGGATTATCGCTCGGCCGCCCTTTTGCCTCATATATTTTTTGGACGGCATCCGTATTTTTCGCGTTTGCGCCTAGGCCATATACCGTTTCTGTCGGAAAGGCAACGACCTCATTTTCTCGGAGCAAAGCGGCTGCTTGTGCAATTTGTGGATCATTTGTGGATAACTCGTCAGTTACATCCACAAACCATCTTTTCGTTTTCATTTCTGACCAAACTCCTTATTCACAACAATAAAACGATTGTTTTACGCGTGTAATCCTTTTGAAAGTATAAAAGATGTCCTGTAATAAAACAAGCGTTATCCACAAATTGTGGACAACGCTAATAAAGAAGTGGATAAGTATGTGTATAAACTGCATTTATCCAGACGTTTTTTTCATCAAAACGCCCCCTTCTGTTTGCCGCGATTCACAGAAATGATCAGAAGAGAACAGTTCTTCCGGTACACTTTCAGCTCTTTCAAATCCCATGGCCGTCAGAAAGTCCGCAGAGGAATGCTGATTCGCTACTAGATATACGGTTTTGATTTGATGCTTTTCGCACAGCACCTCCATGCTTTGAAAAAGCGTGACAATATGGCCTTGGTGAAGCTTGTCCGATATGACCAGCGACCGTAGCAGCCCTTGGTCACAGCTTATTTTTTCAATACCGAGGCAGCCGGCAATGTTTTTCTCATTGTCCTCCAGCATAAGAAATTGAGTGAAACCTTCTTTCACGCCTTCATAGCTGGTTTTCGCCTGTTTTAAAAATTCCTCAAGCACCTCTCCGTCTTTTTCCCTTGCCACCCGCAGTTGATAAAACATCCGTTCACCCCGTTTTTCGTTCTTTCTTCAAATCTATGAGGCAAATCTATTTTTAGACCAGATGATTAGGAAAAAAGGTCGGAAATCCATTCGACTAAGAAGAATTTCACTTCTGTGCCGTCTTCCTTCTCTTCTTTCTCTTCTTTTTTTGCTTTCTCTGCTTTAGCGGTTACGTCCTCAAGCACTTTTTCAGTCTGCTTTTTTGAGGCTTCTTTATCTTCTTGTTCTTTGACGGCTTCCCCGTTAGAAAAATCGAGAAAGCAGAGGGGCGGGAACAGCACACACCACCAGTTGGCGCCGTCGCCGTTTCCAAGCGTGATCAAAATCGCTTCATACTCACCGGCTGGATAAACCATGTTGCCGTAAAGCTTTGTCGGAAATGAGATTTTGTCAAAATCAACGGATATCGACTGATTCGCTCCTTCTTTCTCCATCGTTTCCTTTGCAATCGCTTTGATTTCAGGCAGCTTTGAGCGAATCACACGACGCGCTTCTTCAATAGAAGTAATATCCTTTACCCAAGTTGTGATTTCTTTATTCACCGCGTCTCTGATATGACGTTTTAATTGCTGGTCTTGATCACTATCGCTGTTTGCCAATATTCTCAAACGAATCGCCTGATCCGGTATGACCACCGGCTGATTTTCTGATTGCTGTGCCGTCTCTTCTTTCGCAAGCCCTACGAGCGCTCCGGATAATAAAAGAAAGATATATATACAAATGATTACTGTTTTTTTCATCGGTCCCCACCGTTCCTCTCCGTGCTTTGTTTCTAGCCCTATTATGGACAAGGAGAACCTGGGGTAAACGTGCAGGGTGAAAAAAATCTAGCAAGCTGTTAATCTTATTTATGGTACGATAGTGTTTTAGGAGGTTTAAGATGAAATACAATTATACAGTGCTCTTATCAGCATTCACGATGTCGGTTCTTTATTCGGTTATTTATATTCATTCATTTATTATTGCCGCTCTCATCACAATGGCATTTTATTTTCTGTTTCCTTATTTGATCTTCGCACTGCCGCTTCAAATCATGATGAATAAAAAGCCGAAACGGTTCAGCCCTTTGTACCTGCTGTATTACCTTGCCGCTGCTTTTATTGCCAACGCGATCATTTTCGGCGTGCTTCAGCCTTCGGGACAATCTCTGTTTCAAAATACAGCCTTCTATCTTTTCGCTGTATTAACAGCTCTTATCTATTGGATATGGGACTCTGTTTTACTGCAAAAAAAGGAAGCCTAAAAGGCTTCCTTTTTTATTAAATCAAAACCGTCAGCAAATAACATAGAATGGAAGGTATCGCCGCAACAAAAAAAGCGGCTGCCATTTTTAGACGTGATGTACGGCCTTCTTTGGTTTCTGAATGGTAGTTTGCCCGCTGATCGCTTCCGCTTACAGCCAAACCCGATGTGATGATCGCGAGCCCGACTAAAACGAGAGACGCAACGCCAAAAATCGCTTCATATGAAGGAGCCTGTGAAAAAATGGTGCCAATCATGCTCTCAATCGCGATGAGCAGGATTCCTGCTGTCAGGGCCTTTTTCATGTTTACATCCCCTTTGCTGGTGTTCAACAGCTTGATCCATTCACTCGCCGGCAAGCTGCTTATTTATTTTTATGAATCAGAGCGCATATGGTTCTGTCTTTTCCATTAATATCTTTCAGCACTTCCACTTCCGCATCCTTAAACGCCTTGAGGATCAAGTCTTTGACCGCCGCCCCCTGTTTCCAGCCGATTTCAAAAACGACAAATACTTTCTCCTTCATGACAAGCGGGATGTCTTCCATAAACCGCTTATAAAATTTCAGCCCGTCTCCACCATCGGTGAGCGCGTGCAGCGGCTCATGAAAACGGACAATTTCTGATAGTTCAGCCATTTCTTCCTCTGAAATATATGGCGGGTTCGAGACAATGATATCTGCTTTTTTTCCCGCCTTAATAAAAGGCTCAAGCAGATCGCCCTGATAAAAGCGCACATTCGCTCCAAGTTTTTCTGCATTGGCAGAGGCGACTTGCAGCGCCTCTTTCGAAATATCGACTGCTGACACAGAAAAGCTTTGGTTTTCAAGCGCAAGCGTGACGGCTATCGCGCCGCTCCCTGTACCAACGTCAACGACTTCGAGCCGGTCTTCTTCAGAAAAGACATTACGATATTTTTCAAGCAAATGAAGGACAACCTCTTCTGTTTCCGGCCGCGGGATCAGCACATCATCATTCACCATAAATTCCCGCCCGTAAAAAAACTCTTTTCCGATAATGTATTGAACCGGCACGCCCTCTTTATGCATCTCGACGTGACGCGTAAAGCGATACAGTTCGTCGTCACCAATCGGTTCCTGCAAGCTGGCGAGCAGCCTGCTTCTCTCCATTCCGGTATCATAAAGCAATAGCAGCTCGGCAGCATTTTCTTCTCTTCCCGCTTCGGTTAAATAAGAAGAAGCCCATTTCAGGGCTTCGAATATCGTCTTCATCTTAACCTTCCGACTGCTGAAGCTTGCTCGCCTGATCTTCTACGATCAGCGCTTCAACCACTTCGTCAAGTTTGCCTTCAAGAATCTGATCAAGCTTTTGAATCGTCAAACCGATTCTGTGATCCGTCACACGGTTTTGCGGGAAGTTGTATGTGCGGATACGTTCAGAACGGTCACCAGATCCGACTGCTGATTTCCGTGTTTGATCATATTCAGCCTGGGCTTCCTGCTGAAATTTATCATAGATTCTGGCACGAAGAACCTTCATTGCTTTTTCTTTGTTCTTGATTTGAGATTTTTCATCCTGGCATGATACAACAACACCTGTCGGCAAGTGCGTCAGACGAACGGCAGACATTGTTGTGTTGACGCTTTGTCCGCCCGGTCCGCTTGAAGCAAACGTATCGACGCGGATATCCTTCTCATGGATGTCAACCTCTACCTCTTCCGCCTCAGGAAGACAAGCTACCGTTGCAGTGGATGTATGGATACGTCCGCCCGATTCTGTTTCCGGAACACGCTGTACGCGGTGGGCGCCGTTTTCATATTTGAGTTTAGAATATGCGCCGCTTCCCGTAATCATAAAGATGATCTCTTTGTAGCCGCCTGTTCCGGTTACATTCGCTTCCATGACCTCTGTTTTCCAGCCTTGAAGCTCAGCGTAACGGGAATACATTCTGTACAGGTTGCCAGCGAATAAAGCGGCTTCCTCGCCTCCCGCAGCTCCGCGAATCTCCATGATAACGTTTTTGTCGTCATTAGGATCTTTCGGGATCAAGAGCACTTTCAAGCGTTCTGACAGTGTTTCCGTTTCCTTCTGAAGTTCAGAAATCTCTTCCTTCACCATGTCGCGCATCTCAGCGTCCAGCTTCTCTTCAAGCATTGCTTTTGCATCAGCCAGCTGTTCTGACGCATCTCTGTATTGTCTATATACGTCAACTGTTTCTTGTATATCAGATTGCTCTTTTGAATATTCTCTCAGCTTTTTCGGATCGTTGACTACTTCTGGATCGCTTAAAAGCTCATTTAATTTTTCGTATCGTTCTTCGATTGATTTTAAACGGTCTAACACGGTCTTCACCTCTGTTTTCCTGTGCGTAACATTCTCATTATAGTATAGTGATTAACCCCAGTCAAAAGCATTTCAATCCCAGCTTTAAAAGCCTCCTCTGCTATACTGGGAATCGAGGAGGGATATTGTTGCTGAAATCCATACATCATATTGCAATCATATGTTCAGATTACGAAAAGTCGAAAGCTTTCTACGTACATAAGCTTGGTTTTCAGGTGATTCAAGAAACGTACCGCGAAGAGCGCGGCTCCTATAAGCTTGATTTGTCGCTTAACGGCTCGTATGCCATTGAACTGTTCTCGTTTCCCGACCCGCCCGAACGCCAAACCCAGCCTGAAGCTGCAGGCCTGCGTCACCTCGCCTTTACAGTCAGCAGCTTGGATGAGGCGGTTCAGGCGCTTCATGAAAAAGGAATCGAAACAGAGCCGATCAGAACAGATCCGCTGACCGGAAAGCGTTTCACCTTCTTTTTTGATCCTGACCAGCTTCCTTTAGAACTGTATGAACAATAATATTTTTTGAAGAAAAAAAGGAGATACCCACTTTCTTTGCCGAATCTTTTCTTGTTTTGTCTAACGGGAAGGGAACCGCATTCTATGGTCGAATACCTAGCTAAAAAGGAGGTATGGGATCATGAATACAAATATGGTAGCAAGTGAACTCGGCGTCTCCGCAAAAACGGTGCAGCGGTGGGTGAAGCAGCTGAATCTCCCGGCCGAACGCAATGAGCTCGGACATTATTCGTTCACGGCAGAAGACGTGAAGGTTCTAAAATCTGTTCAAAAACAAATCTCTGAAGGCACGGCGATTCAAGATATTCATCTGCCGAAAAGCGCTAAAAAGCGCACAGGCTTCCTTGTCCAAAAAACAAATGGCGACACAGAACGAAGAATCGAGCAGCTTGAACAAAAGCTGGACACCCTTTTACAGCAAAGGCAGGACGAAAACGAACTGATAGCAAGGATTTCGGAGCTGGAACGCCAGCTGAAACAAAAAGCCGATGAAGGTGTATCTTACCAGCTGCTTCAGCACCGCAGAGAAATTGATGATATTCTTGCAGACCTGCAATCACTGACCTCACAAATGAAAGAATTCACCGCTCAGCCGATCCCCGAGACTGCTGCTGCTTCTGAAAAAACCAAAACAAGAAAAAAACCGCTGCTGTCACTGTTCAAATTTCAAACCTAAAGCAAAAAGCTCCCCGTAAAGGGAGCTTTTTTTGTTACGCAGTAAGCGCGATAATGATTGGAAGTGAAATCAAAGACAGAATCGCACTGACCACAAACGCAGTCGCAGTTTCTTCTTCTTGTTTCTCGAAACGAGTCGCAATCATGGCTGCAACGGCAGAACCAGGGAATGCAACAAGAAGGATCGCTTTTGTCATTTGGTCAGCTGGAAGTCCGACTGCAAGAGCAATCAGGAACATTAACGCAGGCTGAACCGCAACTTTTAGTAACGCAATACCGATAGCCGGCATACTGAGTTTAATTTTACGAATACCAACGGTAACACCGACAGCAAAGAGAGCAACACCAGATGTTGTGCTTCCAAGCTGATCGAGCATTTTAACACCCAGCTCAGGAAGAGTGAAGTTGAACACCAACACTAAGATCATACTGATTAACGGAGCAGCTGCAAGCGGCTCACAAAGACCATGCAGGATTGATTTTCCTGTCATCTTCCAGAAGCTGTCGCCGCCCTCTTCGTTTTTCTTAGAAGTCTCACCTACAGTAGCAACAATGATCGCGAGCGGATCAAGAATCGCGTTTACCACGATACCTGTGACCGCGATCGGAATCGCAACTTCATTCGCTCCGAATAAGCTTCCCAATACAGGAATACCCATAAACGCGAATGTCGGCTGTGCAGAGTTCAAAGAAAATACAGATGAGTTCGTTAAATCATACTTGAAAATAAATCTGCAAACCAAAAGAATGATGATATAGAAACCAACAATCCCAATAATTAAAGAAATCATTAAAGGAACTTGTGATAAAAATTCACTTCTGGAAGTTGTCAAAATACCAGCGATAAAGTGAGCTGGAAGTGCGTATTTCGTTACTAACGTACTTACCCCTTTTGCCGACTTGGCATCATAACTTCCAAAATGTCCTGCAAACCAACCCAGCACGATAACAAAGAAGATCGGCGCCAGGAGGATTAAGATATCTAAGATGCTCAAAATATTCTCCTCCAAATCCTATGTCCGTATACTTTAGCTTTACAAAAAGCTTTCCCTCGGACAGAAAAATTTACTCGCTAATTATTTCGCGATGATTTTTTTGTATTCCGGTGTCCACATTGCATCAAGAACCGCTTGTTTCACATCTTCAGGCTGACGATTTGCCACGCCATCTTTAATTGCTGCTTCAGCAACGGCAATCGCAACTTGAATAGAAACCTCTTGAAGCTTATCAATGCTTGGCAGCAGCCCTGCTCCAGGTGTTTCAAGATCAACCATTTCAGCAATCGCATCAGCAGTTGCAGCAAACATAGCAGGTGTAATGATACGCGCTTCAGCTACAATTGAACCAAGTCCAAGACCAGGGAACGCGAATGCGTTGTTAGATTGTCCGATTTCATAAGAAACACCGTTGTATTCTACATTGTCAAATGGGCTTCCTGTTGCAATAAGCACTTTTCCGTCAGTCCATTTGAACAGGTCTTCAGGAACTGCTTCAGCAAGGTGAGTCGGGTTAGACATCGGCATGATAACCGGACGGTCTACGTGAGATGCCATTTCTTTTACAATTTCCTCTGTGAACGCACCTGAAACCCCTGAAGTGCCAATCAAGATCGTTGGTTTCGCTTGGCGAACCACTTCATCGAATGGAATTTGACCTTTTTCATCGCGCTTCCAGTCTTTCACTTCATCCGCATTGCGAAGGTAAGGTTTTTGGAAATCAAGGATGCCTTCGATGTCTTCAGTCAGCAAACCTCTGTAATCAAGTGTGTAGAAACGTTTGTTAGCTTCTTCTTCAGACAATCCGGCAAGCACCATTGTGTCACGGATTTGGTCAGCAATACCGATACCGGCAGAACCAGCACCGAAAATAACAACACGCTGATCTTTAATAGAAGCGCCTGTTTTCTTCATAGCGGCAAGCACACCAGCAAGTGTAATCGCGCCAGTACCTTGAATATCATCATTAAATGTCAGGATTTCATGATTGTATTTCTTCATGATATTGCGTGCATTTTTGTTACCAAGGTCTTCCCAGTGAAGAAGCGCTTTAGGGAAGAATTTCAATGCAGCTTTTACATAAGCGTCAATGAAAGCTTCATAGCGTTCACCTTGAACACGTTCATGCTTGTTCCCAATATATAAAGGATCGTTTAGAAGCTTTTCGTTGTTCGTACCGACATCAAGCACAACCGGGATAACACGGCTAGGGTCTATACCAGCTGCAGCAGTGTAAACAGCTAATTTACCGATTGCGATGTTAATACCGCCTACACCCCAGTCACCGATACCGAGAATGCTTTCAGAGTCAGTAGCAACGATAAGATCAATATCGCCTGCTGTCGCATGAAGGTTTTCAAACGCTTTTTCAATACCGTCAATGTTGTCGATTGACAAGTAGATTCCTTGAGGTCTTCTATATTCATGGCTGTACTCCTGAATCGCTTCACCAACTGTTGGTGTGTACACAACAGGAAGCATTTCGCGAAGATGGTTTTGCAGCAATTTATAGAAAAGAACTTCATTGCGGTTTGCAAGATCACTTAAGTAAACATTTTGACGAAGGCGGTCAGGCTGCGCTTGGAACTGCTCGTACGCGCGTTGTGCTTGTTGATCAAGAGAAAGTACAGTTGGCGGAAGAAGCCCTTCTAAGCCAAGTTCTTGTCTTTCTTCTAGTGAAAAAGCAACGCCTTTATTTAAAGTAGGAATAGATAAAACTTCTTTTCCTCTAAGAGTTGTTTCTAAGTGCCCTTCTTTGGTTTTTTTTATGTTATTCAAGCAAATCTCCTTCTTTCTTGAAATAGTTAACCAAGTTAAGTAATAACCCATCTAAAATATGACCGATCATGATCTTTATGCGACTTTGTGACAATTATTCGAACAATGTCTCAAAACTATTTACATTACGTAAGCTATTGTATGCCTGTCAAAATCAAAATTCAAGGGAAGAAAATTACTTAATTTTTTAATATACTTAATTAAATTTTTTAATTGAATATTATCAGAATATAAAAAAAACACCGGTGTTTTCAGCCGGTGCTTTCTATCTTTATACCCATGTTTTGGACTATTTTTTAGATTTTCCTGGGACTTCATGATGATGTCTGCATCTGGCTTCATACGATTCAGAGGCACCAACCAAAATGACCGGATCATCGTAAGAAGCAGGTTTGCCGTCAATGAGGCGCTGTGTTCTGCTCGCCGGTGATCCGCAGACAGAACAAACGGCTTGCAGCTTTGTCACACTTTCTGCAATCGCCATAATATTCGGCACGACGCCGAACGGCTCTCCCCTAAAATCCATATCGAGGCCCGCTGCTATCACACGGTAGCCTTTATCGGCAAGAGATGATAAAACCTCAACAATTTCCTGATCAAAAAACTGCACTTCATCAACCGCAATCACATCTGTACTTTCACTGATGTGATCCCAAATGTCAGCAGCAGACGAAATGGCGTAGCTCGTCATTGATGTTCCATTATGGGAGACAACAGCAGCTTCGCTGTATCGATTATCAATCACAGGCTTAAATACCCTGACTTCCTGCTTGGCGTAAGTCGCTCTCTTCACTCTTCTGATCAGCTCTTCAGATTTACCCGAGAACATGCTGCCGCAAATCAGCTCAAGCCACCCGCTTTGTTTCATTATGTACATAGGCTTCGCTCCCCTCTCTCTGCAGCTGTGCTTTAGACAATATAAAAAACAGGCAAGATTGCTTCTTGCCTGTTGAGAAATCTATTATTACTTAAGACCGTATTTTTTGTTAAAGCGATCAACACGACCATCAGCAGAAGCGAATTTTTGACGACCAGTGTAGAATGGGTGGCATTCAGAGCAAATCTCAACGCGTACCTCTTCTTTTACTGAGCCTGTTTCAAATTCATTTCCGCAAGCGCATTTAACTGTTGCTTTTTTGAAATTAGGATGAATTCCTGCTTTCATTGTATCCATCTCCTTCCGCCCTGAATCCCGTGTGGAAACAGAGTTATTATTTCGGAGCGTTGTCCGAAACGCATATGAGAAAATTATATCAGTGATTTACTTCTTTTGCAAATACAATTTATCTTCTTGCAGATGATAGATTTGCCTGTTTCCATTCTTGATTGAGAATATCGAAAAATTCCTGGTTTGTTTTGGTTTTTTTCATTTTTCTCATGAACTTTTCTGCGAAATCAGGTGAATCAGACATCGTTTTGCGGATCGACCATAGACGATCAAGATGCTCTTTAGGCACAAGCAGCTCTTCTTTGCGCGTTCCAGAACGGCGGATATCAATGGCAGGGAAGATGCGGCGCTCTGCCAGAGAGCGGTCAAGGTGAAGCTCCATGTTGCCTGTTCCCTTGAATTCTTCGTAAATAACATCATCCATACGTGATCCTGTATCAACCAGAGCCGTAGCAAGGATGGTTAAGCTGCCGCCTTCTTCGATATTTCTCGCAGCCCCGAAGAAGCGTTTCGGACGGTGGAACGCCGCTGGGTCAATCCCTCCGGAGAGCGTTCTTCCGCTTGGCGGAATCACTAAGTTGTAGGCGCGGGCAAGCCGAGTGATACTATCCATCAGGATGATGACGTCTTTTTTATGTTCCACGAGACGCATCGCGCGTTCAAGCACAAGCTCGGCCACTTTGATATGGTTTTCCGGCACTTCATCAAACGTTGAGCTGACGACATCCCCAGCTACAGAACGCTCGATATCGGTTACTTCCTCAGGTCTTTCATCAATTAAAAGCACGATTAGCTCTGCTTCAGGCTGGTTCGCTGTAATGCTGTTGGCAATTTCCTTCAGCAGCATCGTTTTTCCGGCTTTCGGCGGCGCCACAATCAATCCGCGCTGTCCAAATCCGACCGGCGCCATCATGTCCATAATTCTTGTAGACAAGAAGTTCGGCTTTGTTTCAAGCACCATTTGGCGATCTGGATAAAGTGGCGTAAGAGCAGGGAAATGCACACGCTCTTTTGCTGATTCGGGATCATCCCCGTTCACTGCTTCAACGTGCAAAAGTCCATAGTAACGCTCATTTTCTTTTGGCGGGCGAACCTTGCCGGATACTTTGTCTCCGTTCCGCAAATCGAAACGGCGGATTTGTGAAGCTGAGATGTAAATATCTTCTGAGCTTGGAGAGTAGTTGATCGGTCTCAGGAAGCCGAAACCTTCAGACTGGATGATCTCAAGAACGCCTTCCATAAACAACAGGTCTTCCTGTTCTGCATTCGCTTTCAGAATGGCGAAAATGAGTTCTTTTTTTGTCAGTTTACTGTAATAGGAGATTTTATAATGTCTCGCAAGTTCATAAAGCTCTTTCAATTTCATATTTTCCAATGAGGAAATAGATACGTCTTTCATAAAAACACCACGCTTTTCATAGTCAATATCTTACTCTGAACATGTCATCTGCTGCTTTTGCACAACATCCGCCAAAGCACATTCTTTTTTTAACATAAAGGAACTTCTATCGGTAACACTTCCACCCATGATCGGCGCTTTTGTTAAAAGGATTGTCTTAATGAGTTTTGAAGGAAGCGAGGACAAAAACATGAGAAGATCAATACTTATATCGTCTGTATGCGGTAGAAATTGAAACTTTCCTAGTGCTTAAAAGAAGGTATTACGCAGTAAAATTCGCAGCACTCTTTATTTTTACCTTATTTCAAAAAATTATTCAACTGAAATAAGGTTTTGACATGGAATTGATAGAGTTGACGCTTTTCTGCAAAAGTTAAAGCGGGCTCTCACCCGCTTTTTCTGTTTGTTATGGACGGATTACAAGATTTGGTTTCTTTTTCAAGCTGTGTCTGCCGTCAACGAAACGGACAGTGCCTGATTTTGCACGGATAACTAAGCTTTCAGTTGTTCCGACAGAGCCTTTAAATTGAACTCCTTTTAACAGCTCGCCGTCAGTAACCCCTGTAGCTGCAAAAATCGCGTCATCACCCTTCACAAGGTCTTCCATGCGAAGGACTTTGCTTAAATCAAGGCCCATTTTGTGACAGCGTGTGATTTCTTCTTCGTTTTGCGGAAGAAGTTTACCAATGATTTCTCCGCCGAGCGCTTTTAGCGCGACAGCGGATAGCACACCCTCAGGAGCGCCGCCTGATCCGAACAGGATGTCAACGCCCGTGTGGTCGAAAGCCGTGTTGATGGCGCCTGCGACATCGCCGTCATTGATCAATTTGATTCTGGCGCCGGCCTCACGAAGCTCGGAGATGATTTTTGCGTGTCTTTCACGGTTTAAAATGGTGGCAACGACGTCCTCAACGTCCTTGTTTTTCGCTTTTGCCACCGCTTTAAGGTTGTCAATGACAGGTGCTTCAATATCTATGCAGCCCACCGCCTCCGGACCGACTGCAATTTTTTGCATATACATGTCAGGAGCATTCAGCAGCGTGCCATGGTCTGCGACCGCGATCACCGTCAGCGCGTTCCAGCCGCCGCTTGCTAAGATGTTTGTGCCTTCAAGAGGGTCAACTGCGACATCAACGCGCGGGCCGTACCCGTTTCCGAGTTTTTCCCCGATATACAGCATTGGCGCTTCGTCCATTTCTCCCTCACCGATTACAACGGTCCCTTTCATCGGCACTGTATCAAAAACGTCTCTCATTGCACTTGTTGCCGCTTCATCAGCCTCGTCCTTTTTTCCCCGGCCCATCCATCTCGCCGATGCTAATGCCGCAGCTTCGGTTACACGTACCAATTCCATTGATAAACTTCTTTCCATTTCAACACGATCTCCTCTCACAAGAAACCATTATGAATTTTGAAGCTGTTCTATTTCTTCGTCTGTCATTCTTTCACGCCAAATTGTAGCTCCAAGCCCCTCAAGCTTCTTCTCAAGGCTGCTGTAGCCGCGGTCAATATGCTCCAGTCCTGTAATTTCCGTGACGCCGTCAGCCATCAGTCCGGCTACCACCAAGCAGGCACCGGCACGAAGATCGCTCGCCTTCACTTTTGCGCCTTGAAGCTCGACAGGACCTGTGATGATGGCGGATCTGCCTTCCACTTTCATATTGGCACCCATCCGTCTCAGCTCATCAATGTGCTTGAATCTTGCCGAGTAGATGGTGTCTGTAACGACGCTTGTCCCTTTTGCCCTTGTCAGAAGCGCCGTCATCGGCTGCTGTAAATCCGTCGGAAACCCTGGATATACGAGGGTTTTGACGTCAACCGGCTTTAAGTTCTTCTGCCCGCCGACAATAAGAAGCTGATCGTCGCTTGTTTCGATATGATAGCCCATTTCTCTCAGCTTTGCCGTTAACGACTCAAGATGAGTGGGAATAACGTTATCGATAATGACTTCCTTGCCCATTGCAGCGCCCGCAATCATAAATGTCCCGGCCTCAATTCTGTCCGGTATGATCGTATGCTTGCAGCCGTGCAGTTCCTGAACGCCGTCGATTCGGATCACATTGGTGCCCGCGCCTTTGATTTTGGCGCCCATGCTTGTAAGCAATGTCGCGACGTCAATAATCTCAGGCTCTTTGGCAGCGTTTTCGATAATCGTTTTCCCTTCTGCCAAAACAGCGGCGAGCATAATGTTAATCGTTGCTCCTACGCTTACGACATCTAAATAAATCCGTGCGCCTCTCAGCCTTTCAGCTCGCAAATAAATGGCGCCTTGTTCATTGGTTACTTCAGCTCCGAGCGCCTCAAAGCCTTTGATATGCTGATCAATCGGGCGGGGCCCTAAGTGACAGCCGCCAGGCAATCCAATGACTGCTTGCTTGAAGCGGCCTAGCATCGCCCCCATTAAATAATACGACGCGCGAAGCTTTTTTACTTTCCCGTTAGGAAGCGGCATGCTGATCATCGACGTAGGGTCAACAACCATTTCCCCATTCTCAAAATGCACGTTGCCGCCGATTTCCTTTAACAGGTCACGCAGCGTTTCAATATCTGAAATCTCTGGAAGCCCTTCAATTGTCACCTCGGAATTTGCCAAAATGGTTGCAGGTATTAACGCAACAGCGCTGTTTTTAGCGCCACTGATATGTACTGTACCGTTTAACGAGTCACCGCCGGCAATATTCAACTTTTCCATGATAGTCTCCTTCCATAAGAAGATAGCTGCGGAGCTAAATAAAATGTCATTTTATTCTGTCTCTGCAAATAAAGCTCATGTCCAAAATCTAGCCAATTCGAAGAGAAAGAATACAACACATTGTAAAATATCAGGAAGAAAATAGCGAAGCTTTGCGGGGCACAGGTTTCAAAAGTTGCACAGAGACCCGCCGGCTCAAGAGACATCGTCTTCATCCGGCAAAAGCAATACGCAAACCCTTCATTCCGATATCAGCTTCTGCAGCCCAATGATTCCTTCTCTGTAAAGCGGCGTCAGCATCTGAAGGTCCGCTGTATCAGGTCGGTGAAAAACAAAGGCCGCGGCAAACAGGCATAAAGCTGTTTGCCGCCCCTTTCATTATTTGTTCCAGTCTGCCAGGAATTGTTCAATTCCTTTGTCTGTTAACGGGTGTTTAGTGAGCGCATGAATGACTTTCAGCGGCATTGTGCCGATGTGAGCCCCTCTTAAAGCGGCTTCTGTCACGTGCTGCGGGTGGCGGATAGACGCTGCAATGATTTGCGTGTCAAGTCCGTGAATATCAAAAATCTGTTTAACTTCTGAAATCAGGTCAAGTCCATTGTGGCCGATGTCATCTAAACGTCCCAGGAATGGGGATACATACGTTGCCCCCGCTCTGGCAGCAAGAAGCGCCTGGTTGGCATTGAAGATCAATGTAACGTTTGTTTTGATGCCTAAGTCAGTAAGTGCTCTCACCGCTTTTAAACCGTCAGACGTCATTGGAATTTTGACCGTAATGTTCGGAGCGATTTTCGCCAGTTCTTTTCCTTCCTCGATCATTTCCTCAGCTTTCAAAGAAATAACCTCTGCGCTTACAGACCCTTTCACGACGTCTGTAATCTCGCGAAGACGGTCGTGGAATGATACGTTAGCTTCCTTTGCTACTAAACTAGGGTTCGTCGTAACACCGGCGAGAATTCCTAATTCATTCGCTTCTTTAATTTCATCGATATTCGCTGTATCAACAAAGAATAACATTTTCAAAAAGCCTCCCTGATTAAGAAATTTTCTGAACTGTGAATTATGATTGCGCTTTCTATAGATAGACGGAAAACCGCCTGTCAAGCTGTCAGGCGGCTATAAAAAGTTCCAATTGAATTAAGCTTGGTTTGAAGAACCAAATTCACGCATTTTACCGATAACTGTTTCTTTGATCGCTTCACGAGCTGGTCCAAGATATTTACGTGGATCGTACTCGTCAGGCTTAGCTGCCAATGTTTCACGAACAGCTTTTGCAGAAGAAATTTGGTTTTCAGTATTCACGTTGATTTTAGCTGTACCAAGTGAAATTGATTTTTTGATGTCAGCAGTCGGAATTCCAGTACCGCCGTGAAGAACTAGCGGAAGACCAGTTGATTTTCCGATTTCTTCCATTTCTTTGAAGCCAAGGTTTGGTTCGCCTTTGTAAGGGCCGTGAACAGAACCTAATGCAGGTGCAAGGCAGTCGATGCCAGTGCGCTCAACAAGCTCTTGGCACTCTTTAGGGTCAGCGTAGATTACGCCTTCAGCGATAACGTCATCTTCTTGTCCGCCGACTGTTCCAAGCTCAGCTTCTACAGATACTCCGTGGAAATGAGCAAGCTCAACAACTTTAGCAGTTGTTGCTACGTTTTCTTCAAATGGATGGTGAGAAGCGTCGATCATTACAGATGTGAAACCTGCATGAATCGCTTTCGCACAAGATTCAAAGCTTGAACCGTGGTCTAAGTGAATCGCAACAGGAACTGTCACTTTGTACTCTTCCATAAGTGCTTTTACCATAGCAACGACTGTTTTGAAGCCGCCCATGTAGCGTCCCGCACCTTCGGAAACACCAAGGATCACTGGAGATTTTTCTTCTTCAGCTGCTTGTAAAATCGCTTGAGTAAACTCAAGGTTGTTTAAGTTAAATTGTCCTACAGCGTACCCTTTTTCTTTAGCTGTATTCAACATTTCCGTCATAGAAACTAAAGGCATGTCGAATGTCCTCCTTATGTAGCCTGATTGTCTTCTAGCGAAAAAAGCTTTCCACCCTAGCATGACCCATATATTGCTGTCATATGTAAATACTCAGATCGCTTTTTCTCCATAACTAGGATACCAACTTTTCGACAAATCGGCAACATAATGACATCATTCATTTGTTTCTTCTTTTTGTCAGTTAGACTTCAGGGGCAGATATTTTTTGACGGCGTCTCTGATTTCGTCGATGTCAAACGGCTTGGCAAAGTGCGTCAGAGCGCCCAATTCCTTCGATTCCTGGATCATGTCGAGCTCTCCGTATGCCGTCATGATAATGACCCGGATGTTTTCGTCAATGACCTTCATCCGTTTTAAGATTTCGATTCCGTCCATGCCGGGAATTTTCATGTCCAAAAGCACAAGGTCGGGCCGTTCTTTTGTCACAATGTCAAGCGCCTGCAGGCCGTTCGCAGCCTGAAACGTTTGGTAGCCTTCTTTATTGAACACTTCATTTAGCAAAATACGAATGCCGTATTGATCATCAACGATTAAAATTTTTTCATTCATCATTTTACACCCCAATATTATGATTTTCGTCAAAAGTAAGCAGTATTGTATGTATTCTGTTTGATTTTCCTATTTCCTTTAATTATAATAGTCTACTTTACGACATTTTCTGAGCATTTTCTCTTTTGTTGTATACTGATATTGTACGTTATAAAGGAGGATTCACTTATGTTGAAAATATTCACGACGCAGTTAACAGGTATTTTTTCCCGCATTCAGGATAAGGAATCTGACGCGATTGAAGATGGGGCGCGGCTGCTTGCTCAAGCGGTGATCAGCGGGCATTCCATTTATTTATACGGAGCGAATGAGCTTCAGGGCGTCTTTTATGAGGCCACCGAAAGCAAAGAACCCTTCCCATCTGTCAAAGCCTTTCCGGAAAGCGCTGAAGAAGTGACAGAAAGCGACAGGGTGCTGATGTTTTGCTCAGGGACGGGCACAGCCGAAGAGCAGGCGCTCGCAAAAGAGCTGTATGAAAAAGGCGCGGGAGTCGTATGCGTATCGCCCGCAGCCAAAGATAGCGCGGGAATAGAACAGTATTGTGATGTGCATATTGATTCTAAATTAAAAATGCCGCTTGTTCCCGATGAAGACGGCACCCGTTACGGATTTCCCTCTTTAATGACGGCACTGTATGTCTATCACGCTTTATCGTTTACCCTAAAAGAAATTCTGCAAGAGTATGCATAATATCTTATTGTACATGCTTGATCTTGCCGGAAACAAATAAAAAAGACTTGCCCGCTTTTGACAAACGGCAAGTCTTTTTTTGTTACTTCTGATTCGCAGCTTCGACAGACGCTCCGATAAAGCCTTTGAATAGAGGCTGAGGTCTTGTCGGTCTTGACTTGAACTCTGGGTGGAACTGGGAAGCCACGAACCAAGGGTGGTCTTTCAGCTCGATGATTTCAACAAGGCGTCCGTCAGGGCTTGTGCCTGAGAATACGAAGCCTTGCTCTTCCATTTGCTGTCTGAATTCATTGTTAAACTCATAGCGATGGCGGTGGCGCTCGTACACCACTTCATCCTGATACACTTCAAAGGCTTTCGTGCCTTCTTCAAGCTTACAAGGGTAAAGGCCGAGACGAAGCGTTCCTCCGAGATCCTCAACATCCTTCTGTTCAGGAAGAAGGTCAATGATCGGATATTGGGTTGACGGATCAATTTCCGCTGAGTGAGCGCCTTTTAAGCCCAATACGTTTCGTGCGTATTCAATAGACGCAACCTGCATGCCCAGGCAAATGCCCAAGAACGGAATGTTGTTTTCACGCGCGTATTTTGTTGCGACGATTTTGCCTTCAACACCGCGGTCTCCGAATCCGCCCGGCACAATAATGCCGTCTGTTCCGCTTGTGAGTTCTGCGATATTGTTTTCTGTCACTTCTTCCGCGTTGATCCATTTCACTTTTACATCTGTGTCAAACGCATAGCCCGCATGGCGGAGGGACTCGACAACAGAAATGTATGCGTCAGGAAGCTCAACATATTTGCCGACAAGGCCGATTGTAATCGTTTGAGACAGGTTGCTGACCTTGTTAACAAGCTCTTTCCACTCGGACATTTCCGCTTCTTCGCATGCCAATTTCATGTGCTCGCAAACAAGCTTATCAAGCCCTTGTTTTTGAAGCTCAAGCGGAATGGAGTAGAGGTTGTCCGCATCTTCACATTCAATAACCGCTTTTGTATCGATGTCGCAGAATAGCGCGATTTTATCTTTCATATCTTGAGAAATCGGCATTTCTGTGCGAACGACGATAATGTTTGGCTGAATGCCCAAGCTGCGCAATTCTTTTACGCTGTGCTGTGTCGGTTTTGTTTTTAATTCCCCAGCAGCTTTAATGTAAGGGACAAGCGTACAGTGGATGTACATTACGTTTTCACGGCCGATGTCGCTCTTCATTTGGCGGATTGCTTCAAGGAATGGCAATGATTCGATGTCTCCGACAGTACCGCCGATTTCTGTAATAACGACATCTGCGTTTGTCTCTTTCCCTGCGCGGTAAACACGGTCTTTCAATTCGTTTGTGATGTGCGGGATGACCTGCACGGTTCCGCCAAGGTAATCTCCGCGGCGTTCTTTTTTAAGAACTGTTGAATAGATTTTACCTGTTGTCACGTTGCTGAATTTATTCAGATTAATGTCGATAAAACGCTCATAGTGACCAAGGTCCAAGTCTGTTTCAGCGCCGTCATCCGTTACGAATACTTCACCGTGCTGGTACGGGCTCATTGTTCCCGGGTCAACATTGATGTATGGATCGAATTTTTGAATCGTCACGTTCAGTCCGCGGTTTTTCAGCAAACGTCCTAATGAAGCTGCTACAATACCCTTTCCAAGTGAGGATACAACTCCCCCGGTTACAAAAATATATTTCGTCATTTCGTTTGCTCCTCTCTTCGCTCTTAGCTACATTTTTAAAATGTACTATTTTATAAAAAATCATTTAGCCTTTTAAATGATTTATAAGAAAAATGAGGGGTGAAAATAAGAAAGCTCCCTTTCAATTTCTTGAAAGGGAGCATAACGTACTATGTTCTCTCTTCGTTTTTGAAGAGCCCAAAATACATACTACATAGTTCGACTATGAAAGTCAAGATCGTTTTGAAGATGAAATCTTATACTATTTAACTTCCTCTTCTTCATCGTCATAGTCTTCATCATCTTCATCAATAATATCTTCTTCAATCTCAAGATCGTCATCGTCTTCATCAATATCTTCATCATCAAAATCGTCGGTCTCAAGATCAAGTTCTTCCTCAACTTCATCCAAATCAAGGTCGTCCTCGTCGATCTCTTCAAACTCGTCAAGATCAAGATCTTCCTCGACTGCTTTCTTCGCTTTTTTCTTTTTCGCCTTGACTGTCGGCTGTGTTTCTTCGTCAAGCTGATCATATGGATACCAGCTGCGAAGCCCCCACGTCTGGTCAGAAAGCGCCAGGAAGCGGCCGTCAATGTTTAAATCTGTATAAAATTGAGCGATGCGGTCTCCAAGCTCTTCTTTTTTCACGCCGAGCAAAGATGCAATTTCATTTAAAAGCTCCTGAAAAGGAACTGGTTTTTTATGTTCTTCAAATAATTCGTGAGCGATTTCAACTAAAGCCATTTCCTTTAGCTCTTCCTGTGAATATTGTTTGATACCCAAGGTCGGACACTCCCTTTCTATTACTTATATGTATCTGTTTTATCAATAATGAAAGCGATTTTGTATCGTTCTTATACAAACCATACCTCTCATTATAAACAAAATAAAACAGAATATGCTACCCTTAACAGCGTTAATTTAAATAATTTTACAAGAGTGATCCGACTGAAAGATGTTTTGCGTTAATCAGAGAGCATTCTGGAGATGACCAGTCTTTGAATTTCTTGGGTGCCTTCATAGATTTGCGTGATTTTCGCATCACGCATATAACGTTCTACTGGGTAATCTTTTGTATAGCCGTAGCCGCCGAAAATCTGCACGGCTTCAGTCGTCACCTTCATCGCCGTATCTCCAGCCATCAGTTTGGACATGGCGGAAGCTTTTCCATATGGAAGGCCTGATGATTCTAACCATGCAGCCTGATAGGTCAGTAGCCTTGAAGCTTCTATCATTGTTGCCATATCCGCGAGTTTAAAAGCGATGCCCTGCTGCTCAGCGATCGCTTTTCCGAATTGCTTTCGCTCTTTTGCATATTGAAGCGCCGCATCAAGCGCCCCTTGAGCGATGCCTACGGCTTGTGCGGCAATGCCGTTTCTGCCTCCGTCAAGCGTCTTCATCGCGATTTTGAAGCCTTCTCCTTCTGCTCCGAGACGGTTTGATGCAGGGACTACACAATCTTCGAACATGATTTCCGTTGTCGGTGAAGAACGGATGCCCAGCTTCTTTTCTTTCTTGCCTGTAAAAAATCCTTCAAAATCCTTTTCTACTATAAAAGCGGTAATGCCTTTTTTCTTTTTCTTGGGATCGGTGACTGCAAAAACAATATAAATATCAGCAACACCGCCGTTTGTGATAAACACTTTTGAACCATTTAACACATAGTCATCGCCGATTCGTTCAGCAGTTGTTTTCATGCCGCCGGCGTCAGAACCTGACCCTGCTTCGGTCAAAGCGAATGCGCCGATTTTCTCTCCTAGGGCCAGCTGTGTTAAGTACTCTGTCTTCTGTTCCTCCGTCCCAAAGGCAAACAGCGGCCAGCTGCAAAGAGAGATATGGGCGGAAAGCGTCACACCGGTGGAGGCGCACACTTTTGACAGCTCCTCCACAGCGATGACGTAGGCCAAATCGTCACTCCCGATTCCACCGTAATCTTCAGGCCACGGAATACCCGTCAGCCCCAGATTTGCCATTTCCCGAAACAGCTCGCGATCGAAGCGTTCTTGTTCGTCTCGTTCTGCCGCTGTCGGAGCCACCTCATGCTTCGCAAAATCGCGCACCAATTTTCGTATCATCTCGTGTTCTTCTGATAATGAAAAATTCATTCCTTCTCCCCCATTTTCAGGTCAGCGCCTAAAACGGATTGAGCCAGAAGCTCGACGACGTCGTATGTTTTGACTTGGTCTTCGGCTTCCTTCGCCTTTGTGCCGTCCCCAAGCATCGTGAGACAGTACGGACAGCCGGAACTGATCACCGATGGGTTGACTGCGAGCGCTTGCTCAGTCCTGGCGACGTTAATCCTGTTGCCCGTTTCCTCCTCCATCCACATTAATCCCCCGCCGGCTCCGCAGCACATGCCGGTTTCCCGGTTCCTCTCCATTTCAATCAGCTGCACGCCCGGAATGGCTTTCAAAATCTCTCTCGGCGGATCATAGACTTCATTGTACCGGCCCAAATAACACGAATCATGGAAGGTAATCGTCTCATGAAGCGGGTGCTGCGGCTTTAATTTTCCGTTTTTCACAAGTTCGGCCAGCACCTCTGTATGATGATAAACCTCGCCTTCAAATCCGAAATCCGGATATTCGTTTTTAAATAAATTGTATGCATGGGGATCGATCGTAACGATTTTTTTGACATCATTTTTTTCAAATTCAGAAATATTCTTCTCAGCCAGCTCTTGGAACAAAAATTCATTTCCGAGGCGGCGCGGCGTGTCTCCTGAATTTTTTTCTTTATTGCCGAGGATCGCGAAGGACACGCCTGCGTGATTGAGCAGCTTGGCAAAGGAAATCGCGATTTTCTGGCTTCTGTTGTCGTAGGACCCCATGGAACCAACCCAGAAAAGGTACTCAAATTCTTTTCCCTCTTTTTTCATTTCTTTTACGGTCGGAATCTCAGCATCCGGCGCCGCGTCACGCCAGTTTTCGCGTTCCTTGCGGTTGAGTCCCCACGGATTTCCCTGCCGCTCGATACTAGTCATCGCGCGCTGGGCGTCACTGTCCATTTTTCCTTCAGTCAGTACGAGGTAACGGCGGAGGTCGATGATTTTATCCACGTGCTCATTCATGACCGGGCATTGATCCTCACAGTTTCGGCAAGTGGTGCATGCCCAAATTTCTTCCTCTGTGATGACGTCGCCGATCAAGCTTGGATTGTAATCCAGCGCCGCTGCGGCTTCCTGCGATCCGCTGCCCGCTGACGCTGCGGCCAGCTGATTGCCTCTCGTATGTTGGAACGCTGCCGCGGGCACCCATGGCGAGCGCGAGGTGACGGCGGCGCCTTTTTCCGTGAGATGGTCTCTGAGACGCAAAATCAAGTCCATCGGAGACAGCATTTTTCCGGTGCCTGTTGCAGGGCACATATTGGTGCAGCGGCCGCACTCGACACATGCGTACAAATCAAGCAGCTGGGACTGCCTGAAATCTTCAATTTTACCCGCTCCGTAGCTTTCTTTCGTTTCGTCGGTAAAATCTATTTTTTCAAGTTTTCCGGCAGATTCCATTCGATTGAAAAAGACATTTGCCGGGCCGGCGATTAAATGGGCATGCTTCGACTGAGGCACGTACACTAAAAAGCTAAGCAAGAACAAAAGATGGATCCACCATGCGATATAGAAAATCACTGCCGCACCTGTTTTCCCGACTCCGCTAAGCATAAACGCAATACCTGAAGCAATTGGCTCGCTCCAAGAAAGCCCATGCTCATGCCAGATCAGATTCATCCCGTTCCCTAGCAGAACGGTCAGCATTAAACCTCCGATGAAAATCAGAACGAGTCCGGCTTTGAAATTGCGTTTCAGCCTCACGAGCTTTTCGATATAACGTCTGTAGAATGCCCATCCCACAGCAATTAAAATGAGAAACGTAACGATTTCCTGAAAAAAGGTGAAAGCGGGATAGACCGGTCCAAGCGGCAGATTACGGCCGGGAGCCAGTCCTTTGATGATAAAGTCAATCGCTCCGAACTGAACCAAAATAAATCCATAGAAAAACATGACGTGAATAATACCGCTTTTCTTGTCCTTAAGCAGTTTTTTCTGTCCGAATACATTCACCCATATGGCGCGAAGCCGTTCCTTGAACCGTTGATCAAATTGTTCTTTCTGGCCGAGCTTGATGTAGGCCAGTCTCGTTTTGACCAAGTACACAAACAAATAGACAGCGTAAGCGGTTACAACCAAAAATAATAATGCATTTGCGATGAGAAAGCCGCTCATTCCAATTCCCCCTTTTTACTGGATAAAGACCGCGATCCCCTACCCCCGAATCTGTATAAGATTACCTTTATGATAAATAATGAATGAGTGTTCAGTCAATAATTAAATTCCCGCTGTTCGGGCACACTACCTTTACTACGGAAAGGAGTGCCGGTATGAAGGTATTTATCGTGATTATGATCATTGTCGTTATTTTTTTTGCTTTGATTCTGCTTGATATCTTCATGGGCCGTGCCGGATACAGAAAGAAGGCGTACGAGCCTGTTTTTTCAAAAAAGAAGAGTGACATCGAATTGATCCACTGCGGATCTGATCTCGTTGAGCGGATGATGAAGGATATTCGCCAGGCCGCCTCTTCTGTTCACATGATGTTTTTTATTATGAAAAATGATGAGGTCAGCCACAATATGTATACCCTGCTGAAAACAAAAGCCCAGGCTGGCGTCTCCGTTTATTTGCTTCTGGATTGGGCGGGCTGCCGGGCAATTAAAAAAACGGCGCTGCAGACGATGAAAAATGCCGGCGTCCATGTCCATGTGATGAATCGTCCCCGTTTTCCTTTTTTCTTTTTTCACATGCAAAAGCGGAATCACCGGAAGATTACGGTGATAGACGGAAAAATCGGTTATATCGGCGGGTTTAACATCGCCGAAGAATATCTTGGAAAGAAGGCGAAGTTCGGCAATTGGGAGGATTATCATCTGCGTATAAAGGGAGAAGGCGTACATGATCTTCAAACGCTTTTTGCTTCCGATCTAAAACGAAATACCGAAATCACATTGGGTTCGGATGTTTGGCCAAAGCTTCAGCAAGGGAATATTTCTCACAAGATCTATGCGACCGACGGTTATTCCCTTGAAAACATATACTTGGCCAATATCGCCCAAGCGAAGAATCGCCTTACGGTTTGCACGCCTTATTACATTCCATCAAAACCGCTCCAAGAGGCCCTCCTCAATGCAAGAAAAAACGGCGTATCCGTGAGAATCATTGTACCGATGAAATCAGACCATCCGCTAGTGAGAGAAGCGGCTTTTACGTATTATTCGGAGCTCTTGGATGCCGGCTGTCTTATTTATCGTTATTATCAAGGGTTTTATCATGTAAAAGCTGTCATTATAGACGACCATCTCAGCATAATCGGAACAGCCAACTTCGATAAACGAAGCCTGTTTTTAAATGAAGAGGTGAATGTCGAAATTGATGACGAAGCGTTTACAAGTGAAGTCTATGCCACGATTGAGGAGGATATGAAAAAGTCGGAGCTGCTGACGATGGAGGATTTCAGCAAGCGCACATTCAGGCAGCGACCGGCGGAATGGCTCGGCAAGGCGTTATCTTATTTCTTATAAAGGAGAGTTCCTATGATTTTCAGATTCGGGTTCGTTTCAAATGCGATGAGCCTTTGGGATGCGTCTCCCGCTAAAACATTGACATTCGCGCGTTATTCAAAGCTTTCAAAGACTGAAAGAAAAGAAGCGCTTCTGACTGTGACAAAAGCCAATTTACGCAATACGATGAGAACCCTTCACTATATCATCGGACACGGCATTCCTTTGTACCGTTTTTCCAGTTCGATTGTGCCGCTGGCTACGCACCCCGAGGTGATGTGGGATTTTGTAACACCATTTCAAAAAGAGTTTCGGGAGATTGGAGAGCTTGTGAAAACACATCAACTGCGAACAAGCTTTCATCCAAACCAATTCACTCTGTTTACGAGCCCGAAGGAATCTGTCACAAACAATGCGGTAACCGATATGGCGTATCATTACCGTATGCTTGAAGCCATGGGCATTGCTGATCGCTCCGTGATCAATATTCATATTGGCGGCGCTTACGGCAATAAAGACACCGCGACCGCACAATTTCATCACAATATAAAACAGCTGCCACAGGAGATCAAGCAGCGGATGACACTTGAAAATGATGATAAAACATATACGACGGAAGAAACGCTTCAGGTCTGTGAGCAGGAGAATGTTCCGTTCGTCTTTGACTTTCATCATTTTTACGCCAATCCAGATGATCACGCCGACCTGAATGAAGCGCTGCCCCGGATGATCAAAACGTGGGAGCGGATCGGCCTTCAGCCAAAGGTTCACTTGTCTTCCCCAAAATCGGAGCAAGCCATGCGCAGCCATGCCGATTATGTTGACGCCAACTTTTTGCTGCCGCTGTTGGAACGCTTTAGGCAATGGGGAACAAATATAGATTTCATGATCGAAGCAAAGCAGAAAGACAAGGCGCTTCTCCGCTTGATGGATGAATTAAGCTCCATCCGCGGTGTCAAACGCATTGGCGGCGGCGCGCTGCAATGGAAGTCATAAATGTGCAAAAACAGGTTTACGGCTTGCTCGCTCTGGGAACATAGGCTATATAAGACAACAATCGATGGAGGAGAAAGATCATGAAAAACATCAAGTCTCTGAAAGTAGCCGCACAGGCATTTACTTTAAGAAATTTGATTCATCTTTATAAAATGTGCCATTCCGGAAGTCACGAGGTTTATATTTACTCAAAGAAAACGATGTGCAAAATCAAAAGCTTAATTGAGCTTGAAACATTCCGCATGGCTCATAACGAAAAGGAATATCTGATCGTAGTGGAAGGAACAAAAGCGCCACAGCTGATTGAGAAATTCCAAAATCTCATCGAGCCTGCTGAAAGAGAAGCGCTTTAAATTTACATATAAAAAGGATAGACATCTTGTCTATCCTTTTTCTTATGATCTTACATAATGGAGCTGAACCGCTTGTCCAAATTGTTTCATCCCTTTTAGCCGCAGCTTTGTTTCGTTCGTTAGCTCTTGAAACAGCGGGATGCCGCTTCCTAACACAACCGGAATAACGGTGATGATGAATTCGTCGATGGCATCTTCTTTCATAAAGGCATTCACCAGCTCTGCCCCGCCAGCTATCCAGATGTTTAAGCCTTTTTCCTGTTTCAAACGGTCAGTGAAGGCTCTGGCTCCCTCATTGATAAACGTCACATGTTCATCCTGATAACTATCGGGCGATCCTGTAAAAACATAGCAGGTTTTATCCTGATACGGGAAAACGGGGGTTAGCACTTTAACGTGCTCATATGTGCTCCGCCCTAAAATGACTGTATCAACAGTCTGATAAAAATCACTGTAGCCGTTGTCGCCTTCACCTTCAAATTCCTCCAGCCAATCGATGCTTCCATCTTCTCTTGCGATCATTCCGTCCAATGAAACAGCAATGTACAGCACATTTTTTCTGTCCATGTTCTCCCCCTATCGCTGCACCATTTGCCCGAATTGCGCTTGATGCAGCCTGCTGTATAGGCCTCCGGCTTCGATCAAATCTTGATGACGGCCTTGTTCTTCAATCCCATTGTTTGTAACGACTACAATTCTGTCCGCGTCTTTGATTGTCGCCAGCCTGTGGGCGATGACAAGCGTCGTGCGCCCCTCGGACAACTCTTGAAGCGCCTTTTGGATCGCCGCTTCCGTTTCCGTATCAAGGGCTGAGGTGGCTTCGTCGAGAATCAGGATCGACGGATTTTTCAAGAACATCCGCGCAATTGACAAACGCTGTTTTTGCCCGCCGGAAAGCTTCACGCCGCGTTCGCCAATCATAGTATCCAATCCATCCGGCATGCTATGGACGAGATCTTCCAGATGCGCCTGCTTCACAGCCTGCCAAATGTCTTCTTCTGATGCGCCTAATCGGCCGTAGGCGATATTTTCTCTAAGCGTACCCGCGAATAAGAAAACGTCTTGCTGTACGACGCCAATTTGCCCGCGCAATGAAGAAAGCGTCATGTCTTTTATGCTGATGCCGTCAATTGTAATGTCGCCCTCCGATGCTTCATAAAAGCGCGGAAGCAGGCTGCAAAGCGTTGATTTTCCCGCACCTGACGGACCAACGAACGCAACCGTTTCCCCCGCTTGAATGGATAGGTTAATGTCATTGAGGACGTTGTGATGGTCATCATAGCCAAACGAAACATGTTCATAGCGGATATTGCCCTTCAGGCCGGAAACATCTCTCGCATCAGGTAAATCCTGAATATCCGGCTCGGTCTCCATGAGTTCCATATAGCTTTTGAAACCGGCGATCCCCCTCGGATACATTTCAATAATGGCATTAATTTTGTCAATAGGCCTGAACAGCACATTCGTCAGGAGCACAAACGCCACAAATTCCCCGTACGATAAGGAGCCGCGAATAACAAACCACGTCCCGCACAAAAGGACAAACAGCGTGACAAACCTGGTCAGCATATAGCTGATTGAACCGTTTTTCGCCATGATTTTGTAGGAAGAAAGCTTTGTGACACGAAAACGCTGGTTGTTGACGGCGAAGCGTTCTTTTTCAAACGCTTCATTGCCGAACGCCTGCACAAGCCGGATGCCGCCGATATTATTTTCTACCCGCGCGCTGAAGTCCCCGATATCTTTGTTCAGTGTGGTAAATGCTTTGGTCATCTTTTTGTTGAAATAAAGCGCCAGCCAAATGACGATCGGCATAATGATAAACGTTAATAATGCCAGCTGCCAGTTAATAAACAGCATCACTCCGAACGCACCGAGAATGGTCATGACGGCAATGAATAAGTCTTCCGGACCGTGATGGGCAACTTCACCGATATACATTAAATCGTTCGTCAGCTTTGACATCAGTGTTCCCGTCTTGTTGTTGTCGTAAAATTTAAACGGGAGCTTTTGCAAATGGTCAAAAAGCGACTTTCTCATATCCGTCTCGATATTAATTCCGAGCATGTGCCCCCAGTAGGTCACAATATACTGAAGAGCCGAGCTGAGCGCGTACACCGCAAATAAGCCGATTGAGGTCGCGATGATCAGCCCCCAGTCCCTGCCCGGCAGCAAGGTATCAATAAAATAATTGACGATCAAAGGAAAGCTAAGCTCCATTAAACCTCCCGCGATCGCTGAGAAAAAGTCGAGAAAGAACAACGTTTTATATGGTTTATAATATGAAAAAAATTGCCGCAGCACCCTATCTTCCCCCAATGTATAAATAACTGATAATATTTCTCAATTATACTATACACAGGCCGTTTTGAAAGATCAGATTTCTTTTTTCTTACAGAACCCCTGAAAACAAACGGGCAAATGACTCTTTTGTCCGGTCAGCCACGCCTCTTTTATAAAAGCCGACAGGGCTGAGCTTTTCACTTTCCTGCATATCCTCTTCAAAATGGGCCTCAAGGGTGCGGATCGCTTCGGCATCCGTGAAGAACACATTCACTTCAAAGTTGAGCTGAAAGCTGCGCATGTCCATATTCGCCGTGCCGACGGAGGCAAGATCGCCATCAATGATCATGACTTTTTGATGCATGAAGCCTTTTTGGTAGGAGTACACTTCAATCCCCTCAAGAAGCAGCTCCGGAAAATAGGATCTCGACGCGTATTGGGTCAAAAAGCTGTCGTTCCTCTCCGGCACCATAACCCTTACCTCCACGCCTTTTGTCGCTGCTGCTTTCAGCGCTGTGCGAATGGATTCATTGGGGACAAAATAGGGCGTGGCAATCCAGATTGACTTCTGTGCGGAAGAAATCATTTCATAGTATAGGTCGCTCATGCTTTCCATCATGTCAGGACCTGTCGCGACAATTTGATAAATGCCCCCTCCCTCCACGGGCACAGGGGTATTGTACTCTTCTTGATCAATTAACACTTCATTGGAGACGTATTCCCAATCCAGCATAAAGATAGCGTGAAGCGTTTGCACAATCTCACCTTCCAGCCGCAGGTGCGTGTCTCTCCAAAACCCGATGTGCGGATCCCGGCTGATATATTCCTTCCCGACATTTAAGCCGCCCACGAAGCCGGTTTTTCCATCGATGATCACAATTTTCCGGTGATTTCTGAAATTCAGCTTCTGGTTGAAGAACCCGTATTTCAGCGGAGAGAACGGAACGATATTCACACCCGCTTGTTTCATTCTCATAATATCTCTTCTTGCCAGCTTCATGCTCCCTGCCGCATCGTATAAAAACCTCACCTCGATACCCTGGCGCGCTTTTTCCATCATAATGTCCATCATGCCGCGCCCAAGCATGTCTGATTTAAACATGTAGTATTCAATATGTATGTAAGACTCCGCTTTTCTCATCGCTTTGAAAAGTTCAGGGAAGGTTTCTTCGCCGTTTTTCAGCACTTTGATCTTGCTTTTCGTATTGATATTCATATGGGCAGCCCTGATGGAATATGTAAAGAACCTCTCTTGATTGTCCTTCAGCCCTGTCACTTCGGGCGTTTCCTCCTTGTCAAACAGCTTCCTGAGCTTCTCCCTGTTGTACATTCGTTTTGTCTTAAACAGCTTTCCCTTTACATAAAGCTGTCCGGAAAAGAGATAAAACACGTAGCCGACGATTGGAAAAAAGACAAGAATGTGGATCCATAACAGCGTGTGCTGCGAGGTGCGATTTTCAAGAATTAATGAATAGATGCTGAACAAAATAATGCTTATATAGCAAAGCAATCCTCCGTAAAACTCAAGTCTGGAAACCGGAAAAAACCATATGACATATGCCCCGATGAGCATCATATATAAAAAGAAAAATTCCAGTCTCCTTTTCAGCATCCTAATTCTCTCCTATCTGATTCGATTACCTCTGTATTACCTCTTTTTTCTAGTCTGTAAACCTTCTATGCAAAAAGCCTCACCGCAAAAAAGCGGAAAGGCTTATGATGAGGCTTCCGGTGATTGGCCGGGTGTCATGTTCTTGAGCATAACCGGCTTGAGGGAGTAGCTGCTTTTGATTTTATTTTTGAAGAAGCCGACGATCAGGCCTGTGACCGCGATGGACACTAAGGAGCAGAGCCCTTTCAGCAAGCCGACTGAGAAAATGCCGGCCAGCACTGCGGCAAAATCGAAGAGAAAATTAACTGTCCCTAGGTTCCATCCATAACGTTTTTGCAGAAATAAAGCAAGAATATTGGCACCGCCGAGTGAAGCCTGATGATAAAACATGAGCGACAGGCCGAATCCGATCATCGCCCCGCCGCAAATCGCCCCGGCAAGCGGTGAAAAAGAGGCAGACGGCAGCCAGTGATCCGCGCTTGTGAACAGAGTCAGCGCTGTGACTGCAAATGCGGTGGATAGCGTGAATTTGATGCCCATTCTGATGAGAGAAAACACATAAAACGGGATATTGATCAGAAAGAAGGTGATGGCAAACGAGGAGTGAAACAAGTATGTCAGGCTTAGTGACAGTCCAGCCGTGCCGCCGGTTAATACATGAGAATGTCTGAGTGTCAGGATTCCGGCGCTTGTCATAACACAAGCCATTAAAATGAGTAAAATCCGCTTCATTCTTCACTCTCCTTTTCAGATGATGCATTACAAACATAACAAGACTGCCGGCCGCCCAGCCATTATCTTGGCAGAAAATATCTTATGTTTTCATCAAGATAAAAAATCCCCCTCTTGAAGGGGGATTTTTACGAGCGTTTCCGATACACGACATAGCTTCGAGTCAGATACTTGAGCGGCAGACTGAACACATGAACCAATCTTGTAAACGGCCACAAGATAAAAACAACGTAGCCTATCACAATATGAAACTTAAACCATAGCGGGACACTCTCCATCAACGAGGGGTCAGGCCGGAACAAAACGATTTCCCTGAACCACGGCCCGACTGTTGTCCGGTAATCAAAGCCTTTTGAATCAATGTTGAGAAACGTGGCCGCAACACCCGACAGCATCATGAAAAGCAGCAGGATGAGCGTAAGGATATCCGATGGCGAGCTGGTTTTGCGGATTCTTTTGTCAAACAGCCGTCTGTACGTCAGGATGACAAGTCCGGTACATGCCGCAATCCCCGCCGGCAGGCCTGCACCAATCGCCATTTTGTGATACATGTGCTCTGAAATGCCAATTGCACCATACACGCCTTCCGGGATCAGAATTCCCATGACATGCCCGCCGACAACGCACAGCAGTCCCCAATGAAAAAGAGTGCTGCCCGCCGCAAGTTTTTTCTTTTCTAACATCTCGCTTGATTTCGCCGTCCAGCCAAATTGGTCATGCTGGTATCGGTAAATATGGCCGCCGATAAAGATCGTCAATACAATGTATGGCATCACGCCCCAGAGGATCTGTCCGTTCATGCCTGAACAGTCCCTTCAATGCTTTCACGAACGCCGAGGTTTTCCAGCGCGGCCAGCAGCACGTGCAGCAGCTCAGCGTATATGCTGTCATTTTTTTCGAGGCGGGATGCCAGCTCCCTTACATTTGACAAATACTTCTCAAACACACTTCTCGCTGCTTCAATTTCTGCAACTGCGGCAAATTCCAGCATCAGCGGCAGGTAATCTGGCAGTTCCTTCTCTGTCGGCAGGAAACCGGATTGCTGATAGGTGTTTTTTAAATGCAGCAATTCGATGCCGCGTTCCCTTTGCTCGCCTGAGTTAAAGTAGGTGACATACATATTTGTTTTTTTTCCGAAGTCGAATGTATAGACATAGTGTTCAATCAGCGCTTCCGGAGAAAAGCTGGCTGACGTCTCGAAAAAGTGCAGCAGCTTCTCCCGGATTTGCCGGTTGCCGATTTCATGGATAAGAGCCTTCCAATCGGGAAGCTCGGCTCTCCACTCTTCATCCGGATAAGAGAGAAGACAGGAAAGAGCAGAGAACGTGATTTGCCGATCTGTGGTGTTCATCTTGTTACACCTCATTTATCAAAAGTTAGAAACAGGAGCCGGGGCCGCCTGAAAATGATAAGCCGCAGCTTCCTTGTTCAGCGTATAAATCTGATACTTCTTCTCGATGGCTGCTCGGAATCACAAAGCGGTCATCATATTTGGCAATCGCAAGCAGCCGATACATGTCTTCAATTTGCTGTTCTGTTAAGCCGACACTGGAGATCAGTTCCGGATCGATTGATTTATTCGTCTGGACCGCTCTCATATACTGGCGCATGACAGACATTTTCTTTAATGTTGACCGAATATGATCCGTATCACCGGCTGTTAACAGCTGCGCCAAGTAATCTATCGGGATTCTCATTTGGTCGATAGCCGGAAAAATATCTTCCGCCGTTTGCCGGCTGCCTTTTCCTTCAAAGAGATTCATAATCGGGCTGAGCGGCGGAATGTACCACACCATTGGCAGCGTGCGATACTCAGGATGAAGCGGCAGCGCGATCTTCCAGTCAATGATCATTTTATAGATTGGTGATTGCTGCGCGGCCTCTATCCATTCAGCCGGAATGCCCTGTTCTTTTGCCAATTTGGCAATCTCAGGATCATTCGGATCAAGAAAAACATCCAATTGGGAATGGTAGAGATCCTTTTCGTTTTCAACAGATGCCGCTTCCTCCACTTTGTCCGCGTCATACAGCATGACGCCGAGGTAGCGGATTCTGCCAACACACGTCTCGGAGCAGATGGTCGGCAGTCCCGCCTCCAAACGCGGAAAGCAGAGTGTGCATTTTTCGGCTTTGTTCGTTTGCCAGTTAAAATAGACTTTTTTATAAGGACACGATGAGACGCAATATCTCCATGAACGGCATGCGTTTTGATCCACAAGCACAATGCCGTCCTCCTCGCGTTTGTACATGGCACCGGACGGACAGGATGAAACGCACGCCGGGTTGATGCAGTGCTCGCAAATACGGGGCAGATACATCATAAAGACCTCATCGAATTCTGTTTTGATCGATTCCTCCATCTTTTGCACGTTTGGATCTTCAAGTCCCGTTATGTGGCCGCCTGCGAGATCATCCTCCCAGTTCGGCCCCCATTCGATATTCATGAAATCCCCCGTCAAGGACGATTTCGGTCGTGCCACTGGCTGGTGTTTTTTCTGCGGGCTGTTCGTTAATGTTTCATAATCATAGTTCCAAGGTTCGTAGTAATCATCAATTGATGGCTGATTCGGATTATAGAAAAGGCCTGCAAGCCGGTTTGTTTTCGAGCCTGATTTCAGCTCGAGCTTTCCTTTTTTCAATGTCCAGCCGCCTTTATATTTGTCCTGGTCCTCCCATTGCTTCGGGTAGCCGATGCCCGGCTTTGTTTCTACATTATTGAAGTACATATATTCCGCACCGGTACGGTTTGTCCACGTGTTTTTGCAGGTGACGCTGCACGTGTGGCAGCCGATGCATTTATCCAAGTTCATGACCATACCGATTTGCGCTTTAATCTTCAAGCCAATCGACCTCCTTCAGCTTGCGGATGACGACATTCAGGTCGCGCTGATTCCCCGTTGGGCCGTAATAGTTAAAGCCGTAGCTGAGCTGGGCGTAGCCCCCGATCATCTGTGTCGGCTTGACGTGAATCCTTGTCGGGCTGTTATGGGTGCCTCCGCGGTTATTCGTCAGCTTTGTTCCTGGCACGTTGATGTGGCGGTCCTGGGCATGGTGCATAAACGCCATTCCTTTAGGAATCCGATGAGACAAAACCGCTCTCGCGACGACAACGCCGTTTCGGTTGAAGCATTCAATCCAATCGTTGTCTTTGATATCCGTGTCCTCTGCATCATCTTTATTCATCCATACGGTCGGCCCGCCGCGGAACAGCGTCAGCATCGGCAGAGAATCAAAATACATGCTGTGGACGGACCATTTGTTATGCGGCGTCAAATAATTAAGGACGATTTCTTTTCCCTCTTGATCAGGCCGCTTGCTTAGAAACGGGCGGTGCTGGAGGATCGGTTTAAATGTCGCCATCGTTTCACCGAATTCCATCATCAGTTCATGATCGACATAATAGGATTGTCTGCCTGTCAGCGTTCGCCACGGGATTAATTTCTCCACATTCGTCGTAAACGGCGAGTACCTGCGCCCGCCTTTTTCTGAGCCGGTAAACGCCGGAGAGGTGATGACCGTTTTCGGCTGGGCTGTAATTTGTTCGAACGTAAAGCATTCTTCCTCGCGCTCTTCCGCCAGGTCTTTCAGCTTCAGGTTTGTGATGTTTTCAAGTGATTCCCATGCTTTTACGGCGACCTTTCCATTCGAAGTGGATGATAGAGTTAAAATCGCTTCCGCCGCCTGCTTTGCTTCACTTATATTTGGACATCCCTTTGCCACGCTGTCTGAGGTGATTTCTCCCAGTCTCTTTTTGAGTGATTCATATTCATCGGCTATTGACCAGCTCATCCCTTTTGTTCCGCTCGGCTTTAAAGCAGCGTTAGGACCGAGTGCGGTCATTTTATGAAAAATGTGTTTGTAATCCCGTTCAACGACTTGGATGTTCGGCATCGTTTTTCCCGGAATGGCTTCACATTCGCCCTTGCTCCAGTCATTGATTTTGCCGAATGGCTGGGCCAATTCCTGCATGGTGTCGTGGAGGAGCGGCGTCGCAACCACTTCTTTCACCGGCTCCATATCGACTTCTTCTGCCAGATCTGAAACGGCTTTTGACAGCGCCTTGAAAATATCCCAGTCTGACTTCGATTCCCACGGAGCCGAGATCGCCGGAGCAAATGGATGAATGAACGGATGCATATCCGTGCTGCTGAGATCGTGTTTTTCATACCATGTCGCCGCCGGCAGCACGATATCGGAATACAGCGCCGTACCCGCCATTCGAAAATCAAGATTGATTAATAAGTCGAGCTTTCCTTCCGGCGCCTGCTCCCGCCATTTGATTTCTTCTGGGCGGATGCTGTCGCTGTCGTCATTCATTAAACCGTTCGTCGTCCCCAGCAAATGCTTGAGAAAATATTCATGCCCTTTTCCTGAGCTTGAGATCAGATTTGCCCGCCATACAAAGAGATTCCTTGGGAAATTCACTTCATTGTCAGGATCTTCAATCGCGAATTTCAGTTTTTTCTCTTGGAGCTGTGAGGCCACGTACGCACCTACGTCTTCAGGTGTTGCTGCCCCTGCTTTTTCAGCTTCTTTATACAGATCGATGCCATTTTGATTGAAAGTCGGGTAAGACGGAAGCCACCCTAGCCGCGCCGCCAGCACATTGTAATCAGCATGGTGCTTGTAGCGGGATGACGTAGCAATCGGTGATGCCAAATCACTGATCGGCTGGTCCTCATAACGCCACTGATCTGTCGCAAAGTAGAAAAATGAAGTGCCGTTTTGCAGCTTGGGCACGCCCTCCCAGTCCTTTGCAGTTGCAATCGTCTGCCACCCTTCAGCGGGTCGGAGCTTTTCCTGCCCGACGTAATGGGCCCAGCCTCCGCCGTTTACGCCTTGGGCGCCTACAAGCAAAACAAGATTTAACACCGCTCGGTAGATCGTGTCGGAGTTGAACCAGTGGTTAATGCCGGCTCCTACGATAATCATGGACCGGCCGTCTGTATCGATCGCATTTTGAGCAAACTCTCTGGCAATCTTAACGACAGCTTCTTTTTTGATTCCTGTCATTTGTTCCTGCCAGGCAGGCGTAAACGGCTCAGGATCATCATAGGAGACAGCTTGTTGTTCGCCGATGCCCCGATTTACGCCGTAGTTAGCCAGTATCAAGTCAAACACGGTCGTGACGTACGTCTCTTCACCGTTCAGGTTCATTTTTTTAATAGGAAGATCCCGCTCGAGCACTTTGTTTCCGCCATTTGAAAAATACGGGATGCGCACCGTGCCGATTTCATCCTCTATTCCGAGCACAGAAAGACGGGGTTCAATCGCTTCTCCTGTTTCTTCATCGATCATATGCAGGTTCCATTTCTGCTTCCCGTCCCAGCGGGAACCCATTGTCCCCTGCGGTATGGCAAATGCGCCTGTCTGTTCATTCCAGACCGCGGGCTTCCATTGATCATGCTTTGTCTGCCGCCCGATGTCCTTCGCATGCAGAAACCGGCCCGCTGTGTATACGCCATTTTCTTTTGATAAGGTGACGAGGAATGGAAAATCAGTGTATTGCTTCGCATACTCAATAAAACGTTCAGTTTCTTGGTTCACGTAGAATTCCTGAAGAATGACGTGACCCATGGCCATCGCAAGCGCCCCGTCAGTCCCTTGGCGGATACTCAGCCAGTCATCCGCGAACTTTGAGGATTCCGCAAAATCCGGACTGATCGAAATGACCTTAGCGCCTTTATAGCGGGCCTCCGCCAAAAAGTGCGCGTCAGGGGTTCTCGTTAACGGCACGTTGGAGCCCCATGTGATGATATAGCCTGAATTGTACCAATCACTGCTTTCTGGAACGTCCGTCTGGTCACCCCAAATTTGCGGAGACGCCGGCGGAAGATCCGCATACCAGTCATAAAAACTGAGCATAGGGCCGCCGATTAACGACATAAATCGGGAGCCTGACGCGTGGCTGATCATGGACATGGCCGGAATCGGAGAAAAGCCGACATTCCGGTCTGGCCCGTATTTCATCACTGTATACAGCAGAGAGGCTGAAATCAGCTTCAGCACCTCCGGCCATTCAGCACGAACAAAACCGCCTTTCCCTCTCGCCTGTTTATAGGACTTCGCTTTTTCAGGGTTTTCAACGATTGATTTCCAGGCATCCAGCGGATTTTGATGCATCTGCAATGCTTCCCGCCACAAATTGATCAGCACACCGCGCACGTATGGATATTTCACACGGAGCGGGCTGTAGATATACCATGAAAAACTGGCCCCCCGCGGACAGCCTCTCGGTTCGAAATCAGGCATATCCGGGCCTGTTGATGGATAATTCAAATTTTGTCCTTCCCACGTGACAATTCCGTTTTTCACATAAATATTCCAGCTGCAAGACCCCGTGCAGTTAACGCCGTGGGTGGAGCGAACGACTTTGTCGTACTGCCATCTGTTTCTGTATACATTCTCCCAATCGCGATCTTCGCGGGTGGTTTGGCTATGTTTATTTGAATGGTGTTCTATAGGAGAGAAAAAATTCAATCTCCTAAACAACGGACTCATTTTCTTTTTCTTCATGAGAGTTCACTCCTTCCGAGTCAGGTGGTGCTAAGTTCACTATAAACAGAGACAGCGTGTTCCCTTGTGAACTATGTCACACACTCTGCTTTTTTCACAAAATGTTCACACAAAGGAGAAGGAAGGCTTTTCACAGGATGTGAGGAAGGCTGCGTTCAGGCAGAACGCTTGGGTCATTAGCTGCCTTTCATTCAAAGATCAAAAAAAACCGGCTCTATTTAAGAACCGGGCTCAGCGTTTTCATCCTGTGATGTATGCAAATATCGCAAAAATAATTGATAGGAACAAAAAACATTTTGCTGAAGCATAGCCAAAAAGTTCATTTGCAGCTGCGGATGATAAGACATCATTTTCTTAAATATGTAATATGGGATGTTGAGAATCAGAATGTCTGAAGTGGCATTGACTGAGATAAAGGGCGATAAATAAAGCCCGCCTTTTTCATCAATCGGAAACACATCGCCTTTTTCCCACAGCGCAACGGTTTTCGACCCTTCAGGGAGCCTGGTATCCATAAAACGGACACTGCCTTTTAATACAATATAAACAGATTGTGAATGAAGAAAGGATGGAGTTTGATCACATGGGCCGCTGATAAACGTGCCGTTTTGTAGCAAGGTTTCGACAATGGATAGAGGCACTTCATTAAACATGGGAAGTTGTTTCAGAAATAATAAATAGTCACACTGATTCATAAGAAAGCCTCCTGTGCTAAGGATAGCTTTAGTGTAGCTCGACTGAGCCTGTACAGCAGTGATGTATTTCACAGCCTGTATGATGAATGTCACTTATCCGGAGGGTGACTGCATTTATAATGAAAGAAAAAAGGAGGGTTTCGATGAAAGCGCTGATTCCGAAGCAGCACGGCGCATGGGCGATGCTGCTGATCCCATTTTTGCTAGGCATGGTCAAGGGAGGCCCCGTTATCTGGCATATCCCGCTCTTCCTTGGCTGGCTTTTCCTATACTTAGCGGTTTATCCCGTTACACTTGCCTTAAAAAAGAAACAAATCAAACCATATCAAAAGTGGATGTGTTATTACGGTTTTCCCGCCTGCTGCTTTTTGATGATCTCGGTCTTTCATAAGCCGCCTCTCATCTGGGTAGGCGTTTCTTTACTGCCGCTGTTTCTCATCCATATGTATTTTGCCCGCCGAAAAAATGAACGAGCCCTATTGAATGATGTTGCGGGTGTTTTGTTCTTTTGTTCGGGCGGTCTTGCAAGCTGCTGGCTGGGGATGGGAACCCTTGACGGCTGGGCTTGGTTTATTTTCTTGCAGTCGGCTTTATTTTTTATCGGGAGTTCCTTTTATGTGAAATCGGTGATCCGTGAGAGAAAAAACAGGGCATTTGCATACTGGTCATGGGGATATCACCTGCTGCTCCCCTTTTTATCCGCTCTTTTCGGAGCAGGATGGGCATTTCTCGCTTTTATCCCAAGCAGCTTGCGGGCATGGTTTTTTCATGGCAGGAATTGGCCCGCGAAAACGATTGGCATTCTGGAAATCGTAAATGCCTGCTTCTTTTTTGCCGTCATGTGCTTCTTTATGACAAGGTAAAAAAACAAGGACACCGCTGTCCTTGTTTTTATCAGTCAATATTGCAAATCTCCAGCGGACAATTTTCACACTCAATTTCACATCGCAAATATTCCCGCTTATGCAAAATAATTTTTCCGGATTCGTCTATCGAAATAACCCCTTGTTTGCGGAGATCTCCGAGCATGCGGTTGACGCTTTCCCGTGCAGCCGCGCAAAACTTTGCCAAATCCTGATTTGTCAGGACAATATTAATCAGAATGCCGTCGCTTCGCTCCACTCCGTAGCTGTTCGATAAGCGGATAAGGGTGGAATAGAGCGCACCCTTTTTGCCGTGAAGAAGCAGATCCCTGATTTTAGACTGAATTTTCCGGAGATGGGTGCTCATCCATTTCATGAACTCAAATGTCAAAGCGCCGTTTTGGATTAATTCTTTTTCCAGCTTATTTTTATTAATGACGAGCACCTCGCCATCCTCTAGCACTTTTGCACTGAGCATATACCTTGGTTCTTCAGTGAAAAGTGTTAATTCACCGACGATATCGTTTTTTTGGCAGATTCTAAGCGTCAGGTCTTTTCCGTCAGATGTCAGCTTGCCAATTTCAATGAGTCCTGATTGAATCAGATAAAGCTCTTCTGCATCCATTCCTTCTCGAAACAAATACGTGTGTTTTTCCATTTTTCTTTTCGTGCTGATCGATTCCAGCAATTCATGCAGATCACTGGATATAAGATCACTATCAGATGGTCGAACAGAGAGAAAATTCATGAGCTCACCTCGAAGAAAGTCACGTTGTGTGTTTATTGTAACGTGAATTGATTTGTACCCATCGAGAAAAAACTAACAATCTTGTGAATGCTCCAGTGTTAGTTGATGCTCTGACTGTTTCTCTCCGTGTGCGTTTTCATTCTTTCCTGCCAATACATCCAGATCACAAGGACAAAGCTGGCTAACGCCACCTCTGAAAGCGCCATAAATCCGATCGCATATTGGCCTGTTGCCTGAAACACACTCGCCAATATCAGCGGAGGAAAAAAACCGCCTAATCCGCCCATTGCAGACACAATCCCATTGGCAATCCCCGCTTGCTTCGAAAAATAGAAAGGCACCAGTTTAAAAACCGTCCCGTTTCCTATGCCTGAACAAACTGCCACAGTTAATGACCCAAACGTATAAAGTCCGATTGTCGGCGAGAACGATAAGATAATTCCTGATAATGTAAGCCCCGCAAAAACGAACATCAAGATGCGGAGCGGGCTTATTTTATCAGCCAGGAATCCGCCCGCAGGCCTGAGCAGCGTAGAGACCGCAATAAAGCCAGCCGTCCGCAAACCGGCATCCGCCGGACTCAGTCCAAAATGCTCCACCAGAAAGTTCGGCAAATAGATGGTGAAGGCGACAAAGGCACCAAACGTAATAAAATAAAACAGGCTCAGAAACCATAGGACATGATTTCGGTAAACGGCTTTGATTTGAGTCTTTACAGAAACCTTGACCTTCTTCTCATGCCTGTCGCCGAATAAAACATGCAGTAAGGCAAAGACAGCCAGCAAAACCAGATACATCTGTACGGTTGCTTTCCAACCGACGGCTTGAGCGATAACCGGCGCCGCAAATGTCGTAACGGCTGTCCCGATATTTCCTGCACCGTAAATCCCATTGACGACACCGTGCTTTTCCTTCGGATAATATTTCGGAAGGGAGGTCACCCCAATGGAGAATACCGCTCCCCCGATCCCTAAGAAAAAGCCGCCGGCGATTAAATCAAACAAAGAATTCGCAATACTGATCCAAAATACAGGAAACAAAAGCAAGATAAAGCTGATCATAAACATCAGCCGCGCGCCAAACCTGTTCGTTAAATACCCTAAAGGAATGCGGAGAAGCGACCCGAGGATCACAGGAATCGCCGTCACCAAAGAAATCTCGCCCTTGCTTAAATGAATATCTAATGTGATTTGGGAAATGAGTGATGAAATCAGTACCCAAACCATAAACCCTGCCACCAAGCTTAATGACTGTAACGATAATTGAATGTGTTGACGGTTGATCATTTGGCTTGCCCCTTTCAATGATTCAATAATCAGTCTTATCATACAAAAACTCGGCAAACAGGATTGTGAAATACATCACACGTTTTCCTCATAAAAAAAGGACAAAGCCCGAAGACTTTGTCCTTACATCATCATTACATTTTTTCCGGAGCCGATACGCCAATCAGCTGAAGCGCGTTGTTCAGCGTAATTTGCGTTGCCTTCATTAAAGCCAGGCGCGCGCGGCTTTTCTCTTCATTTTCAGGATCGATGACTTTCTCTGCGTTGTAGAAGCTGTGCAGAGCGGAAGCCAGGTCATAAATATAGTTTGTGACACGGTGCGGAATTCGTTTTTCCGCTGCTTCCGCAACTGCCTCTGGGAAGCCGCCGATCGTTTTCAGCAGATCATATTCTTTTTCTGATTGGATATGGCTGAAATCAAGGTCTGCCGCAGGTGTAAGTCCCTGCTCCTCCCCTTGGCGAAGCATGCTGCAAATACGGGCATGCGCATATTGTGCATAATACACAGGGTTTTCGTTAGATGTTGATACAGCAAGATCTAAGTCAAAATCCATATGTGTGTCCGCACTGCGCATCGCAAAGAAGTAACGCACGGCATCCAAGCCTACTTCTTCAATCAAATCACGCATCGTTACAGCTTTACCGGTCCGTTTGCTCATTTTCATTTTCTCGCCGTTTTTGTAAAGGTGAACGAGCTGAATGATTTCTACTTCAAGCGTTCCTTTTTCATAGCCCAGCGCTTCGATTGCCGCTTTCATGCGCGGGATGTAGCCGTGGTGATCGGCGCCCCAAACGTTGATCAGCTTATCAAAGCCGCGGTCAAGCTTGTCCTTATGGTACGCGATATCAGGAAGCAGGTACGTGTACGTGCCGTCCTTCTTGATCAATACGCGGTCCTTATCATCGCCAAACGTTGTAGAGCGGAACCAAGTCGCGCCGTCTTCTTCATAGACATGGCCTTTTTCGCGGATCGCTTCAAGCGCCTTATCGATTTTTCCGTTTTGGTACAGAGACGTTTCGGAATACCACACATCAAACGGCACACGGAAGTTTTCCAAGTCCTTGCGCAGCTTTTCCAGCTCATATTTCAAGCCATATTCACGGAAAAACGCGAGGCGTTCACTTTCCTCTTCGTTAACGAAACGATCGCCGTATTCCTCAGCGAGACGCTTTCCGATCGCAATAATATCCTCGCCGCGGTAGCCGTCCTCCGGCATCGGTTTTTCCAAGCCGAGCGCTTCAAAGTAACGGACTTCAACAGAAAGCGCCAGATTGTTGATTTGGTTTCCCGCATCGTTAATGTAGTATTCGCGGCTTACATCATAACCCGCTTTTGAAAGCACGTTGCATAAGGAGTCACCGACAGCCGCACCGCGTGCATGTCCGAGGTGAAGGTCTCCCGTCGGATTCGCTGATACGAATTCGACCTGAACTCGTTCACCGTTTCCGATGTTCGTTTCCCCGTATGCTTCCCCTGCTTCCAGTACAGACGGAATCAGCTTTGTTAAATATTGATTGTTCATATAGAAATTGATAAAACCCGGGCCGGCGATATCCAGTTTTTCAATCGAAGCCTTCCCTTTATCAAAATGAGCGACAATCTCTTCAGCGATTTGGCGCGGCGCTTTTTTTGCGACTCTCGCCAGCTGCATCGCCATATTTGTAGAGTAATCGCCGTGTGTTTTATCTTTCGGTGTTTCTAAAACGACATTAGGAAGCTGGCTTTCTTCAGCCAGTCCCGCTTTCAGAACGGCCGCTTTGATTTCTTCTTTCAGCACGTCCTTCATTTGTTCCGCAATGTTCATGCGTGAGTTCCTCCCTCATACGTGATCGTCATATTATGTAAATGCTCCTGCTCGTCTCCGACATGCATGTCATATGCGATGCTGATACGGCCATTTTCTTCACCGAGATCAGATTGAATTGATTTTGTGCTTGTTTTCAGCTCAAGCTCACCAAATGACATTTTATATTTAGCAATTGTGGAAGCTCCCGTTACGAAACGCTGATTCATTTTGACAGCGCCTGACCTCATGACCAAGACTTCGCCTTCGCTTACTTTCACAATCGTTTTGACTTTGCCTAAGTCGTGTTCTTCATAATAAGATAGATACACTTTATTTTGTTTTACATAGTAAAATCCGGTGGTGCGGAATTCGATGACCTCTTGGTTTCCGTCATCCTCGATCACAGACTTCACATGGAGTGTTATCGGTGTCTCTTGCTTCATTCTGACACGTCCTTTTCATCATTCCACTTTGACTTGAATAGTATAATCATTCGGTTTGTAAACTTCAACTGCTTCTATCTTACCATCATTGCTCATCAGATTTGAAGATAAACCTCATAAAAAGCATTTCCTTAATAGAAGAGAAAATCATATCACTAATTACCTTTAGGAAATGTTACATTTTTCCGAAATCTATCATTTCCATTTCACATTTTTTTCAAAATATATGTATTGAATTAGTAATTTGATAGTTTTAAGATAAAAGTACAACATAGATCTGCTAGAAAAACAAAAAAAGGGAGGATTCAATTATGAAAAAAGCTGTCATTGTAGAAAACAAAGGTTGTGCAACATGCTCGATCGGAGCCGCTTGTTTAGTGGACGGCCCTATCCCTGATTTTGAAATTGCCGGTGCAACAGGCCTATTCGGCCTATGGGGATAAGGTTCTCCAAAAAGGGCATAGTCTTTTTACTATGCCCTTTTTAAGTAAATTACAATTTTTAACTAAAATCTACCTCTTGAATATACATACACAATCGTTTTTCATTTGAATCATAGATATAGGGGATGGTATTTTGTTTATAGAGCAGATGTATCCATTTATTAATGAAAGTGTAAGAGTTCACCAGCTTCCTGAGGGCGGCGTGTTAGAAATCGACTACTTGCGCGATAATGTCTCCATTTCTGACTTTGAGTACTTGGACCTCAACAAAACGGCTTACGAGCTTTGCATGCGCATGGATGGCCAAAAAACAGCTGAACAGATTTTAGCTGAGCAATGTGCCGTGTATGATGAATCTCCCGAAGACCATAAAGACTGGTATTACGACATGCTCAACATGCTCCAAAACAAGCAGGTCATCCAGCTTGGCAACCGGGCCAAACGCCATACAATCACCACGAGCGGAAGCAATGAATTTCCAATGCCGCTCCACGCCACATTTGAGCTGACACACCGCTGTAATTTGAAATGCGCCCACTGTTATTTGGAAAGCTCACCTGAAGCGCTCGGCACCGTGTCGATTGAGCAATTCAAAAAAACGGCTGATATGCTGTTTGATAACGGTGTATTGACATGCGAAATCACGGGCGGGGAAATTTTTGTCCATCCAAACGCCAATGAGATTCTTGACTATGTGTGTAAAAAGTTCAAAAAAGTCGCTGTATTAACAAACGGAACACTCATGCGAAAAGAGAGCTTGGAGCTTTTGAAAACGTACAAGCAAAAAATCATCGTCGGCATTTCTCTTGATAGTGTCAATTCCGAGGTTCATGACTCCTTTAGAGGGAGAAAAGGCTCTTTTGCCCAAACTTGTAAAACGATAAAATTGTTGAGTGACCACGGTATATTTGTCAGAGTCGCCATGTCCGTCTTCGAAAAAAACATGTGGGAAATCCACGATATGGCCCAAAAGGTTCGGGATCTTGGAGCGAAGGCGTTCTCTTACAATTGGGTTGATGATTTCGGAAGAGGCAGGGATATTGTCCATCCAACGAAAGACGCCGAGCAGCACCGCAAGTTTATGGAATACGAGCAAAATGTGATTGATGAGTTTAAAGATTTAATTCCGATTATTCCCTATGAGAGAAAACGCGCGGCAAATTGCGGCGCTGGCTGGAAGTCCATTGTGATCAGCCCGTTCGGCGAAGTACGTCCGTGCGCCCTCTTTCCAAAGGAATTTTCATTGGGAAATATTTTTCATGATTCCTATGAAAGCATCTTTAACTCCCCTCTCGTCCATAAACTGTGGCAAGCGCAGGCGCCGCGGTTCAGCGAACATTGCATGAAAGACAAATGCCCGTTCAGCGGCTATTGCGGAGGCTGTTACTTAAAAGGGCTGAACTCTAACAAATATCACCGGAAAAACATTTGCTCTTGGGCGAAAAACGAACAATTAGAAGACGTGGTCCAGCTTATTTAGGAGGGAAACGATTTGTCACCAGCACAAAGAAGAATTTTACTGTATATCCTTTCATTTATCTTTGTCATCGGCGCAGTCGTCTATTTTGTCAAAAGCGATTATCTGTTTACGCTGATTTTCATTGCCATTGCCATTCTATTCGGGATGCGCGCGCGGAAGGCTGACTCGCGATGAGCATTTTGGATATACACGATGTATCCGTTTGGTATGAACGGGACAACGTCATCTTAGAACAAGTGGATTTACATTTAGAAAAAGGCGCCGTTTACGGCCTGCTTGGGGTAAACGGCGCCGGAAAAACGACACTGATTAATACGCTGACAGGCGTGAACCGCAACTTCAGCGGGCGCTTTACGCTGTGCGGAATTGAAGCGGAGGCCGGCATGCCCCAGAAAACATCAGATCAGCTGAAGATTCACCGTTACTTCGCCGCCGATTATCCGCTGCTGTTTACAGAAATTACGGCGAAGGACTATGTGTCTTTCGTCCATTCGCTTTACCAAAAGGATTTTTCAGAGCAGCAGTTTGCCGGTTTGGCCGAGGCCTTTCATTTTTCAAAATACATCAACAGGAGAATCTCAGAGCTGTCCTTGGGGAACAGGCAAAAGGTTGTGTTGATGACAGGCTTATTGCTGCGCGCCCCCCTGTTTATTTTGGATGAGCCGCTCGTCGGTTTGGATGTGGAATCGATAGAGGTCTTTTATGAGAAAATGCGCGAGTACTGTGAGGCAGGCGGGACCATTTTGTTTTCTTCTCATCTGCTCGATGTCGTGCAAAGATTTTGTGATTATGCGGCCATTCTTCACAACAAACAGATCCAAAAGGTCATTCCGATAGGAGAGGAGACCGATCTGCGGCGGGAATTTTTTGAGGTGATCGGCCATGAATAGCATAATCTCCATCATGTCTTTGCTGTTCAAACAGCTTTACAGCCGGCAAGGGAAAAAGGATGCCATCCGCATTGCCGCAGGCCTTGTCATTCTGGCCGTGTTTGAGATCGGGCTGATCCGACAGGCTGGCATTAACGAATCGGTGTTAGGGAAAACGTATATCATACTCGCGCTTCTCTTGATGAATGCGTATATGGTGTTTCTTTCTGTGACATCTCAATGGAAGGAATCTTATATGAAGCTGAGCTGCCTGCTGCCGATTTCTTCACGGAGCTTTTGGGTTGCCCAGAGTGTCGTTCTGTTTGTCGACACTTGTTTGAGAAGAACATTATTCTTTTTCATTTTACCGCTGTTCTTATTTGGAAACGGAACGCTGTCAGGGGCGCAAACATTGTTTTGGCTCGGCAGATTTTCGTTTTTTACCGTTTACTCTATTATTTTCGGAGTTGTGCTAAGCAACTATTTCGCCAAAAAGAAGAACTGGATGTTTCTGCTGCATGCGGCGATATTCGCCTGTGTATGCCTCAGCGTCGCTTTTATGCCGGCCGCCACGATTCCGCTTTGCGCGGTTCATATCCTGTGGGCGGTGGTCATTGACTTTCCTGTCTTTCTGCAGGCGCCTCCGCAGCAGAGCAAGATGCATTCATTTATGCGGCGATCTGAATTTTCGTTTTACAAAAGAGAATGGAACCGGTTTATCTCTTCTAAAGCGATGCTGTTAAATTACGCGGTGATGGCGGCGTTCAGCGGATTCTTTTCGTTCCAGATGATGAACACCGGCATCTTCAATCAGCAAGTGATTTATATCGTGATTTCCGCGCTTTTGCTCATCAGCTCACCGATCGCCCTTTTGTACTCGATTGAAAAAAACGATCGGATGCTGCTTATCACGCTTCCGATCAAGCGGAAAACAATGTTTTGGGCGAAATATCGCTTTTATGCCGGTCTATTGGCAGGCGGATTTCTCCTTGTCGCGATCATTGTGGGTTTCATCAGCGGCCGTCCGATTTCAGTTCTCACTTTTTTGCAGTGCATTGAGTTGCTGCTGGCGGGAGCGTTTATCAGGTTAACCGCGGATGAAAAACGGCCCTTCTTCAGCTGGCAGACGGAGCAGCAGCTATGGAGCGGTTTCTCAAAATATCGGTCTTATCTGTTTTGTCTTCCCCTATTCTTAGCCACATTAGCCGGCACCGCTGTCTCCCTGGCGGTCGTTCCGTTAGCCGGTCTGATCATAGTCTATTACCTGCAAAAACAGGATGGTGGTTTCTTTGATACAAGCAAAAGAGAACGGCTTGGAAGTTAACCTGCTGAAGACTCGTCAATTTTCAACTATTTCAATCGCCGCGAGCTTTCTGAAACCGATCGAAAGCGCGGCGGAACCTGAGGAAGAAACAATTTATTTTTACGGCGCCGCCGCATACCTGAAGGAGCAAATCATTGACGCTTTCGGTTATGCTGCCGGCAGCCGTTTCATGTACTCGGCGAATCTCTTTTTTGATCAGCAGCTGAAAACCTGCGGGACCCGTTTGATTCACCCATTGTATAACGGGAATCTTCATGTTGACACCCTAATGAAAACTTTTGCAGACATGTCTTTCCCTTCTTCCCTTTCACCCGAAGCCGTTGAAAAAGCACGGAATGAGCTGCTGCTGAAAATCGAAAAGAAATTCGCTGATCCCTTCTCCTACTCGGCAGCGCGCTTGGCTGAGGAGGTCTTCGGAAACCCGATGTACGGCACAGGCATGTTTGGCCAGAAAGACAGGATAAAGGCGATTCATCCTAAACGGTTTCTTGACGCAGCGGACTTTATCGTTGATTTAATGTCCCAGCAAAAACAGCTGAACATATTGGGACAAGTTCAAGCATGTGATGCTCAGGGACATGCCCCGCAAACGTCCGCCGTGACGGCCGGAAGAATACCCGTGAACCGGCATGTTTTTGAAACAGAGACACGCAGCGCTGCAGGCCCTTCCGTCTTGACACTCGGATTTAATTGCGGAGAAATGAAAGATGCCAGCGATTATATCAAAATCCAGCTAATAGACGGATTACTGGGAAAGTACGGCCATTCCGCTTTATTCAAGCACTTCCGAGAGAAGGATCTGGCAGTCTATCACGTCATCACCCGTTACGATGTCATGAACAATTTGCTGCTTGTTTCTATATGTACGGATCAGCTTCATGAAAAGGATATACCTCCGCGCGTTTTGGAAGCTGTCTCAGCTTTTCAAACGAATGAGCGGGAACTGGAACAGGCAAAGCAATTTTTACGGAATGAAATGCTGCTGCAATTCGATTCTCCCGAAGGTCTGTTGGCCTATATGGGGATTCTGCGCCGCTTCTCCTGCACGAAAGAAGCCTTGCTGGATGGCATCTCAGCGGTAACGTGCCGTGATGTATTGCAATTCATAGCGACTATCAATTATATCGGAGCTCATGTAGTAAGGGGATGAAGAGATGGAAAAGAAAGCCTTTTTTCAACAGCTGGATGAACGAACCGATATCAAATACACAGACAGCGGACTGAAAATATTCAGATTGAAATTCCCCCGCGCCCACCTGCGGCTGTGCAATGTGAAAATCGATATCGGAAGCCGGGATGTATGTATACGTGCAGAATCCGGTGATACACAGCTTCCGTATGGCACAGCGCATTTTTTAGAGCATCTTCTCTTCTGGCATAATGGCCGCAATCTGTACAATGATTTTTTTGTGCATGGCGCGCTTTTAAACGCATTCACTACCTACACCGATACCAATTTCATGTTTACCTCATTACCGGATCGGCTCAGACAAACGATCCCCATCCTGCTTGATGCTTTATGGAACCACTCATTTGACAAAAAGATTGTCGCCCAGGAAAAAGCTGTGATTACAAGCGAAATTCAAACAGCACACCTTAACCATCAGCTCTCATATCATTATCAGCTGATCAGCATGCTTGCTCCCGCCTCACCTGCTGCCGTTTTCCCCGCAGGCAGAATCGAGGATATTAACGCGCTGAACATCGGTGATTTACAAAAAGCCTACAAAGCCGCCTACAAAGCCCATCGGATGACGCTGTTTTTGATTGGGGGTTCAGAAGATACGGAAATGTTTTTACCTCCTCACCTTCAGCTGCAGAAGCGTCCGCATGATCAAGCTAAAAAGAAAATCATCCCGGCGTGCCCTCCACCCCTTTCACAAAAAATGGTGCTGGGTGATGAGGAGCGGATGGAAGATACATGGACCGGATTACAGATCGGCGCACTTCCCGGGCAAAACGATCTGTTGACCGTAAAGCTTTATTGGGATATCGCGGCTCGTATTCTATTTCAATTAGATTCACCATTTTTTCAAGAAATTCAGCAAACGTATCGCCTGGAAATCGATCGCTTGTCAGCCGAGACACATATATATGAGGATGGCGGTTTCTTGATCCTTCACAGTCAAGGGACCCATTCTTCAGCTTATATTGATGTCGCATCATACTATGTCACGCAGCAGAAAGAGCAGGTTGCGTCCTGGCTTCAATACGGCAAGGACTCTTTGACTGACGCGATCATTTATGACAGCGATTATGTGCGTAAATGCTTCGAATGGGCGGCCGAGTGTGACAGGAACGATTGCTCGTTTCTTGACATGTACCACATCATTCAAGATATGGATACGCAGATTTTCTTGTCTCTCATTGATGCATTGGCATCTTCTAACAAAGCGATCATTCATGTTTCCCAGAAAGAGGCGATCAAACAATGAGAAAAAGCACTGTCTTTACCTTGTTATTGCTGCTTGTCGGTATGGCGGCTTATTCCTTCGGCTGGGTTCAGGCCGCCGCCGAATCCGCCGCCCAATATGTACAGATGATCAACAGTGATGCCGTGCGGCTCGGACTGCTGGCTTGTACCGCCGCCGTCCTGATGCTGCCTGCTTTTCTCTATCTTCACTATGTCACCCAATCCGTGAAAAACATGACAGCAGCTTTTCAGAAACTCACACAGTCTCATCAAAGCTGCTGTGACTTTCAGCAACACAACCTGTGCAGCTGCTATGCAGAAGACGTCAAATCGCTGCGTGACAGCTATAAAAACATCCGCCAAACATACGTGATGGCTGCTGTATTATGCCAAGTCGTCATATTCGGCTGCATGTTCGAAATCGTCAAAGCCGTCCCTTTCCGCTTTTACACGCCCCCTGCCGTTTCAATGGGGCTTGCGCTGTTACTGATCTTGTATTTATTGTTTTGCATGCGAACGTATTTGCTGCAGCTTTTGCAGCACGCCAGCCTATTCAGAAAAGTGCTTGCGGGAGCGCTTGCAGCAGCCGGGATATGGTGGATGCTCAGTTTCACTATAAGTGAACTGCTGTTTCTGATCATCGTAGCGGCGATCCAGCAGATCGGATCATCAATATATAAGCACATCTCTGATCGCCGCCCCGCTTCTTTCGAACTATAAAGCTTCTACATTGCAATCGCAGACGGACCCGCGCCAACCGGAATCACCGTCACAGCTGTATAATCGCTCGTTCGGTACACGGTCACAGCATTGTCGTTGGGCTGTGCCGCATAAATATACTGATTGTCCGGCGTTACGGTGAGGTCAAAGGCGCCGGGCAGAGACACGTTTGCAATTATGGTGTGTGTAGCTGTATTGACGATAGTGAGGTTATCAGGATCCTTTTAGAAATGCACAGCATTCAGTTGATTAGATCGCAATAGCTCCAGGTGAAACCCCAAGAGATATGATAGTTTCCACAGAATAATCATCCGTGTTGTAAACAGTGATGTTCTGCTCTAAAAAATGGGTTGCATACAGAAATTCGCCATTCGGGGTAAACGCAAAAGAACTTGCCGGCTGTGGAACATTTCCTATAACGCCTGCTCCATTCGGACTGACAGAGTATAAATTTCCAGTGTAGTTCTCAAGTAAATACACCTCTGATCCACTCGTAAACATTTCATATTGGTCGTCAGGCTCCAGTCCTTGAGTAATGCTGATCGTAAACGTATTTAAATCAATAACCGTCAAATAATTGAATAAGAATTCTTGTTCTAACACATACGCATACCGCTCCGGCCAATTTGTTTCTATGGATAATACGATAAGCTCTCGTTCAATCGTTCCTATGACTTCACCAGTGAATAGGTCCACTTTTTGCACTAAACCAAAATTAAGAACATAGGCGAATAACCCATTGGGGTCGATTGCAACATCAAACCCTTCTACAGGAATCGACCTATCAACAGCCAGCGTATCAATTCCAATCACATAAATTGCAGTACCGGCGAAAACATAAGCAAACTCATGATTAGGGATAAATTTGATCGATCGAGGCGGCTGATCCAGCATTATGGATGCTGTCACTGTTAATGTGTCATAATCGATGACAGAAATCACATTGTTGTTGAAGTGCAAAACAAACACAGCGCTTTTATCCGGGGTCACTTCAATATCTGTCGGCCTATATGGAAGAGCAATCGTTGTTACAACGGCATGAGTGTTTGTATCAATCACAGAAACTGATTGATCATTTGGATTCGCTGTAAACGCATAAACAGGCTCCGGCTCGGGTACAAGCACAATCGTCCCCGTCACCGATAAAGGACTGCCGTAAAAGGGCGGAACAACAACAAGGTTTTCGATCGTGATGTCACTGATATCCGGGCAATCTTCCGGTTCATCGGAATAATAGACGACTTGATCGATCTCTGCATTGTGAATGACGGAAACAGCCCCATCCCCTTGTCCATATTGATTTCGCACAGGTGAGACACTGACGAGCAGCGTAACAGTTCCCTGCAGGCGCACTGCAAATTGAACACCGATCTCATCAGGCTCAGGCCCCGTTTGAATTAAGCATCGTTCACTGACACAGGAAAGGCTGTCTGCATTCCACGTGACACTTGCAACAGCTTCAGCCGGATCAACGACAAACCCTTCAGGTAATTCAATCGGTGCTTGAAACATGGCCTCGCGGTTTGCTTCTTCCTCACAAAAACATAAACATTCTTCTTGTGCCGCTTCTGCTTTTTCTTTAAAGGAAAGCTTGTTTTTTCTCATACCTTCACTTCCTTTTCAGACATACACTGCTCACGCAGATATAACAGAATATGGAAGTTGAATCTGTTTGCTTGTACAAATTGCCGAGGGTAAAAGCGGTTTTTTGAAAAAATCCCCTCTGATATGCGGTGTAACGAAAGAAAACATTGCGGTTTTTTTGCGCTTCTCACAAGAATGAAGATGATAAAATATGACATATATAGAATAATGAAGGGAGGGATTTGCAAACGTGACAGGTGTCATATCTTCTTCTTCCATCGGAGAAAAGATTAACGAATGGTATATGTACATACGCCGATTCAGCATACCCGATGCAGAATATTTGCGACGAGAAATCAAGCAAGAGCTGGATCAAATGGAAGAAGATCAAGACCTTCATTTGTACTATTCACTAATGGAGTTTCGGCACAACCTGATGCTTGAGTACCTTGAACCGTTAGAAAAAATGAGGATTGAGGAACAGCCGAGACTGTCTGATCTGCTGCTTGAGATTGATAAAAAACAGGCTCGTTTAACTGGTCTGCTTGAGTATTATTTTAATTTCTTTAGAGGCATGTATGAGCTGGATCGCCGTGAATATGTATTAGCCATTCAATTCTTTAAAAAAGCTGAGAGCAAACTGGTTTTTGTGAAAGACAAAATCGATAAAGCGGAATTCTTTTTCAAAATGTCAGAAGTCTATTATTATATGAAACAAACTTATGTCTCCATGGACTATGCACGTCAAGCATTCGAAATATACAGTGAACAGACTACATATGATATCAGAATGATTCAATGTCAGTCCTTATTCGGAGCCAACTTTTTGGATTTAAAACAATACGAAAAAGCAATTGCCCATTTTCAAAAAGCCTTTACACTTGCAGAAGCAGAGCAGCAGCCGCAATTAATGGGAAGAACTCTTTATAACATAGCACTCTGCAAGCAAAACCAAAACAGTTTTGAATCAGCGATAGAGTATGTAAAAAAATCCATTCAAGTATTTGAAGGATCTAAAATGCTCCCTTCACTGCCACAAGCTTTTTTCCTAATTACACAAATTTATTTTAAATTAGGTAAGATTGATAACGCCTGTGAATATCATAAAAAGGGAAAAGAGTATTCTGCAGCTGCGGGAGATACCGTGTATCTAACGGAGTTTGAATTTTTGGAATCTTTATACTTGTCTGGACCGGATGAGGAACGGATAGAAAAATGTTTTGTTTTTCTTGAAGGTAAAATGATGTATGCAGATATCGAGGACTTCGCACTTGATGTTGCTAAATATTATCATCAACAGGAAAATTACAAAAAAGCATCTCATTACTTTTTAAAGGTTGAAGAAGCAAGACAGCACATTCAAGGGGGGGTGAATTTATATGAAATGGAAGTATAAATTATTACTCGCTTGTTTAGCTGTGAGTGCTGTATTTATCACAGTCGAAGTATCAAATTCATCAACAGAACATTTTGATGTTGCGCAGCGCGCCATGATCTAAACCGCCGTCTATCGGCGGTTTTTCTGTCCCCTCTTTACCCATCCTCCCAATCCATGCTATGATTCTTTCAATAATCTTGAAGAGGTGGCAATACAGTATGTCTCTGGAAAGTGTGAAAACCCACTTTACACAGTGGTATCGACAAAATGATGTGATGGAGTTCGAAACGTCGAGCGCGACAGTTGAACAAGCAGCTGAGACGATCGGCGTGAGCCCGGCTAGAATCGCCAAGACCCTGTCCTTCAGAGGGGAAGGAGATCAGGCGATTCTGATTGTGGCAGCCGGAGATGCCAAGATCGACAACAAAACGTTCAGGCAAACATTTGGCTTTAAAGCAAGAATGCTCTCTCCTGATGAGGTGCTGGAGCAGACAGGCCATGAAATTGGAGGTGTTTGCCCGTTTGGGTTGGCTCATGATCTTGAGGTTTATCTTGATGTATCGCTGAAACGGTTTGAGACTGTTTTCCCGGCTTGCGGCAGCAGAAACTCCGCTATTGAATTAACGCCTGAAGAATTATCCGAATTTTCTTTCTCAAAAGCATGGATTGATGTTTGTAAAGGCTGGGAATAAAAAAACATCCAGACATCGTCTGGATGTTTACCTATTTCACAAACCCAAGCAGCATCTCACGGATGATTTTGCTGGCTGTGTTTGCCGTTTGCTCTGAGTGGTCATAAACCGGTGCGACTTCCACTAAGTCAGCGCCCTTTACATTTACCTCTGAACGCGCGATTTCATGGACGGATGCAAGCAGTTCTTTAGACGTGATGCCGCCGGCGTCAACCGTTCCTGTTCCTGGTGCGTGGGCAGGGTCTAATACGTCAATGTCGATTGTGACATAAACCGGACGGCCCGCCAGCTTCGGAAGCACTTCTTTCAACGGTTCAAGCACTTCAAATTTTGAGATGTGCATGCCGTTTTCCTTCGCCCATTCAAACTCTTCTTTCATGCCGGAACGGATTCCGAATGAATACACATTGTGCGGTCCGATCAATTCTGCTGCTTTGCGGATCGGCGTAGAGTGAGAAAGCGGCTCTCCCTCATAATCAACGCGAAGATCTGTATGTGCGTCAAAATGGATAATCGCAAGGTCTGGGTATTTCTTGTACATCGCTTTAATGACAGGCCATGACACGAGGTGCTCTCCGCCCATACCCATTGGGAACTTCCCTTTTTCTAAAATGCTGTCCACGTATTCTTCAATCATATCCAAGCTTCGCTGCGGATTACCGAACGGCAGCGGAATGTCGCCGGCGTCAAAAAAGTTCAAATCAGCCAGATCACGATCTAAATATGGGCTGTATTCTTCAAGGCCGATTGATACCTCACGGATTCTGCTTGGGCCAAAGCGTGAGCCCGGGCGATAGCTGACTGTCCAGTCCATTGGCATGCCGTAAAGAATGGCGTCCGCCTCTTCCCACTCGGGACGGCTCGCGATAAATACTTTTCCTGAATAAGCTTCATCAAATCTCATCTATAATACCCTCGCTTTCCTGTAAAAAAGCGCAAGATTCGCTCCTGCGCCATACCATCATTATTTAATCAGATCACTCACAAATTTCGGCAGTACAAACGCCGCTTTATGAATATCTTTTGTGTAATATTTTGTCTCAATATCGAAGAAACGGCTGTCTTCCACTGCAAGCGGATCATATTTTTTCGAGCCGATTGTAAATGTCCACAGACCGCTTGGATATGTCGGAATGTTCGCCGTATACAGCTTCGTAATCGGGAAGATTTCCTTCACGTCGCGCTGTACATTTGTGATTAATTCCGGTGTAAACCATGGGTTGTCCGTCTGTGCGACAAAAATGCCGTCTTCTTTCAGCGCTTTCGCGATTCCTGCGTAGAATCCTTTTGTAAACAGGTTTACAGCCGGTCCGACTGGTTCAGTTGAATCTACCATGATGACGTCGTATTGATTTTCAGATTTCGCAATGTGCATAAATCCGTCATCTACCTGCACATCAACTCGCGGATCATCCAGTTTGCCTGCGATAGAAGGAAGGAACTTTTTAGAGTATTCGATCACCTTGCCGTCAATATCTACAAGTGTCGCTTTTTTCACGCTTGGATGCTTCAGGATTTCTCTGATAACGCCGCCGTCACCGCCGCCGACTACCAGAACGTGCTCCGGATTTGGGTGCGTGAATAATGGCACATGCGCCACCATTTCATGATAGACGAATTCGTCTTTTTCAGATGTCATCACCATGCCGTCCAAAAACAGCATGTTGCCGAACTCTTCTGTTTCCACCATTTCTAAATGCTGAAATTCCGTTTGTTCTGTATGTAACGTTTTGTTAACCTTCATCGTAATGCCAAAGTTTTTCGTCTGCTTCTCTGTGTACCAAAGTTCGCTCAATTGTCATCTCCCTTTCCAGGCTGTATTCATTTATTGTAAGCGTCTAATCAGCTTTTATTCTCGGTTGAAATCTCATTTTCACCTAAGGAAAAAGTATAGAGGATGGCGGGAAAAAAGTAAAGATGCGTCCTGTTCAGCAATGTTTAAAAACGATCTTTTTTCCTCATAATAGTAGAAACATAAAAAAAGGGGGAACCCGTTGTGGATGCAATGACAAATAAACGGCTGAGACTGACGCTGAAAACCGTTCGCGCCTTTATCTTTTTAGGGGCCTTTGCGGCCTTTGCGGCAGCGGCCGTGTTTATGACTGTCATTTTGATAGCCAAATACCAGGGCGCTCCCTCGGTGCAGGTGCCGCAATCCACGATTTTGTATGCGAGTGACGGATCAAAGCTCGGGGAAACGAACTACGGCGAAAAGCGCTATTGGGTCCCCTTAAAGGACATGAATCCGACGATCGTAAAAGCGACAGTGGCGATTGAAGACCAGAATTTCTACGATCATCACGGCTTTGATTATAAACGCATGGCAGGCGCGGCGCTTGCTGATCTGAAAGCATTTGCCAAGGTTCAGGGTGCAAGCACCATCACCCAGCAATATGCGAGAAACTTATACCTTGAACACGACAAAACGTGGAAACGGAAATGGAATGAGGCATTCTACACGATCCGTCTGGAACAAAACTATTCTAAGGACGAGATATTAGAAGGCTATTTAAATACGATTTACTACGGTCATGGCGCCTACGGCATTGAAGCCGCTTCCCGCCTGTATTTCGGCAAGCATGCCAAAAACCTGACGGATGCGGAGGCAGCGCTTTTGGCAGGAATCCCGAAAGGCCCTTCCGGCTATTCACCGTATGTCAATGAGACAAAAGCCAAAGAACGCCAGAAAACGATTGTGCGCATGATGGAAAAGCAGCAGATGATCAGCCAAAAGAAAGCGGATGAACTGATCAAGGAACCTCTTTCCTATCAGCCTTTGAATAAACAAGTTTCCAAGAGAAAGGCCCCTTATTTCTATGACAATGCGATGAGAGAGCTGGAGAAAAAGCTTGGCATGACGCGGGAGCAAATTGAAACGAGCGGGTTAAACGTCTATACAACGGTGGATAAACGGATGCAGCGCATCGCCGAGGAGACCATTACCAAAACGGTTAACGCGGGCTCTGACATTCAAGTCGGGTTTTCAGCCATTGATCCCCGCACCGGAAACGTTCTCGCCCTTGTCGGCGGCAGGGATTATCAAAAAAGCCCGTTTGACCGGACGACACAGGCGAAGCGCCAGCCTGCTTCGACGATCAAGCCATTGCTGTATTATAAAGCGATTCAAAGCGGATTTACGCCAGTCACTTTGATGAAAAGCGAAGAAACCGAGTTTCAAATTGATGCAAAGGGAGAAACCTATTCTCCAAGCAACTATAACGGATACTACGCCAACAAGCCGATTACGCTTCTGCAGGCGCTGGCGCTTTCCGACAACATTTACGCTGTGAAAACGCATCTTTTTCTCGGCACGAACAAACTCGTAAAGGCCGCAAAGGAATTCGGCATTACCGCCCATCTTCAAGCACTGCCGTCCCTGGCACTCGGCACTGAACCTGTGCGCCCGATTGAGATGGTCAACGCCTATGCCATGCTCGCAAACGGCGGAAAGAAAATCGAACCGACTTTTATTTCGCGAGTTACGGACGCGGCGGGCCATGTGCTGTACGAAAACCCGAGTCAGCATAAACAAGTTCTTGATGAAAAAGCCGCTTTTGTCACGGCGAGTATGATGACAGGCATGTTTGATACCGATTTAAACGGATATACATCGGTAACCGGACGAACGATAGCCAACCGCCTGACAAGAACGTATGCCGGAAAATCAGGAACCACCAGCGCAGACAGCTGGATGATCGGCTTCAATCCGAAGTTGGCCGCGGGTGTTTGGACTGGTTATGACAAAAACAGCACCATCGACTCGGTCGAAGAAAAAAGCTATGCTAAAACCATTTGGGCGGACTTCATGGAGAACGCGCTCAAGGGCGATCCGGAAACCGCGTTCAAGCCGCCAAAAGGCGTAACCGGCGTGTACATTGATCCAAAGACAGGCTACTCATCAGGTCCCGGCTGCGCCGCAAAGCATTACACGTATTTTGTGAAAGGCACAGAACCATCAAACGTGTGCTACGGGGCAGAACCCGCAAAACAAACAAAAGACCGGCTTCCAGCCAAAGAAAAGCCCGCTTCCGAGAAAAAATGGTGGGACAAATGGCTGGGGCGAAATCATTGAAAATAACCCGGCTTCTCGGAGGCCGGGTTATTCGTATGGTTCGTTCATAATCCATGGAAGCAATGTGATGCAATCGAGCTGAACAACCGGTTTTGGGAATCCATCGGGAATAAAGTGACCATCTCTCGGCAATTCAAATGATAACGTCCAGTTACGGTCCGGGTCCCATTCTTTTTTCCCTTCTATAATACGTCCGACAATAAAATAGCTGGCCATATAAAGATGCCGATCACCCTCAGGGCCAAATTCATTAATATCCGGACAAACTGACGGCTGAAGGCCTAAATCTTCAAAAATCCGCACCTTATCAGGCGGCAGTGTTTTCATCACTTCCCTGTAATTTTGACAGAGCAGACACTCACACATATCAATTTCTTTCTCATACTGCTTTCTCGTTTCTTCCACGTCGGCTTTTATCAACCAGTCGCCGACTCGAATGGTTTCGTACATCATATCCCCCTAAAAATGAAAAACCCCGAGTCTTGTTTCGGCTCGGGATTTTCCATGTCCTATTTCTGTATCACCAGTTTACTCAATGTTCACGAAAAATATCTCAAATATTCTAAAAGTTCACAGAAAATTCACAAATTAATTGTCTTCCGGAAGCAGGCTCGTTTTTAACTCATCTGAGGAACGGTCCCATAGGCCCTGATCATGCTTTTTCAGAAATTCGCCTAGTACACGCTTCGAGCTGTCGTCCATTTTATCAACGATGATTTTCCGTTTCATGGATTTATCCATCAGATTCACATGCTCAGGCAGTGACTTGTAGCCTCTTCTGATGCTTCTGTCGACCGTCATTTCACAGGCTGTTACCCCTGCGTAATAAGGGCCCTCTTCTCTTCTGTCAATCGTCACCCACACAAGCCAGTAGGGTTTGCCGTTTGGAACATCTTCCTTATTAGGCAGAAATTTAATTCCTTTTTCAACGGTGCTGCGGGCATGCATGGCACCGATGTCTACGAACGCTTCTTTTTCCTCTACATCGACGAACACGGGAGAAATGTTATCAAGGCTGAGTGCCCCTACGCCAAAACCGCCGTGTCCGTCAGTCGGATCACTTTTGATAATATTAAACCCGATTGATTTTTTCTTTTTTTCTTCCATGAAGTTCTACCTCCTACAAAAGCGGTTGAAATATCGCTGAAAACAGCTTTAAAATCGAATCTCTTCCTGCATTAAGCAGCGGCCACAGCACGTAAGATCCGAGCGGTGTCACAAACAGAACCAAAAACACGATAAAGCCGTAGTTCTCCGCTTGCGTCATTTTGGCACGCACGCCCGGCGGAACGAGATCTTCTATAATTCGATAGCCATCGAGCGGAGGAAGCGGCAGCAGATTAAATAAAAACAAGACAAGATTCAGCTGTATCCAAATAGAAAAAAACTGATCCAATCCCGTGCTGAATGCCGCAAGCATTTCCATTCCGTACGCATGCATCAACACTAACAAAAAGAAACCGATAAAGGCAAGAATCAGGTTACTGACAGGCCCGGCTATAGATACGAGCACACCGGCAAGCCGGGGTTTCTTAAAGAAACGGCGATTAACGGGAATGGGACGCGCCCATCCAAAGCCGGCCACCAAAATCAAAATGGTACCGAACGGATCAAGGTGCTTAATAGGATTCAGCGTCAGTCTTCCTTGTTTTTTCGCCGTATCGTCACCAAATTTGTATGCGACATAAGCATGGGCAAGCTCATGCATTGTAAACGACACAATTAGCGTGATGACGAGGTATGGCATTAAAGACAACGGATAATATAAAAAACGGTCCAAGTGAGATATCCCTCTTTCTCAAAATGCAAGAATTTACTTTATTCAGTATACTATAAGAAGCCTCTTTTTCTAAAGAGAGGAAACGAGATAAAGGAGGATTCAGCACACATGCCATACGTAACTGTCAAAATGCTTGAAGGCCGTACAGACGAGCAAAAACGCAATCTTGTTGAGAAAGTAACAGAAGCCGTAAAGGAAACAACCGGCGCTTCTGAAGAAAAAATTGTTGTCTTTATAGAAGAAATGAAAAAAGACCATTATGCCGTTGCAGGCAAACGCCTAAGCGATATGGAATAATCTCTGTAAAGCCGGCGCTTCGCGCACCGGCTTTTATTATCCCTATTGAGCCAGCTTCGCAATAATCGCCAAGAACGTCTTCTTCTCTTCGGCTGTTAAACGTTCAAACATCCCGTCAATCAGCTGCTGGCGGTTTTCAATCATTTGTTCAGCCGCTCCCCGGCCCGATTCAGAAAGCGTAATCCATACAGTGCGGCGGTCATTATTATTTCTGGATCTCTCAATAAACCCTTCCTGCTCTAAATGATTCAGAGCTGTAGTCGTGGCAGAGGGAGACAGTGTGACCTCCTTCAAAATATCCTTTATGGTGCAGCTCCCATGTCTGTATATGATCCGCAGAATAAATCCTCTTACATTATTCACGTGTTTCGGAACGGTGGCTTCATCTAATTGCTTCGTGCTTTTCAAATATTTTGTAAGTGCGTGATCCAGCAAATTTGCTTCCAGTTTGTCATGGTCCATGTCAATTTCCCCATTTCGAGATGCATTCATAACATACGAACGATATGATTTACTTATTATTTTACTGATTCCGAATAGGGAAAGTCAAAAAAGCAAAATGTGAATTCACAGCTTTTATCCTACATGCCTCGATTTTCCACCTGTTTCACAAGCTTATCTTTGAATGTCTGAAAAGAAACGTGTTCATTCTGCTGATGTCCGAATTGGCGGACGTTTACCGCATTCTCCTGCTCCTCATGATCTCCAAGCACCAGCACGTACGGGATTTTCTGCATCTGCGATTCTCTGATTTTATAGCCGAGCTTCTCATTGCGCTCATCAATGCCTGCTCTTATCCCCGCCTGGTTCAGCTCCGCCTGCACCTTTCTGCAATAATCCAAGTGTACGTGCGAAACCGGTATGATTTGAACCTGAATCGGTGCGAGCCAGACTGGAAAAGCCCCGCCGTAATGCTCAATCAAAATACCGAAGAAACGGTCGATCGAGCCGAAAACCGCTCTGTGGATGACAACGGGACGAACCTTTTCATTGTGTTCGTTGATATATGCTAAATCAAATTTTTCCGGCATTTGAAAATCAAGCTGAATTGTCGCACATTGGTGGCTCCGTTTTAGGGCATCTTTTATGTGGAAATCAATTTTTGGCCCGTAAAACGCCCCATCGCCTTCATTGATCTCATAAGAGAGGCCAAGCTCCTCAAGGACGCGTGCTAAGGCACGCTCCGACGCTTCCCAAAGGCTGTCATCGCCTAATGAATCCTCCGGGCGAGTCGAAAGCTCAACTGAATACTCGAAACCAAATGTCCGATATACCTCATCAATCAGCCGAATCGCTTCTTTGATCTCACTCTCAATCTGATCCTCCCGAACGAAAATATGGGCGTCATCCTGACAGAACGTCCGAACGCGAAGCATTCCGTTTAAAGCCCCGCTGTATTCATGGCGATGCACCTGTCCGAATTCCGCCATGCGAATCGGCAGATCCCGGTAAGAATACAGGCTGTTTTTAAAGATGAGCATGTGGCCCGGGCAATTCATCGGCTTCATTGCGAACCTTGTATCATCCACTTCTGAGAAGTACATATTGTCGCGATAATGATCCCAATGGCCTGACTGCTCCCATAACCGCTGATTCATCATAAACGGCGTACGCACCTCATCGTAGCCGGCATTTGTTTGCAGTTCACGCGAGAAGCGTTCCAGCTCATTGCGGACAATCTGCCCTTTCGGCAAATAAAACGGCATCCCAGGCGCTTCTTCAGAAAACATAAACAGCCCTAACTGTTTGCCAAGCTTGCGATGGTCTCGTTTTGCCGCTTCTTCCAGCATATGCAGGTGCGCATCCAAATCTTTCTTCTTTTGAAACGCAACCCCGTACACCCGCTGCAGGACTTCATTTTTGCTGTCTCCCCGCCAATAAGCGCCTGATACTCTTGTCAGTTTGAACGCCTTGATCATTCCTGTAGAAGGAAGATGCGGCCCGCGGCACAGGTCAATGAATTCTCCTTGCTGGTACAGCGTGAGATCCTCCCCGTGCGGAATATCCTTTAAAATCTCAAGCTTAAGCCGCTCGTCTTTTTGTGCAAACAGCTCTTCAGCTTTTTCGTAAGAAACCTCTATACGTTTGATTTCAAGGTTCTCATTTATAATGTGTTTCATTTCTTTTTCGATAGCCTCTAAGTCTCCTGATCCCAAGCTTTTCTCCAGCTTCATGTCATAGTAGAAGCCGTCTTCAATCACAGGCCCTACCCCCAATGACACTTCGCCGTACAGCCGTTTTACTGCTTGAGCCAGCACGTGCGCTGATGTGTGGCGAAGCACCTGCAAGCCTTCTTGTGAATCGAGTGTGACAATCGAAAGCTCAGCATCCTCCTCCAGCTTGAAACTGAGATCAACAAGCTTGCCGTTGACCTGACCTGCAGCCGCCTTCTTTTGCAGACTGGAACTGATCGAACCAGCTACTTCCTTGATTGTGATGCCTTTCGGATATTCCTTGATCTGTCCGTCCGGAAGCTGAATGTGTACATGTTTACTCATTTTAAAACACTCCTTATTCATTGTTGTATATAAAAAAACACACCCGTCCCGCAGATAGGGACGAGTGTGTCATTAACCCGTGGTTCCACCCAAGTTCCCGACAAACGCGATGTTGTCGGCTCGGTGCTGTAACGCGGCATAGACGGCATTGGATACTTTAGTTCCCCAATGCTGCTCCAAGGCGGTAAATGATATTCCTAAGCTGGGAAGCTCTCACCTTTTCTTCCCTCTCTGAAAACCGTAAAAATCATTCATGTCCTTTTCATCGCATATATTCAATTCATAAAAAAACACACCCGTCCCGCAGATAGGGACGAGTGTGTGATTAACCCGTGGTTCCACCCAAGTTCCCGACAAACGCGATGTTGTCGGCTCGGTGCTGTAACGCAGCATAGACGGCATTGGATACTTCAGTTCCCCAATGCTGCTCCAAGGCGGTAAATGATACTCCTAAGCTGGGAAGCTCTCACCTTTCCTTCCCTCTCTGAAAACCGTAACTATCATTCATGTCCTTTTCATTGCATGTATTCAATTCATATAAAAAAACACACCCATCCCTCTAAAAGGGACGAATGTGTTGATCATCCGTGGTTCCACCCAAATTCCCGATCAATTCAATTACACATGGTGATCGGCTTGAAGATGCTGTAACGCAGCATGACGGTATCAGATACTTGTTTTCCCCGATACGGCTCAAAGGCGGTAAGCTGCTTTCTCTGCGTTAGGAAGATTTCAGCTGTCCTTCCCTCTCTGGAAACCGTAAAAAGCATCTCATGTCCTTATCAGTGCCTGTTGTTTCAATAATTTTTTATATCTTACTATATATTCCCACAAAGCGCAATCAGTGATTTACATTTTTTCTGACGCGGCAGTCCCGTTATGGGCAGCCAGAAACAGCCATACAAGCAATGCAGCGAGGCTGTACGCCGCCCCCATCATCAAAAATGTAAACCCGGCACCGGCGTACCAAGTGGCGGACAGATGAATGATCACCCCGGTTATCGCTACGCCGACCAAAGCTCCGATTTGCCGGTTTGCATTTAACGCCGCACCGGCAATGTTCGCATGCCTTTGCCCGGCAGCCTGCATGATCACAGTTGTCATGGCAGGAACTGTAATACCGGTACAGAGGTTCATGACAGACATCAAAACCGCCAGCTGCCAATAAGGAAAATCCGGAGAAATCAGCACAAACAACAGCAATGCAATGATACAGCTGACCGCCATTGAGACAAACATAAGCTGCCCGGCTTCAAATCGATTCGCCAGACGGGCGAACAGCAGATTGCCGATCACGAAGACCGCCATCATCGGCAGCAGCTCAACTCCGGCCATGAAGGAGTTTGCGCCTCCTGCTTCCTGCAAAAAAAGACTCATCATAAACATGCCGCCAAAAAGAGCAAAATTCAGCAAAAACCCGATAAATTGGGCCGCTGAGAAACGGCCGTTTTTATATAAGGACGCCGGCAGGATGGGTGTTTTCGCAGAAATTTCCCGCAGCAAAAACAGCACAAATGTCAAAATCGCTGCAGTACATGCTAGAAGAATCACGGGCGAGCGCCAGCCCGCTGAAGGCCCCTGTATCAATGCATAGGAAAGAAAGCCGAGAGCCATCATGCCAAGCAGATGCCCGGTGATGTTCACGCGGCCGGTTTTTCCCGGGACGCGGCTGAGAATTCGGTAAGCTGAAATGAGCGCGGCAGCCCCCAACGGCACATTGATCAGAAAAATACTCTGCCAGCCTGCCAACTGTACCAGCATACCCCCAATAAAAGGCCCAAGGGCTGAAGCAGCAGAAACAAGCGCGGCCCACAGTCCAAACATTCTCGCCCGCGCCCGTTCATCAGGGTAAGAGGCAGCCAAAAGACTGAGTGAGCTTGGCATAAACAAGGCTGCGCCAATTCCCTGTATAAGACGTCCGGCAATCAGCATCTGCCCATTAAAGGATGCAGCGCATAGACAAGAGGCGAGAACAAAAACAGCTAAACCCAGGATATAGATCGCCTTCGATCCGAAACGGTCGGCCAAGGCTCCGCCCGCCAGCAGAAGTGACGCAAAAGTAAGAATGTACCCGTCCACAACCCACGTTACACCTGAAAGTGACATTGAAAGAGTGTTTTTCATATCCGCCATCGCCACATTCACAACGGTTACATCAAGAGTAGCCATGAGAAAACCCAGAGCGAGCACGATCAGTACAGATATTCCTGTTGATGAATCTGTTTTGTGTAAAGATCCGCTGTTTTTCATTGCAATTGCCCTTTCATTTGCTCGTTTATCCAATCATCTATTTTTTCAAGATCATACAATTCCCCGACTCTGTCCATGACATGCTGCAAGGACTCTTCTTTCATGAGATTGGCCCATTTATCCTCGATTTCCGCCATGACTGTCTCCAGCACACAGTTTTCACCCTCGAATACAGATTGCAGCAGACCTTTTCCCTGATACATCGAACCTCTGCCTTCGACCGCTTGATAAATATCATAAAGCGTAATGTCCGCCAAAGGCTTCGTTAGGGTAAAACCGCCCTTCGTCCCTGGCAAGGATTCTGCCAAACCTGCTTGAACCAATGTTCTCATCAGCTTCTTCAAATAAGACGGAGACACGCGCAATCGCTGGCTTATTGCCTCTGACGTCAAAGAAGCCTGTACAGGCAGCCGTGACAGTAAAAGCAACACAGAAACCGCCTGCTCCATCCCGGATTTCATTTTCATCATACACACTCCCGATTCATTATGGATAACTATTATCCACAATAGATCCCTTAGCGGCTTTTGTCAATAAAAAAAGCAAAAGAAACGGTTCATTTCTTTTGCTTGGTATCCTTAACAAATCTGCTTCAGTTCCTCGATGTATTGAAGCGCTTCGTCATATTCTTCATTTGTATATTTTTGCTTGCTTTTGATTGTAAAGACTTTTTCTTTCTTTTCCTCATCCTCAAGCCCGTCAAAGTAAAGGATCGTGGAAACCAGCTCTAAAAACCGTGATGAACGGCTGTTTACACTGTCGATATAGCCTTTCATATCCGGCATGTTCAGATCAGCATGGTCTAAAAATGCGGAGCCTGTCTCAGTAAGCGAATACCGGTATTGAAAGTAGCCGCCCTTTTTTTCCTTCACCTCATGCAGAAATCCAAGGTTGCACAGCTCTTCAATCTGGAGCGTCAGTTCCTCTGAATATGGTCCGTAAAAGTGAAAATCATATTTCTCATAGAAAGGAAACTGCATTTTCTTGGCGATATAAATCATTTTCTGCAGCTTCTTTCGCCCGATGATTTCTCCAGAATCCGAGAACACCTTCATCAGTTTTGCATGTTCTTTCAACAAATTCCCGACATCTCCTTTTTCCTTCTTTCCAATTTCTATGTCAGTCCCAGCAGCTGCCGGATTTTCATTTTCGCTTCCGGATGTTTAGAGCCGTCACAAATCAAGTCCTTTGGATAGTACAGCTTGTGGTCCGTCCGCCGTTTACCGGAGATGGATTCCACAATAGCCGACTGCCTGGACAGCTCTTTAATTTGGCCGTTTTGCGTCAAGAGATGGATCGGCAGACGCTCCTCTTCCTCTCCCGGCCGGTAAAAATCGTATGGCAGATCTGAAGAAGAATCAACGACCAAATAATAGCTCGGATCGATCCCCGCCTCTTTGAACAATGACGTCAGCTCAAAATAAGCCGACATTTCTTCATTCGGATTGAATTCAACGTATTGGAACAGCTGGCGGTTAATGAATCTGCGGCACAAGTCGGATAAAATCGCGTCTTCTTCATCCTCCCAGGCCTGGAAATAATACAAAATAATAGATTCATCCAGCTTTACATAATCCTCCAGTGTCAATTTCCCTTCAAAAATAGAATAGAAATGAACCGGAGCGTGAGTGAAGACATAGCCTTCATCGTGCAGCTGCTTCGCCCTGTGAAGAATCTTCGTTAAAATGACCTCTGCACTTCTGGTCACAGGATGGAAATAGACCTGCCAGTACATTTGGTAACGGCTCATGATATAGTCTTCGACAGCATGCATTCCGCTTTCTTTAATGACGATCTGATCCTCGCGCGGCCGCATCACCCGAAGAATCCGCTCCATATCAAAATGGCCGTAGCTGACGCCCGTATAATAGGCGTCACGCTGCAGGTAATCCATCCGGTCTGCGTCAATTTGACTCGAAATGAGGCTGACCACTTGCTTGTTTTTATATGTTTTGGCAATGACTTCAGCAACATCCTGGGGGAAATCCGGGCTCACCTTTCTGAGCACCTGGTTAACCTCCGTGTCTCCCAAAATGATACCTCTTGTAAAATCTTCGTGGTCAAGGTGAAAGACCTTTTCAAATGAATGCGAGAACGGCCCGTGCCCGAGATCATGAAGCAGCGCCGCGGCCAAACAGAGTTCGCGCTCACTGTCATCCCATTCAGGGCGGCCTTTAAAGACGTCATCAACCATTCTCCTGACAATTTCATAGACACCGAGAGAATGGTTGAACCGGCTGTGCTCAGCCCCATGGAACGTCAAATAGGTCGTGCCGAGCTGCTTAATTCTGCGGAGACGCTGAAATTCACGGGTTCCGATCAAATCCCATATCAGCTTGTCCCGAACATGAACATAGCGGTGCACCGGATCTTTAAACACTTTTTCTTCTGATAATTTTCCATTTGGATACGCCATCGTCATTCCCTCTTTTTTTTAGCCGTGTTTCTATTATATCGACTCTATTCTTTGAAAACATCCTTGAATTTGCCCGGCGATTTGTTCCATCTTCATGAAAAACACATCTTGTGAAGCAAAAAAGCCTGACCTGAGGGCCGAGGCTAAGAAAAAATATGTTTTTACTTTTTTATTTTCTTTTTTACTTTGTCAATCAGCTCATCCTCTGTCGGAGCTGACAGCGGGCGATTGTTCACAAAAGCAAATGATTTTTTCCGTCCGGGCCCGCAATAAGATTGGCATCCTACCTCAACCTTTGCGTCCGGGTCCACTTCTTTCAAACGCGGCAGCAATGTTTTGATATTAGTGGCTTGGCAATCATCACACACTCGAAATTCATTAGCCATGACGTACGCTTCCCTTCATTTCTATGTTCATCTATGTGAATAACCTAAAATCACGTTTCAAAAAAAATCACATCACTCTTCATTTTACAAGGATTCGACTGTTCCTGCAAGCAGCTCCATCCTTCGTATCTCCTATTCTTTCAGCCAATTTGTATAAATATTTTCCAACCTGGACATTCTAATACCATGAAAAGAAAAATGGGAGTTGAGATAAATGACAAAACAACGACAAGACGCTTGGTCAGAGGAAAACGATCTGCTTTTAGCCGAAACAGTGCTTCGGCATGTGAGAGAGGGCAGCACTCAATTGAATGCATTTGAAGAAGTCGGCGATAAATTAAACCGGACATCCGCAGCCTGCGGATTCAGATGGAACGCGGTGGTCCGCCATCAATATGAAAAAGCGCTTCAGCTTGCGAAGAAACAGCGAAAACAGCGGATGAGAGCGCTCGGAAACGGGCAGCCTGCGAAAAAAAGATTATTATATCAGCCTCCTGCCGTTGATCCTGAAATCATTCAAGAAACCGCTGCAGAGGAACCAGTCAAAACGGATGCACCATCTGCCGAAAATGAGCAGCAGCCTTTAATGTCTGGCGAACATATGCCTTTTGTTGATGAAAGCTTTAAGGAAGAGTTAGCTAGTCTATCACACTTATTGTCTCCTCAAACGCCTGCAGCTGCGCCTGAGATGACGATGAATGATGTGATCCGCTTCCTGCAGAATTACGAAGGCAATAACGAGCAATCATCAGCATTAAAAATGGAAAATGAACGTTTAAAGAAAGAAAATCAGGAATTGCAAAGCAAAACAGAGCAGCTTGAGGCAGAAGTTCAAAAGCTTGAAAAAGACCAAAAAACGATCCAAGAAGATTATGAAACCTTGGTGAAAATTATGAACAGAGCCAGAAAGCTAGTTTTATTTGAAGAAGATGAACATGCCTCTCCGTCCTTCAAAATGGACAGGAACGGCAATTTAGAAAAGTTAGCGGAATAACAAAGTGAAATCCCAAAACGGGCAGCGGTTTTGGGATTTTCGCCATGTACAAAATCCCCTTTTCTATTGAGAAAAGAGGATTTCCTCATTTTGCAGCCGGATCAGCTATTCTTGTAAAATGAGGCCAAGCTTATGTGAATCTATTAAGACATGTGAGCTGCCTCGGCCGTTTTTTGTTTCCGAGGCGCAGCAGAAATGACCAAAAGCCCCAGCATCATAAGCGCAATGCCCAGCCACGAGGAAGGCGAAAGCATTTCCCCTATGAAAAACACACCAAGCAATGAAGCCGTCAGCGGTTCAGCTAAAGACAGCGTGACCGCCGCCGAGGCCGGAACCCCGGTAAGCCCTTTCGCAAACAAAAAATATGCGGCACATGTTGCAATTAACCCGATGTAAAGGCTCGTTCCCAGTCCTCTAGGGGTCAATATCCACGAGATATCTGACTGCCATAGTAGCGGCGTCAGCAAGATGGCGCTGATCATAAAGACAACGGCGGAAGTCGCTCGCGGAGGCTGGGTTTTCATCATCGCTTTACTGATGAGTGTATAGCCCGCAAAAGAAGCACCTGCTCCAAGCGCCATAAGAACACCACCCACATCAATCCGAACATTGGAACTGTCGGAAAAAAGAAGCCAGCAACCCGCTAAAGCCAGCACGGTCGCAATCCACCAGGAGTTTCGCGGGCGTTTCTTCAATACGGCCCACTCAAGGCTCCCGGCAATGATAGGCGCACTGCCGATGGCAATCACAGTTCCCACCGCAATTCCCGTTTCTTTAACAGCTGTGAAAAACAGCGGCTGGTAACACGCCATACACACAGCGGCTAAACATATGAGCGGCCACGACCAATTTTTCACGTGAAGCTCCCGGCTGATCCAAACCGCAAGCAGCATGGCGCTTCCTCCTATTAATAACCTGAACGCTCCAAATGCCAGCGGTGTGGCGCTTTCTGGAGCCAACGCCTGAACGGTTCCCGTGGTTCCCCAGAAAAAAGCCGCAATCAATACAAAAAGGCTGTAAATATTCCCTTTCATCTGCCTCTCCCCTTTAATATGGATGCTGATGTCATTTTATCGTTTTTCTATTTGTCACAGTTATCTGTATGTAAGAAGGATTTATCTGAAAATAAGATCTTTGGGGGAAAAAATGCCACTTGAGATAAAAAATGCATGCCGGCATATACAGCCGGCATGCGAAGAATGTTCACCCAAATACCTTTGCATTCCGTTCAGCCATCCGGACGAGGTTTTTCTCAAATTCCATTTCCTCGTCAATGGACAGGCCCGCTGCGTATAGATGGGTGCTTAACGCTTTTAGTTCTGTCAGTAAAGCGAACATTAAGTCTTGTACGGAGATGTCTGTTTGCAGAAGCTCACTTAAGGACGCCATCGTTTCTGGACGTATTTCCGGATAGACGCCTTTTTTATCATTTTCTTTATCCTTCAGCGCCGCTAGGTAGAATCGTCTGATCAAGTCGGCCCTTTCACTGCCGCTTTTATCCGCGCAGAGATAAATTTGAACAGCGACTCCGCCGCGAACGCGTCTCTGGGAGATGCCGGCGAACTTTTTGCCATTTATGCTAAGATCATAGCTGCCGGGACAATAAGACCCTTCAATTTCATAGGCTTCGATCTTTGCGTTGTACGGTTTCAGCATTCGTCTCATCAGCTCAACCATCGCTTCATATCCTTTGTCTATATCGATGCCTTTCTTTTCGTCCTCGAATATGAGAGAGATATTTAAAACACCTTCATCCAATACGACAGCAAGACCGCCGGAATTGCGTACGATCACACGGTATCCTTCACTCTCCAGCAAGGAAATGCCATCCTGCAAAAAAGGGAGGCGTGTATCCTGTATCCCGAGGACAATCGTATCGTGGTGCACCCATGAGCGCGCTGTCGCCGGCGACACGCCTTTTCCGACAGACATGCACAGCGTATCATCCATTGCGAAGGATTGCTTCGCATCAAATAAAGGGCCGAGACTGGATTGGTCAATGACTCTCCATTTCGGCTGCATCAGTAAATCAATCGGTTGGTTTGCCATCTATGTAAAACCCTTTCATGTTAGGCTTATGAACAAAAACTATTATATCATTTCAGTCGCTGCGATTGATAATTGCTTTTCAGCATCGTAATAAAAATTTCTTTGTTTTTGGTATTCTCCATGAGAGGAGAATGGATGTAAGACAGTTTGCGCTTTAACGAGAAATCTTTAATATGCAGAATTGAAATGTCGCGGTGAATCAAATCCTTATGGAGCACGCTTCTGGATAGAACCGAGAGTCCCATGCCGCTGATCACCGCTTCCTTTACACCTTGGTTGCTGCTGATGGTGAACATTGATTTCGGCCGAAGTCCATTTGAACTGAGTACATGATCGAGAAATTCTCTCGTCCCGGAGCCTTTCTCTCTTGTCACCCACGCTTCGTTTTGCAAGTCGCTGATTGAAATATCTCTTCGTCCGGCCAGCGGGTGCTGATTTGGAGCGGCAATGCACATTTCGTCCTCCATGAACGGCTCAATTTCCAGCTCATTCTCGTTTGTATGTCCTTCGATCAGCCCGATATCAGCCTGAAGCATCCGCACACGCTCGCTGACCTCCTCTGTATTGCCAATCATGACATCGAGATTCAGCTCTGGATACAGCTTTTGCAGCTGGGCCAATAGCGGCGGGAGAATATACTCTCCGATTGTAAAGCTTGCAGCGATTTTCAATTCACCCTTCACATAGTGATGATGCGCATAGATTTCAGCCTTGGCTTGTTCGTAGAGAAACACCATTTGCTTTGCTCTTTGATATAAAATGTCTCCTGTCGGCGTTGTCGTAAAGTGTTTTGGCGACCTGTTCAGAAGAGCCGTTTGAAATTCTTTCTCAAGATTTTTGATATGCAGACTGACGCTGGGCTGGGAGATCATCAGCTTTTCCGCCGCTTTTGTGAAGTTTTTTTCTTCTACCACCGCTATAAACGTTTTCAGCACGTCGTAATACAAAAACCCCACCCCTGTCATTAATGAAATATATGGTTATGATTAGTTTTCTTTATTGTACTCATATCATCCGTGTTGGTAAAGAAGGCTATACGGAAGCGCAAAAAAGGCAGCCCTCAGTCGAGAGCTGCCATCGTCTTCATTTTTATTACAGTGCTTGCACCGCTGTAATTAATGCGAGATTGTAAACATCTTCAGCGTTACATCCTCTTGAAAGGTCGTTCACAGGCATATTTAAGCCTTGCAGGATTGGTCCTACCGCTTCAAAGTTGCCCAATCGCTGAGCGATTTTATAGCCGATGTTTCCTGCTTCAAGGCTTGGGAATACGAATACGTTAGCGTCCCCTTTGATCTCGGAATCCGGCGCTTTTTTCTCAGCTACAGATGGAACAAATGCGGCATCAAATTGGAATTCGCCGTCAAGTGTCAGTTCAGGCGCTTTTTCTTTCGCGATTTTCACAGCATCCGCTACTTTTTCTGTTTCATCAGATTTTGCTGAGCCTTTTGTAGAGAAGCTGAGCATTGCCACGCGAGGCTCAATGTCGAACATTTTTGCCGTGTTGGCACTTTCAATCGCAATCTCGGCAAGATCTTGGCTGTCAGGCGCAATGTTGATCGCGCAATCTGCGAATACGTATTGCTCTTCTCCGCGAGCCATGATGAACACGCCGGAAGTCTTTTTCACGCCTTCTTTTGTTTTGATGATTTGAAGAGCCGGGCGGACAGTGTCAGCAGTTGAGTGAGCAGCTCCGCTTACAAGTCCGTCTGCAAGGCCTTTATACACCAGCATTGTACCGAAGTAGTTCTCGTCTAATAATGCTTTACGAGCCTGTTCTTCAGTCGCTTTGCCTTTGCGGCGTTCTACGAATGCTTGTACAAGGTCTTCCATGCCTTCATATGTATGAGGATCATAAATCTTAACGCCGTCCAGCGTAAGGTTCAATTCTTTTGCTTTTGCTTGGATCTCATTTTCATTGCCGATCACAATCGGATTCAGCACTTTGTTTCCTGCAAGCTTGCTGACCGCTTCTAAAATACGCTCGTCTAAGCCTTCAGGAAATACAATTTTAACGTCTTTTCCAGCTACCTTTTCTTGCACTGTTGAAAATAAATCTGCCACAATAAAACCTCCTCAAAAAGTTACAAAAACGCTTTCTTTTACTAGCATACTCTTCTTCCAATCAAATTCAAACAGCCAACTTTCATTATAGCGCTTTCATAAAAAAATCTTATTTTTCTAACTAATTTAAGTGACTCAATCTTCCTTTATAGGTTCTTCTATTTTGATGGAGTTATACGGAAGGGATGTTCAAGGTTTCTCCACAGTAGAATCGGATAAACTATGGTATAGTGAAGGCAATCATGAAAAGATAATAGGAGTGAAGATAAATGAGTGAACAGCAAATGACGAATGAAGCGGCGAAAACGCTTGACGGCTGGTATGCGCTTCATGATTTCCGCACAATTGACTGGACTTCCTGGAAGCTGCTGTCCAGCGATGAGCGCCAATCTATCATACACGAATTCACCGGGTTGCTTGAAAAATGGGGCGTAGCCCAAAAAGAAGGAAAAGGGTCGCAAACTCTTTACAGCATCGTCGGCCAAAAAGCTGATTTTATGCTGATGATCCTTCGTCCTACAATGGAAGAATTAAATCAGATTGAGCTTGAATTCAACAAATCAAGACTTGCTGAGTTCACCATTCCGGCATACTCCTACGTATCAGTGGTAGAGCTTAGCAACTACTTGGCAAGCGGTGACGGCGATCCTTACGAAAATCCGCATGTGCGCGCGCGCCTTTACCCTGAACTGCCGGAATCTAAATATGTATGCTTCTATCCAATGGATAAAAGAAGATCCGGCAATGACAACTGGTACATGCTTTCAATGGAAGAACGCAGAAACTTGATGAGAAGCCATGGCTTAATCGGCCGCAGCTATGCGGGGAAAGTTAAACAGATCATCACCGGCTCTGTCGGCTTTGACGACTACGAGTGGGGCGTTACATTATTCAGCGATGATGTCCTTCAATTCAAGAAGCTTGTGTATGAAATGCGTTTTGACGAAGTCAGCGCCCGTTATGGCGAATTCGGTTCATTCTTTGTCGGCAATCACCTTTCGCTTGATACACTTCCTCAATTCCTATATGTATAATATCCCCTCCCGCCCTATCCGGCGGGAGTTTTTCAATCCACCTTTATCAGAATTTAAATAAAATTTGCTATTTTCTCCGTTTTTTCTTACGATGTAGGTAATAATCCAATTTTTTCAAAGGGGTGCAGTGATTTGTCAAAACGAACCGCATTTGTTATGGGAGCCAGTCAAGGGATCGGGAAAGCAATCGCTCTGAAATTAGCAGACCAGCATTTTTCCCTCATCATTAATTCGCGGCATTTAGATAATATTGAATCTGTCAAAGAAGATATTTTGGCCAAGCATCCTGAGGCGAGCGTCATTGTCCTTGCGGGGGATATGTCTGACCAGCATACGAGGGCAGGCATTTTTCAGGAAATCGAATCTCAATGCGGACGGCTTGATGTTCTGATTAATAATATCCCAGGGGGAGCGCCTGACACATTTGATAACTGCAATATAGAGGATATGACAGCCACGTTCACACAAAAGACCGTTGCCTATATTGACGCTATCAAGCGTGCTTCCTCACTGATGAAACAAAATGAGTTTGGCAGAATCATCAACATTGTCGGAAATCTGTGGAAAGAACCCGGGGCCAACATGTTCACAAACAGTATGATGAATGCCGCTTTAATTAACGCCAGTAAAAACATTTCCATCCAGCTTGCTCCTCACAACATTACAGTCAACTGCCTGAACCCTGGTTTTATCGCTACGGACCGTTATCATCAATTTGTGGAAAATGTGATGAAAAAAAACAGCATATCCAAACAGGAAGCAGTGGAACAGATCGCTTCGGGGATTCCGATGAAACGGGTCGGATCAGCCGAAGAAACCGCAGCGCTCGCCGCGTTTCTTGCCTCTGAGGAAGCCTCCTACATCACAGGACAGCAAATTTCCGCTGATGGCGGCAGCATGAAAAGCATATAAAAAACATCCCGCTTAGCGGGATGCTTCTTGTAATGACCCGAACGGCAGGTTCAGTTTTTGAATCCGCATGACAAATTCCCGCAGATCCTCCTGCTTCGACACCATTGAGATTCTGACATGCCTTTTTCCGTTGCTTCCGAAAATTTCGCCCGGTGTGACTACGACATGGGCATGCTCCAGCAAGTAATCGGAAAATTGGTGAGATGTCTCAAACGTATTCGGAATTTCAGCCCATACGTAAAAGGTTCCTTTTGGCTTCTCCATCTTCCAGCCCAATTCCTTTTCGCAAAGCGCCGTAAAAAAGTCAATTCGTTCTTTATAAATTCGTTTCAGCGATTCCGTTTGCTCCGGATCTCCGGAAAGCGCCGCACTCGCCGCCTGCTGCAGCCCGCCGAACATGCCGACAAATACATGATCCTGAAATTCATTGACGGCCTGAATGATCTTTTCATTTCCAACCGCAAACGCCATTCTCCAGCCTGCCATATTAAATGTTTTTGAAAATGAATAAAGCTCTGCTCCGACAGCCTTGGCATCCTCTGCCTCAAGAAAGCTGGCCGGTTTTTGATCGAATTCAAACGCCCCGTATGCAAAGTCATGAATCAAATGGATATGATGCTCTTTCGCAAAAGCAGCCGCTTTTGCATAAAAAGCCGCATCAGCCACAGCTCCAGTGGGGTTGTTGGGATAGTTTAAAAACATAAGCTTCGCTTTTTCCAGCACGGCTGGATCAATCTTTTCAAAATCCGGCAGATAGCCATTTTCTTCATACAGCGGCATTTCGTAAAGCTCAGCTCGCGCCATCGTAATCCCTGATAAATATTCAGGGTAGCCTGGATTCGGGACTAAAGCGATGTCTCCCGGATTGAGCAGGCATTGTGTCAGCACATACAAACCGGCTTTCCCGCCTCCGAAAAGGGCGACCTCCGTTTCAGGATTGATTGTCACGCCGTATTCTCTTTTATAGAAAGCAGCGATTGCTTCCTTCAAAAAAGGATAACCTCTGAATGGGCCGTATCCATGAAACGAAGGATTCAGAGACGACTCCCGCAAAGCCTCGACGATATGCGGCGGAGTGGGAAGGTCAGGGTTTCCTTGTCCGAGATTAATGATGTGGGCCCCCGTTTTTTCCAATTCCTTTACCTTTTGAAAAACGAGAGAAAACTCCTGCCTTGGAAGTGTCTTGATGACATCGGACGGTGTTATTTCCATCTAAAAGACTCCTTTTTGCTCCGTTTTATTATCCCGTTCCAAAAACGATTTGTTAACAAGCTTCGTATGCAGAAACAATCCGCATACAATCACAACAATCAGCCCCATAATGACCGGAGCGCTGAAGACGTTGATTAACATTGAACCAACAGAAATGCATAATCCGATAGACGCTTCGGCTACTGAAAAAATGCGCCCTTGAATCTGGTTTGCCGCATTCTCCTGAACCTTCACCTTTGCAAGCACTTCCCCGTATTCCATCGCGATGAAAAAGAGGATCGCCGCGATGATAGAAACAGCGAATATCGGCGTGAATAAAAACAGCGCCAGCGAAACAATCGATAAAACGGTAAAGTACGTCAGGCCTCTATTGTTGTTAAAGCCCCATTTGCTGACAAGCGCCGCCCCGATAAAGCCGCCGAAGCCAATGCAGAATGTGAGGATAAAGTTGCCGATTTCCCCATCACCAAGAAAGCGGCTGACAATCGGAAAATAGCTGTACACAATTCCCCACAGCACAGCCATTGTAATCATCGTAAACATGGCATTTAATACGAATGCATTGCTTTTGATTTCCTTGAGTCCTTCTTTAAAAGACTGAAAGGCCTCTTTGATGTTTTCAGATTGAATCGGCACAAATTGCAGTTTGATACGGCTGATAAAAAATGCCGAAATCAGGTATGTCACACCGTTAAAGGCCACAGCCAGCTCCACAGATCCGCCTAACAGAAAGAGCCCTCCGGCAGCCGCCCCGACGATAATGGAGATGGTTGTCGCTTTTGCAAATAACGTGTTGATGCTTTTAATATCTGATTCCAAGGACGACATGACAGCAAGACGGGCCGGATTAAAAAACACGCCGCTTCCATAAGAAATAAACAGCAGAGCCAGAAAAATGAGGGGATATTCGCCTTTTGGAAGAAATGTGAGCCCCAAAAAAATGATGCCTCTGATAATATCCGTCCACAGCATGATCTTAATTCTGTCTAGCCGGTCGACCAGAACCCCTAAAAACGGCTGGAACACCATCGGAATGCTTCTGACCACGATGACCCCGGACGTCACCCAATAATCGTGATAATATGTAGACAAAATGAGCAGGGCTGGGAGAACACAATAGTCTCCCATAAACGACAGCGCCTGCCCGTAAAGCAAGTACTTAGAGTTTGGCTTCAGCTGTTTCATACTGGCAGCACATACTTTGCCGTCAGCTTTGCATGCTGCTGAATTTGTCTGATTGATTCAGCCACATCCTGTGAATTGCTCCCTTTCAGTTCAAATGCAGCGATGGAGTTGAAAGCTTCGAACAGTGTCAAATCAACTGAAGTTCCTGGTGCTGCGGCCGAAAAAGAAACGATTTCAGTATCCCCTTTTAAAAGCCCGTCAGGCAGATCGATCGCTTCAATGACCAAATCCTCAGCGGTTTCTGGAATCTGGCCATTTTGTTTGAAATGCTGCGGGTACAAATGGCAGTCGGCAACATAGTATGGCTCTTGATCCAATAATCCGTCAGGCAGATCGGCGTCTTTTCCGAAACAAAGGACATCTAATAATAATTGCGCCATATCAAGGCCGAAAACCTTTTTAATATTAGGGATCATATTCCAGCCAGCGAATCTGGCTGCCGATTCAATTAAACCCGGTTCTCTGTTTTTCATTAGCTTGATCTCTGTATGTGTTGCGCAATTTTGCAGGCCAAGACCTTCATTTGCCTTTTTGGCGGCTTCGACAATTTTCTTTTTCGCCTCTTCATCCAGAATGGATGGCGTAATGTGGGATGTTTCTGTAAATCCGATTTGCGGCGTTTTGTCATGAATGGCGATCGGGAAATACTCACCGTCGGCCATGATGCCTTCGATGCTGATATAGTCGGAGTACCCTTCTGTTTGATACCAGTCTCCATACTCACCCTGTAAAAATTCTTCAGCGATAAACGGCGCTTCAAACGTAACCGCCTTTGGCACGTTAATCGACTTCAGATAGTCATTGACTCTGTTAAATTCTGCTTCTGCCGTCTCAGTGTCCGTAATCAGCGTGACGCCGATTGAACTCGCTAAGTATGTAGGCTTTAAAATAAGAGGTGTGCCGATCTCTTCAAGTGCGGCACGGAAATCCTCAAGAGTTGTAACACGTTTGTTTTTGATTGATTTGACGCCAGCCTTATTAAAAGCGTCTCTCATTTTATTTTTATCTCTGGCATTTTCGGCTGCCTGCACGCCGGCACCTCTCAGGCCCAGACGTTCACAGGCTTTCGCCATCGGGGCAATGAATAATTCATTGTTTGTTGTGATGGCATCCACCCCAAACATTTCGGCAACCTTGACGATTTGCTCGACCACCTCTTCTTCAGGCTTGTCATGGTCCTCATGCGCCCAATAAATGGAGTCAGGATGCTCAAAATCAGCTAAACTCTTAAAATAGTCTTTATCTTTTATGACCGCGACCGAGTATTTTTCAATCAAAGCTGCGTGGGAGGCTGTAATTGCAAAAGGCCTTGGAATAAAGCTGACCAGGTTATATTTTTCAGCAGCACTTTTATAAAACATGTGCGGCGGGCAGCCTCCAAGATCAGCAATGACCAATACTGTTTTTCTCTCCATATGTAAAACACTCCTTCTCTATTGTGCGGTGTATCCTCCGTCTGCGGTGATGGCGCTTCCGGTCATATAGCTTGATAAATCCGAGGCTAAAAACAGCATCACATTTGCGATTTCTTCGGGTTTCCCCAGCCTCAGCAGCGGATTTACCTTTGCCTTTTCTTTTTTGATCTCTTCAAGTGTGCCTTCATTATTTTCAAGGAATGATTTTTCATTCAGCGGTGTGTCGATAATCCCCGGGCATACGCAGTTCACGCGAATTTGATGCTTCGCATAATCAACGGCCATTGATTTAGTCAGCTGCAAAACGCCGCCTTTGCTGGCATTATAGGCAGGAATATCAGGCCATGCCACGAGTCCGCCGACTGAGCATGTATTAATGATGTTGCCCTTGCCGGCAGCCAGCATATGCTTGAGTGCGTGTTTGCTCATTAAAAACGTGCCGGTCAAATTGACTTGCAGCACCTTGTTCCAATCGCTGAGCCCCATCTCGTGAATGGGCGCCACGATTTCGATGCCTGCATTATTAATCAATACATCCAGCCCGCCAAATGTATCGACCGCCGATTCAACAGCGTGCTGACAGGCAGCTTCGTCTGTAATGTCCGTTTGCACAAAGTGCAGCCTGTCATTATTTTCTTTCCGTACCATTGCTTCTCCCTGCTTCTCGTCAATATCCGCCACAACCACATTGGCCTGCTGGTTCAAAAAAGCCTGAACCGCCGCATAACCAATCCCTGATGCGCCTCCTGTTATGAGGACGGTTTTATCGGTGAGGTTCATGATTATTCATCCGCCTTCATTTTTTTTGCTTTTGCCCTGTTATAGCGCGGCGGGAAGAAGATATTAATCGATTTTGATTCTTTTTCTGAACGGTTGATGGCACCATGATCTTCGCGAGGCTCACAGAAATAAGCTGTGCCGAATTCCATCTCGACTGTGCAGCCTTCGACCGTCATGTCATAGCCGCCGCCGATGCAGATGCCGATTTGTTCATTGCGATGTTTATGGAAAGGCATTTCTCCGCCGTTTCCAGGGATTTTGGCAAGCATAATCTCTACCCAATCCTCAACAAAGAACGTGACTTCCATGCCCGGCAGCAGGTCTCTTGTTTTGAAAATATCCAAAAAATAGTCCTCAGGACTTGTATACGTTTCATCAGCTTTCAGCCGCTTGATATCAATAGCAATCACTTCTTGGTCTGTGTCGTTTCTTGCCCCGTGAGGCACATGCGGCGGCGCGATATAGGCAGATTCCAAGGCTGTCATTTTTCTTGTCACATCTCCGACAGTCATCATCAGCTCGCCGGAAACGACCATGCCGATTTGAACCTCCTTATGCTGATGGGGTTCAACATTGGTATGCGGCGGGACGTAAGACATTAATACTTCAGTATCTCCTCGTACGGTTGAATACTGCCTCACTCCGTTTTCCCATTCAATTAATTTCGGAGTCGGGAAATAAAGCTCCTGCATATCTTCTTTAGTTTTCATCATCAACGTCTCCTTTTCCAAATAATGACCAGCTCATTGGAATGCTTTTGAATGTTTTTACAAAGGTTAGCCCGTACTTTTGCCTTGCAAGCTCATTGGTTAAGGCAATATCATACAAGCCTTCTTTTACTTTTCTTGCAGCTTGGCTGGTCGAATTGACCAGTTTGAAACGTACATCTTTGCGGGTAAAATATTTGATTAGATTAATAGGTGATGGATGTGAAACAACAACAGATGTATCAAGCATATCGTCTCTGAATTCAAAATCAGGACGAACAGCCAGGCCGTACATCGGTGTATCGCACCTGAAGATCTGCAATAGCTGCAAATCCGGCCTCATGTAGAAATGCTTAATGCCGTCATAAGCGTGTGGGACGATGGTATATTCCAGCGGGCTTTGGAGTGTCCTTTCAATGCATGATTCAAAAGTATCATGCAAGGACAATTTACTGTTCAGCCCTTGTAGAAGAGTAAAATTGGAAATGAAATGCTTTGCTGCGTACTCACTGCTTGTCCCCTCAGGGCCGAGCGTGTTGACTGTAATGAGTTTGGATAGTGTATCAGTTCGTTTTTTTGTCTGAATGCTATTATCCAATATAATCATGAGCACCAACCAATCTTTTAAAATTTTAAGTAAATTTTATCCAGCGGAAATTGAACTGTCAATGTTTTTTGAAAATATTGATAATTATTCCCATACAAACAAAAAAACCCTTTAAAAAGGGTTTTTAATTATAGGAATTTAGAAACTTTGTTTATTGAGATAAGGATTGATCGGCCTTCTGCTCATGCTTGCCGTATTTTTTATATGCGAATACACTGAGTACAAATCCGAGCACTGTGATGGCGGCGCAAATCCATCCGACGGCTGCATAGCCGTATGCCACATAGACAGGTCCCATCAAAGCAGATCCTAATGTCACGGCCAGATTCGAGGCGAGACTGTAAAACACCATGATTTTTCCGCGATGACGCTCTGAGCAATCACTCAAAATGGTGCTGAGCAGCGTCACCGTCAAGCTTTGCATTAATCCCCATATAAATAGGCTGACAATTAACAGAAACATTGACGCCGGTGCATATGGTAAACATGCCAGCAGAACGCTGATGACCCCCAGCGCAATCAAAAGGGAGCGCATTTTTCCGATGCGGTCGGCCACCTTTCCTGTAATGACACTCATGGAAAACCCGATTCCGTAAATCATGATAAATAAGCCCGCAGCTGTGTTTCCTCCGGTAAAAACGTCCTGAAGATAGGTGCCTAAAAAGGAATACATACCGTAAAATCCAATCATATTACAAAAGGTTATCGTGATATAAACAGGTACACGCGGGACTTTCAGCGCATCCCGGAATGTTCCTGCCGGCTCTTCTTTTTCTTCCTCGCCGCTTGTTTGATGCTGGGCATGACGGCGCATTTCAAGGAGAATCAGCAGGACGACGAAAACGCCCATCAAGGCGAAAATCCAAAATGTCCATCTCCAATGCAGGACGCCGCCGATAAATGATCCGAGCGGCACTCCAAAAATCAGCGCCAGCGACCAGCTTGAAACGATCAGCCCCATCACTTTGCCCCGGTATGTATAAGGAACACGATCACCGACAACGGCGTAAGCAGTCGGCACAAACGCTCCTGCAGCCAATCCCGAAAGCGCCCGGCCTAAAAAGAAGAAAAAGATATTTTGACTCAAAGCGCATATCACTGTTCCTATGATAAAGATCATAAGCCCGGCCAATAAACTCAGTTCTCTGGAGTATTTATCTCCTAATGGAACCAAAAGCGGCGCACCGATAAAAATCATAATGCCGTAAATACTGATAGATAATGCAAGGACACTGACATCTGAGCTGAAGGCTTTTGCTAAATCCGGCAGCAGCGGTGAGATCACAAGCTCTTCTGATCCGGCCGCAAATACCCCCATCGTTAAAGCCAGTGCTAACAATAGCGGAAAATGATGTTTTGTTTTGATGTCATTGTTTTGATTGCTGTTCATTCTTTCTCAAACACCTCTTCCATAATCTTCTTATCATAAAGTTGTATTATAGTTTAGCATTGTTTTTTCATCATTTACAATTCGAACGAAACCTTTACATTTTTAATTATTTTCATTTAAATCTCAATATAGATTTACTCGTTTCATTTTGAAAATCAACTGATTTTAACATACCAAAAAGCTCTCCGGTCTCCCGGAGAGCTTTTCCTATTGCGCCTCTGCCTGCTCTTTTTCTGCCGGTTCATGATTGATACGCTTTTTGATGCTTAGATGATAGTACGCATAGCAGAAAATAATGATCGGCACGCCGCAGTACAAGCCGATCCTTTGATCCGGAATGAAAATAAGGCTGATCAACACGCATCCGTATAAACAAAATCCTAGAATCGGGACTAGCGGATAAAGCGGCGTTCTGAACTCCAGATCATTCACATTTCCGCCTTCAGCGAGGAAACGTCTACGAAAGAAAAATTGCGACGCACAAATGGACATCCACGCAACAACTGTCACCATGCCCGAAATCGAGATACACCATAAATACACTGTTTCTGCGGCCATGACACTTGTCAGCAGCGAGCAGCCGGAAATACCGAGGGTAATCAGCAGGGCATTCATCGGCACGCCTTTTTTTGTCAGTCTGGTGAGAAAGGAGGGGCCCATTTGATTTGATGAAAGTGACCACATCATGCGCGACGCCGCATACAAACCCGAATTGGCAACAGATAAAATCGCCGTTAAGATGACAAAGTTCATGATATCTGCCGAAAATGGGATGCCGATTTGATCGAGCACCGCTACAAACGGGCTTTCAATAACGCCCGCCGTTTTGTACGGAAGAATGGCGACCAAGACGAACATTGCCAGCACAAAGAAAAACAGCGTGCGCCAAATGACATTCCGAATGGACTTTGGCAGTGTTTTTTCCGGACTTTCACTTTCCCCTGCCGCAATGCCGACAAGCTCCGTGCCCTGAAAGGAGAAATTCACCATGACCAGCGTAAACATAACGGCCAGCACCCCATTAGGGAAAAGTCCCCTGTCAGTCATAAAGTTAGACAAGAAGGGTGTTTCGTGTCCGCCTTTAAAGTCAATCAAGCCAAACACAGCGGCTCCGCCAATCACGATAAATAAGATGATCGCCGCCACTTTGATGCTTGAAAACCAAAATTCCATTTCTGCAAAGCTTCTGACAGACAGCGCATTAATCAAAAAGATGACAATCCCAAACACGAGACACCATATCCAAATCGGAACGGAGGGCAGCCACCTTTGCATCAAAATGCCTGCTGACGTCAGCTCCAAACCTACTGTATTCGCCCAGCTGAACCAATACAGCCAGCCGATCATAAAACCTGTTGACGGTCCCAGAAATTTAGTGGCGTAGGCCTGAAACGATCCGGCCACCGGCATGGCAACAGCCAATTCTCCTAAACAAAGCATGACGAGATACATTAAAAATCCGCCGATGATATACGCGGCAATGGCGCCGAGCGGTCCCGCCTGGCTAATGGTAAAGCCGGAGCCTAGAAACAGCCCTGTGCCAATAACCCCTCCCAAAGCAATCATAAACAAATGCCTGCTTTTCATGCTGCGCTGCAATTCATTTTTATGATTCTGCATCATCCTTCCTCCTTTGATTCTTTTGCCGTGATGGTCATCCGGTAGCTTTGCAAAAGATGGACGGTGGTTTGTTGTATGAGGAAAGGCAATACATGAAATGTGTATGGTTTATAGACTCGTTCCGTCCATTTATGGCCGTCTTTTCCATACACGCCCATATTAATGGATGGAATATTCAGCTTGCGTATGTCTTTAAACGGAATGGTTCCAATCATATTCCACCCAGGGAAGTTTCTGATAAAAGAATCAATTTCGTCATCGGTTTCATGCAGCGATAAGAAACTGCCGTCTGCCAAGTAGGGGAAAAACTTTTTGAAGACAAATGTTTCGCCTGTCGATGCAGCGGTTTTGTCAGCCGCTTCTTTAATCACATGCTGCAAAAGCTGATCTCTTGTGCTATCTTCTTTCAAATAGTTATGCGGCAGGTAAGGAGGTGCGTAAAATAGAATGACTTTTGCGCCTTGATCGGGGTCAAGCTTTTGAAGCTCTTCGATTGCCTGAAAGCATCTCATACGAAGTTCTAGGTGCTCGTTGGCTTTGAATGTCTGCTCGATACACTGTTCGGGATCTATTCCCCGGTTTCTCAGCTTTTCTAAGTATTGCTCCAGACTATACACTTGGATGCCCCATGATAAATGTTTCTTTGGCAGGTTGGCTCTTTTTACATATTCTTCATAATAGTCTGATAATTTTCGTTCTGTTTCTCGGCATGCTTCCTCAGTGACTTCAATAAGCAAATCCATCATTTCCTTTGCTGTTCTTTCATAAATAAAACAATTGAAATACAAGCTTGTGCTGACAGCCGTTTGCACATTATAGGATTCCTTGTTATCACGCTGATACAAACAGGATGGGGGCAGAACCAACTCCCCTTCAACCTTTTCCGCCAGATGAATGTTATTGTGGAGACGGCTTGTGATTTCAGCTGAAATGAAATTCGGGTCAATCCCTGCCAGTGTATCGCCAACATGGACTTCACGGCCGTAAATGTAAAAGCAAGGCAGTAGTTTTCCCGCGGCTCCAGTATAGATATATCTTGTCTGATCACCATCGTAAAGCGGGGTAATAAAATCTGTATTAATGGCAGCCAGATAGTGAAGCTGTTTTTCTTTTTTTAGCCGATTCAGCTCTGAAATGCTGGCGAGCACGCCCGAATGCTGGCTCTCCTCATCGGGATTTGCCATAAACAATACATTTCCCGGCAATGTTTCAAGGTTCTCCGAAAAATGCAGGAGATTGGCTAAATGTACGGCGATGCCGCTCTGCATATCGACAGATCCTCTTCCAAACATCCATTCGCCTGATTTGGCATCCCGCTGAACATCCTGATCGAACTCATAGCGGCTGAAATACTCCGCCAATTTCTCACAATCAAAAGCGATATCCTTTAAAGGGCCGAAATCTTCAATTCCGACTGTATCAAGATGGGCATGGTAAATGACTGTATTTCGGCTTTCTCCAAGTCCTTCAATAAACGCAAAAATATTTTTGCGATTGTATGGGTCATTGGGAATCGCCTGTTCCCACACATGACTCGGGTGTTCCTGAAAATAAGGATAGCTCGTGATCACTTCTTTGATGAAATCCGCTTTTGTCCCTTCTCCAATGGTGCCGTTCACACTGCTGAGGCTGACCAGAGATGCTGTCAGCGCCTCCACTCTTTCAGCCGGATTCATGTGACTGATTTTTGTATACTGCATAAATTGTCCTCCTGATCAAAAAGTTGAAATCGTGCGATCCGCTCAAGAATCGCACGATTTGATTTCTCTCAAATCAAAAAGCTTCGGACGTTGTTTTGGCTTGCATATGAAGAATTAAGTAATCGGGACCGCCTGCTTTTGAGTCTGTTCCGGACATATTAAAACCGCCGAACGGCTGATAGCCGACAATTGCTCCGGTGCAGCCTCTGTTGAAGTATAGGTTTCCAACATGGAAATCCTCGCGCGCCCGTTCAATGTGCGCACGGTTTTTCGTCAGAAGCGCGCCTGTTAATCCGTATTCCGTGTTATTGGCAATCTCCAGCATATGATCGAAATCACGCGCTTTGCAAATCGCAACAACCGGGCCGAAAATTTCTTCCTGCATTAAGCGCGCGTTTTCATCAACATCTGCAAAGATCGTCGGCTGAATAAAGTAGCCTTTTGAATCATCGCCTTCTCCGCCGGCCAATAGCTTGCCCTCAGATTTGCCGATTTCAATGTATTTCATCACTTTGTTGTAGGATGCTTCATGAATCACGGGACCCATATACGTATCAGGATCTTCTGGATTGCCGACAGTCAGCGTTTTGGTCAGCGCCACAGCTTTTTCCACCACTTCATCATAGACATCCTGATGGATAACTGCGCGGGAGCCCGCAGAACACTTCTGTCCTGAATATCCAAATGCTGAGTACACGATAGAGGATGCAGCAAGGTCAAGATCAGCGTCCTTGTCGACAAGCACTGTGTCTTTTCCGCCCATCTCAGCAATTACCCGTTTGAGCCATTTTTGGCCCGGCTGCACTTTGGCGGCTCGCTCATAAATCCGGCAGCCGACTGCACGGGAACCTGTAAATGAGACAAATCGTGTCTTCGGATGCTCAACTAAGAAATCACCGATCTCCGCTCCATCTCCCGGAATGTAATTCAGAACACCGTTTGGCAGGCCCGCTTCCTCCATGACCTCGACAAATTTCGCTGCCACTACCGGTGCTGCGTCAGCCGGTTTTAAGAGAATCGTATTTCCTGTCACAATCGCTGCCGCCGCTGTTCCCGCCATAATTGCAAGCGGGAAGTTAAATGGTGAAATGACGATGCCGACGCCAAGCGCTTCGTAATGATATTGATTGAACTCGCCAGCACGGCTCTTCACCGGAGCCCCTTCCTTAAGGTTTAACATTTGGCGCGCGTAGAACTCTAAAAAGTCTATCGCTTCAGCCGTGTCCGCATCCGCTTCCTTCCATGGTTTTCCCGCTTCCTTCACAAGATAGCTTGAAAATTCATGCTTTCTTCTGCGCAAAATAGCCGCTGCTTTAAAGAGAATATTCGCGCGGTGCTCCGGTCTTTGTTTTTTCCAGGATTCAAACGCCTGCAATGCGGCTTGCATCGCTTTTTCAGCAAGCTCTTGATCCGCTGTAGACGCGTACCCAATCACCTCTTCTTTGTTAGCCGGGTTAATAGAAATGATTTTGCGGTCCGTTTCAATTTTTTCTCCATTGATAACAAGCGGATAATGCTTGCCAAGCTGAGTGTTTACAAAGGCCAATGACTCCCCAAATGCTGTTTTATTCATTGCTTCCGTAAAATCTGTAAATGGTTCGTGCGCGTATGTAACTGTCATATGTAGTCCCCCTCGTGTTATGAAATATATCTTCGCATATGAATAAAAATGCAAGAATCATGCCATTTTCTTGTCTTTTGCTGAAAAAACTTGTTGAATCGAACAGAAATTTGTCTAACAGGTGATCACCTTTCTCTTTTTCCGAGCTTGAAAGCAAATTATTTTTGCGGTTTTTGCCCTTCCCGCAAAGAAAAACGCAAAATTATTTTGCATCGGCTATTACACCCATCCGCGGAATCGCGATGCTTCTGCCGATTTTCTGATGCCCGTCATGTAAGCCGCCAAGCGCATATCCACTTTATGCGTTGCCGCTGTCTGATAAATCGTTTCGAACGAGCTGACCATGACGCTTCTCAATTTTTCTGCAACCTCTTCTTCCGGCCAATAATATCCTTGGTTATTCTGCACCCATTCAAAATAAGAAACCGTGACGCCGCCGGCACTCGCCAGGATATCCGGCACAAGCAGCACGCCTCTTTCATTTAGGATCTTAGTGGCATCAATGGTTGTCGGTCCATTCGCTGCTTCGACGACGATTGACGCCTGAATGTTATGTGCGTTTTTGGCTGTGATTTGATTGGAGATCGCGGCAGGCACTAAAATATCGCATTCCTTTTCAAGCAGTTCCTCATTTGTGATGACGTCAGTAAATAAGTTGGTGACCATGCCGAAGCTGTCCCGTTTATCGAGCAAATAAGGAATATCAAGGCCGTCCGGGTTGTAGAGCCCGCCATGGGCATCAGAAATCCCGATCACCTTCGCGCCCGCGTCGTGCATGAATTTGGCCAGGAAGCTACCCGCGTTTCCAAAGCCCTGTATGATGATGCGTGCGTTTTGCAGCTTGATCCCTTTTTTCTTCACCGCCTCTTCAATACAAATCGTGACGCCCTGTGCCGTCGCCGTTTCCCGTCCTTGCGATCCGCCTAAAACGAGCGGCTTGCCTGTAATAAAGCCCGGAGAATCGAATTCCCGCAGCCGGCTGTACTCATCCATCATCCACGCCATAATCTGCGAATTGGTGTATACATCTGGAGCTGGAATATCCTTTGTCGGACCGACGATCTGGCTGATGGCACGGACATACCCCCTGCTCAGCCTTTCCAGTTCTCCAAATGACATTGTCCGCGGATCACAAATGATACCGCCCTTCCCGCCGCCGTAAGGAAGATTGGCAATCCCGCATTTGAGCGTCATCCAAATGGATAATGCCTTTACTTCCTCTTCATTGACTTCTGGATGGAAGCGAACGCCCCCCTTTGTCGGACCGACAGCATCATTGTGCTGTGACCGGTAGCCTGTGAACACTTTGACGCTCCCATTGTCCATTTTGACCGGAATGCGGACAGTGAGCATTCTCTGCGGCTCTTTCATGAGTTCATACATATCGCCCGGATAACCCAGCTTCCGAATGGCCTCCTTAATGATCGTTTGGGTAGACAGAAATAAGTTAAGAGCTTCTTTTTCTTCATCTTTTGAGACTTGCTTTGCTGACATCTTTTTCACCTCATTGTTTTTTTGGCCGGCTGTAATGTAAGCGCTTTAAAAAATCAGCCCGCCAATTCCTTTCTTCATTGGATTCACCATATGATCATGCAAGATCCGTACCAGCTTTTGAATCCACAAAAAAAAGAGACTGAAAACATCTCAGTCTCTGACTACAAATCTATCGATTAACGGGGATCAATCACCAGTTGCGTTTCAGCATAAAAACTGCCGATTCCCAAACCGTTTACTACATCGCCTTTAATCGTGTAAGTGCCTGCGCGAGGAAGAGTTTTACGCACCATGACGAGGTCAAATTCGGATGCGCCTAACAAATCAAGCGTAAGCGGGAGTCTGACTGTTTTTCCATCGTTTAAAATCTGTGTTTCTTTCAGTGTTCTTCCATTTACTGAATCTCTTGTCGTAGCATGAAACCCGTCAGGAAATTGAAATACTACCGCTCCAAGAGAAAGCACCGCATTTGGTTTATATGTCACTTCAATATCAGAAGTGGTCCACTCTTTTGTGCTGTTGATCGTTTTTGCCTCGATTGATGCAGACTGTGCATGAGCTTGGCCTGAAGGAAGCAAGATTGATAGTAAGACAGCTGAACTGATCAATAATGAAGATACGAATGAAGTTCTTTTTAACATGACATTTCCTCCTCAAATCACTGTTGAAATTGGCCAGAGCGTCCTCTGCAGAAAAAGCGTTTTTTTGCAATTCGCGAATTACCAGTTCTTTTTCTTAAAAATTAATCTATCATCATTTTCCATGGAAGTAAATGCTTTTTCAGGAATATTAACACTTGGGTTCCTTGAGAATTCCTTCCTGTTTATACAAGGTTCAAATGGAGGATTCCTCACTCTTTTTCTAGTAACTTCTACCTTCCTATTTCTATCTTTTATCCTATTTTAAAAAAGGACAAAAAAAGTCGAAGATGCCTCTGCTCTTCGATTGATCACGTTCCTTTTTTTATCTGAATTCAGTGTTCCAGTTAAAACCGATCGTCTCATCATTCCACGGAATTCTTTTTTCATCAGGCTGATCCGGATTATACGACATGGTGGTAAAGTAGATAATTGTCAGCGGCGTTTCTCCCAGCACTCTGTATCCGTGGGCCACCCCTTTTGGGATTAATAACAGCATCGGGTTGTCTTCGCCCATATAATAGACGTCCGTTTCTCCTTTTGTCTTTGAGTCGTCTCGAAGATCGTAGAGGACAACCTGAGCGTGACCGGTTGGGAAGAACCAGAGATCATCCTGCTTCTCATGATAATGAAATGCCTTAATCACACCCGGATAGCTTTTCGACCAAGAGGCCTGCCCGAAATGCTCAAGAAGATTCTCATCATCCCGGACCAGCTCAGCAAAAAAGCCTCTGTCATCGCTATGCTTCGTCAATTTTTTCACCTTGACTCCATCAATCATGCACACTGCTCCTTTCCTGCAAATACTCCCGTAACGCTTCCCGCCAGTGGCGGGGGCGGATGCCGGCTTCTTCAATAGCCCGATGGCTCAGCACAGAGTATGCCGGGCGGGGCGTTTTGTTCCCGTATTCCTCTGTTGTGACAGGCAAAATGACTGTGGCCAGCCCGCTTTCTTCCATAATCCCCTTCGCAAACTCATACCAGCTGCATATGCCTGAATTGCTGACATGATAGATGCCCGGCGGATGGCTGAACAGCTTGATGACCGCTTCTGCTAAATCCTTCGTATAAGTCGGCGAACCTATTTGATCGGTGACAACCCGCAGCTCTTGTTTCGTTTCAGCAAGCTTCAGCATGGTATGAACGAAATTGCTGCCGCCATGTCCGTACACCCATGATGTTCTGATGATCGTGCTGTCTTTTGTTGCCAAACGAATCAGTTCTTCTCCGAGCTTTTTGCTTTTGCCATAGATGGTGTTTGGATCAAGGGGATCGTTTTCCTTGTAAGGCTGGTTTCCTTTCCCATCGAATACATAGTCCGTGCTAATATGAACATATTGAGCGCCGATGCGGGTTGCCTCTAGCGCAGTATAATAAGCGCCGATTCCGTTGATCAAGTACGCTTTATCAAGCTCTTTCTCACATTGATCAACCGACGTAAACGCGGCGGTATTGACCACAATATCCGGCTGATAATGGCCAAACGAATGCCGTACTGAGCGCTGGTCAGCAATGTTCATCATCTTCTTTGTTAACGCAATGACCTCGTATCCGGCTTGCTTCAGCTGGCGGCACAGTTCCAGTCCAAGCTGTCCTCCCGCCCCAGTCACCAATACCTTTGTCAATCAGATCACCTTCTTATCGGTCATTGTCTGTATACCACTGAATCGTACGCGCAATGCCTTCTTCAAACGGCACTTCCTGCCGCCAGCCCAGTTCGTTTTTCAGTTTTGATGCATTGATTGCATAGCGCCGGTCATGCCCTTTTCGGTCTTCCACGTGGGCGAACAATTCCTCACAGCCCAGGTGCTTCATGATGATGCTCGCAAGCTCTTTATTCGTGCGTTCATTTCCGCCGCCGATGTTATACACCTCGCCTACGGTTCCTTTTTCTAAAATCAGCTTGATGGCGCGGCAATGATCCTCCGCAAACAGCCAATCTCTAATCTGAAGTCCATCTCCATACAGCGGAACCGGCAGGCCTTGCTTCGCATGACGGATAATCGTCGGAATCATTTTTTCGCTGTGCTGATAAGGGCCGTAATTGTTGCTGCATCGTGTAATGATCGCCGGAAGCTTGTGGGTTTTCACATAAGACAATACGAGCAAATCAGAGCTTGCTTTGCTGGCTGAGTAAGGATTATTAGGAGAAAGCGGCGTCGTTTCTGTAAATGCTGGATCATCCGCTTCTAAATCTCCGTACACCTCATCCGTTGAAATATGAATCAGCTTCTTGGCTTTGCCTTGCAAGACCGCTTCCGCCAATCGGTAAGTCCCCATGACATTTGTGGTGATAAACGGCTCTGCTTGGGAAATGCTTCTGTCCACATGCGATTCTGCAGCGAAGTGAATAACCCCGTCATAGGTCTCGTCAAACGCGCAGTCGATATCCTCGTGAACGCTGATGTCCCCTTTTATAAAGCGAAAGCGGCTGTTTTGCTTTAATGTTTCCATTTCTTCCGGGTGGCTGGCGTACGTCAGTTTATCTAAAACGGTAATGCGCGCATCCGTTTCCCTGAGCATGAGCTTTGTAAACGTGAGCCCGATGAAGCCGGCCCCGCCCGTAATTAAATATGATTTTGCCATCACTTTTCGTCCTGTCCTTTCTGTAAAGCTTTGTGTACAAGCTGGGAAGCGAGATAAAGCGATTCGTGAGTTCCGGCATCTACCCACCAGCCTGATAACACATCATACGTAAGCTGGCTGTTTTCGATGTATAGATTATTCACATCGGTGATTTCCAGCTCGCCTCGCTTTGATGGTGATATTTGTTCAATATACGAAAATACCTCCGCATCATACATATAAATGCCGGTAACGCAAAGGTTGGTCGGCGGCTGTTTGGGCTTCTCGATGATGGAACGAATCCGTGTGTTTTCTTCATCAATCTCAGCGATTCCGAAGCGTTCCGGGTCATCCACTTCTTTCAGCAGCACCTTTGCCCCTTTCCCCTGCTGTTCAAAGCGTTCTGTATAAGGCTTTAATGAATCTTCAAATATATTATCACCTAATAACAAAATGAAAGGCTCTTTTTTCGTAAAGCGCTTTGCATAAGACAGCCCATCCGAAATGCCCGATGCTGCAGGCTGTACCTGATAAGTGATTGTAACGCCAAGCTCTTCCCCGTTTCCAAGCAGTTTATAAAATTGCGGCATATGCTCTTTTTGGCTGATGAGTAAAATGTCTGTTATTCCGGCTTCCTCCAGCTTCATAATCGACCAGTATATCATCGGATACGGGCCTACAGGAAGCAAATGCTTGTTGACGGCTTTCGTTAAGGGCATAAGGCGTGAGCCGTTTCCTCCGGCTAAAATAACACCTTTCACATTAACACTTCCTTACATGCATTTTTATACCTTTTGTTCATGTAATTCTTGAAGAATAGCTGTTACCCGCTTGATGCCTTTTCCATCCACGAACGGCCTTCCTCCTTTGTGCAAAGAAAGGCGAAGAGGATAGCTGCTCATAATGCGCGACATCTGATAAATGAGTGTTTCACCCGGTACAAGCTCACCCAAGCCAAGATCAAGAGCGGCACCTTGCCCGGCAAATCTTTTGGCTGTTGCCGTTTGATGTTCAACCTGAGAGAGAACAAGGCACGGCACGCCGATGCAAATGGCTTCATACAGTGAGATGCCGCCGGCGACAATGGCTGCGTCCGCTTGTTTCATCAAACCCGCCATATCATTTATCTGTTCGATCACCTTGTACTGCGGCTTCTTTTCGATCTGCCTTCGGACTGCCTCTTGATGCGGTGAAGCGCTCCCCATCACCAACATCATGTTTTTGTCTTTTATAGCGGGGACTTGATCAGCGGCAGCCAGCACTTTAAAAATAAGCTGCTTCGGATCACTTCCTCCTAATGCAACAAGGATAGTGCGGCAGTCTTTCTTAAGTGTGTAATTCTCTCTTGCGGCCTGAAAGGCGGGGTGAAGAATAAGATAGTCCGGGCCTTCATAGATGCGTGTGTTTCCCTGAACGTACACCCTGCCTCTGATGTCACCGTAAATGCCGTTAATGACCGCGTCACTAAATTGAATCGATTTACCATTTTTCTCTTCAAAGAGAACAATTTTCGCATCTGTTTCCGTCTTTATTTTCTTTAACAGCTCTGCAGGCGCACCTAGAATATCAAATAAAAGCAAATCAAGCTTCTTGCTTTTTATTTCCCGGAGAATAAATTCGTGCTGCTGCAGCTCCGGTTTTACGATGACACGCCAATGCTCTTCATGAAGAAACGCTTCAGACTCCTGATTCGTGTAAAACGTAATCAAGCAGCTCTGTTTGAGTTCTTCCGCAAGTCTCTTCATCCGGACAACATGGCCCATTCCCTTTTCATAGCCCCCGTCTGCAACGATCCCAACACGCATGGCTAGTCAGCCTCTCGTTTGATCGCCGCATCAGAGTTTCGGTTCAGAATGCTGATGAGCTCAGAGGCTGATACATTGGGGCGCTCGCCTGCTTTTTGATAGAGGGCCTTTATCGATTCATAGTCTTCCTTTGTATCAATGGTCAGCCGATATCGAGGGGCGCGAAACCGTTCCGGTGCTTCTAAAAACTGGACGTGATAAAGAGCTGGATGATTTCTCACATATAACGTGACATGCTCCTGATATTGATCCTCCAAAGCCTGAATACGGCTGATGTCAATTAACAGGTTGGCGTTGACCACTTCGCCGCAAATCCCTAATGGGGCATTCAGGAGATACGTATAATCCGCGCCTTGATCAAAATGCGCCTTAATCATTACATCGAGCAGCTCTGGATCAACAAACGGATGATCACCCGTTAACCGGATGATAACTGACGGTTTGACAGCCTCTATGACCTTGACAAACCTATCGAGAACACGTTCTTCGCTCCCGCGGAAAACGCGATAGCCATGTTTGGTGCAATGCGCCTCTAATATGTCGTCGGTTTCTTTGTCAGACGTGGCAATGACAAGATTATCCCGATCCTTTTGGTAAAACGCGCTTTTCCGGACGCGATGAACGAGAATATCAAGTAAACGATCCGATCCAATCGGCCGAAGCACTTTTCCCGGCAGCCTTGTTGAACCCATTCTCGCTTGAATGATAAATAGAATGTCATTCATGAAACGGGCTGTCCTTCATTAAAATGTCATCCCAGGCAATGCCTGTGTCGGCCGGGATGTCTCTTACAGCCCGAACACCGCCGGTCAGCAGTTCAAAAAATCTCGGGTGCAGTCCCTGCGGCTTTTGTCCGGGCCGAAGCACTGCGATATTGTCTTCACTAAAGACCTCACCTTTTTGAATCGGAGCTGTTGTAAAAATGCCTCTGTATGCAAAATTTCTGATTTCTCCTTCGATGGCGGTTGTTGTTTTGTATGAACTGCCAAGCAGTTTTTCAGAGATCGGCTTTTTGATCCCCTGTTTCAGCTCAGCCTCCGTTTTCCTGATGCCATCGACCATTTCTTTCAATTCATCCGGATTTAATGCAAACGAGTGGTCGGCACCCGGCAGATTTTTATCGATCGTAAAATGCTTTTCTATCAATCTTGCTCCAAGCCGAACCGCGGCACATGGCGCTTCTGTCGGATGCTCGCTATGATCCGAGAAGCCGATCACCGCCTCAGGAAAAGCGGCGGCAAGCATCGGAATGACGCTAAGGTTGCTGTACTCCGGCGGTGCGGGGTATTTCGCCACACAATGCATTATGGCAATTTGATTGTTTCCCTCTGCCCTGATGGTGCTCCAAGCTTCGTGAACATCAGAGATTTCAGCTCCGGCTGTCGAGAAAATCATCGGCCTGTTCAGCCTGGCAACATATTTGAGCAGCGGGAGATGGTTAATTTCATAGGATGCGATTTTAAAAGCGCTCGGCGAGGTGGACTGAAGCAGATCAGCTGACCCTTCGTCACATACCGTGCTTAAAAAGATTACCTGCTTTTCGCGGCAGTAATCCAATAACGGTGAAATCCACTCAGCGGGCATTTCCATAGATTGAACCAAAGAAAAAATAGAGACGTCCTTGCCCGCTGCCGTTTTGTACAAACCAGGATCTTTCTGATACATCCTATCAGCCTGGAACATTTGAAATTTAACGGCATCCGCTCCCGCTTCCGCCGCGGCATCTATCAGCGCAAAAGCCTGATCAAGCTTCCCGTCATGATTAATCCCCGCCTCGGCGATAATAAATACAGGAGCGTCATGGCCTACAGTTTTATTCGCAATCTGAAACTTTGCCATTATTTCGCCTCCTTGCCCGCCAAATATGATAATAGTAATACGATTGTTCAGCGGTGAAGCCCATTCGTTCATAAAGGCGGATCGCCCTTACATTGTGAAGCTGCGTCCCCGCTGTTACCGTTCTATGCTTCTGGATCTCCGGTTGTTCTATGAGATTCGCCAATAAATGAAAGGCAATACGTTTTCCTTCAAATCCCGGCTTTACAGCCATCAAATCGAGAATGCACTCATCATCCCTTGATAAGCCCTGAAGATAACCGATGACCTCGCCATTGTGTTTAGCGACAATATTAACCGCCGCCCTTCCATTCAGATTGTTTCGTGTCCACTCCTGAAAAATGTTGTTTGCTGCATCGCGGCTGAGATGAGGGTCCTGAAAATATCTGCTTTTTGCAAACGAGTCTCGGGCCAGCTCACATATCGCTTCTGTGTCTCCGGGCTCAGGCGGACCCAGTTCAAAAAATGGCGGGGTTTTGTCATAAAAAGACGGAGGCATCGCCAGCTTCAGCAAACTGCCGACAAAGTAAGAGGACGGCTGCTGCTGTATCACATGCGCGGCTCCGATATCTTCAGCCGGAACACGGACAAAGATAAAATCCGTTTCATCCATTTGGCGTACAGAATAAAAAGCTTCAAACAGCCTCTTCAGCTGCCCGGTGCTGTTCGCCGCAAGAAGTTTGACATTCATGACTTTCTTCTGAAGCACCTTGCTTTCCCACAAAGAATCTTCGTAAAGCAATACGCCTTGGAGCCTGCTGTTTTCAAAAAGGCCGAGGGAAAATTGATACGGAACATCCAATGTAAGCTGTCTGCTTTGGAGAAATTCCTCAATCGCCTCTTTGGAGACATGTTCTTTTACCGTATACACTTAATCAGCCCCTTTTACGATATCCCGCACAGCTTCAATGACATCATGTACATCGTCGTCAGACATTGATGGATAAAGCGGGAGGGAAAGGGTTCGTTTATAGTAATTCATGGCATTCGGAAAGTCCGCTTCCTTATATCCAAATTGCTTTTGATAATACGGATGAATGTGTACTGGAATAAAATGAACGCTCGTGCCGATATTGTATTTATCCTTTAAAGCCGTAATCATTTCGCTTCGCGTGACCCCAGCCTTTTTTTCATCAACTTGCAGAACATATAAATGCCAGGCGTGCCTGCCGTCATCATGGACAAACGGCGTGATCAATCCCGGAATCTGCTGAAAAGCGGTTTGATAGCGGCCGGCAATCTCTTCTCTCCGTTTCTGCATATCATCCAGCCGTTTCAGCTGATGAAGTCCGAGGGCCGCCTGCAAATCAAACATATTCATCTTATAGCCGGGCGATTCGACTTCATAGTACCAGCTGCCATTTGAAGAATAACGGTTCCATGCGGCTTTACTCATGCCGTGAAGGCTTAGCACCCGAATCTTATCAGCAAGCTCCTCATCATCTGTCGTGAGCATGCCGCCTTCCCCTGTCGCCAGGTTTTTGGTGGCGTAAAAGCTGAATGCCGTTGCATCCCCGATCGAACCGATCATTCTGTGCTTATAAGTCGTATATACCGCATGCGCCGCATCCTCCAGCACGAATAAACCATGTTTTTGGGCAATTGCCAAAATCGCATCCATATCGCAGGACTGCCCGCCAAAGTGGACAGGTACAACTGCTTTCGTTCGCGGTGTGACGGCTGCCTCAAGCTTTACCGGGTCAATATTGAGCGTGTTTTCGTCAATGTCCGCAAACACAGGCGTCGCTCCTGTATGAATAATCGTATTGGCGGTCGAGCTGAACGTAAGCGGAGAGGTAATGACCTCGTCCCCAGGACCGATTCCTTTTGCTTTCAAAGCCAAAAATAAAGCTGCGGTACATGAATTCACCGCCACGGCGTGTTTCGCCCCGACAAATGCGGCAAACTCTTTTTCAAACTGCTGAACCTTCGGGCCTTTGGAGAGCCATCCCGATTCAAGCGTTTCAGTAACCTCCTGAATTTCTTCCTTACCGATTAACGGCAATGAGTAAGGGAGAAAATGATTTCTCTTTTGCACCATTTCTTTGCGCTCCTATCATTTTATTCAGTATCTTCCCGCCTATAATCAACCCCTGTTTTGGCTTTCAGTTCCGTAAATAAAGCGTTTGTTGATTCTGCCACCGGATAATTAGCCGCTATGAATGCCAGACGCGCCTCTTCCGCTTTTTGATGCACGACAGGGCTTCGAAGAACCTCAACCAAGGTGTGTGCCAGTTCATCCGGCTGGTCAAACATAAAATCGCCAAGAGATTCATAGTACGGATACGAACGATTTCCGGATGATTTGCCGATCAGCACAGGCTTTTGAAACAGCATGGCTTCGAGACCGACTGTTGAGGTCTGCGTCACTGCGGCATCAGCATACGGCAGCAAGTCATAAAGGTCCAGCTCCTTTTTGATGACTCTGCATGCTTGATGTTTTTTCGCCGCTGCATGATACAGGTCAAGCTTGTTTTTCCCAATTTCCCACGGGTGGGGTTTGATGATGATTTGCAGCTGCTTCTGATCAGAAAGCCCTTCCAGCACACCGGAATAAAAATCTTCTGAAAAGGGCTGAGTGGCAATGAGCACAATTTTTTTAGACGGATGAAAAGCAAGTTTTCGATAGAATATGGACATATCCATTGGTGTTCTGTTAAAAATCTGATCGAAGCGGGGATGTCCCGTTACTAGAATCTGCTCGGGTTTACAGCCTTTTCGTAAGAACCACTCTGCTTCATACGCACCGAAAACTGCTTGATAGGTTGTAAAAACAGGAATGAAGGCTTCATCTCCCATCAACGCGCCATGCTGAAGACAAATGCTGACGGCCCCTTTCCTTTGACACATGAGAGCAAGCACCCTGCTGTAAATATCTTCTGCCGTACCGACAATAACAGCTGAAATCTTTTCCTGTTCAAACAGCGCATCAACTGTATCAATGGCCTCTATAAATAAAGGAATGTCTTTGAAAAGCCGGTCACGAAACGCTTGATCACCAAATGCCGGGTGGTCATCATAAGGGGCGAGAATCGAACAGGCTGTTTCGAGATAAGGCTTCGAATCGCCTTTTTGGCATGATTCCGCAATCTCCCGCTTGCTAATCACAGGCAGATCACAATAATGCGGCAAACTCCATCTGGCCAGAACAGCGGTTTTTTCAGGATCAAATTGATAGTAATTTTCGTTTGAAAAACGCAGGTAATCAAAGTGCAAAATGACTTTCCCTTTAACAGGTTCGTCATTTGTTTTAACGATGTTTTGGATTCTTTCTTCAAAAAACGGCTGAATCTGCCCCTCATCAATATGCTGATCCACCGGTCCGAATAACTCCGGTTCTTCTTCCATCATCACCCTCAGCTCAGGGCTGATGTATTGATAAAAATTACTGATAAGCCCAAGCGGAATCCCTTTGTAGCGAAGTTTGTCAAAAAGCTCGACATACTTCCGGTACAGCACCCAATAATTGCTTAAATAGGCCGACAAGCTCTCACCCCATTCCAAGCTTCTTTAATGATTCACGCAGCTCTCGGCAATTTCGCTGCGGAGGCAGGTTCCTGACAAATTCATTTTTTTCTGATTCAAACAGCTGAAAGTGAATCGATTGGTCGGTAATATAATTCAGGTCCAGCTCCTCATCCAGCGGGTAAAACGGATAAAAATGATTGACTCTCCAAAAGAACCGGGCATCTCCTATACGGTAAAACGCCGGGCTTTCATCCCAATAGGAGCCAAACTTCTCCTTCACCTTCTCAAGCACCGAATATCTGTGCATCACCGAGCAATGATCGATGGCGCACGGCGCGTTCCATGTCACTTGAGCGGCAGGCCTGACCGTTTCTTTTACAATGTCGCGATGCTCGTTTAAATGATAGGTTTTGGAGGCTGAGTAAATCACAGCCTTTTCAGGATGGGCATCGAGCTCTTGCACCATTTTCAGGAGCCGGTCCGGCATATAGATGTTGTCATCCGTCGCATAGGTGATATATTCACCCTCCGCCATCTCAATTGCCTGATTGATCAGTGCCGCGTACCTTGTTTTTTCTGTTCTTTCCTTTACTCCAGATACATCGCTTTGATAAAAACGCACTCGGTTATCATTCAAAAAAGGACGGATTACATTCAGCGTCTCTTCATTGGAGTTGTCATCCATAATAAACAATTCAAAATCTGAAAACGTTTGTGAGAGTATGCTAGAAATGGACTTTGCCACATAATCGCTTTTGTTATAGCTCGTCATAATGACTGATACTTTCGGCAAATCCTACACCTCCTTCTTGGAACTTCACACCTGAAACTATCGTTATCTTATGTCGCTTACGCTCAAGTTGCGCTAGGGATACAAACCAATATGCGAAAAGTTTGTGTATGTCTATGAAAAACAGCGGCTGCCCAGAGTGAAATCTGATCCGTCCGCTGTTCTTTTTCAGCATATTCCAAGCATCAGCCTCATAAGGTGAAAGAGATAAAAATCGCACCAGCGACTAAGATCGTTTTCCATCGGAGGTGAGTCATCGCGGAGCGTTCACCTATACATCCAGAACATGTTTTGAATGGCTTTCATAAAAAGGAGGAACGATATGAAACCGAAAAAAAATCAATACCAGCAAATGCAGGGATTTGATAATATGCAGGGGTATCAGCCTCAGTTTGGCGCCAACCCTTACCCGCAGCAAGGCCAAGGGTCACAAATGCAGACGATGGGGATGCAGCCAATGATGCCAATGCAGCAGGGACAGCAAGGACAGCAGGGGTTTGGATTTCCGGGCCAGCAGCAGGGCGGCGGGTTTCAAATTCCTTCGGGGCCTACACCATCAGCACCGGGCCAAAGCGTTCCCGGCATGCTGCCTGTTGAGGAATCTTATATCGAAAATATTTTGCGCCTGAATCGGGGAAAAACAGCCACCATTTATATGACATTTGAAAACAGCAAGGAATGGGGCTCGAAGATCTTTCGCGGCGTCATCGAAGCAGCGGGCCGGGATCACATCATTATCAGCGACCCGAAATCAGGAACACGCTATCTGCTCCTGACAATCTACCTCGATTACATTACATTTGATGAAGAAATTGCTTATACGTATCCATATTCCATGGCGTCCTATTCGCCAAGATAAGAAAAAAGCCAATCACTCATATGATGAGGATTGGCTTTTTTGTTTAGAGATATTTGACGGCTGCGACAACAACCATAATCCAAGAAATAATAAACGCCACACCGCCGAGCGGAGTGATCGCGCCAAGAATGGAGATTTGCGTCACACTTAGAATATATAGGCTTCCGGAGAACAGCACGATTCCCGCAAACATCAGCCATCCGGCTGTCGTGACACTGCCTATGCCGGATAATTTATCAGCCAGAAACGCGACAACGAAAAGCCCCAGAGCGTGATACATATGATACTGCACGCCTGTGTGCCAAACCTGAAGATATTTATCAGGTATTTTCCCTTCTAATCCGTGAGCGCCAAATGCTCCGAGCCCCACAGCAAGCAGGGCGTTAATGGCCCCTAATATGATAAAAACTTTCATCTATCTCTCCCGCCTTTTCGTTAAACTCATATCATTTATCTTATCGCACCTGCACCAAAATTCAATGTTTGTTCTCCGTTGACACGAGATTGTCGGATTTTCTCCTGCGCCAAAGCTGGAACTGGTCAGCCCCTATTGCAGCAAGCGTCCCTAATACGAGCCCGTTGCTTAACAGAGAAATAAATACCGGATGCAATCCTTTTAACGCAGTTTCAGGAACAAACATGATACCGACCCCTGTCAGCAGTGAGATGCCGATGACAGACCGCACCCTTTTTAATTCTTCTTTCTCATATGAATCAAATTCGGCAAAGGCCAGACCGCCCATTGCGGAAAAAACAACAAAATTCACCGCGAATCCGACGGGTGACGGCAGGCTCGCAAACGTATTCATAAAAAACGGGATCACGCTGATCACGATAACCAGAATACTGCCGAGCATAAACGGTTTTTTAGAAGGCATTTTGGTTGTTTCAATAAAACCTGCCGCTCCCGAAATCGGAACCGGTGCAATGGCACCCGTCAAGCCGCTAAGCAAATGGCTGAATGAAGCGGCAAAACCGGCATGGCGTTCATGATGCTTTCCATCAGGCTGTTTGCTGAATTTTTTCACGGCGATGTCCACGACCTTCATGCTCGCCAGCATATTCACGATCAGCAAGATGGTAATAAATATAGAAGTAATGATCAGGCCGCTGTTAAATAACGGAGTCCCAAAAGGAAACAGGGATGGCAGCTGAAACATCCGGTCCGGCATTTCAATCGGCTTTGCCGCCCCGGCAGCCGCAAACAGCACCCATCCGCCAAACAAAGCTAATAAAATAGAATATTGCTTGAAAAACATGATATTCGAATTTGTCATCATAAAGGCGGCAGCGATTACAACAAGCGCCAAACCAAATACAAGACCGTCCACCCCGTCCTTTCGATAGCCGATCCCGAGAATTCCTTTTATAATCGGCTGACTCAGCTGCATCACAAGAAGCAATAAATAGACGCCCGTGACAACCGGAGTAAACAATTTTGCAAGCCGGTCAATGACCTTGAAAACACTTAACAAAAAGAAACATACAGCGCTTACAAGAAGAGCTCCCTGCAACCCCCGCAGTGTGTCTCCATATGTCGCAAACACAGTTCCCGTCAGCCCTGCGTAGATCGTATACACTCCCCACCACAAACCGGCGGGGCTTTCATTGATCGGCAGTCTGTGGCCTTTCAAACACTGGATGACGGCGGCAATTCCCAGTACAAAAAAAGTGCTTTGAATCAATCTCGCAGAATCCGAGTGATCCAGATGAAACGACTGGGCAACCGCCACCGGAACAACAATCGCCGCAGCAATGATAAACGCTGTCCATTGCAGCGCGCCAAGAACCAATTTCACGTAAGCTCAACCTCTCTCTTTAAAAATCAAATAAAGACTCTCCGTTTCCGTCCTCTTCCTGCTTCTCTTTTTCTTGCTTTCGATATTTGTTTAATCCCGCGCTCCCCATCATTTTTTCCATCATCAGCTGGTCTGTCGATGGCGGCGGGGCAGGACTTGGCGTAACGCTCGGCTGTATGCGGGGCGCGCTCGCGGTCTCCGGCTGATCAAGCACGACATCACACAGAGAACGGACAACCGCTACATAACGCTTCAGCTCCTCATCTCGTTCAGCCGTTTTTGCTTTTTTCAGCTCTTCTTCCATCTTTTGAATCAAAGCAGATATATGAATGTTCATGAAGCACCCTCCAAAAAATAAATGTTATCTTCCTGCATTTTATCAAATTCCTGCCGCGAACGCAGAAATGAGTTTGTTATTTTTTCTGACAAACCTTGCGCAATTGACAAGCAGAAGAAATTTTTCACATAATAAATCACCATACCTTACAAAAAGGAGAGACGGAATGAACAACATCCCCTCTATCGTCAGCAAGCATAAAACCTATTTTGCAGCGGGACATACGAGACCGCTTGAAACGAGACTGAACATTTTGCAGAAGCTGAAACAAGCCGTCAAAACTCATGAGGCCGATCTCATAGCCGCTCTCTACCAGGATCTCCACAAATCTGAGCAAGAAGCGTACTCAACAGAAATCGGAATCATCTTGGAGGAAATCAGCTTTGTCATGAAACGGCTGAAAAAATGGTCCAAGCCCAAACGAGTCAAAACGCCACTGACTCATCTAGGCTCCAAGAGCATCATCATCCCTGAGCCGTATGGAACCGTTTTGGTGATTGCGCCTTGGAACTATCCCTTGCAGCTGGCGCTTTCCCCGTTGATTGGAGCCATTGCGGCGGGGAACACGGTCGTTCTCAAACCGTCAGAATATACGCCGGCTGTTTCCGCTGCACTTTCGAAACTCATCAGCAGTGTTTTTCCGACTGATTATGTCGCTATGGCAGAAGGCGGGCCCGACGTCAGCACGGCATTATTACAGCAGCCCTTTGACTACATTTTCTTTACAGGCAGCGTAGCCGTGGGAAAAGTCGTCATGGAGGCCGCCGCCAAACAATTAATTCCCGTAACCTTGGAGCTCGGCGGAAAAAGCCCCTGCATCGTCCATAAGGATGCTGACATACGGCTTGCCGCAAAACGCATCGTCTTCGGGAAATTTACAAATGCGGGACAAACCTGCATCGCACCGGATTATTTATTTGTCCACGAAGACATCAAAACGAAGCTGGCGGAAGAAATGAAGCATGCAATCAGAGAATTTTACGGCCCTCAGCCTGAACGAAATCCGCAGTACGGGAAAATCGTCAGTGAACGGCACTATCAGCGGCTGCTCAGCTTTCTGAATGATGGCATCCCGCTCACAGGCGGACAATCTGATCCTGATCATCACAAAATTGCGCCGACCATTCTCGAACAAGTGAAGGATGACTCTCCAGTGATGCAAGAGGAGATTTTCGGGCCGATTCTTCCGCTCTTTACATACCGTGATATCGGGGAAGTCATTGAGAAAGTCCAATCGCGCCCAAAGCCGCTCGCCCTGTATCTCTTCACCACAAACAAAGAAACTGAGCGCGCTGTTTTAGAGAATCTGTCGTTTGGCGGAGGCTGTGTCAACGATACGTTAATGCATGTTGCGACGCCGTATTTGCCATTCGGCGGCGTCGGGGAAAGCGGCATCGGCAGCTATCACGGATTTGACAGCTTTAACACGTTTACGCACAAAAAAAGCATCGTCAAACAAACGAACCGCTTCGACTTCGCATTTCGTTATCCTTCCTCCAAAAACGGGCTGCGAATGATTCGAAAAATACTCAAATAAAAAAGCGCAGATCACCTGCGCTTTTTACAAATCCTTAATACACCAATCAATCGGTGCCTCTCCCATTTTCTCCAAATAGGCATTCGCCCGGGAAAACGGTCTGCTCCCGAAAAATCCGTTTCTTGCAGAAAACGGGCTGGGATGCGTTGATTCAATGATAAAATGCTTGGACGTGTCGATCCGTTCTTTTTTCATTTGAGCATGCCGTCCCCACAAAATAAAGATAACCGGCCGCTCTCTTTCATTCAGCACATCGATAATCCGGTCTGTCAGACGCTCCCAGCCTTTTCCCTTATGGGAATTCGCCTGTCCGCGCCTTACTGTCAGCACAGTATTCAGCAAAAGAACCCCTTGCTTTGCCCAGCTCACAAGCGATCCGTGATTTGGGATGCTGCATCCGATGTCCTGCTGCAGCTCAAGAAAAATATTTTTTAACGAAGGCGGCTGCTTTACACCCGGCTTTACAGAGAAGCTTAAGCCTTGAGCCTGTCCCGGCCCGTGATACGGATCTTGCCCCAGAATGACGACCTTGACATCATCATAGGACGTATAATGCAGCGCATTGAAAATGTCCCGGCTGTCCGGATAAATCGTTTGCTCCGCGTATTCCCGCTTCAGCATTTCTCTGAGCTCTTGATAATACGGTTTCTCAAACTCTTCCTTTAGCTGATCCCACCAGCTGTCTTGTAAAAGCTGTTTCAAGATTCAGGCCTCCTTACGAACGATGAAGTCTGGAATAAACAGGTTCGCCATCCCAAACCATTTCACTTTTTGCTTCCCGCCTTTTCATCTCAGGCTCTTCAAGCAGGACGGCAAAGTTTTTCGTCGGCAGCTCTCCGAGTCCGTGCTTTTCACTTAACCGATCCAAATATTGCTTCCGCTTGGCGCCAAGGTCCGCAGACTGATTGTCTCCCGCGTCACTGAAGGCATAAATCACACTGGCGCAAGGGACACGCTTCACCCGGTAATCCTTGGCCGCGCGTAAATAAAAATCCCAGTCCCAATAATTGTGCACATCAGCATCGAAATACCCGATTTCATCATGCAAGAAACGTCTGTACATGCTGCCCGACGGCACATATGTAGAGAACACTCTCATATCCTCATAGTCTGCGGTATAAGCAAACAGCTTCCGTGAAACAGGATATCTTGTTCCGTTTTTCTCTTCAAACGAGACAATTTCCGCATCAGAATGAACGAAATCTGCCGTTTCTATTTCCTTCGCCATTCTCTCCACATGCCCTGGCGTAAAGAAATCATCGTCATCACACAGCATAATGCAATCGCCAGACGCCTCTTTTACACCGGCATTTCTCGCAGCCACATGCCCCGAGTTCTTTTCTAAATTGATGACAGCAATCGGCAGCTCCGGATACAGTGCTTTCACTGGCACGACCGATTCCCCCGCATCATTTACGATAATAATTTCATACGGCTTCAAAGTCTGGCGGGAAATCGACTCCAAAAGCTCACACAAAGCCGGAATCCGATTATAGGTCACAATTACGATAGAAATCTTCATGATGCTCTCCTTCTCATTTTCATAGTCATGTACTATTAAAACATATATTGGACGGGAGATCAGTGGGAATATCCTACTGAAACGGCATACTACAATGATAGAAACAGCAAAGTGGCTCCGATCAGAAGCACCATGATCAGCATCAGATCTCCAAAGACATGAAAGATATCTTTCATGCGGACGCCATTCGGAAGGATAAGACGCCACAGCTTAGATTGATAGACCGGCAGCAGCACCAGTGCATAAGAAAGACACAAAAATGTAAAAGCCGGCGGCACAAAAGCACAGCCTGCATCGTCCCAATTCATCATGATGTCATTCATACTAGATCCATCCAATAAAAACAAAGATATCATGAGGGCTAGCAACACAAAGGACCCCAATTGAACCTCAAACAGGCGCATTTTCTGGTTATATGCAAATCGGACCGCCCAAAACCAGACATAAGCATATGAACATAGCAGCGTAAGAATGGCACCTGCTGTAAAGACGACATCAGGCAGCCGATCAAGCAGAAAAACAAAAGGCAAGCTGGCTGCCATAGCCAAGAGCATGCAGCCACCAGTAAACAAAAATACTGCCCCATGAGCTACAAAACCATATAAACAAGAGCTAATCCTCACGACATACACCTCCTTTACATAGAATTTCTATGTATATACCTAAAAAATCAGACAAGCTGACGCCTGCCAATATAACAGCCCATTCGGCCAAATAACGGAAATAACAGCGTTGCAAAAGCACAAGTTCCAACAAACCAAGGTGTCAACAAGGATTGAAACAGCGCAGCAGGAATTACATTGAATAGAAAAACAAGCATAAAAATGACGTTTGGCACCATTGAGATCAGAATCGTATGTAGAACAAGCTTTTCTCCGCGTTTTCCAAACTCCTTCACGCCTTGATACCCAATCAGCACCCAGTAGACCATATATGCAGCTAAGATCAGCCAAACAGAAACAGAAATGCCTTTCCATACTGCTTGAACAAACGGTGATTCAAGCCATACATGCATTATTGCAATCGCAATGCCGACAGCGAATAGGGCACTGTTACAGAAAAGATGGAACATCAAAAACGCACGGAACGTTACTGGCTGTATTTTCTTAAACGAAGAAACAATGTCAGTTGGTGTTCCAAACTCCTGCAATAAAGTCTGCATAGCTTCCTCCTCACTCTTTCCTTCCTGAAAAGAGCGAAACAGATGATGTTCAATATGGCTCTCAATCTCTTCTATCATCGCCTCACCCTCAGGAAGCCCTTTAAGCCCGCTTTTGATTTCGGATACATATGTTTCTTTATCCATTTTGTCCGCTCCACTTCAGTATTCGGTCCATCATGGCTGAAAATACGCTCCATTCCTTCGTGCGTTCCGCCAGCACTTCTTTGCCCTCGTCTGTAATCCGGTAATATTTGCGGTCCGGTCCTTTCTCCTGCTTCTCCCAGTAGGAAGAAATATACCCTTGGCGTTCAAGCTTGTGAAGAGAAGGATACAAGGTCCCTTCTTTCATCTGCAGTTCATTTCCGCTGCGGCTTCCCATTTCTTTTACAAGCTCATAGCCGTACATCGGCCGCTCGTTCAGAAGCGTCAATACCAATATAACCGTGCTTCCCTTAACCAGCTCACGATTTAACATCTCAAAACCCCTACCTAGTTTTCTTATGTAGCATTTTACGAAAGCCCGTTGAGATTGTCAAATGATTCCTATAGATCTTCTATATTGTGATACAGAGAAAATCTAACTATAATGAAAGACAAAACACGATGGAGGTTCAAGACATGTCTATGCACAAAGCACTCACCATTGCCGGCTCAGATTCCAGCGGCGGTGCTGGGATTCAAGCTGATTTAAAAACATTTCAAGAAAAAAACGTATACGGGATGACCGCCTTAACGGTGATCGTTGCGATGGACCCGAACAACAGCTGGGACCACCAGGTATTCCCGATCGATACTGATACAATCCGCGCCCAGCTTGCAACGATTACGGACGGCATCGGTGTGGACGCCATGAAAACAGGAATGCTGCCAACCGTTGACATTATCGAGCTTGCAGCAAAAACAATCAAAGAAAAACAATTAAAAAATGTGGTAATTGACCCGGTTATGGTTTGCAAAGGTGCTAATGAAGTCCTTTATCCAGAGCATGCCCAAGCCCTGCGTCAGCAGTTGGCTCCGCTAGCCACTGTCATTACGCCAAACTTGTTTGAAGCCAGCCAGCTCAGCGGCATGGATGAACTAAAAACAGTTGACGATATGATCGAAGCCGCGAAAAAAATTCATGCACTCGGCGCTCAATATGTCGTCATTACAGGCGGAGGCAAACTCAAGCACGAGAAAGCCGTTGATGTTCTCTATGACGGTGAAACAGCGGAAGTCCTTGAAAGCGAAATGATCGATACGCCTTATACACATGGCGCAGGCTGTACATTCTCAGCAGCCGTGACAGCGGAGCTTGCCAAAGGTGCGGAAGTCAAAGAAGCCATTTACGCAGCGAAAGAATTCATCACAGCTGCCATTAAAGAATCCTTCCCGTTAAACCAGTATGTCGGACCTACGAAGCATTCTGCCCTGCGCCTGAATCAACAATCATAAAAAAAGCGGCTGCCTTACTGAGAGGCAGCCGCTTTTAAATCACCGAAGACTTTTCACAGAAAAAACTGCCGATCCCTCGGCAGCCTGTTTATTTGATTTTTAAATTATTTGCAGATTTCCTCAAAAATGCTTCTATCGACTGAACAAAAAGTGCATATTCCTTCATTTGTTGATATGCCCGCGTGAGAATTTCCGCCGTTTCACTGTGCGGTGTTGTTCCGCCAAGCATTTTTTTCAGCTGAAGCAACACATCCTTATATTCTTCCCGCTTATCTTCAACTTGGTCCGCAGCCTTTTCCAAACATGCCGGTGTTATCTTCTGTTCATGTATATTCAAGAAAACAACTCCTTTTACAGAAAAAAATAGTAGGTTATCGTTGAAGAATAGCACAGATGGCTTAGATTTCACATAAGAAAATAGAAGGATTTTCTACACAAGGGTCCAAATTCTGACATTCATTTCAGATTTCCCGGTCGAACTGACTGTTACTTCATGATTTCCCGGGAAAGGAAAATATCTCGCACTAAAGACCTCTTCTCCGTTATTGATAAAGATTTCAACAGAGGATGCGTCGATAAACATGTGCACGGTATGCAAATCCTTGATGCGGCAATGTCTCGACTCTGTTCTTTTTCCGTCGAAGCTCGTCCGTTCCAGCGTAACAATCCCCTCGTCTTTATGGAAGGAAAACGAAGCCGTTCCGCGGATACTGATTGAAAAACCGGACTCCGTATGAATGTCTTCCAGCAAGATCTCAGCTCTTTCAGCGTTTTCCACTGGAAGTGTGCCAGATGATTCGTGCATGTGGATTTGTAATTTCTTCTCGTTTCTGCGCATGGCTTTCAGCTCAGGCAGCGGCTGCTGAATCAGCTTCTCGCCTGATAGCGTCAGCTGTCTCGGCAGCGTCATGCAGTGAATCCAGTGATAGTCAATCGTCGGATGAGATCCTTCATCCTGGTCAGGCACAGCCATCCATGCAAACAAAATTCGTCTGCCCTGATCATCTTCAAGTGTTTGCGGCGCGTAAAAATCAAAACCTTGATCAAGCTCCCTAAAATCACCATGCTTCAGTTCAGGCTTGTTATAATCGAGACGCCCGACAAAATAACCTGACTGGTACACGTTCTGATAAAGGAAACCGTCAGCCTCAAGCCCTTGAGGCGAGACAATCAGCACGTCGGATCCTTGAAGGGTAAACAAATCAGGGCATTCCCACATGTATCCAAAATCGTCCAGCCCGTTGAATCCCGTGCCAGTTATCGGGCCAAGAAATCGCCACTCCGTCAGGTTATCAGAAGCAAACAATACAGCCTGCCCCTTCAAATTTTCCGTTTGCGCACCAATCACCATATACCATGTACCTTCATGCTCCCATACCTTCGGGTCGCGAAAATGGGGGGTGTATCCTTCCGGAAGGCGGGTGACAACACCCTTTTTCTCAAAGGACAGCCCGTCGTCAGAAACAGCAAGGCATTGATACGTTTCCCGATTTCCCTCCTGGTCCCTGACATTTCCTGTGTAAAACAGATAGAGCTGATCATCTTTCGGAACAGCGCTGCCCGAGTAGCAGCCGTTTTTATCGAACCAATCACTCGGAGCGAGCGCAATGTCTTCCCGCTTCCAATTCACAACATCCTGTGCCGTATAATGCCCCCAAAATTTCGCGCCGTGCCCCGTCTGAAACGGCTGCCACTGAAAGAATACATGATAGGTGCCCTTCCAATAAATCACGCCATTCGGGTCATTCAGCAGCCCAACCGGCGGCATGATGTGAAAATGCTGGCGATGCGGATCGCTGTCAGCGATAGGCTCTTTTTTCTCCACCTCTTCATAAGCCCGGCGACGAAGCTCCTGATCATGTGCTGTCATTTTTTTCTCCCCTCATCCTCATTGATCTTCATGACAAATGCTGCAATGAACGCTGACACTGCCGCAATGGCCATCCCAATCAGATAGTTGATCAAGTTGCCCATGCCAAACGGCGCAGCAATGGCGATCATCGGAATACCCGTTAACCCATAAGCGTTTGCAGCAACATGAGTAAAGACGACATAAGCACCGCCCAATGCGCCTCCGATCATCGCGGCGATAAACGGTTTTCGATAGCGAAGGTTAACTCCGAATATTACGGGCTCAGTAATGCCGAGAAAAGCGGAAAATGCTGCCGGAAGCGCGATTTCTTTTGTCTTTGCTTTTTTGGCCATAAAGAAGACGGCAAGGCCGGCCCCACCCTGTGCGACATTCGCCATTGACCAGATCGGCAGCAAGTAGTTTTTTCCTATATCCGCAATTAGCCCCGCCTCAATCGCATGGAAGCTGTGATGAACACCTGTCAGCACGATGAGTGAATACGTGCCCCCGAAAATCAACCCTGCAACAAAACCGGCATGGTCATACACATAAGTTAAAGCAACCGTAATCCCGGAGCCAAGGGCTCTTCCCAGAGGGCCAATCGCGATAAAAGCAACAAACCCGGTGACAATTACAGTAACAAAAGGTGTAACAAGCAAATCTACCGCATGCGGAACCACTTTTCTTGTCCATTTCTCTACCTTGCTCATTACATAAACCGCCAGCAGAACAGGGATGACAGTTCCCTGATAGCCTAGAAGCGCGATATCCAATCCGAAAAGATGCATATAATCAGGTGTCGCTTCAGCCAAACCCCATGGATTCAAAAGGTTTGGATGAATCATGATTCCCCCAATGACCGCTCCCAAGTACGGGTTGCTGCCAAATTCTTTTGAAGCGCTTACTCCAATTAGAATCGGCAAGAAAATGAATGCTGCACTTGAAAACATATCAAGCAGCTGAAAAACCGCAGAATCCTTGCTCATCCAATGAAACGCATTGATCATACCCAGCAATCCCATTAATAGACCGCTGGCTACAATAGCCGGGATAATTGGGACAAAAATATTAGAAAGCGTTTTCGCAAATCTCGCAGCAGGATTCAGCTTTTCTTTTGCCGCATCCTGATGATTGACGTGTTCCTCACGCTCAATATCAGCTTCTTTAGAAAAAGCATCGAATACTTTATTCACAAGACCTGTTCCGAAAATGATCTGGTACTGGCCAGAGCTGCTGAAGGCCCCTTTGACACCATCAAGCTCTTCAACCTGTGCTTGATCTATCTTTGATTCATCTTTCATCACTAAACGCAGTCTTGTTGCACAATGAGCCGCGCTGATAATATTATCTTTCCCTCCGAGAAGCTCAATGAGGCGTTTTGCAGTCTCTTTGTAATCCATCTGTTTCTCCCCCTTTTATTTAAACAAAAAAGACCTAAAATTCGCCAACGAATAAAGGACACAGTGATCCTTTTTTCATTTCGCAAATTTTAGGTCTTGCCTGCTTTACCAGTCACAATCCCGCTTATTCAGATTGAGAATACGCTTTCATCATAAAACATGACAGCGTTTTCGTCAACTACTTTTTAGTTAAATAGTTTGATAAAACATGTAGACAAAAATTCGTAAAAAATATTTGTGAAATAGTTCACAATATCATGCTATACTATGCTCAATCATGATAGAAAGCAGGAAAAGACCATGGAAACTCAAGCATTGCAAAAGGTTGAACAGTACGCTTTGAAAAAACAACACATATTCGCTTCAAGCAAAATCCGTTATGTGCTACGGTCCATTTTGGCCAGTATGTTTATTGGTTTTGGCATTACAGCCGCAAGTAAAACCGGCAGTTATTTCTATATGGCTGATTCTCCATTTGCCTTTCCGGCAGCCGCTGTCACTTTCGGGGCCGCTATTGTGCTGATCGCTTACGGAGGCGGAGATTTATTTACCGGCAATACCTTTTACTTCACCTATACCGCGCTCCGAAAAAAACTCCGCTGGCGCGACACCCTGTACTTGTGGATATCAAGCTATGCCGGCAATTTAATCGGCGCCATTTTGTTTGCCATCCTGATCAGCGCGACAGGGCTTTTTGAGGAGTCTTCCGTACATTCCTTTTTGATTCATCTGGCAGAACACAAAATGGAGCCGCCGGCTTCCGAACTGTTTTTCAGAGGATTGCTGTGCAATTGGCTTGTGTGCCTCGCCTTTTTCATTCCAATGGCTCTCAAAGGGGAAGGCGCAAAGCTCTTTACCATGATGCTTTTCGTTTTCTGCTTCTTTATTTCCGGCTTTGAACACAGCATTGCCAATATGTGCACATTCGCCATCTCACTTTTGGTCGAGCACCCTGATACAGTGACACTGATGGGAGCAGTCCGAAACTTAATTCCCGTTACGCTCGGGAATCTGACCGCTGGAATGGTCATGATGGGCTGGATGTACTACACACTCAATCCTGATCAATAAAAAAAACTTCCAGAGATCACTCCCTGCAAGTCAAAGCGGTTATTCCGAGAGATCTTGAAGACGCTGGACATGCAGCGTGATATAGCCGGTCTCGGATTCCGGCAAATGTAATTGATATTCATTTTTCAAAAACTCCGCCAGCTCCAGCGCACATTGATAGGCAAATGAATACTTTTTTTGGATGAAATAAAGCATCTCCTCGTCCATATGATGGAGCGCTTCATTTGATTCCAACCGGCTGACCGCGTATCGCAAATGCGTGACAAGGCGTTGATAGGAAATGCTGTTTTCATCCACCTTTCGATTAAAGTATTGTTCTATTTTCTCTATCATTTCTTTGATCATGGTCGTATGCTTCAGCGCTGAATACATGCTCTCCGCATCCATCTTGGCCGTATGGATGTGAAGGGCAATATAACCCGCTTCATCTTCAGGCAGAGACACGCCTAATGTCTCTTTTACATGTCCGATCGCCCACAGGCCGATCTCGTATTCTTTTTTATAGAGCGCTTTTATCTCATGCAGCAATTTATTCTGCACAAGCAGCCCATTTTGAACCCTTTCGATCGCAAAGGATAAATGGTCAGAAAGCGCGATATGAATGTGGTCGCTCAGCGGCGCCGCGAGCTCCCCTTCCGCATAGCTGATGATATCCTCAGCTATCTCTATATGCTCCTCCGGCAGTGTTTGCAGGATTTGTTTGAATTTTTCATTCTCGTCGCGCACGACAAAGATTTTTTCCACTTTATTCATAGGGATGAGATCATTTTTCTTTTTTTGAAAAGCGATTCCAGGTCCCATCACGATTTTTTCCTGATCATCCTCTTTTATTAAAGCCGCATTGTTGTTTAATACTTTATAGATTTTCAAGAGGTTATCTCTCCCGCCAATTTGCTTTTGACTGGGATTTTACCTCCTTTTGACCGCCATGTAAAGATGCGGGCCCGCTCTCTCCTGCTTTGGCGATTCCTTGAAGGCTTGCAAACACCTTCTTTTATAAAGCGCGGCGGCTTTCGCTTTCTGTTTTTCTTCCTCATTCACAGCCATCCGCCATTCATAAAACGAAACAAGTCCCGCGGCTTGCACCGCCGCCTTTCTTTGGTATGTACGCTGAGCCGAGTAGACCGCGGCAGCCGCAGTTTTTCTGTCCGGCGTCACCCAGTTCATCAAAAAGACCATCCACACCCGTAAAGATACAAGCAAACGTTTCATAGAAAAACATCCCTCCGCTTCTTTTTGGCAGGCAGCCTTTTTTAGCAGCCCGTTTTCTCAGCCGCAGCCCGCAGGAAAAGACGGCCGATTTCTTTTCTCGCAAACTAGCAGCTCTAGCAAAACTCATGACTCTATGATAGACCGTTGAAAGAGAATTCTTTGTCACAATATGAGTGAAAAAACCAACTAGTTTTTAGAAGTTTTGTTGAAAGCTGAGAGAATTGAAATGAAAATTGGAGAACGGTTTGAAAACTTTATACACAAGTTATCCCAAAGATAAGAACAACTTAATCACAAGAGATATCCACATGTCCACAAACTCTATCTATATTTTGTATACGAACATTTATTCCCAACTATATATATACACAGGTTTATTCACTTATGCACAGGGTTCTGTGTATAACTCCTTCCTTATACACAAACAAAATCCAATAAATGGTCCAAATGACACAAGGATTTTTTTGAATTTTCAAGAAATATATACTAGATCTTTCACATTTTTTCTAAATACAAAGGGGGAAACACATTGAAAAAGGGGATCATTCGCTTTCTGCTTGTCAGTTTCGTCTTATTTTTTACGTTATCCACAGGTGTTACGGGCGTCAAGGCAGCACCGCCGTCTTCAAAAACGTCGGCTGACCTGGAAAAAGCCGAGGTATTCGGTGATATCGACATGACAACAAGCAAAAAAACAACCGTTATAGTGGAATTAAAAGAAAAATCCTTGGCAGAAGCGAAGGAAGCTGGAGAAAGCCAATCGAAAAGCAAGCTGAAAACCGCTCGCACAAAAGCAAAAAATAAAGTAATCAAAGCGGTGAAAAACGGAAAAGTAAACCGGGAATATGAGCAGGTATTCTCAGGCTTCTCTATGAAACTCCCAGCTAATGAGATTCCAAAACTTCTCGCGGTAAAAGACGTGAAGGCAGTATACCCGAACGTCACGTATAAAACAGACAATATGAAGGATAAAGACGTCACGATCTCTGAAGACGCCGTATCTCCGCAAATGGATGACAGTGCGCCTTATATCGGAGCAAACGATGCATGGGATTTAGGCTACACAGGAAAAGGCGTCAAGGTGGCGATTATTGATACTGGGGTTGAATACAATCACCCAGATCTGAAGAAAAACTTTGGACAATATAAAGGATACGATTTTGTGGACAATGATTACGATCCAAAGGAAACACCAACCGGCGATCCAAGGGGCGGTGCAACGGACCACGGCACACACGTAGCCGGAACTGTGGCTGCAAACGGAACGATTAAAGGTGTAGCGCCTGATGCCACACTTCTTGCTTATCGTGTGTTAGGCCCTGGCGGAAGCGGGACATCGGAAAACGTCATTGCTGGCGTGGAACGCGCTGTACAGGACGGAGCAGATGTGATGAACCTGTCTCTCGGAAACTCTTTAAACAACCCGGACTGGGCGACAAGCACAGCACTTGACTGGGCCATGTCAGAAGGGGTTGTCGCTGTTACATCAAACGGCAACAGCGGACCGAACGGCTGGACAGTCGGATCGCCTGGCACATCAAGAGAAGCGATTTCTGTCGGTGCGACTCAGCTGCCGCTCAATGAATACGCCGTCAAATTCGGCTCCTACTCTTCAGCAAAAGTGATGGGCTACAACAAGGAGGACGAAGTCAAAGCACTCAATAACAAAGAAGTTGAGCTCGTCGAAGCGGGAATCGGCGAAGCAAAGGACTTTGAAGGAAAAGACCTGACAGGCAAAGTCGCCGTTGTCAAACGAGGCAGCATTGCATTTGTGGATAAAGCGGATAACGCTAAAAAGGCCGGTGCCATTGGCATGGTTGTGTATAACAACTTCTCTGGAGAAATTGAAGCCAATGTGCCAGGCATGTCTGTCCCAACGATTAAGCTTTCATTAGAAGATGGCGAAAAACTCGTCAGCGCCCTGAAGGCTGGTGAGACAAAAACAACATTCAAATTGACGGTCTCAAAAGCGCTCGGTGAACAAGTGGCTGATTTCTCATCACGTGGCCCTGTTATGGATACGTGGATGATTAAGCCTGATATTTCCGCGCCAGGCGTCAATATCGTCAGCACGATCCCAACACACAATCCTGAGCATCCTTACGGCTACGGATCAAAACAAGGAACAAGCATGGCATCGCCTCATATCGCCGGAGCAGTTGCCGTCATTAAACAAGCCAAACCAAAATGGAGCGTTGAACAGATTAAAGCTGCCATCATGAATACCGCCGTCACTTTAAAGGATGGCGATGGGGAAGTATATCCGCATAATGCCCAAGGCGCGGGCAGCGCAAGAATTATGAACGCGATCAAAGCCGATTCGCTCGTCTCTCCTGGAGGCTATTCATACGGCACATTCTTGAAGGAAAACGGAAATGAAACGAAAAAAGAAACGTTTACGATTGAAAATCAATCTTCCATTAGAAAGTCATACACACTGGAATATTCATTTAACGACAGCGGCATCTCCACATCCGGGACAAGCCGTGTTGTGATTCCGGCACATCAAACCGGAAAAGCCACTGCAAAAGTAAAAGTCAATACGAAGAAAACAAAAGCAGGCACCTATGAAGGTACAGTTATCGTCAGAGAAGGCGGAAAAACGGTCGCTAAGGTACCTACACTGCTGATTGTGAAAGAGCCCGATTATCCGAGAGTCACATCTGTCTCCGTCAGTGAAGGGTCTGTACAAGGCACCTATCAAATTGAAACCTACCTTCCTGCGGGAGCGGAAGAGCTGGCGTTCCTCGTCTATGACAGCAATCTTGATTTCGCAGGCCAAGCAGGCATTTATAAAAATCAAGATAAAGGTTATCAGTACTTTGACTGGGACGGCACGATTAATGGCGGAACCAAGCTTCCGGCCGGAGAGTATTACTTGCTCGCCTATGCCGCGAACAAAGGCAAATCAAGCCAGGTTTTGACCGAAGAGCCTTTCACTGTTGAATAAGAAGAAGCCCTGCCGATTGGCAGGGCTTTTTAACGATCAGTCAGCTAACGCCTCCTGCAATAAACGATACGACCGGAGCTTATCTTCAAAATGATGTGTAATGGTCACCACCATGATTTCCTCTGTTTCATACGCTTTACTCAAAGCTAGCAGCCGCTCCTTAACCTGTTCTTTCGTACCCACAATCATTCGATTTCGATTATCAGTAATTCGTCTCTGTTCATAGGGAGAATACGAGTTTCCCCGAACAGCTTCATACGAAGGAACTCCCTCTAAAGGAATCCCCTGCTCTCCCGCCAAAAGCGTAAAATCGAGGACAGCCCCAAGCTCCTCTGCCTTCTCCTCTGTGTCAGCACAAAGAACAAAAACAGCAACTGCCGCTCGAGGCGTATCTCCTAACACAGACGGTTTGAATCGTCTCTTATACTGTCTGACAGTATCCTCTCCGCCTTCTCCATTGATAAAATGGGCAAACATATAGCCAGCGCCAGATTCCGCGGCGAGCAGCGCGCTTTCTCCAGAAGAGCCTAGCAGCCATACATCCGGAGCAGTTGAAATATGCGGCGCAGCCGTCAGATTCGGAAAACGGTGTTTGTCATCCGCCAAATCATGCAAATACATGGTCAGCTCCTTAATTTGCTGCGGATACTGATCAGCATTGCGCTTACCGCCGTCATTCAGCGCCCATGATGCAATCGGCATTCCCCCCGGTGCTCTGCCAAGCCCCAGGTCAATTCTTCCCGGTGTCAGCCCCTCCAGAACACGAAAGTTTTCAGCTACTTTATAAGCACTGTAATGCGGCAGCATAACTCCTCCAGATCCAACGCGGATTCGCTTTGTTTTCGCCGCTATATGACTGATGAGCACCTCAGGACTGGAGCCTGCCAGCCGTTTAGAAAAGTGATGCTCAGAAACCCAAAATCTCTTATATCCAAGGTCCTCAGCAGCTTGGGCAAGCGCAACGGTTTGCTGTAAGGCCATTTCTGCATTGCTGCCCTTTGATACTGGAGATTGATCTAATATACTTAATGAAACCATCCCTACCACCTCATCCTCATCGTATCACTGATCCCCTAATTTTTCTTCAAAGCCGCTCACACTGCTTATCAGTGTCTCTCATCATTCGCCGTTTATTTGTGAAAGCATGTCCCTATTTGTCGGAATATGTTACACGTGAAACATAAAAACCCCTCCTAGACGGAGAGGTTGGCTTTAGTTTTTATTAAAGCCCTTTTCTTTCACGTAGTCATTTAAATACGTACGCGGCTTCTGCTTCATAAAGTTCAGTATTTGATCGGACCACGTTTCTTCCCGTTGTCCGTTTGTTCTTTCTCTATAGTAATCAGAAATGGTTTTGTCATACGAATTCATAGTATGACGGAAATCGTCTGCGTTCACATTATACGCATTCTCATGATAAACGGCCTGCTTTGGCAGTCTCGGTTTTTTGCCGGATAGATTCGCTGGATGACCTACTGCCAGCCCGAATAGCGGGAGCACATGGTCAGGCGTTTGCAGCACCTCTGTCACCTTGTCCAACTCATTCCGAATGCCGCCGATATAACAAATGCCAAGCCCCATAGATTCAGCCGCAATGCTCATATTTTGCGCTGCCAGCGCCGCATCAATCAAGCTAACCATAAACATTTCCGTATTCTCGAGCAGCTCAGAAATATGTTCCCCTTTTTCCTCAGCCAGTTGTTGATGGCGGTACAAATCCGCACAAAATACAAAAAAGTGCCCGTTCTTCTCAACGTAAGGCTGATTCCCAGCAAGCACAGACAGCTCACGTTTTTTCTCAGGATCAGAAACCCCGATAATCGAATATGCCTGCACATAACTGGATGTAGACGCAGCCTGCGCACTTTTCACTAATGTATCAATTTCTTCAGCTGTCAAAAGCTGATCAGTAAAAGACCGGATTGACCGATGATTCAAAATGGTTTCGATTGTGTTATTCATCACAAGAACCTCCTTATCTCTTTTTATCATATCCGAAAAAAAGTATTCCCAAAAGTGAAATGCTCTGCACAAAAAAAAGACAGCCTCTGAAAAGGCTGTCTTCATCTTAAGAATTAAAGAGATAACTTCTGTATTTCGTCAGCTGCACACTCGCGTTATACACAATCCCGAAACCGATTAGCGTTGCAAGCGTCGAGCTTCCACCATAGCTGACAAACAGCAGCGGAATCCCGGTAACAGGCATAATGCCGATGTTCATTCCGATATTCTGGAATGTGTGGATAACAATTAACGCCGTATAGCCAACGCAAAAGAAGGAAGCAAAACGGTTAAACGGATGTATTTTATCTATCAGAACGACAAGCCTGTAGATTAAGAAGAAGAACATGATAACAACAATTGCACAGCCTATAAAGCCAAAGCTTTCACCCAAAATGGCGAAGATAAAGTCGGTCTGTCCTTCTGGTACATACACCTTCAAATTGTGAACGCCATTTCCGACAATGCCGCCTGAGCCGATAGCCATAACAGCCTGATCAACCTGCCAGCTGCTATTTGCATCTTCCTGAGTTGTTCCATTTGTATCAGAAACCCAGGATGTTACCCTCTTTATTTGATACTCTTGAATCCCAACTGATTTAGCAGCATCAGGAAAATTAATCATTACTAACAAGATAAGAGAAATAAGTAAGATACCAGAACCACCAATGATTGCGATCAGCTTCCAGTTTACTCCTGACATAAAGATCATGACAATCACAATAAACATACATATCCCGGCTGTACCAGCATCCTGAAGAAGGATAAGTCCGATCGGCACTACCGATACACCTGCAATCTTAAGCAAAAGATGCACATCATCTCTGAGCGTTCGGATTTTTTTAGGGCTTGCTTTTGAAATCACTGAGGCTACCATCATCATGAGCCCAATTTTCATAAATTCAGAGGGCTGTAACGTTACAGAACCAAACTGAAACCAGCTTTTTGCACCGTTTTTCACTGGTGCAATAGACTCAGGACTGACTCTCAATATCAAAAGAAGCAAAATCCCGAATAAAAATACATATAAACTCAATTTTTCAAGCTGCTCCAAATCGAAATACAGCAGTACCGAAATGGCAATAGCCCCCAAAGCATAATAAATAATTTGTTTCGTCCAGGCATTATCTCCATACTGCCCAAACTGACCGGCAGCATAAATCGCCAATACGCTTATAATAAAAAACACACCAAATATAAAAATCAAATCCCCCTGGTAAAAGGGACTTTGCTGTTTCTTATATCGACTCATTCTATCCCGCCTTACATTTTCATCGGAAAATCACTAATGTTTATTATACATGAACCACGTTCAAGATGACACGTGAAGCTCGCTTCCTTTTAAGTTTTTTCCGCACTTGTGGCGTTTTTCAGCTACACGACATATGACGTATGATAGACCGAAATGTTTCGATTGACACAAAACTTTTCAAATAAAAAAACCCCTTTTAAATAAGAGGTTAAAAGAAATCCATAAGAAATGGAGGTTTTAGTTGAAAGTCGTCATCAAGCCGTTTGATTTCAAATACCGGTCCTTTTATCATGCCTGCTTCAAAAAGGAAACGGGCACTTCTGGCGCCTAGGAAGAAAGCGGTTAAAGAAGATATGCTGCATTCTATTAGATGGTCAGATGACTCTTCTGAAATGATCTGCACCTGCTGCGAATCGACGCGGAAAGTCTGTTGATTCCACGGTGCCCATTGATCCGTTACCTTAAAGTCAAAGGGAGCTGTTACCCGAGATTTTGGATATTCCCGTAAAAAACCTTCAACGTCAACGATGCGCGCCATACTATAAGGATATATCTCTTGTTTGACCCGGGGTTCGGCAGTTAAAAAATCAAGATCTTCCTCCATCCGTACAGTCAGTTCCGCTTCATTTAGCATCGAATCATGCTGGCAAATAAAATTCCACAAGCCTCTCTGTGCCTCTCTGTTCAAATAAACAAATTCCTCAACCCGCATCGTTTTATTTTTGATGTCATACACAAGATATCCACAGGGCACCCCATCTTCAGAGATGTACATAGCTTTCATTCCATGGATCTTCTCTGTCCAATGCTCCTTTGAACGCTTCATCAGCCCATTATGCTTCGTTCTGTACTGATTATAGATGGCATTCACTGCATCTGTTTCATCCTTTTGAAGCCTCCTCACGTCCCCAGGGGCATCGCCTAGTTTTTGAAACTGTTCTTTAAGGTAAGTCAGGCGTTTTTGATAGAAACAGAGTTCCCAGCCAAATTTGCGGTAAAAGGAGATCAGGAACGGATGCAAAAAGCTGATGGTTTGGTTTCTTTTCTTCATAACCGTTAGAGCGTCTAGAATAAGTTCCTTTACTGTTCCTTTTCTTCTGTATTCAGGCCAGGTTGCTACCCCGGCAATACCTCCCATCTTCATCTCCTGCTCTTCCAGCATGACAGAAAAGGGAATGATGTGAAGCTTAGAAAGGAGTTTCTCTTGTTCTTTGATTCCGATGATGTAATGGTTCTCTAAAGCTTTTACTTTCTCTTCTCGTTCCTCAGCACTAAGTTCTTTCTGAAAAGCATATTCAGACATACTGATTACTTCCCGCCAGTCTTCTTTTTCAAGCTTTATTACCTGATACATCTACATTCCCCCTGTTCTAAAAGAAAGCTCCGTACAATCTCCTATCTTATAAAGCATAAAAATAAGACAATAGGTCTAACTCATTTTCACGAAAACGTGTATCAATTTCTGGAAAACATGGTATAATAATTGTAACAGAATGTTCACAAAACAACCACAAAACAGACACAACTCAGTTCCTCTATTTCATTTTTGTAAACGTTATCACAAAATGAAAGGAGACGGGTATGATGGACATGTTTTTCGCTTACTTATTGGTTGCCAGCGCAACGCCTCTCTTTATTTGGCTTGATAACAAAAAAGTCGCACTCTCAGCTATTCCGCCAATCATTTTAATGTGGGTATTCTTCTTCTTTTACGCAACAGAAAGCCTTTCTCCACTAGGACACACTCTCATGATTATCTTGTTTGCCGTCAACGTCATTGTCGCTCATATCGCCGCATTTATCATTTACGGTCTTCCGTATCTTCGCAGAAAGCGAAGCAGCTGAAGACAGCAAAAAACCCTCTTCTCACGAAGAGGGTTTTTGTATTATTCGTTGTGGCCTGAGTGCTCTGAGTGTTTAGCGCCTCCAGGAGGATTTCCGTCCATGTGGTCACCATGGTGATAGTGAGCCGCGAAAATCCAGATGGATCCAAGTACGATAACGATCGCGCCAAAGAATCCGAACAGCGTGTTTCCGACTTGGATCGTGCCGTTTTCGCTCTCTGTCATGTGCATGAACATGAGAAGCTGCAGCGCCGCCTGAATGAAGGCGAAACCGAAGATAATCCAAAGTTTTGCTGATGGGCTCAATTCAGTATATACTGCAACCCATAGAGCCAGCAGGGTCAAAACGATAGACAGTGCAAAACCTACAATGTGCTTCCATGGAAAGTGACTGTGTTCAGCAGATTTGTTTGCCATTTTACAGACCCCCCAATCCCATGAGATAGACACCTGTAAAGATGAAAATCCATACAACATCTAAGAAGTGCCAGTACAAGCTTGAGATAAAGATTTTAGATGAAGTTTGCGGAGTTAAGCCGCGTTTCTTCAACTGAATCAGAATTCCTGTGATCCAGAAAATACCGATTGTTACGTGAGTTCCGTGAGTTCCAAGTAAAACAAAGAATCCAGACCAGAACGCACTTGTACTGAGAGCCGCTCCTTCATGTACATAGTGAACAAACTCGTTAATCTCGCATCCGACAAAGCCGGCACCGAGAAGAAGAGTGATAATTGTCCAAATGACGACGCCTTTTAAACTTCCGCGGCGCATTTCATGAACAGCGATCCCGCAGGTAAAGCTGCTGATAAGCAGCAAGAACGTCATAATCATTACCAGATTGACTTCAAAAAGTTCGTCTGGCAAGACACCTCCAGCTGTTCTGTTTTTAAGAACGAAGAAGGTTGCAAATAGTGTTGAGAACAACACAATTTCTGCCCCTAAAAAGATCCAAAACCCGAGTATATTAAGTCTGCCGGTTTCAGATTGATATTCCATAGGCGCGTTAGAATTGCCGTGTTCTGCATGTTCCATAACTCACGCCTCCTTATTCGGAAATCTTTCTTTCCGTCTCTTTTATTTCATCAACACTAATGTAGTAGCCGTTGTCGTATTCGAATGAACGCAGAACCATGCAGAGCAGGACTCCGATCAATCCGACTACGCCCATCCAGTACCATTCAAAGACAAGTCCAAAGCCTGCAAGACCGAAGGCAACAGACATAAAGAACGGTCTGCCTGAGTTGCTTGGCATATGGATTTTCTTGAATTTGCTTTCAGGGTATAATTCAGTTTTTTCTTCTTTCATATGCAGGAATGCATCTTGAGATTTGACTTCAGGAAGCACCGCAAAGTTGTAATGCGGCGGAATCGCAGAAGAAGTCGCCCAATCAAGCGTACGTCCCACACCCCATGAATCTCCGCTGATTTCACGAGTAGAGTAACGGAAGCTGTAGTAGATGTTATAGCAAAGGATTAAGAATCCTACACCCATCATGAAAGCTCCGACAGTTGAGATAAAGTTCAATGTTGTCCAGCCGTCGTTTGGTCCGTATGTGTAAATACGGCGAGGCATGCCTTGAAGCCCCAAGAAATATTGAGGGAAGAAACATACATTGAAACCGATCATAAAGATCCAGAAGAACCATTTTCCGATTCTTTCGTTCAGCTTGTGGCCGAACATTTTTGGATACCAGAAAATAAATCCGGCGAAACAAGCAAATACAGTACCCGCGATCAGCACATAGTGGAAGTGAGATACAAGGAAGTACGTATTATGGTATTGATAATCCGCTGCTGCCATCGCAAGCATAACCCCTGTAACCCCGCCGATAACGAAGTTAGGAATGAACGCAAGCGCCCACAGCATAGGTGTTGTAAAGCTGATTCGGCCTTTATACATCGTAAAGAGCCAGTTAAAGATTTTAACCCCGGTTGGGATTGAGATTGCCATTGTCGTAATTGAGAAGAATGAGTTAACGGACGCACTGTTCCCCATTGTGAAGAAGTGGTGAGTCCAAACTAAGAAACTCAATACAGAGATGGCGATAATAGAACCAACCATCGCTTTGTAGCCAAACAATTGTTTTCTTGCAAAGCTTGAGATGATTTCTGAGAAAATACCAAATGCCGGAAGAATAACGATATATACTTCAGGATGTCCCCAAATCCAGAACAAGTTAGCCCAAAGCATCGGCATACCGCCTGCTTCCAATGTGAAAAAGTGAGCGCCGAACAAACGATCAAATGATAAAAGTGCTAATGCTACTGTAAGTACAGGGAACGCAAACACGATAATAACCATTGTGATCAGTGTTGTCCATGTGAACATTGGCATACGCATTAATGTCATGCCTTTTGTTCTCATTTTTAAGATTGTTACCATAAAGTTGATCCCTGTCATCAGGGTACCGATACCGGCAATCTGAAGTCCGAGGAGGTAGTAGTTCTCACCCGGCCCAGGGCTCATGTCGTTACTTGCAAGCGGCATATAACTCGTCCAGCCTGCGTTCGGAGAACCTCCGATTACGAAAGAAATATTGAAAAGCATCGCACCTACAAAGAACGTCCAGAAGCTCAGGTTGTTCAAGTAAGGGAACGCAACGTCGCGAGCACCGATTTGAAGAGGTACAACAACGTTGATAAGACCGATTAAGAACGGCATCGCCATGAAGATGATCATGATTGTACCGTGAGTTGTAAAAATTTCATTATAGTGGTTTGAGTCTAAAAAACTGTTATTCGGAAGCGCTAGCTGGGCACGCATCATCAGACCGTCGACACCGCCGCGGAATAACATAATTACAGCAGATATAATATACATGATTCCGAGTTTTTTATGGTCAACAGTAGTTATCCATTCAGACCAAAGCCATTTCCACTTTTTGAAGTAAGTCAGTACAACAATGATGGCAATGGTTGAAAGCGCAATGGAAACTTGTGCGCCCAGAATTAATGGGTCACCAGTTACGAAAAATTCGTCCCATTTCATTTTCATGCGGGCTTCCTCCTTTCCTGATCAAATATCATTCTTCTGTATCATCAGACTTCTTAAATTCGTTTTTCTTTACGTTTTCAAACGGATCTGTTTTAGAGTGCGGTGAAACGGCTTGATAGCCAAGGCGTTTGCGCGCCTCCATCGCGTACTCAGCGTCTTGTCCGTGATCAACGTATTTCAGGTGAGTAGAAGAGAACGTTAATTCGTCCACATTTTCAGGAAGCATCAATTCATCATACTTCTCTTTTGTCAGCTTAGGAGCCTCGTTCTGAGTCTTTTTCACCCAGCTGTTAAAGTCTTTTTCTGTGACTGCATTCACATCAAACTCTTGGTCTGCAAAATGTTCACCTGTGAAGTTCGCGTTGCGGCCTTCGTAAGTACCCACTTTATCAGCCTGTAAGTATTGATCCATCAGCATTCCGGCCATCGCATATTTTTGTCCTCCAAGCTGAGGAATCCATAGCGAAGCCATTGAATCTGCAGATGAGATTTTGAACAAGATCGGGCGGTCTACAGGAATGTTTAAGTAGTTGACCGTTTCAATATCCTGTTCAGGGTAGCTGAATACCCATTTCCAGTCTACCGAAGTAGCATAAACAACAAGAGGCTCTTTGTCTTTTGTTGCTTCAGGAGCTTTTTCTAACGAATATATCGTCTGTACTGTTGGCACAGAAAGTGCAATGACGATTAAAATTGGGATCACTGTCCAGACTACTTCTAAAAACGTGTTACCGTGAATTTCTGGGTTATAAGATCCATTATCTTTGCCTTTACGGTCGCGGTATTTTACTAAAATAATGGTAAATAGAACAAAGACGACCCCGACGATAAACAGCATAAATCCGATAGATAACAGGATTAAATCACTTTGCTGTTCAGCTACAGGCCCTTTCGGATCTAGTACTGAAGCATTGCTGCATCCCCCAAGGACGAAAACCACAGTTAACAGCGCTAATACAAGCAACGGTTTTAATGCTCTGAACAAGAAGATCACCATCCTTCCTATTGATGTAATAAATCTGAAGTGCATACTTCCTCAAAATCTTTTCTCTACTTTGTTATGCTATCAAAAAGTTCACTTATTAGCTTTATTTTTTTATAAACTTCATCCCATTTTCGCTTAAATGTCATAAAATCGACAAAAATTGCTCCAACTTTATTCACATCTATCGCTTAAGATGAAAAGTTTCTAGTTATTTCCGCATATAAAGTAAAGAAAGATGATGAAGAACTAATTCTGACAAATTAAGGTTTACCACAATAAAAAACTTAGGTCAATCAAAAGTTTCATTTTGTTAAACTTTCTAGATAGGAATTATTTTTTCCTTGTCTAGCATCTTTTCACATGGTTACCATTTTAACGCATCAAATATTGAAAGAAAAGGCTCAATGAAGAGCCAATATGCTCTGAATTGTCCGCATTTTTCAAAGAGAGCATCCAGTTGTTTATCTTATACAAAAATGAGGAATGATATAAGCAAATAATAAAAATAGGATGTGTTGCATGATGAGTTTTCTTATTTCACTTATCGTAGCTATTATTATCGGATGGCTTGGAAGCCTTTTTGTAAAAGGAGATATGCCCGGAGGAATTATTGGGTCTATGATCGCAGGTCTTATTGGCGCCTGGATCGGTCACGGGCTGCTTGGAACATGGGGGCCGCACCTAGCCGGATTCGCCATTATTCCAGCGATAATCGGCGCAGCCATTGTTGTTTTTCTAGTAAGTCTGTTAACCAGAAAAAGAGGATAAATGCAACAGCACCCGAGGCGTCAGCGCTTTGGGTGTTTGTTTTGCCATAAAAATCGAAAAAGCCTCAACCCTAGCGGTTGAGGCTTTTGACTGGTTTGGCGCCCAACTGATCGATGAACGTTCTGAAGGCCTGTTTTCCCTCTGTTGTCTGTTTAAATACACCGGCGTGTTCAAGAATGCGCGCGAATACCTGTCCCAGCTCTTCCTTTATGACTAGATCTGCATTCTCTTTCGTTATGGTTCTTTTTTCCATCATCCGAAGAGCCCATTCACTATGTTTTGCCGTGAGCGGATTTTGTTCTAAGGCTGTTTTCGGATCAGCAGAGCATAGCGCCGCTGCCGTTTCTTTCATTTCCTCCTGTAAGCGGCCAGGCAATATCGCCAATCCCATGACCTCAATCAGGCCGATATTTTCTTTTTTAATATGGTGGACTTCCTGATGAGGATGAAATATTCCTAATGGATGCTCCTCATTCGTCCGGTTGTTCCTCAGGACGATATCGAGTTCGTACAGGTCTCCCCTGCGCCGCGCAATCGGTGTGACCGTATTATGAGGCGTATCGCCTGTATAGGCGGCAATGCCGGCTTTTTCATCGGAATACGTTTGCCATGTGCGGAAGATATGATCAGCCACTTCAGCGACACGATCCGGTTTGTCTCCTTGGAGCCTGAGCACAGACATCGGCCACTTCACTAAGCCCAGCGACACGCCGGGATAATCATTTAAGTCATAAACGTCTTCCGCTTCTGCACGTGCCATTGGAAAGTCATGTGCGCCGCCTTGGAAATGATCATGGCTTAGGATACTGCCGCCGACAATTGGGAGATCCGCGTTCGAACCGATAAAATAATGCGGATACTGCCCAAGAAACGACATCAGCCTTTCAAATGTTTTTTTGCTGATCTCCATCGGTTCATGTTCACCTTTTAAGACGATGCAATGCTCTGGATAATAGACGTATGGCGAAAATTGCAAAAACCATTGTTCGTCTTCAAGGATGACTGGAATGATTCTGTGATTTTGCCGGGCTGGATGATTCACATTTCCCTCGAACCCGACATTTTCTTTACACAACAAACACATCGGATAATTTGTCTGCGCCTGCTCTTTTGCAGCCGCAATCGCTTTCGGGTCCTTTTCAGGCTTGGATAGGTTAATGGTCATTTCCAGCTCGCCATATTCGGTCGGTACTGTCCAATGAACATTTTTGGCGATTCTGTCAGTACGTATATAATAGACATCCTCTGAATATTGATAGAATTCCTTTGTCGCCTGTTTTGGGCCGTATAATGCTTTTGTTTCTTCAAACTTGCGAATGACCTCGGATGGAGCAGGTACAAAACAGCCCATCAGCTTTGCGCTGAGCAGGTCACGGTACGTATCTGTATCCGCTTCCATTCGGCCGGTTTCCGCAGCCCATTTATAAATGGGAGCGAGTAAGTCCGGAAGGCTTTGTGACTGCTTAATAGAGGTGCTGGAGACCGGCTCGGGATGTGTGATGCCCAGTGCTTCATAAAGACGGTTTCTCGTATATTCCCGATCCCAGATTGAAATCAGTTTTCGTTCCAGGCCATACTCAAGCAGCTGTTCCAGATGTTCTACAATACTCATGTGTCACTCCCCCTTTAGTTCTCTTGCACCTTCTCCGATATCAGCGACATAAAAATCCGCTTGGAGTCCTGTTTTTTCTTGATATCTGTCTCCAACTTTTTGAATAAAATCATCAATAAACGCATCTTTTACAATGCTGATGGTGCAGCCGCCGAAGCCCGCGCCCGTCATTCTTGATCCAATTACACCTTCGTGATCCCACGCCGCAAACACAAGCTCATCAAGTTCAGGGCATGTTACTTCATAATCATCCTTCAATGAAAGATGGGATTCCTTCATTAAACGCCCGATCTCATCTATATTGTTTTCTTTGAACATATGGGCTGTCTTGATGGCACGGTGATTTTCGTATACAGCGTGCTTTGCCCGTCGTCTGTTCGTTTCATTTTGGATCAGGCTGGAATGCGCATCGAAATCAGAAGGCGTGACGTCGCCCAGCGAGGCAATATCGAGTCCTTTTTGCAGATCAAGCAATGCATCGTTGCATTCTTGGCGTCTCGTATTATAGCTTGAGTCTGCCAATGTCCTTTTTTTGTTCGTATTCGCGATGACCAGCGCGAGGCCAGAGACATCGAGCTTGCTATATTCATAGTCAAGCGTGTCGCAGTTCAGCAGCATCGCATGATGTTTTTTCCCCATTCCAATTGCGAATTGGTCCATAATCCCGCAATTGACGCCGATAAAGTGGTTTTCCGCATGCTGCGCCATTTTCACAAGCTCAAGCGCATCTATTTCAGGATAAAAATAGCTTTGGAGGACGACTCCCATCAGCAGTTCAATAGAAGCGGACGACGACAGCCCCGCCCCGTTTGGAATATTTCCTGAAAATACAATGTCAAAGCCATGGGGAACAGAATAGCCCCTCTGCTGAAATTCATAAATAACGCCTTTCGGGTAGTTCGCCCAGTCGTCTTCTTTTTGATAGTTAATGTCGCCAAGGCTGCACTCCTTGATGCCTGCGTTTTTAAAGTTATCTGAATACATCCGGACAAGTCCGTCGTTTCTTTCTGCAACAGCAGCATATGTACCCATTGTCAGTGCGCACGGAAATACATGCCCGCCGTTATAGTCAGTATGTTCTCCAATCAAATTCACTCTTCCAGGTGCGAAAAAAAACCGTAACCCCTCTTTTTCTCCGAATACACTTGCAAATATCCCCTTTAGCTCTTCCCGCATGTGCAATCACCTTTCTGGTTTTTATTTTTTATTCCCTTTATTTCTTCAGAGAAAACGGTAGATCATATGCTGCTGTCCTCTGTCATACCCCTTCTTCTTTTGTTTTTTTGAAGACGAGCCATTTGCTCGCAACATAGTTGACGACAACAATGACTGCGTTGTCGAGTATTTTGGCCAAGGTTTCATTTGTATTGAACTGGCCGACAAGAATGATCATCATGCCTAAATCTATGCCGAGAGACAGGACCCGAACGCTGAAAAAAGCAGTGATCTCTTTCAGCAGGCTCTGCAGATCATGTGTTTTTTGCTGAAACACATATAATTTATTTGTTATGTAAGCAAACAGCACGGACAAAATCCAAGCAGCGACAGTGGCGGCTTTGTAATCCATATTCATCATCTCTACCAATATATAAAAGCTGGCGATATTCACAATGGTTGTGAAAACCCCCATAATGACATACATAATCATTTCTCTATACTTCACTGATGTTCCTCGCTTTCTGAAAAACTTTTCAAAAGTCTTGGCCTCTCGTGCTCTCTGTCTAAGGTGAAAAATGCCGAAAGTGCGTCTAAAAAGCTGCGGAAGGTGGCGGGCTGGCCCAATACATATGATTGTTTGATGATTCCGTCGAGGACTGCACATATTATTTTAGCCGTATATTCCGAATCAATACAGGCGTCAATCAGCTTTCTCTCCTTCAGCCAATTAATAAACAACACATTTTCTTCCACCCACAATTCGTACAGCCGGACATAGGCCTTGCATTTCTGTAAGACTTTATATGTCGGCATGTTCATGGCAAACGAGGTAATGTCCCACGACGGTTTATTTATGTAATAGGAATAAAGCAGTTCTGCAGCGTGTTTTGCAGCCTCGTCCAATGTCAGCGATTTCACTGATTCCCGCTCCATTTGATCAAGGTACCCTATAATGATCTTTTTTTTCATCTGGCGTTTTTCAAGAAGATACAGCAGAAAATCGTCCTTGCTGACAAAATGAACATAAAACGCTCCTTTGCTGTATCCGGCGGCTCTGCTGATATCTTCTACAGAAACCGGATCATACGCTCGATCAATCAACAAATTCACGCCAGCTTCTATAAAACTTTCAAATGTTGCTTCTCTTTTGATTTGAAATTTGTTTTTTTTCATATTTTTCTCCTGGCGGTAATGATTACCCTTATCTTACACCGGATCAATCTTTAGCGGTATTTATTTCTTTGAACGGTTATGCTATTCGGTTTCCCAGGGGTCATTTTTAATAGGCTAATTGATTTATTTTCATTTACATACTATCCAGTCAGTATTTAATTGTTTATTATTATAATTAAGATCCATTGGTTATATTAGTCATTTTTTTAGGGAATAGGTAGGTGGTTTTTCCTTCAGTTTGTGAACACCGAGCAACTATGTGTGAAATTTGTTGTACTCGCCTCATCATCGCGCCGGCTTGTCTTTTATTGCCCGCATGTTGCAGGAAAACATTTTATACAATTGGAGGTTACTATGAAAACTCATGTTAAAAAAGATTTGGACAAAGGTTGGCATATGTTGATTCAAGAAGCTAGATCCATTGGATTAGGCATTCATGATGTGAGGCAGTTTTTAGAATCTGAAGCAGCATCGAGAAAGAAAAACCACAAAAAAACCGTCCGCCAAGACTAATCCGAACAGGCGGATCTATTTACCTCTGGCTTTTCTATCACCTGATCTGAGTTTTCACCATATCCTCTATTTCGAAAGCACATTGCTGCGCTTAGTACCTTGAGGACAAACGGTGTGTCAGCTAACTACGACAGACAGCCGGTGATGCGATCACCTCTTGGCACATGCATTGTCATAAAGAGGTGATGCGAATATGATAACCGTGCTCTGATAAACAGCAGCTTTGCTGAGAAGAAGCTGCATTCGGTGAGGTTTTGAAAGCAAACTCGTTTATACACGGCCGAGCTTGAAAACCTTCGCCTGTCTTTATACCGCTGTGTTCACCTCTTCACGACTTCCTTCTTTTTTCATCCTCCAGGTATAGTTCAACGCATAAATCAGACTTTCAGTACATACCTATTGGTGTACCTTTTTGCTTACGTATAGCGAATAAAAGGAGGAAAGCCATGTACAAAGCTGATTACAAACAGATTGCTGCAACGCCGTCTTTCCAAGCTTTTTTAAAGCAGAAACGTGCTTTTATTGTTCCTTCTGCGATTTTCTTTTTTGTCTTTTATTTTTCACTTCCTGTTTTGACTTCTTATTTCACCTTTTTGAATGCGCCGGCCATTGGAGCTGTTTCATGGGCTTGGCTGTTTGCCATCGCCCAATTCGCCATGACCTGGATACTGAGTACGGTGTATTCCCGAAGAGCAGCTCATTTCGATCGGTATGTAAGCGCTTTAAAAGGGGATCTAAAGGGTGAACAGACATGAATATGACCGCTTTTTTATTGTTTTTGGCGATTGTCGGCCTGACGCTTATTATCACGTATTTTGCCGCGAAGAAGACAAAAACGACAAGTGAGTTTTATACGGCGGGCGGCGGGCTCACCGGTGTTCAAAATGGACTGGCAATTGCGGGTGACTACATGTCTGCCGCCTCGTTTCTTGGGATTGCCGGAATGATTGCGTTATATGGATTTGATGGTTTCTTTTACAGCATCGGTTTTCTTGTGGCTTATCTCGTTGTCTTGTATATCGTGGCGGAACCGCTTCGGAATCTTGGAAAGTATACAATGGCAGATATGATAGCCGCTCGATTTAAAGAAAAGAAAATCCGCGGAGTTGCGGCGCTCAATACCATTGCCATCTCTACTTTTTATATGATTGCCCAGCTCGTGGGGGCGGGCGCGCTGATCAAACTGCTTCTTGGGCTGGATTACACCGCGGCGGTTCTCATCGTCGGAGTGCTGATGACCATTTATGTCGTGTTTGGGGGCATGATCGCGACAAGCTGGGTTCAAATTATTAAAGCCGTTTTGCTGATGGCCGGCACACTCGTGATTTCGATCATCGTGTTTTCAAAATTCGGCTTTAGCCTTAATACCATGTTTGAACAGATGAAAACGGCTACTCCGCTTGGCGCTGATTTCTTGAATCCCGGGAATAAATACAAGGTGCCGCTTGAAACCTTATCGTTAAACTTGGCACTCGTGCTGGGAACCGCCGGGCTTCCGCATATTTTGATCCGGTTTTATACCGTTAAGGATGCCAAAACAGCCCGTACTTCTGTGGTGTCAGCGACATGGATTATCGGTGTGTTTTACATTATGACGGTGTTTCTCGGCTTTGGCGCTGCTGCATTTGTCGGTTTTGACGCAATTACGGCAGCTGACCAAGCAGGAAATATGGCGGCTCCGCTTTTAGCAAAAGCGCTGGGGGGAGACTTCCTATTCGCGTTTGTATCAGCCATTGCCTTTGCTACCATTTTGGCTGTCGTGACAGGATTAGTGCTGTCTGCCGCCTCAGCATTTGCCCATGATATTTACAGCCAGATCATCAGAAAAGGAGAGGCAACTGAAAAAGAACAGATGAAAGCGGCCAGATGGGCTTCTGTCGCCGTCTCAGTGCTCTCGATTCTCCTAGCGATTTTTGCACAGTCCTTAAATGTGGCGTTCCTTGTTGCCCTTGCGTTTGCGGTAGCCGCCAGCGCAAATCTCCCGCTGATTGTGTTTACTGTCTTTTGGAAACGATTCAATGCTTCGGGCGCTTTATGGGGAAGTCTGACAGGCCTGATCAGCGCGCTTGTGCTTGTGTCGATGAGTCCGAGTGTATGGGATCCGGCCGGAGGTGCTATTTTCACAGGCGATCCGCTCATCCCGCTGTCTAATCCAGGGATTATTTCCATCCCGCTTGGCTTCCTCGGCGCGTGGCTCGGAACGGTGCTGTCGTCTGATAAAACAATTGATGAAGATACCTTTGCAGAAATACAGGTGAAGGCGCATACTGGCATTCATATGGAACAGGAGTAAAAAAGCTCTCTTTATCGAGAGCTTTTCCCCTTACTTTTTATTCTGCTCGTCAGAAATCGCTTTTTCAAATACATCCTTGCCAGCCGCACCCGGAATGACAGTGTCGCCAATAATAAAGGTTGGAACGGCTGTGATGTCAGCCTCTTCATAGGCGTGCTTCAAGGCTTGGCGCTGCACGTCCTGATATGTTCTTGCTTCCAGTGCTGATTGAAATGATGCTCCGTCTAATCCCACTTCCTCGGCGAGCTTCGTCAAGATGTCAATGTCGCCGATATTTTGGCCCTCTTGAAAAAATGCCTGAAAGACACGGGTGTTGTATTCATGTCCTTTATTGAATTCCTTCGCAAAATGGAAGCCTTCAAACGCGAGATCTGTATACGGATGGGGCGAGACGTTTGGAAAATTGATCTCGACTCCTAATTTCTCCGCCATTGGCTGAATGGAAGTCTGCCACATGTATTGTTTGGACGGATCATTGACCGGATCAAGCTGAGGGGATGGGCTTGGGCGCAGTTCAAACGGCATCCACTCGACTTCAACATCCTTTCCTTTTATCGCTTCTTCAAAAGCGGCTTTTCCAACGAAACAAAATGGGCAGACGTAATCTGAATAAACTTTGATGTGTACTGTCATGATAATTCTCCTTTCGTATAAATTGATTTTAAACTGTAACAATTAAAGTTACAACTGTTTTTTTAAAAAGAAGCCGATAAGGCTTCTTTCAGATTGTTGACAAAATCCTAAAAAATTTTAGGATTTTGTCATCCTTTCAGCGTGATTGAAAACCCTTGAAGTCTAGGAAAGCCGAGCATTGGAGCGGAGCGAATGCTCTAATTCGTGAGCACCAACGCACAGGCTTGACAACGAATGCGGGGGTTTGTCGACACGCTGAAAGAAGCCTGTAAAGGCTTCTTTTATGATTCCAGCAAGCGCTGGGCAATATATTCTCCTTTTTTGCAGCCGCCTGGGCATGCGTATAAAGCAGAACCGATTGTTTGTGTATATTCATTTAACGCATCCTTTGCCGAAAGGGCCTTCAGCATCGGGATAAACTGATTGTCGGGATTTTTTTGAAAACTGATAAACAGGAGACCTGCATCCATATAGCCGGTTTTCGGATCAAGTCCTTCTGTGTAAGAGAAAGCTCTTCGCAAAATTTGCTTGCCAGTAGATTTCGCTAGACTGACGTGCGAATTAGACGGAATTTGATTCAGCTTCACGGGATCTGTTTCCTTTTTCTGTCCGAAAGGCGCCCCTGAGCTTTTTCTGCGGCCGAAGGTATCCTCTTGGTCCTTGAGGGAAGAGCGGTCCCATATCTCAAGGAACATTTTGATTTTCCGAAAAGCCATATAGGTGCCGCCCGTCATCCAGTCAGGCTCACCGGACTCAATCCACACGATTGAGTTCATCAAACTGTCATCCTCCGTGCTCTGGTTGCCTGTTCCATCTTTGAACCCGAAGAGGTTGCGCGGTGTTTCACCATTTTTTCCTCCGCTTAAAAAGCCTTTGTTCACAAAGCGGACCTCACAAGTGCCTACCGCTTGATTTAACAGGTTGCGCAGCGCGTGAAACGCCACTTGCTCATCGTCTGCACACACTTGAATACAGATGTCTCCGCCTCCCTGCTTTTCATCCAGATTGTCATTCGGCATCGCTGGAAGAGCGGCCAAGTGCTTCGGTTTTTTGCTTTTCAGCCCGAAGCGGTCCTTTCCGTCTTTTTCAAAAAAGCCAGGCCCGAATCCGAATGTGACCGTTAAGTTGGAAGGGGGTAAATCAACAGACTCACCTGTATCCTGCGGCGGCAGATATTGATTTTTCTGCTCAGCCGACATTTTCTTGCCAGACGTCAGCATCTGTGTGAGACTTGTCCAGTTTCTAAATAACGTAATGATGTCGCTTTTCTCTTTTGCTGTCACATCCAGCGCAGCAAAATAGACATACGTTTGATGGGCAGTCGTGATTCCGGCCTGATGCTTTCCGTAAAACGGAACGACCTGATCATCTTCTTTTTCATCCTTTTTCGATGGCTTAGCCGCGGTCTGCACAAGCGGAGCAAGTCCGCCGAGTCCGCTGGCACCGATCGCAACGGCTGCCCCCGCCATTGCCCCCCATTTTAAAATGTCCCGTCTGTGAATTTGTTCTGGCTTTTTTTGTTCATCGCTCATGATGTTGCAAAACTCCTTTTATAGCACATTCGCAATCTTCGACATGGTTTCAGAAAGAGTCGTCAGCTTAGTGCTCAGCTCTCTGATTTGCTTTTCACTTAATTTATCATAAGACGTATAGGACTGATCATTTGTTTTGTATTTTGCCATTAAAACTTCAAATTCGCTGAATTCCGTATCCAGTTTTTCCGTCAAGTCGGAGTGATCTTTTACAAGCGCGCTTTTCACTGTTTGATAAACGGCTTCGGAGCCTTCCACATTTGCCATAAGGTCGACTAAGTCGATTCGTGAGTAGCGCTCTTCTTCTCCCGTGATTTTCGAAATCCCGGCTTCGTTCAGAAGCTCCATTGCGCCTGCTACAATTTGTTCAGGTGTTAATTTCAGTGATTGAATTGAACCGTCAAGCTCTTTTACATCTTTGAGAAGCTGGTCAGCTGTTGCCTTTTCCCCGGAAATATCTTGATCCTTCCAAATGGCCTTCTCAAGCTTATGGAAGCCTGTCCATTTGTCTCCTTCTTCAACATCGTTTTCGCGTGCATCAATTTTCGGGTCAAGATCTCCAAGACTTTCAGCGATCGGCTCGATTCGCTCGTAATAAACACGCGCTTTCGCATATAACGTTTTAGACTTTTCGACATCGCCGGATTTCACAGCGCTTGTAAATGCTTCAGTCGCTTTGACAAGCTGGTCACTCTGCTCTTTAACATAACCTTTATATTCATCCGCTGCTTTTGCCAGTTGATCGCTAGCCTTTTTGCCGCTCTTCTTCGCTTCTGTCAGGTCTTCTAAGGACGCTTTCAGTGACTCGGATTCTGTCTTGATTTTTGCTGTATCCGGTTTGTCTTTTTGCGCTTCTGTGTAGATTGGCTGAAGATGCTTTTCGATTTCTGTATATTCGAATGGATAGTCGCTGCGAATATCGTTTTCAAAGGAAAGCCAGTAGCTGTTTAACTCTTTCCCCTTCTTTTCAATCTCTTTTTGGTCTCCTTTTTCCGCTGAGTCATTCAGCTTGGAAATGATGGTTTCCATTTTATTTACCGATGCGGAGATTTCTTTCGTGACCCCGCTTTTCTCAGATGAAGCTTTTTCTTTAGTTGAAGATGTGTCGTTGGCTCCGCAGCCCGCGCACAGCGCAAGGATGCATCCGGCTGATACAGCGATTTTTGTGAAATTCATTTTGTCAGTTCCTTTCCGTTTGTAAAATGTTTTGCCGCTTCTGAAACAAGCGCAATCAATAAAAAGAGTAAAATCAGCAATTGCGGAATCGTGCTGTACACGGACGGATAAATTCCTAACACCGATACAGACGGCAGCCAGCTTTCTGCATCAGACGGAAGAATGCCCGCCAGCTGAAGGCTGTGAACGCCGGTTCCGAGAAATTTCACGCACATATACAGGACAACCGCCATTGATAGAAGAAAGAACGGCTTTAATGGAATGCGCATTCCGAGCTTGATCATCAGAACACCGACGATAACGAGAACGATAAGCCCTGCTGCAGTTCCGCCGATCAGTTCAGTGAGCGGGAGCTTCCCGACAAGCCCGATGAAAAAGATGACCGTTTCGAGACCTTCTCTTACAACGGCCAGAAATGCAATGAGCGCAAAGGAAAGCAGGCTTCGTTTTTTCAGTGCCTGGGACTTCTGGATATTGACTTTTTCTCTCCATTTATCCATTGAGGCGTTTCTGTGCAGCCACACCCCGACATACAAAAGCATGACAGCGGACAATACGCCGGTAACACCGCCAAGCAAGAAATTATTTTCTCCGAATACACTGGAGGAGAACAGAACCGTGACACCGATGCCGGCTGCTAAGGAAACAGCCATGCCGGCGGACGCCCCGCCCCAGATCCATGCCGAGGAGCGCGTGACCCGCGCTTTTTTTGTCATGGTTAGCAGCGCTCCGATGACAAGGAGGGCCTCCATTCCTTCACGAATCGGGATCAGCGCCGCGTCCCACCAGCTGTAGCTGCTTGAAGCGATCGGCTCGAGCAATTGAATCATTTCGTCAATTTGCTTTGATACCTTTTCGGGATGGCTGCCGATCTCAGCTTTCATCAGCGCCAGATTTTCCTCTGATGTCGTATAGGCTTCTTTCGATTGGGAAACGACGTCTCCCTCTACGGCGAGCCAGGATGTAACTAAATTGTCGATTGCGGATGATGCTTCATCCAATTGTTTTTTTTCTATTAACTGCTTCGTGTCTTTCAAGCTGTGTATATAGGCTGTTAAGGATGCCCTTGATTGACCTGAGGATGTCTTTTTCAACACGACAGCCTGCTGATAGGTTTCTAAATGAGACGAAAGCTCTTCAAGCTGTGTTTTGAGCTTGTCTGCATCTTGATTGATAAAAGAAAGAGAAATCATTGCGATATTCGCGTCCATTTCGCTGTGAGAAGAAAGGTTTTCCTTCTTAATAGAAGGTTCTTCTTTTTTCCACTTCGCCTTGAAGGTTTCAAACGTTTGTTGTGCCGAGTCTATATCTCCGTCTTGTACGGATTTGATCATTTGCTTGTTTAATTGAAGTAATGCAGCGATCGGATCATCTTCCGCGTGTGCCGCAGAACCGAAAACCATCAACAAGCTGAATAAAATAAGTGCCAGCCCCCGAGCCATCATGTTCCTCCTATAACTGAAAATGATTATCATTGTATAACATAATCATAGCCAGTTCCTGTCCTTTGTCAATTAAAATTTGAAGGTCTAAAAACCTTGATGGAAAGCAAAAAAGCTGTCCTTTTACAGAACAGCCTTTTGAAGAAAGATGAACGTTATCTTCCTGTTTTATATGTTTGAATTTCCTCACGAAACTTGCGTGCAGCACTCTCAGGATCCTCCGCCTGACTGATGGCGCTGATCATACTGACACCATCGGCCCCCGCTTGGATAACAGGTGAGGCATTATCTATTGTGATGCCGCCGATGCCGACAATTGGAATGCTGATGCCTTGGCGGCGGACTGCTTCGATAAGAGATACCCCTTGTACCGCTCTCGTATCCTTTTTCGTTTCAGTCGGATAGATCGGCCCGAGTCCGACATAATCTGCTCCGTCTTCTTCGGCTTGCTTCACCTCAGACATCGTATGGGCGGAAACGCCGAGAATCATATCACCTATAGCAGCTCTTACCTCTTTCGCGTTTGCGTCTTCCTGGCCGATGTGGATACCGTCAGCTTTCAGCTTCAGAGCCAATTCCACATCATCATTGACAATGAACGGAACACCAGCTTCGCGGCAGGCTGCCTGCACTTTTTCAGCAAATTCAGCCCGAGCCTCTCCAGTCAGTGCATCCCCGCCCTTTTCACGGAATTGGTACAGGGTGGCACCGCCTTTTAACGCTTTTTGTACAACTGTGACAGGATCAGCTTTCGTATTGTTTGACCCCATAATGAAGTAAACAGATAATAACTCTTTCATCATTTCCCGAGAAATACGAGTCATGAGACAGTCACCCTTTCAATTGTCGTCCATTCTTGGACGTCTTGTTCAGTAACAGACGAAAGCTTGTTCAGCAATTCAATCTGAAAGCTTCCCGGACCTTTGTCAGCTGTTTGCTGTGCGGCAAGCTGAGCTGCGACTCCATACGAGGAAATAGCAGCGATAGCAGCAAACAATGGATTTTCTTCCACAGCGCAAAACGCACCGACGACGGAAGTCAACAGGCAGCCGGCGCCTGTTACTTTTGTCAGCAGCTTGTGGCCATTATGAAGGGTATATACGTTTGATGTGTCGGCAATGACATCGACTTCACCAGTAATCGCAATGACCGTGTTTAGCTTTTGTGCCGCTTGCTGAGCCAGCCGGATGATGTCGCCTCCGCCTTCACCCGCATCAACACCTTTGATCAGCCAATCCGTCACACCGACGGTATGGGCAATTTCCGCCGCATTTCCTCTGATTGCAGCAAGGCGCACCTTACGAATGATGTCACGTGCCGATTCAGTTCGGAACGGTGTTGCTCCGGCACCGACAGGATCAAGAATGACGGGGACGCCATGTTCATTGGCTGATTTTCCCGCGATGATCATCGCTTCGACTGACTCCTTGCTCAGCGTTCCGATATTCAAAACGAGTGCACCCGCAATCTTCGCCATATCGGCAACCTCTTCTTTCGCGTACGCCATAACGGGCGATGCGCCGAGCGCGAGCAGGCCGTTTGCTGTGAAATTCGTTACAACATTGTTGGTTATGCTGTGCACCAGAGGGCTATGCTGGCGGACAGCAGTCAGGCATTTTGCTGCTGATTGTGCATCCATGTTTGCATCATCCTTTACTATCTTTTTTCGGGTCCCATAAATACGATTTCGTATGTTCGAGCCAAGCTCTGGCGGCAAACGGCAAGTAGCGGTCCTTTCTCCAAATAATGGCGAGATGCCAAGGGATGACCGGATCGATAAGCGGAATGACTTTCACTTTTTCCGGGTCAAGTCCGCGGCAAATCCGTTCAGGCAAAAGCCCAATTCCAAGGTTGGCTGATACCATCTCACTAATAAAATCCCATTGCGAGGTTTCATAAATGATATGGGGCCGGAATCCAGCCTTGATACATTCCGTCATAATTCGGTTGTGCAGGACAAAATCCTCCCTGAAGAAAATAAAAGGCTCGTCCTTCAACTCACGCAGCTGACATTCTTTCTCATCAGCCAGCCGGTGGGAAGGGTGAACGACAAGCATTAAGGTTTCTTTTACGATTGTAAACGAATGAAAGATGTCTTCGTTTGCGGGAAGAACTACAACGCCGATATCAAGAGAGCCGTCTCCGACACCTTCTTGGACTTTTATAGAACCGTCTTCGACTAGCTGAAAGGTGATATTCGGATAGTTTTCACGGAAATCGCCGAGCACTCTCGGGAAAAACCCCGAGCCAATCATCGGCGGCAGTCCAATCCGTACGTGCCCTTTCTTGACTTCCATAATATCATTTAATTCTGACGTCAGGTTTTGAAATGATTTAATAATTTCCTGCGCCTGCACATACATGCTATGGCCGGCGTCTGTCAGTTCCACCTGCCTGCCGTTTCGGTAAAACAGTTCAATCCCGAGCTCTTCTTCTAAATTTTTGATCATTTTTGATATCGTCGGCTGAGAAACATAAAGGGATTGGGAAGCCTTCGTAAAACTTTTTAAACGGGCGACTTCCAAGAAATATGTTAAATGGCGGATATCCATGTGCTTCACCCTTTCTATAGACAAAAGGAATACTTCTTATTCTTAATATATATTTTACCTATAGTGAGACCTCATGTACAATATGAATATAAGGGAGGCATCAATATGAAAAAACTGTTGCTAACCGTTATTCAAATCGCTCTGTTATTTATATTTGCTCGGCTGATTAATTGGGTGACAGCCCTTCTTCATATAAATATTCCCGGCAGTATAATAGGGATTGTGATTCTTTTCACATTATTGCACTTTAACATCATCAAGCTGGAATGGATAGAGCTTGGTGCAGCGTGGCTTCTCGGGGAGCTGCTTTTATTTTTTATCCCGTCTGCCGTCGGAGTGATTGAATACGGAGACATTATGTCGAAATTTGGTGTCAGCATTCTGCTTGTTGTCATCATCAGCACGTTTGTCGTGATGGTGTCTACAGGAACGCTTACACAACTTATTGCAAAAAGAAAGGAGAAAAAGCATACGTGTTCATCGGAATTGTAAGTTTGTTTTTAACGGTTTTGGTGTATTTAGGAGCAAAAAAGGTCTATCAACGCTTTCCGCGTGTTTATACGTCGCCGCTATTGCTGACGCCCGCTGTGTTAGTCGGTCTGCTGCTGCTGGTGAATGTTCCGTACGAGTCCTATAATCTCGGCGGCGGTTTGCTGACCGATATGCTTCAGCCGGCCACCGTGGCATTCGCGATCCCGCTATATAAATATTTCCCTGTTTTAAAGAAATACGCAGTGGAAATTATTTTGAATGTGGCTGTCGGTTCATGCATCGCGATTATTTCTACCGCTCTTATTGCGAAATGGCTTCACCTCGGCACCGGCTTAATTGACAGCCTCGTCCCGAGATCAGTGACAACGCCGATCGCGATGAACGTATCTGAAATGATCGGCGGAATGCCTGCCGTCACTGCCGTGTTTGTGATTTTAACCGCTTTGTTCGGCACGGTGATCGGCCCGATGGTCATCCGCTATTTCCGCATTGATAACGAAATCGCCCGGGGCGTGCTGCTCGGCACAAGCGCGCACGGAGCGGGAACGTCAAAAGCATTTGAGCTCAGCTCTGTGTCCGGCACGATTTCAAGCGTGTCGATGATCCTAGCTGCGATTATGACGCTTTGCGCGGCGCCGTTTTTGCTTTCATTTATGTAAAACTGTCCTTTCACGGGCAGTTTTTTTATGTGCTTCCACTTATTGAAAAGCTGGCGAATTCCAATATAATGTATTTGTGGATACCCAAAGGAGGCACCCTGATGCACAACTTGCAGGTGAGACGGCATTATGCCGCGTTAAAAGGATTTTATTTGTTTGCTTTTCTCGGTACGGGCAGCATGATTCCCCTACTCAGTATGTATTTAACGAAGGAACAGCATTTAAGCGGATCACAGGTCGGCTTGATCATGTCACTGGGCCCGATTGTGATGATTTTCTTTCAGCCATTTTGGGGCATGCTGAGCGACTATACACAAAAAACGAAAAGCCTGCTGGCGGTTTGCACATCAATCACAGGCATCATTGGACTAGGCTATATTGCATTTGACAGCTTTCCTCTGTTTATTTTGATTGCGGCCTGTTTTGCAGCCTTTCAAAGCACGATTATTCCACTTTCGGACAGCATTTCACTAAGGTACACACAAGAAACAAACGGCAATTATGGCGGAATCCGCCTGTTTGGTTCTCTCGGCTTCGGCGTCGCGGTGTTTGTGATGGGACAGGTGACGAATCAGCTGTATCCCATTCATGTGATCTTTATCTTTGGTTGTGCCTTTCTATGCATTGCCGCCATATTGGCTTCTCAAATGCCGGGCCAGCAGAAAACGAAAACAAAGGTCAATATCCGCAAAGGATTCCGGGAGCTTATCAGCAACAAAACCTTCCTCATCTTTATGATCATCACTTTTACGACATTTGCTCCAAACTTAGCAAACAATACGTATTTCAGTCTTTTTCTGGACAAAAGCGGCGCGTCACTTTCCGCTATCGGCATTTTATTTTTCATCGGCGTGATTTCAGAAATACCGTTTATGCGATTTGCCCAAACATTTATAGATAAAATGGGGCTGCTCAACGTCATTATGCTGTCAGGCGGGGTTTCATTATTCAGGTGGGCGCTCTATTTCACGGCGCCTTCACTATGGATCATTTATGCGACGGTCTTTCTTCAAGGAGTGGCCATCGGTTTATTTATCCCGGCAGCACTTCAATATGTGAAAAAGATTACTCCAAGACACGTTGAAGCGACGGCGCTGACCATGTACGCCGCCATCGGCAACGGGTTCGGCAACTGGTTCTGCACATTTGCGGGCGGGTATATTTTTGACTACGTATCGATCTTCGCAGTCTACTTGCTTTTTGGCATTCTGAGCATAGCAGGCTTTGGCTTGACATTATATTTAATGAAGGCTGAAAAAAACAAAAATACACTTCATCAGCCGGCTGTTACTTTTAAACCATAATGACTATAATGAATAAAAGAAAGGATGAGCGTTATGAACGGGCAAGAGCGAAACAGCATTTCGAAAGGGTTGCAGGTTGATATTGTATTGAAAGCGGATCAAAAAACAGGAAAACTGACGCGAGGGACAGTGAAGGATATTTTGACGAAATCAAGCTTTCATCCGCACGGCATTAAAGTCCGGCTTGAAGATGGCCGTATCGGCCGCGTCCAGCAGATCATTTCTACATAAAAAAGCTGCCCCCGAACAGGGCAGCTTTTTCGTTATTTTTTCTGCAGAAAGACCACTTTCAGATAGTTGCCTTCCGGAAATGCCGAAATCGTTTTGAAATCCTCCGGCAGTGTAAATTCCTCAATAATCGTGTAGCGTTCATTTGTTTCTTTAAAGGCGGCATCGATAAAGCATTTGAACTTTTTCATGCCAAAGGCGCTGCTGTTTGTAGAGGCAACAATGACACCCTTGTCAGCTGTGATGGCGATCGTTTCCTTCAGCAGGTTTTTATAATCCTTGGCCGCGCTGAAGGTGCGTTTTTTTGTACGCGCAAAGGAAGGCGGGTCGAGAATAATGAGATCAAAGCGCAAATCCTTTTTTGCAGCATATGAAAAATAGTTAAACACGTCCATCACTTTAATGTCGTGCGCTTCGTAATCCAGCTTGTTCACGCTGAATTGCTCGATCGTTTTGGCCAGGCTTCGATTTGCCACGTCCACGCTTGTTGTTTTCTCCGCTCCGCCAAGCGCCGCTGCCACGGAGAATGCACCCGTATAAGAAAACGTATTTAAAACTGTTTTCCCTTTTGCATAGCGGTCTCTGATTGCCTTGCGCACATGTCTTTGATCCAAAAAGATGCCCGTCATGGCGCCCTCATTCAGATCCACCGCGTATTGAATGCCATTCTCCTGGATGATGATCGGGAACTCGCCTCTTTTCCCTTTCACGAAGTCATCGTCTTCAACGTATTGTCCGGCCGTGTCGAATCGTTTTTTCTCGTAAATCGCTTTATAATCAAGATTCATTTCATCCAAAGCGGAAATCAGCATGTCTTTAAAGGTGTAAATGCCCTTGCTGTACCATTGTACCAGCAGATAGCCGTCATAATAGTCTATGGTGACGCCCCCGACACCGTCGCCCTCACCATTGAACAGGCGGAAGGCCGTTGTATCTTGAGTCTCGAATAATGTGGCGCGCGCTTGGGCCGCTTTTGTTAATTTGGTGAGAAAAAAGGCTTGGTCAATCTGTTCATGTTTATTGCGGGTAAGCGTCCAGCCGACCCCTTTGTTTTGCAGGCCATAATAGCCCCGCGCGAGAAACTCGCCGCTCTCAGACACGATATCAACGAGGTCTCCTTCTTTCATGTGCCCCGCACTCCCTGCGAGAGCTTCTTTTTCGATAAGGGGATAGCCTTTTTTGATTTTGGCAGCGTGTGCTTTCTTTAGGGTGAGTAGCTTCATATATGTCGTCCTCTTTCTGTTTGCTTTCTCTTATCGTACCACAAAACGCCAAGATGTCTGCATTGACAGAAAGGAAAGGTTTTTCTACGATAGACAAAAAGAGTTTCGAGGAGGAGCAGCATGCCAAAACGAATTGACCATACAGGCATCATGGTAAGAGATATTAACGCGTCCATCACATTTTATGAAGAGGTACTCGGCATGAAATTGAAGGATCGCATCACACACACGAACGGTGTAATCGAGCTTGCTTTTCTCGGCTTTGAAGACGGCCCGGAAACAGAAATCGAACTGATTCAAGGCTACAGCAGTGAGCTTCCCTCCGAAGGAAAAGTGCACCACATTGCCCTGCTGACGGATGACATCGCGGCTGAATATACAAAAGCGGAAAGAATGAACGCGAAATTTATTGACGAGGAGATCACAACCCTTCCAAACGGATACCGTTATTTCTATATCGAAGGCCCTGACGGTGAGTGGATTGAGTTCTTTCAGCGGTAAAAAATAACGAACGTACATACTATGATGTACGTTCTTTTTTATCTGTACCAACTGATATACGTCGACTCATCGCAAACCATCGCTTCCCAGCCCATACGCTGAACCAGGTCATTGATGTTTTTATCTTTTGCTAAAAAGACATTAATGAATGAGTCATATACGCTCATAAACACAAACTCCATTTTCTCATCAGTCAAAACGAGCTCTGCCGCGGCTTCATCAAGAACCGTTCGCAAGTTCGCCTCAGTTATCTCCAAAAAGCCGCTGTTTTCCACAATCGGTTCTGCGTAATAAAACCGATTAGATCCGTTCATACCTAACACCTTTATCAAACCCGGAATATGAAAATTTGAAATATGATCCTCACTGGGATAATAGAGGTCTCCATTTATGTTTTCATGTAAAAGCTCAGCCAAATCCTCTCTCGCGCACTCGTCCCTTAAGGCGCCTATCGATGTCATTAAAGCCAGCGCCAGCTCAGCATGTGTTTGCAGGCCGCAAGAGGACATAACCTTCTCCCAGGAAACAGCCTTGCCTTTTCTTCTTATTTCATCATCGTTTGGATAAATATGCTCGTAATCATGTTTTCTCCTTGCTTTCTCCCATCCTTCAGGCATTTGGATAAAAGGAGAAAAAATAAGAGCAGCTGATGAGTATTCAACAGGTATTTGTTTTAAGATCGGTGATTCGTCATCGAACCATATATAATCTAACATGCGCACCTCCTTTACATATTCTAACATTTCCCTTCGTTTGAAAGAAGATGATCAGCCCTATGACAGGCTGATCGTCTATCACGTCACATTCTTATCTCCGGATTCAACCGCACTCTCTTCCCGCCATTTTTGATGATCCCATATTCTGAAAAACGGATAGTAGATAGCACAGGTGATCAACAGATTCACCAGCTGCATAACGGCGCCCGAGACCTTGCCGCCTGTCGCCAAATAGCCTGATATGAGCGGCGGCATCGTCCATGGCACGGCGATTCCGGCCGGCTTCGCCACCAATCCGGTGCTCATGCCGATATAAGTTGCGGTAATCGTGAGGAGCGGCGCGATGATGAATGGAACAATGAGAAGCGGGTTCATGACAATCGGCATGCCGAAAATGATTGGCTCGTTGATATTAAAAAGCGCGGGCCCAATCCCTAATCGGCCAAGCTGCTTCATTTGTTTGCTGCGAGACCGGACAAGCATCGTCAAGACAAGCGCCAGCGTCGCTCCGCTTCCGCCGACATTGATCCAAATTTGAAAAAACTGAGTCGTAAAAATACTCGGCAGCGCCTCGCCCGCTTGGAAGGCGAGACGGTTGGCATCCATCGCGCCGTACCAAATCGGCGCCATGATCCCGCCAATGATGGAAGCCCCGTGAATCCCGCACGACCAAAGCAGCATCTGCACAAATTCAGCAATCAGGCTTCCGCCGAGACTGCCGCCAAGGATGGAAAGCGGTGTGCCAAGCAGGTCTCCTACGACATTGTGCAGGCTCTGAAAAGGAGTCATTTCAATCAGAAGGCGCGCCAGCCACACGAGAAACACAATGATAAAGCCCGGGATCAGCGCGACAAACGATTTGCTTACCGCAGGCGGCACACCGTCTGGCATTTTGAAGACGATATTCTTTTGAATAATATATCGATAGATTTCGGTTGAAAACAAAGCGATCAGCATGGCGACAAATAAGCCTTTGCTGCCGAGCAGCGTGATCGGGATTCCGCCCCCTACCATGATGGACTCCGTTGAGCCACCCGGTGTAAACGGCACCTCAAACGGCGTTGCCAATAGAAATGCGGCAATTGAAATCGCTCCGGCCGAAAGGGCATCAACACCATAGCTTTCCGCCAGCCGATAGGCGATCCCGAAAGCGGCGATCATCGCCATAATATCAAACGAAGCATTAACGGGATATCCGAGCTTATCAGCCCATTCCTTCCCAAACACACTCGCCATGAAATCAGCATACCCCGGAATCGGCAGGCTCGTTAAAATCAAGAAGACAGACCCGATAATAATCAGCGGCATGGTCAGGATAATTCCGTCACGCAAAGCGCTGAGATGCCGCTGTCCGGCAATTTTCCCGGCAACAGGCATTATTTTTTCTTCCATTACCCGAGTGAATGCGCTCATCTGAAAAGCCCCCTTTTCTCATTGCTTTGTGAACAACCTCCGCAATGTTTTCTTTATCTTATTTTGAAAACGCTTACAAATTCATTTGGAAAATTTCCTCTTCCTGCGGAAAAAATCTGCATTTTGCTAAACAACCCTGCCCATGAAAATTTTTTTCCTTCTTACTATCAATCTCTCTTTTTTTCTCCGATATATATATCAAACATCATAGAAAAAGGAGATTAATCATGAAAAACATGTCTTGCAAACTTGTTGTATCAGTCACTCTGTTTTTCAGTTTTCTCGCCATAGGCCCTCTCGCTCATGCGCAAAACAGCAGCGAGAAAGAGGTCATTGTGGTTTATAAAAACAAGGCCGGAAAGGAAACCATCCTGGACAGCGATGCTGATGTTGAAAAGCAGTATAAGCATCTTCCCGCAGTAGCAGTCACAGCAGATCAGGAGACAGTAAAAGAATTAAAGCAGGATCCTGATATTTTGTATGTAGAAAACAACGTATCCTTTACCGCAGCAGACAGCTCGGATTTCAAAGTGCTGTCAGACGGCGCTGACACCTCTGACAACTTCGAGCAATGGAACCTTGAGCCCATTCAGGTAAAACAGGCCTGGAAGGCAGGACTGACAGGAAAAAGTGTCAAAATTGCCGTCATTGACAGCGGAATCTCCCCCCACGATGACCTGTCGATTGCCGGCGGGTATTCAGCTGTCAGTTATACCTCTTCTTACAAAGATGATAACGGCCACGGAACACATGTCGCAGGGATTATCGGAGCCAAGCACAATGGCTACGGAATTGACGGCATCGCACCGGAAGCACAAATATACGCGGTTAAAGCGCTTGATCAGAACGGCTCGGGGGATCTTCAAAGCCTTCTCCAAGGAATTGACTGGTCGATCGCAAACAGGATGGACATCGTCAATATGAGCCTTGGCACGACGTCAGACAGCAAAATCCTTCATGACGCCGTGGACAAAGCATATGAACAAGGCGTTCTGCTTGTTGCAGCAAGCGGGAATGACGGAAACGGAAAACCAGTGAATTATCCGGCGGCGTACAGCAGTGTCGTTGCGGTTTCGGCAACAAACGAAAAGAATCAGCTTGCTTCCTTCTCAACAACTGGAGATGAAGTTGAATTTTCAGCGCCGGGAACAAACATCACAAGCACTTACGTAAACCAGTATTATGCGACAGGAAGCGGGACATCCCAAGCGACACCGCACGCCGCTGCCATGTTTGCTTTGTTAAAACAGCGGGACCCTGACGAGACAAACGTCCAGCTTCGTGAGGAAATGCGGAGAAACATCGTTGATCTTGGTACCGCAGGCCGCGATCAGCAATTTGGCTACGGCTTAATCCAGTATAAAGCACAGGCAACAGATTCAGCGTACACGGCAGAAGAGCAAGCGGTGAAAAAAGCGGAACAATCAAAAGCACAAACCGATATCGACAAAGCGCGGGAACTCGTTAGCCAGCTGCCGGACTCCGACGCCAAAACTGCCCTGCAAAAAAGACTGGATAAAGTACAGTCATACAGAAATGTAAAAGATGCGAAAGACAAAGTCGCAAAGGCAGAAAAGTACAAAACACAGCAAACCGTTGATACAGCCCAACCTGCCATTAACAAGCTGCCGAACGGAACAGACAAAAAGAACCTGCAAAAACGGTTAGACCAAGTTAAACGCTACATCGCATCAAAGCAGGCGAAAGACAAAGTTGCGAAAGCGGAGAAAAGCAAAAAGAAAACAGATGTGGATAGCGCACAATCAGCAGTTGGCAAGCTGCCGGCAGGTTCAGAAAAAACGTCCCTGCAGAAACGCCTTGCCAAAGTGAAAAGCACCAATTTGAAAACAGCGCAGCAATCCGTCTCCTTCGCTGAAAAGACATCAACTGATGCAAATGCGGCAAAAGCACAATCAGCCGTCAATCAGCTTCAATCAGGCAAGGACAAAACAGCATTGCAAAAACGGTTAGACAAAGTGAAGAAAAAAGTGGCGGCAGCTGAAGCAAAAAAAGTCGAAACGGCAAAAGCTAAAGTAAAGAAAGCGGAGAAAGACAAAACAAAGAAATCGAAGACATCCGCTCAGTCTGCAGTGAACCAATTAAAAGCATCCAATGAAAAAACAAAGCTGCAAAAACGGCTGAACGCCGTCAAAGCGAAAAAGTAACCAAAACCCTTTAAGACTTGCATACCAGGTCTTAAAGGGTTTTTATCTTCATAGAACACCGCACACAACCTTTTTCCCATCCATCGCACAGGCTTTTCATACTATTGCTATACAGCCATGAACAGCATAAAATGAACGTTATTACAGTTATCACCACATATGGCGGGATTGTGACTGGGCAGGCAGGCAAGACCCAATGATGCAAAGGGAGTATTAGTGCCTAAAAAAGCAGGGCATTTTAACTCTTCTTTTCGTGTTGGTCTCCTAACGGCGCCTTGGACAACAATTCCTATACTAATGCTCCGTCACCGACGCGGGCATTTTTGCCATTTTCAACCGATATTTCTCACTTTTTTCATTTTGATTGTCAACTTTTCATTTGATACGATGAACAAGCCGACTTTTCTTCAGCAAAGGAGGTTTTGATTGCTTGCATAATGAGATTGCAAAAGACTTACTGCTGCTAGCAGGAGGAAAAAACAACATTATCAGCATCAGCCATTGTACGACCCGTCTTCGTTTTGATGTAAAGGACGAGACGAAAATTGATATACGTGCCATTGAGAACCTGCAAGGTGTGCAGGGCACCTTTTTCCGATACGGACTATTCCAGATTATTTTCGGAGCAGGCGTCGTCAACAAAATATATAAAGAAGTCGTTCAAGTGTGGGAGGCCGCGCCTTCTGAAGAGCCTGTTCACCAGAAAAAAGCCAGCCGGAAGCTGAACCCTGCCGCAGCTTTTGCGAAAACACTGTCTGATATTTTTGTGCCGATTATTCCGGCAATAACAGCAAGCGGCCTGCTCATGGGGCTGATTGGCATGATTAAGGTGTTTCACTGGTTCGCTGCCGGCAGCCCATGGATTAAAATGCTCGACCTCGTGTCCAGCACGGCCTTTATTTTGCTGCCGATTTTAGTCGGCTTCAGTGCCGCACGGCAATTTGGCAGCAACCCATATCTAGGGGCAGTGATCGCGGGGCTTTTGACGCACCCTGATCTGCTGGACCCGTCTATGCTCGGCAGCAAAACCCCGTCTTCTTTAGATATATGGGGGCTTCACATCCCGATGATGGGCTATCAGGGTTCCATCATACCGATTCTTCTCTCCGTTTTTGTCATGAGCAAAATTGAGAAGCTATTAAAATCGATTGTGCCGAAGTCACTTGATGTCGTGATCATTCCCTTTATTACGGTCATGGTGACAGGGTGCCTCGCGCTGATTGTGATGAATCCCGCCGCTTCTATCGTCGGCCAAATCATGACACAATCGATAGTCTATATTTATGATCACGCCGGCATTGCCGCCGGAGCCCTTTTCGGCGGCATCTACTCTACTATCGTCCTATCTGGCTTGCATCATAGCTTTTATGCGATTGAAGCAACGCTGCTTGCGAATCCGCATGTCGGTGTCAACTTTTTAGTGCCGATATGGTCGATGGCGAATGTGGCCCAGGGCGGAGCGGGGCTTGCGGTATTCCTCAAAACGAAACAATCAAGCCTGAAAAAAATTGCTCTCCCCGCTTCTCTGACCGCGTTTTTAGGCATTGTTGAACCGATTGTATTCGGGGTGAATCTCAAACTGATCCGTCCCTTTATCGGTGCAGCCATCGGCGGTGCTATTGGCGGAGCGTACGTAGTTGCGGTACAAGTTGTGGCAAATTCCTACGGGCTGACAGGCATTCCGATGATTTCAATTGTGCTGCCGTTTGGCGCCGCGAATTTTGTTCATTATATGATCGGTTTTTTGATCGCCGCCGTCTCTGCTTTTATAGCTACATTGTTTCTCGGGTTTAAAGAAGAGACAGAATAACTGGATTTATTCGTTTTCATTCATAAAACGGGGGATGAAAGGACAAAAAAGCTATGAAAATTAAAAGAATCTTAAATCATAATGCTATCGTCGTAAAGGATCAAAATGAAGAGAAGATTCTCTTGGGTGCAGGAATTGGGTTCGACAAAAAGAAGAATGATATTGTCGATCCGTCAAAAATAGAAAAAACCTTTATCAGAAAAGATACAGCTGACTATAAGCAGTTCGAAGAGATTTTAGAAACATTGCCTGAAGACCATATTCAGATTTCTGAGCAAATTATCTCTCATGCCGAAAAAGAGCTGAACATCAAAATCAATGAGCGCATTCATGTCGCTTTTTCAGACCATCTTTCCTTTGCGATTGAACGCCTGAGCAATGGGATGGTCATTAAAAATCCGCTGCTGAATGAAATCAAGGTCCTTTATCCGAAGGAGTTCCAGATCGGCTTATGGGCCAGAGCACTGATTAAAGATAAACTGGGGATTCACATTCCAGATGATGAAATCGGCAATATTGCCATGCATATCCACACAGCAAGAAACAATGCCGGCGATATGACCCAAACGCTAGATATTACAACAATGATCCGTGATATTATCGAGATTATCGAAATTCAGCTGTCTATCAATATCGTGGAAGATACCATCTCTTATGAACGGCTCGTGACCCATCTCCGCTTTGCCATTCAGCATATCAAAGCGGGCGAATCCATTTATGAGCTGGACGCAGAAATGATCGACATCATTAAAGAGAGGTTTAAGGATGCTTTCCTGTGCGCCCTTAGCATCGGCACCTTTGTGAAAAAGGAATACGGCTTTGAGTTTCCTGAAAAAGAATTGTGCTACATCGCCATGCATATTCAGCGGTTCTACCAACGGTCAGTCGCACGCTGAAGCAAACAAAAAAACGCTTTTGATCATCTCAAAAGCGTTTTTTATATCTATATTATTGGTTGATCGCCGGGTTCCCAATCGTATTCCACTTCGTATACGACATGTAATGGAAATACTCATCGCGATACGGATGTTTTGTATTGGAGTTCCAAGGCTTTTCTCCGCCGCAGAAGTGCACGATTGCCGGGTTTTCTCTCGTTTCATTATATTGCTTCCGCCCTAACAGAGTCGGTGGGGTTTTCAGCTTTAACATGATATAGGTTTGAGCGTTCCAGCGCGGATGAAGTTCATACCACTGATCATACAAGATCGCATTCAGTGCATCTTGGTCGTGCAGCACAAGAAAATCTTCGTCTGGGTGTTCATTGATAAAGTTGATGACTTTTTCTGTGATGTTTTGCTTTCTCCAAGACTCACAATCAATAATCATGATACCTGAGTTAAAATACTTCCCTGTATCAGTGATGTCCATTTCCTTCAGGCGTTCATGCTGCCCCGCATCCTCAACAGCGGCAACGGTGTATGGCGCAATGTCCAAGTCCCATAACTTTGAAATATCCTCTAGGACAAGCGCATCGCAATCGATGTAAATCATTCGTTTGATGCTTTCATCCTTAATTAAGTCGGGAATCGAAATGCGGTAATACGCTGCTTTTGTAATATGGCTGCTCTCTACAGCATGTTCATACATGTTGGTATCTACTTCTAAAAACTCAATCGGCACGCCGAATTTCAAAGTAGTTTCTTCCAGTCTTTTTTTGTTATCAGGCTGAATTCCGCCATCAATGACGTATAATTTAACCTCTCTCTCCTGATCCATATTGGTCAATAAAGAAACGAACATCCCACCCAAATGACGAGCATAATTATCATCTGCGCATGATACGATATGCATGATTTCATCTTTCCTCAATGGTATTCATCTCCCTTTTTGTTGTACAAGTTACATACCCTTTTTCAAAAAAATAAACACGTTCTCCGACATTTTTTAAAACAGAATGTGTGATACAACAAAAAAGGTGTCATTTTTTGAAGATGCGATAAAGCCAATAAAGAATGAAAAAGCTGGCGATCGTGATGGCTTCAGCCGAGACGATATACCACGGCCATGGCCCGAGAACATCCAAGAGAGAGGACCCACCCGGTTTTTTCGTCAAATACATATAATTCGCCCCTAGCCAGCGATCAATCAGGTAAATGCAGACGCCGTACACATTAACAAGGAGGACAGTCACCCATAACGAGCGCTGGCCCATTCTGTATGTGCCAATCACCGCCATCAGCAGACAGGATAAAAACACGGACCCGTGCGAAATAAAAAAGAGGATATATCGGATATGCGGAAAAGAATACATGCCGAGGTCGGGAGTGGCAAGAGCCTGAATTGAACTGCCAATGCCGGCAAAAAACAAAAATACAAACAGCTTTCTGCTTTTTGTCACTAGCATAATGGCTGACAAATACACCGACAGGTCACTAAGCTGGAGAGGCAATGAAGTGCGCACTGACCACCTGCCCGTGGCGATCATCCATATTTGATAGCCGATTTGCGAACCAAGCAAAAGAAACACAAACAAAAAACGCAAAAACCGGCTGGCCTTAGACCGTTTAATCCCATCTTGAAACAGAAACAACAGAACGGCCAAAAGAGCGATAATCGCTAGCGTTACCACATGCTCTGTCGAAAACAGATGAAATGGATCATGCTTATAGACGGATTGAACATACTTTTGCAAAACTGCACCCCCGTTTGCGGGTTTTTGTTTATTTTGGCGTTGTTTGGGCTTTTTTTATTCAACCGATATATGGGCTTGAAGTTCACATCAGACTCTGTTACAATTCGTTTCATAGCTAATGATTCTGATAATTTAAGGCAGGCCTAAAAAATGGAACGTTCACATCAACATCAGCAGCTTCGGAAAGAAGAACACGATACACTTTCTAAGCTCAAACAAATGCCCGTCGAGTCACTCAACCTGGAAGCCATTTCGATCGCTACGAATCTGTATCGGTCTGCGCAAAGGCTCCGTGTCAAAATGGAGACTGAGGTTCTTTCTTCCTATAACCTTTCTTGGACCGCTTTCTCCATTCTTTATGATCTATGGGTATGGGGAGCGCTCGAGACAAGAAAAATCGCTGAGCTGTCAGGGATATCTACAGCTACAGCAAGCAACGTGATCAAAACGCTTGAAAAAAAGAGTTTTTGCCGTAAAAGCATCGACACAAGAGATCGGCGACTCGTGTTTGTCTCCATCACCGATTCCGGCAAACAAGCGATCGAAGAACTCTACCCGGAGTTTCACAGAGGGGAAACAGAGCTCATTGCGGGAATGACAAAGGACGAACAAAAAACATTGACAGGGCTGCTTAGAAAGGTAGCTGACAATCTTCATACACCATAAGCTTTGACGGGAATCCAGTAGGGTTTGTCTCCCTGTTCCAGAGAGCCGGCGGAAGGTGCGAGCCGGCGCACAGGCAAACGTGAATTACCTCCCCGAGCTTTCTTTGTGAACCTTAAAAGTAGCAAAGAACGGGAAACCGTTATTCGAATGAGCGGAAGACGATGTCTTCAACCAGGGTGGTACCGCGTGCATTGAGCCACGTCCCTTATCGGGATGGGCTCTTTTTTGTGTTTTAAAAAAGGAGGAAAAGTGATGAAAACATTTGAACAGCTCACAGCAGCACAGCAAAAAGAAGTCGAAAGACAGCTTCAGCTATACATGACAGGCGCCCACGAAGTCATACCGCCGGAGGAATTAAAGGCAAAGCTCGTGAAATCGATTTCGACAGGCACACCGCTCAAAATTAAACTTGGATTAGATCCGTCTGCACCAGATGTACATTTGGGCCATACGGTTGTGTTAAACAAGCTGCGTCAATTTCAAGAAAACGGCCACATTGTCCAGCTGTTAATTGGGGATTTCACAGGGAAAATCGGTGATCCGACCGGAAAATCAGCAGCAAGAAAGCAGCTGACTGATGAAGAAGTTCAACACAACGCCAAAACATATTTTCAGCAATTCGGAAAAGTGCTGGATCCTGAAAAAGTCGAGCTTCACTACAACTCGAAATGGCTGAAAACATTGAATCTGGAGGATGTCATTGAATTGGCAGGCAAAATAACCGTAGCCCGCCTGATGGAGCGTGACGACTTTGAAGAACGCATCGCCATGCAAAAACCGATCTCGCTTCATGAATTCTTTTACCCATTGATGCAGGGATACGATTCCGTCGTTCTCGAAAGCGATATTGAACTTGGCGGAACAGACCAGCATTTCAATGTCCTCATGGGACGGCATTTCCAAGAACGATACAACAAAGAAAAACAAGTCGTCATCCTGATGCCGCTCTTGGAAGGCTTGGATGGCGTGGAGAAAATGTCGAAGTCGAAACACAACTACATCGGCATTGACGAACATCCAAACGACATGTACGGGAAAACGATGTCACTGCCCGACAGCCTGATGAAAAAATACATCCACCTGGCGACAGACTTAGAGCTTGAAGAGAAAAAACAGCTGGTAAAAGACTTAGAAACCGGCGCCGTTCATCCGCGTGATGCTAAAATGCTTTTAGCTAAAACAATCGTCCGAATGTATCACGGCGAGAAAGCCGCAGAAGCTGCCGAACACTCGTTTAAAACAGTCTTTCAGGAAAACAGCCTGCCAGAGGATATACCGGCCGTAAACTGGAAAGGCGAGAAAACGATAGCGATGATTGATCTGCTCGTCAAGCTGGAACTCCTCTCTTCGAAGAGCGAGGCGCGCCGCATGATTCAAAACGGCGGTGTACGCATCGACGGAGAGAAAATAACAGATGTTCACGCCAAAGCAGAGATAAGAGAGAATATGATCATCCAAGTCGGCAAACGCAAGTTTTTAAAGCTCAAAAAAGTCTGATATCCCGAAACGCTTATGATCCTTCATTCATAAGCGTTTTTTGCAGGTATAAAGCACTGTCTTTTCAAAAACACTCTTCATCTTGCAGGAAACTCCTTTAGCATCCCGAAATATTCCCCAACCATATATTTAGGGGAGGTTTATTTTTGATGAAAAAGCTTTTGACTGTCATGACGATGGCTGTTTTAACTGCCGGCACACTGCTCTTGCCGGCACAGAGTGTTACTCCTGCGGCGCACGCTGTACAACTATCAGATAGCGAGCGCGAGCTTCCATTCAAAGCAAAGCGTGCGTACTCTACCATTTCTCAGCTAAGTGAAGCAATCGGCCCCAGAATAGCCGGAACTGCAGCTGAAAAAAAGAGTGCCCTATTGATCGCCTCATCAATGAGAAAATTAAAGCTTGATGTAAAGGTTCAACGATTCGACATTCCTGACCGCCTTGAGGGAACGCTGTCTTCAGAAGGACGCGATATTCTTCTCCAAGCGGCGTCCGGCTCGGCTCCGACTGAGGAACAAGGACTAACGGCTCCGCTTTACAATGCAGGCTTGGGCTATCAAAAGGACTTTACCGCTGACGTCAAGGGCAAAATCGCCTTAATTTCCAGAGGAGACCTGACTTATTACGAGAAAGCCAAAAATGCCGAAGCCGCTGGAGCGAAAGCTGTCATCATTTATAACAACAAAGAAAGCCTCGTGCCTATGACGCCAAACCTGTCGGGAAATAAATCCGGCATTCCGGTCGTCGGCATTAAGAAAGAAGACGGCGAAGCACTTACCCAGCAAAAAGAAGCCACTTTAAAACTAAAAGCATTCACAAACCAAACCTCCCAGAACATCATCGGAATCAAAAAACCAAAGAATATCAAACATCCAGACATTGTATACGTGACGGCCCATTACGACAGTGTTCCTTTTTCGCCCGGAGCAAATGACAACGGCTCAGGAACCTCTGTTATGCTGGAGATGGCGCGTGTCTTAAAAAGCGTTCCATCTGATAAAGAAATCCGCTTTATCGCTTTCGGCGCTGAAGAGCTCGGTTTGCTCGGTTCCTCTCACTATGTAGATCATCTATCCGAAAAAGAGCTGAAACGAAGCGAAGTGAACTTCAACTTAGATATGGTAGGCACAAGCTGGGAAAAAGCGTCTGAGCTGTATGTCAACACATTGGACGGCCAATCAAACGCTGTTTGGGAATCCAGCCATACGGCCGCTGAAAAAATAGGGTTTGACAGCCTGTCTCTGACACAGGGAGGATCATCTGATCATGTGCCATTCCATGAAGCCGGCATTGATTCCGCCAACTTTATTTGGGGAGACCCGGAAACAGAAGAAGTTGAGCCATGGTATCATACCCCCGAAGACTCGATCGAACATATCAGCAAGGACCGCCTCCAGCAAGCAGGCGATCTTGTGACAGCCGCTGTCTATGAGGCTGTGAAAAAAGAGAAGAAACCGAAAACCATTAAGAAACAAATGAAGGCCAAAGCATCTGACATTTATGAAGATATCAAATAAAAAAAGACGGCACTTGGGTGCCGTCTTTTTTATAATGATCAGCTGTTTAGCCGTCTATAAGTAAAGCTTTCAGTTTATCAACTGTATTTTCTTTTTCTAACGGCCGATAAATGGTCAGTTTCAAATCAGGAGAGTCATATATTTGTAATGTCATATGCTCCATCACCATTGTTCCGGCTGCCGGGTGATGAAGTACTTTTTCTCCTGCGTGTGTGCCTAATACTTCATGGTGGTTCCACCATTTTTTAAATTCCGGGCTTCTTTCAGTTAACTCATCGATCAGCTCTTTTATCCATGCTTCCCCAAGAAACCGGCTGGCTGTCGATCGAAACTGTGCGATCAGTTTTTTGGCGTGGCTTTCCCAGTCGTCAAGCAGATTCCGATACTCCTTCGAGGTGAAACATCGCCATATGGCGTTTCTTTCCTTTCTGCTCATTTGGCCAAAATTGCCGAACACAGCACAAGCTGCTGTGTTCCAAGCAATAACGTCCCACTTTTCGTCAGTCACATAAACAGGGCAATTGGTTAAATGATCAATAAAGTGCCGCACAGCCAGAGGAAGGCTTTTATTTTCTTCATCCTGATCGTCTAAAGGAACATGATGGCCCGCCAACAGAAAGACATGGCGTTTTTCCTCGTAATTCAATTTGAGCACTCTCGATATGCTTTCCAGTACCTGTGTAGATACCCGAATATCCCTTCCCTGCTCAAGCCATGTGTACCATGTGACACCTATACCGGACAGCTGGGCTAATTCCTCTCTCCTCAAGCCTGTCGTTTTCCTTCTGGTGCCCATAGGCAATCCAAACTCTTGCGGAGAAATCTGTGCCCTTTTAAGTTTTAAAAACTCCCCTAGCTCTTTCCGTTTTTCTGCCATACTGTCCACATACACACTCTCCTTCCGCATAGAATTTCCTATTAGTATTCTACATAAAAAGGAGAAGGTTTTTATATTATTTGTTTCGTTCTGCAAATACTTCCGCGGCCACAGGAAGAATGGTATTCAGCGCATTCGGGAAACCTGAATAAATAATCATCTGCATCATCACTTCTATGAGTTCTTCTTGTGTCCATCCGACATTCAGGGCTCCGTTAATATAGAATTTTAGCTGCTGGGTATTGCCCAATGCAGTCAATCCAGCAACGGTTGCTAATAATCTGGATTTCAGATCAAGACCTGGTCTTGAAAAAATCTGACCGTAGTTAAACTCCACGGCAAGCACACCAAGGTCCGGAGCGATGGAATGTTTAAAATTGTCCACGATCGCTTCATAGTTCTCCTCATCAATTTGTTTCAGAATATCTAACCCTTTTTTAAAACGTTCACTTGTTTGCACCAGCTTCTATCTCCCTTCCAATATCGCTTTTTTAGTAGTACGATTTATGGTAATCCTTGAACTGAAGGCAATACCGACCATGATCATCCCCATAATACAAACGCCGTTCCAATGAAACAGCATCCAGACTGCACCCCCTGCATACGATCCCAAGGCGCCGCCTAAAAACGTGCTGACCATAAAGATGCCATTCAATCTGCTTCTCATTTCAGCCGACAATTGGAAAATCTCCGCCTGACACGCCACCTGATTCGCCTGAATGCCCATAGTGATGAATAAAGCGCCCAATACAATCACAATCAATGAAGCCTGGCCTGCCATTAATAAAACAAATGACAATAAGGTAAAAGACATACAAAGCTTGTTGGAAAAAGCAGCTCCTTTTTGATCAATAATCCGGCCGATCAGCGGAGTCGCAAAAGCCCCGCCAATTCCCACCAAACCGATTGTTCCGGCAGTCTGGCTGCCAAACGAGAATGGAGGTTCACTCACCATAAACACTAACGCCGTCCAAAATAAACTGAAGGCGCCGAACATGAAGCCTTGGTTTACACATGCTTTTCTTAACACTTTCTCTTTGATCAAAAGGGGAAATAATGAAGAAATGAGTTTTCCGTAATGAAATGCATGTGTCCCTTTGCTTTTCGGAAAGCAGAAGTGAATGATCAACATAATGATGACGGCTGCTGCACAGGCAATCCAATACATCACGCGCCAGCCATAATGGGCATCTATCGCTCCGCTGACCACTCTCGCCCCTAAAATTCCGCAAACCAAGCCGATGGCTACGTTTCCGAGTACTTTTCCTCTGTTCCTGTCATTTGCTAAACCTGCCGCAAACGGCACAAGGATTTGAGGAATAATCGTAAAGAATCCCAATAATAAATTTGTGATGACTAGCCATGGAAAGCTTACAGCTAACGCTGAAGCGGCCGAACAAACCCCCACTAAAAATAGCAGGCTCACAATGAAGCGGCGGCGTTCAAAAAGATCTCCCAATGGAACAAGCAGCAGGTTCCCAGCCGCATAGCCAATCTGCGCCAATGTAGCAATCATTCCCGCTTGTGCCGGCGTCACATGAAACGTGCCTGCCATGCTGACAAGCAATGTTTGATTGATATAGACATTAGCTACAGTAAACCCGCAAGTCACCGCTATAAGAAAAATCAAACCTCTCGATAATGAAATGGAATGGCTCATGTTTACCTCCTTCTTCATGCATGATAAAGCAGGTTCAATCATGGAAACAGAAGTGAGTTTATACTGGTATAAAAAGTACTAGCAAAGCAAAAAAGCGAAACCCTGTCAGGCTTCGCTTTTGTAAAACATTTTGTTTATCAATCCACTTCTTTCTTAATCCCCAGCATTTTCTCATCTAGGTAATGGGCGATTTCCGCGGCTTCCTTCAGCTCATCTGTTAATTGCTTAGGAACGTCATTGTTCAATTTATAGTAAATTTTATGTTCAAGGCTTGCCCAGAAGTCCATCGCGATCGTCCGGATTTGAATTTCTGCTTTGACGTATTCCACACGGTTCGTTAAATTCACAGGCATCTCAATGATTAAATGCAGGCTTCGGTAGCCATTCGGTTTGGGTGTCTGGATATAATCCTTTACCTTTACGATTCTCAAATCTTCATGCTGCTTCAACACATTTACGACATTATAAATGTCAGAAATAAAGGAACAGATGATGCGCACGCCGGCAATGTCGTGAATATGCTCCTTCATTTCCCTCGTCGTAATTTCGCAGCCCTTTCTCATCAACTTATTCACGATGCTTTCAAAGCTTTTGACACGGGATTTTGTATGTTCAATCGGGTTATGTCCGTGAATGAGGTTATATTCCTGGCTGATTATTGAGAACTTTGTATCAAGTGCATCTAGCGCAAATTTATAAACTAATAATTCATTTTTCCAATCTTCCATTACTGTTTTTAAATCGTCCATATGTGTTACAGATAAATCCATTTTCGTCATCTCCTTTAACGGAACTTTATCCGCTGTCCATGTACTAGACGTCCCTGTCAGCTGCAAGGTTCTATGAATTTTTTTACAAAATGCGGTCGATTGTAACAAAAAAGACCGCACGAAACGAGCGGTCTTTTTTATTATCGGAAATAGCTGATCAATAAACCGATTGAGAGCAGGAATCCGAAAAATGTATTTGTTTGGGCTGTTGATTTCATTGCGACAATCATATTCATCGGCATTTCTTTCTGGACGAAGCCCTTCACTGCCTGAACCGGCTTAGGCACGCTCAAAAAGACGACAAACAGCCAAGGGCTTGCGGCACCGGTAAGAACCAAGCCGACAACCCAAATATAAGCGACGGCAAACGACGCAGCTAACAGAGTAACAGCTCCCTTATGCCCCATCAAAATCGCCAATGTTTTGCGGCCGCCTTTTTTGTCCTCTTCAATATCGCGAATGTTGTTTGACAGGTTAATCGCACCGACAAGAATCGCAATCGGGATCGAGATCAAAATGCTTTGCGTGTTGATCATATCTGTCTGAATAAAAAACGAAATCAGCACAAACACCGAACCCATGCAAATGCCTGAGAATAATTCACCGAACGGCGTGTACGCGATCGGCAGCGGCCCGCCTGTATACAGGTAGCCGATCGCCATGCCGACAAGGCCGATCAAAGCGAGCCACCAGCTGCTGCTCGCGCAAATATAGACACCGAGCAAAATGGCAATCCCGTATGATGCGAGGGCTAATTGCAAAATCGTTTTAGGCTTCATTCCGTGGCGTACAATTGCCCCTCCGATTCCGACTGATTCTGCTGTATCTAACCCGCGTTTAAAATCATAGTATTCATTAAATAAGTTCGTCGCGATCTGGATCCATAGGCAGGAAAATAGCATAGCCAAAAACAGCAGCAGATCAACCTTTACATAAAACATCGCTAAAACGGTTCCGAGCAGCACAGGCACAAACGATGCGGTTAACGTATGAGGACGGGTTAACTGCCAAAGGATCTGCCCCATGCTTTCTTTTTGCGGCGCTGTCTGACCCTCACCCTTATTTGTTTGGTTCATCTTCCTCTTCCTTTCTATTAAAAGGCTTACTTTTTTTTCAGCCGTCAGCTTAATAAAAAACTCCTTTTGCTTCCTTATCTATCATAATGACTTCTCCCTTATTTCACAAGATACCGCAAGAAGGCGTTTTCTTTCTTATTATACGCTTCCGCCCCGATTTCATTAGGTTTCTGCTTCCACTTGATCGAACAGGTACAGAAAAATTTTTTTAAGTACATTACGCTTTTTAAAAGTTAAAAAGATCTTTTGACTCCATGTATCTTTTCCTTTATTATGAATCAGCTCGAAACATTCCATTCTTGCCCCTGCAGGTATAAAGATTCATTTTTAAAAACAGACGCCGATATATTAATTTGAGGGAGTTTAGGGAAAAAATGAAACTTTTTGAGCATCTGATCGTCAAATAATCATGTGATTGTCGAAAAAACGGGAAGGGAATTTTTGATATGCTGCAATTAATGAAACAGCTGTATGAAAAACCCGCTGTCAAGTGGACATGTCATACAGGCTTTTATTTGATGATACTGCTTGTTTTGTTTTTTATGTATGGTTTTCACACCGCGAATACCGGTTCATATATTTATAACGATTTCTAATTGGAGAGAGAATAACTATGAAACTTTTACATGCTATTCAAACACATGCGGAAACTTATCCGCAAACCGATGCCTTCCGCTCTCAAGGCCAGTCGCTCACGTATCAGGAGTTATGGGAGCAGTCTGACCGCGCGGCTGCCGCGATCCAAAAACGCATTTCTGGGGAAAAGAAATCTCCTATCCTTGTTTACGGCCATATGGAGCCGCACATGATCGTTTCCTTCTTGGGAAGCGTCAAAGCGGGACATCCTTATATTCCGGTTGATCTGTCCATTCCGGCTGAACGGATTGCGAAAATTATCGAAAGCTCTGGAGCAGAGTTGCTGATCCATGCAGCCGGACTTCCAATTGATGCAGTCAGCCAGCAGATTCAAGCCGTTTCAGCGGAAGAACTGCTGGAAAACGAAGGCAGCTCTGTCACCGAAGATCAATGGGTCAAAGAACACGAAACGTTTTATATCATTTACACTTCTGGAAGCACAGGAAATCCGAAAGGCGTGCAGATTTCCGCTTCTAACCTTCAAAGCTTCACAGACTGGATTTGTGCAGACTTCCCAGTCAACGGCGGAAAAACATTTTTAAACCAAGCGCCATTCTCATTTGATTTATCTGTCATGGACCTATATCCGTGCCTGCAATCAGGCGGGACTTTACATTGCGTGACAAAGGATGCTGTGAATAAGCCGAAAATCTTATTTGAAGAGCTGAAGAAGTCCGGGCTGAATGTGTGGACATCAACACCTTCTTTTGTGCAAATGTGCTTGATGGACCCGGGTTTTTCACAGGACCTGCTGCCTGGTGCGGACACATTTATGTTTTGCGGAGAGGTTCTTCCGGTTTCTGTGGCAAAAGCGCTGCTTGAGCGTTTTCCGAAAGCAAAGGTTTTTAATACGTACGGCCCGACTGAAGCGACAGTGGCTGTCACATCGGTTGAAATTACAGATGACGTGATCAGCCGCAGCGAATCGCTTCCAGTGGGCTTCGCCAAACCAGATATGAACATTTTCATTATGGATGAACAGGGACAGCCGCTTCCTGATGGAGAAAAAGGGGAAATCGTCATTGCAGGACCGAGCGTAAGCCGAGGCTACCTTGGTGAGCCGGAACTGACGGACAAAGCGTTTTTCTCTCATGAAGGCCAGTGGGCATACCGGACTGGCGATGCCGGCTTTATTCAAGACGGTCAGATTTTCTGCCAAGGGCGTTTGGATTTTCAGATTAAACTTCACGGCTACCGAATGGAACTGGAGGAAATCGAGTTTCATGTCAGACAGTCACAGTATGTTCGCTCTGCTGTCGTGATTCCTTATCAGCCAAACGGAACAGTTGAGTACCTGATCGCTGCTATTGTGCCTGAGGAGCATGATTTCCAGAAGGAATTCCAGCTGACAAGCGCTATTAAAAAAGAGCTTGCCGCTTCTCTTCCGGCATATATGATCCCGAGAAAATTTATCTATCAGGATCACATTCAAATGACGGCTAACGGCAAAATTGACCGAAAACGCATTGGCGAAGAGGTTCTTGTATGACGCCTTACAGCTCGTTTTTATTCTTTATACTGCTTGGCATTCTTCTCCTGCCGACGATCATCCTCGGCTTAAACGGAAAAAGATTTCAAGCATACAACATGTTCATATCTATCATTATATTGGCTTTAATTTTTTCGCACGACTTACATGGGGTCATTGCACTGTGCCTGTTTACAATATGGCAGGTGCTCTTGGTCAGCGGCTATCTGGCATACCGGCAGAAAGCGAACAGCGGCTTTGTGTTTTGCGGGGCTGTTATCGCGTCGATTCTGCCTTTATTTCTGTCAAAAATATGGCCGTTTCTTTCACACCCGCAGCCGCATCATCCGCCGCATAACCTGATCAGCTTTTTAGGGATCTCATATTTAACCTTTAAAGGCGTTCAGCTGATTATGGAAGCAAGAGACGGACTGCTGAAAGAACAGCTGCCATTGCACCGCCTGCTGTATTTCATCCTGTTTTTCCCGACGATCTCCTCCGGTCCGATCGACAGATACCGCCGGTTCGTCAAGGATGAACAAAAGGCTTGGACGAAAGAAGAATACGCCGACCTGCTGTATACGGGGATCCATAAAATCTTCATCGGTTTCCTGTATAAATTTATTATCGGCTACGCGATCAATACGTACTTCATCATGAATCTTCACGCAATCACGCACAATAAGATTCTTGGGAACATGCTGTACATGTACGGCTACAGCATGTATTTATTCTTTGATTTCGCCGGCTACACGATGTTTGCCGTCGGGGTCAGCTACATTATGGGCATTAAATCTCCAGAAAACTTTAATAAACCGTTTATCAGTAAAAATATTAAAGATTTCTGGAATCGCTGGCATATGTCTCTGTCATTTTGGTTCAGAGATTATGTGTTTATGAGATTTGTATTTTGGATGACGAAGAAAAAGTGGATCAAAAACCGCATGGCTGTCTCAAACATCGGGTATTTCCTGCTGTTTATGCTGATGGGGGTTTGGCACGGGCTTGCGCCGCAATATATCATCTACGGCCTTTATCACGCCGTGCTGATGACGTGTTACAATTTTTTCGAGAAGTGGAATAAGAAATATAAATGGCTGCCGTCCAACCGCTGGACAACCATTCTCGCTATTGTGATCACGTTCCATTTCGTTTGCTTCGGATTTTATATTTTCTCAGGAAAACCATTTCATCACCACCATTAAAGGAGATTAGAAAGCTATGGATTTTAAACAAGAGGTATTAGACGTTTTAGCAGAGGTTTGCCAGGATGACATCGTAAAGGAAAATCCTGATATTGAAATTTTTGAAGAAGGTTTGCTTGATTCTTTTGGAACAGTAGAATTGCTGCTTGCGATTGAAAACCGTTTTGATATTTTAGTGCCGATCACTGAATTTGACCGGGACGTTTGGAATACCCCTAACAACATTGTAAATCAGCTGTCTGAGTTGAAATAATGAAAAAGCGTTTTTTCGGTCCAATTATTTTGGCGTTTATTCTATTCGCAGGCGCCATCGCAATTCCATCTTCATGGCTGACAGGCTTCATCACCGATAAGCGTGTGAAAGAGTCAGCAACAGCCTTGAATCCGAGTATGTTTCAAGGGCTATATTTACAAGATCAGATGCTCAAAGATCCGACATATCTTCCGATTTACGGATCTTCTGAGCTTTCACGGCTGGACGAGTTCCATCCATCTAATTATTTTCAGGTAAACAATGAGGGATTCACGCCATACCTTGTCGGCAAAGGCGGGTCCCAATCATTGATTCATTCTTTAAACTTCGCTGCCCATATGGATCAGCTGAAAGGCAAAAAAATCGTATTCATCGTGTCTCCGCAATGGTTTATTAAACGCGGGTCTGATGAACAGCATTTCGCGCCGAACTATTCTGCGCTGCAAGGGCTTGATTTGGCGTTTAACGATCAGATCGATCCTGAAATAAAAAAGAAAATGATGAAACGCATGCTGCGCTTTAAGGCTGTGCAAAACGACGCGATTCTTTCCGAGCTGTGCAAAGCAATCGTAAACGGCCAGACGTGGAAAGTGAACGCGCTGAAGCCGGCGGCGAAAGTGTATTACAGCATGCTGGAAAAGAAAGATCTGTATTATTCAACGACAGAATCACCCGGACCAAAGCGTTATATCTCGCAGTCAGTAAAAGATAAGTCATGGTCTGAACTGAATAAACTAGCAGATCAATCGGGCAAACGCCACTCCGGGTCTAACGATTTTCGTATCGACAACCCTGTCTATAAAAAGCTGAAGCCAAAAGTGCAAAAGCTGAAAGGGAAAAACAAAGGAAGATCGTATGCTGTATCACCGGAATACGGCGACTTTGAAATAATGCTGGATATCCTGAAGGATGCGGGCGCAGAACCTATGTTTGTCACTATTCCGGTTAACGGAAAATGGTACGATTACACAGGCTTCCCGAAAAAAGGACGCACTGACTATTACAAAAAGGTAAATAAACAAATCAGAGCCAAGGGCTTCCAGGTTGCTGATTTCTCAGGGCATGAATATGATCCGTATTTCATGAAAGACACCATCCACATTGGCTGGAAAGGCTGGGTGTATGTCGATAAAGCAATTGACGAATTTTATAAAACCGGTAAAGTCACTTCATCCTGAGCATCTCATAGGACGCGGCTGTATATTTCCTGCTAAGATTTGAAATAGTAAAGAAATCACAGCCAACTGAATAAGAGGTGTTACATCCATGAAGATGACAGGCAATACGGTTTTAATCACAGGGGGTTCTGCTGGCATCGGGCTTGAACTGGCCAAGCGCCTGCTGGAGCTCGGCAATGAAGTTATCATTTGCGGACGCAGCGAAGCACGTCTTGCAGAAGCGAAGCAGCAGCTCCCAAACATCCATACAAAGCAATGTGATGTGGCAGACCGTTCGCAGCGGGAAGCATTGTTTGAATGGGCGCTAAAGGAATTTCCGGCCCTGAATGTTCTCGTCAACAACGCCGGCATTCAAAAGGAAATTGACTTTAAAAAAGGGACAGAGGAGCTTTTTGTGGACGGAGACGAAATTGAACTTAATTTCCAAGCGCCTGTCCATTTATCCGCTCTTTTTACGCCTCATTTGATGAAGCAGCCCGAGGCGGCAATCGTGCAGGTTACATCCGGGCTTGCGTTTAACCCGTTAGCTGTTTATCCGGTGTACTGTGCAACAAAAGCGGCACTTCACTCGTTCTCGCTTACACTCAGACACCAGCTCCGCGACACGAGCGTGGAAGTGATTGAAATGGCGCCTCATATGGTGGACACGGGCTTAAACCAAAAATCGCGCGATAAACAAGGCCTGACGTACCGGGGCATTTCAACTGAAGAATATGTTCAATATTTCTTGGACGGCTTGAAGGAAGGCAAACAGGAGATTACAAATGAACGTGTTGAAGGTCTTCGAAATGCCACTCGCGCCGATTATGACAGGGTATTCGAGCAAATGAACTCGCAGGAGAATTAATTTCTCCTGCTTTTTTCTTATGAATTTCTTACAAATTTGAGCAAACCTATTGCGAATATTTGGTGAAGGTATACAATAGAATATAAATTATTTTCAAATAAGTTTGATAATATAAACAATTTAACAGCAGGGAGATTGACCATGACTAAACAAACGATTCGCGTTGAATTGACATCAACAAAAAAACCGAAACCAGACCCAAATCAGCTTTCGTTCGGAAGAGTGTTTACAGACCACATGTTTGTAATGGACTATGCGGCAGATAAAGGTTGGTACGATCCAAGAATCATTCCTTATCAATCCTTATCAATGGATCCGGCCGCGATGGTCTATCACTACGGCCAAACCGTGTTTGAAGGGTTAAAGGCTTACGTGTCAGAGGATGACCATGTCCTGCTTTTCAGACCGGAAAAAAATATGGAACGCCTGAATCAATCAAACGACCGCCTCTGCATCCCGCAAATTGATGAAGAACAGGTTCTTGAAGGCTTAAAGCAGCTTGTCGCAATTGATAAAGACTGGATTCCGAATGCGGAGGGCACATCCCTTTATATCCGTCCGTTCATCATCGCAACCGAGCCTTTTCTTGGTGTTGCGGCATCTCACACGTATAAGCTCTTGATCATTCTTTCTCCGGTCGGCTCTTATTACAAAGAAGGCATTAAGCCTGTCAAAATCGCTGTTGAAAGTGAATTTGTCCGTGCGGTAAAAGGCGGAACAGGAAATGCCAAAACCGCTGGGAACTACGCTTCAAGCTTAAAAGCGCAGCAGGTAGCCGAAGAGAAAGGATTTTCACAAGTGCTTTGGCTGGACGGAATCGAAAAGAAATACATCGAAGAAGTCGGAAGCATGAACATTTTCTTCAAAATCAATGGTGAAATCGTAACACCGATGCTGAACGGAAGCATCCTGGAAGGCATTACGCGCAATTCTGTCATTACCTTGCTTAAACATTGGGGCTTTCCCGTTTCAGAACGAAAAATTGCGATCGATGAGGTCATCCAAGCCCATAAAGACGGCATCCTTGAAGAAGCCTTCGGAACAGGTACAGCAGCCGTTATTTCCCCAGTCGGCGAGCTGATTTGGCAGGGTGAAACACTGTCAATTAACAATGGTGAAACAGGGGAAATCGCAAAAAAATTATATGACACGATTACAGGCATTCAAAAAGGCGCTGTCACAGACGAATTCGGATGGACGACCGAAGTTGCAGCACTGACTGAAAGCAAGTAAGAAAAAAGCCGGCCCATTACAGGCCGGCTTTTTTTACGCTTCAATTTTGTTGAAGAACTGCGGCAGATACGCTTTGTGCGCCTCCAGCATGTCGTCTAAAATCTGTTTGGCCACAGTATCGGACGGGACAAGCGGGTTAATCGTCATGGCAAGGAGGGCGGTTTGATAGTCACCTGTAACTGCCGCTTCTGCCGCGACACGCTCAAAGGATTTGATTTGCTGGACGAGGCCTCGGACAGACACCGGCAAGTCGCCGACAGCAATTGGCTTAGGGCCTGTTTTCGTCATCACACAGTTCACTTCAACTGCGGAATCGTCTGGAATGCTCGCTATTGCACCATTATTGATCGTGTTCACCGGCTGAATGTCATGTTTATCATTGTAAATGGAGCTGATTAGGTTACATGCTGCATCACTGTAGTAAGCTCCGCCCCGTTTTTCCAGCTGCGGCGGTTTGATCGCAAGGTTCGGATCTTTATAGAGCTCAAACAGCTCTTTTTCGACCTTCTGCACGACTTCAGCGCGGGTGCCCTCCGTTTGTGATGCTTCTAGTTCGTGCTCCAGCATTTCTTTTGTTTTGAAATAGTAACGGTGATAGCCGCAAGGGATCACATTGAGCGCTTTTAAGAAATCCGGTTCCCATTCGGCGCCTGAGATATTTTTCATCGTCATCGCGTTTTTCGGGTCACCCATCGCCTCGATGACTTGCTCTTTCACACTTACGCCGTCCAAGAAAACATCCAGCCCGAACACCATATGATTCAGTCCGGCGAATTGGACTTCTACGCGGTCCACATCTACATCAAGCGCTTTGGCTACGCCCATTTTAATGCCGATTGGAACATTACAAAGACCGACGACTTTCTTCAGGTTGGAGTAGCGAAGCAAGGCTTCTGTTACCATGCCGGCAGGGTTTGTGAAGTTAACAAGCCAAGCGTTCGGGCAGAGCTCTTCTATGTCCTTTGCGATCTCAAGAATGACCGGAATCGTGCGTAATCCTTTAAACAGGCCTCCCGGACCGTTTGTTTCCTGGCCAATTACTCCGTATTTTAGTGGAATGCGCTCATCCTTTGCTCTTGCCTGCAAAAGTCCGACACGGAATTGAGTCGTAACAAAGTCTGCGTCTTTCAGCGCTTTTCTCCGATCGAGCGTAAGATGAATGTCGATCGGGACGCCTGCTTTTTCAACCATCCGTTTGGCGAGGGTGCCGACAATATTCAGCTTTTCTTCGCCCTCAGGGATATCGACGAGCCATAATTCACGCACAGGCAGCTCATCATACCGTTTAATGAACCCTTCCACTAGCTCGGGCGTATAGCTTGAACCTCCGCCAATCGTTACAATCTTCAATCCTTTTGTCATATGCTTGCTCCCCTTTGCTCGGTGATTTTTTCATATAACTCAATGATCTCTGCAGCCATATCCTTCACTGTCATTGCATTCATTAAATGATCCTGTGCATGAACCATCAGAAGCGTCATTTCCGTTTTATCTCCGCCCGCTTCATTTTGGATCAGCTCTGTCTGATAGTGATGGGCTTTTGACAATTCTTCAGCAGCGTCTTGAAGCTTATTCCGCGCTTCTTCTGCGTCGCCGCTTTTCGCTGCGGCAATGGCCTCCATTGCGGAGCTCCTTCCGTTTCCTCCGTGAAGGATAATTTGAAAAATGATTTGTTCCATTTTCTCATTCACGCGATTCACTTCCTTTCTCTACAGAGCCGCTTCCTTGTCATCTGATGCAGCAGGTGTTTGGACCAGCTCCAGATCGTTTTCTTCTTTCAGCTTCTGCTTATCCCACATTCTGAAGAATGGGTAGTAGACAATAAAGGATACGGCAATATTAATGGCTTGCATGACCGCGCCTGAGACTTTTCCTCCTGTCGCCAAGTAGCCTGAAAAGATCGGCGGCATGGTCCACGGCACTGCGATACCCGCCGGTTTGGCGACAAGGCCGGTGCTCATTCCGATGTACGTGAGTGTCACTGTGACAAGCGGCGTGATGATAAACGGAAGTAAGAGCATTGGGTTCATGACGATCGGCATTCCGAATATAATCGGTTCGTTAATATTGAAGATGGCCGGGCCGATCGCAAGTTTTCCGAGCTGTTTCATTTGTTTGCTTCGGGCACGCAGGAACATTGTGACAACCAATGCCAATGTCGCGCCGCTTCCGCCGATATTGACCCAGATATCGAAAAATTGCTGGGTGAAAATCTTAGGAAGCTCCTCTCCTGCTTGGAACGCAATTCGGTTGGCATCCATTGCACCGTACCAAATCGGTGCCATGACGCCGCCGACAATATTGGCGCCGTGAAGTCCGCAGGCCCATAAAAGCATTTTGACGGCTTCGGCGACAAGGCTTCCTCCAAGACTTCCTCCAAGAATGGAAAGCGGAGTCCCCAGTAAAACGCTTACAATATTATGAAGACTTTCAAACGGTGTCGCTTCAACTGCCAGCCGGGCTGCCCAAATCAGAAAGATGACGGCAAAGCCAGGAATTAAAGCGACAAATGACTTGCTTACCGCCGGCGGAACGCCGTCCGGCATTTTGAAGACTAAATTGCGCTGGATAATGAGGCGGTAAATCTCAGTGGACACCATCGCGATAATCATGGCGACAAACAGGCCTTTGCTTCCCATGAGCGAAAGCGGAATCCCGCCGCCGACCATGATTTCTTTCGTCGCTCCATCCGGTGTAAACGGCACTTGATAAGGTGTTGCTAATAAAAATGCCGCAAGGGAAATGGCTCCGGCCGACAAAGCATCGACGCCGTATTTCTCGGCGAGCCGGTAGGCGATGCCGAACGCGGCGACTAGCCCCATAATTTCAAAGGTGGCGTCAACTGGGTAGGCCAGTTTTTCAGACCAGGAGCTGCCAAACGTTTTTGCCATAAACTCAGCGTATCCCGGGATTGGGAGATTGCCGATGATAAGGAAAAAGGAGCCGATGATAATCAGCGGCATCGTGAGGATGATACCATCACGCAGCGCCTGCAAATGACGCTGTCCTGCAATTCTTCCCGCTATAGGCATGACCTTTTCTTCTAAGATCTGATTGACTTTATTCACATAGCCCGCCCCTTTCTATGACACATTTCCAAGCTGTTCAGCCGATTTCAGCACTTCTGCCCCGTTGCAAGTGCCATAATGGACGGTATTAATGACGTCTACCGGAACCCCCTTTGACTCTCCTAATTTTTTGAGCTGCGGAAGCATATAACGGACTTGCGGCCCGAGAAGCAGTACATCCGCTTTATCGATATGATTTTGTACAGAATCGCCTGAAACTGCCCAAATGGTATAGTCTTTTCCTTGTTCCTGCGCACTTTTTTCCATCTTGCTCACCAGTAAGCTAGTAGACATGCCTGCTGCACAAACGAGTAATATATTCATGTAAAAGACCCCCTAGAGTTTGATCAATCTTGTTATATCCTGCTGTTGCTATCATCATATTATGAAATCGCTTTCATAAACACTCAAGGTTTTTCCGCAGGAAACGGAAAAAAGGTATATACAGGCTGTCAGCTTAGCTTTTTTTGGTCAAACACATCCGAAAGCTCTTGATACGAACGGCATTTGATCAGCTGGTTCACCGCCGCCGGGTCATCCAAAATGCTGCCCAGAAGTTTATACATGCTTTGCAAATCTGTTGTGTTCTCCTTCTCGACACAAAGCAGACAGACAAATTGAACACGCTGATTCTCCCAATCGATCGGTTTTTTGAGCGTACAAACGGCCCAAAACGTAGTTTTTGTCTGCGGAACGAGCGGGTGCGGGATGGCAACTAGATTGCCAAAGCACGTTGGCGACATGTCTTCTCTTTCAAAAATGGAATCTATGATTTCTTCATCTGCATAGCCGCATTCGACCGCTTTCTGCCCTAAAAATTGAATCACTTCTTCTTTTGTGCGCAAATCCTCCTGAAAAAAAACGAGTTCCTTTCTTAGATAGCGGTCTGCTTTTTCCTTTTCATCACTTAGAATGGATTCTATTTTTGTAAAATCAGTTCCGCCTAAAAGTGTGTTAACCTTCAGTACGGGTACAGGGAGCTCTTTTTTCATCGGAATGGTGCTGATGACAAAATCAATGGATTCATAGGATATTTGGTCAAGACTGTAATACTCAGCCGTTCCAAGAATATCGAGCCGATTGCCGAAATGGGAACGGAGTTTTTCGCGCAGAAGCTGGGCGCTTCCGGCACCCGATGCGCATACAATGATACAGCGTTTCGGCGGGCTTTCTGTTTTTTTTCGTTCAATCGCGGCGCCAAAGTGGAGAGCCAAATATCCAATTTCGTTTTCATGAATGTCGATGCCTGTTTGTTCCTTTATCACCAACCCCGCAATGATCCCAGCTTCAAAAGCGAGCGGGTAATGTTCCTTGATCGCTGCCAGCATCGGATTTCGAAGATTCATGCCATATCGGTTGCGGCTGATCGCCGGCTTCACATGCAGGGCCAATCCGATTTTCAGCTCTTTGTCATGCAGAATGCCGAGCTTCAGTTCACGATCAACGGCTTTGATCATGGCAAATGTCAGCTGATCGGTTTCTTCTTCTATTGAAAATGTGTCCTCTCCGCATTGTGGTTGTGTCATTCGTTTTGTGCCAAGGAGATGCATGGTGATGTACGCTGTCTCGTCTTTCGGAAACGTAACGGCAAGCGCTGATTCCAGTTCTTTTACGATGGCTTCTGCAGCCTGGTATTCTTTTTGATGCAGGATATGATCCATATCTTCAGGGAAAAGAGATACATAGTTTTCCGTTCTGATCCGTTTACAGGCGATAGCGATATGGATAATGAGGTTATTCAGTCCCAAGTTGGACAGAGGAATGCGGTCGTTTCTCATTTTTTTCAGGATGGCGGAACGGATGATCTCAATTTCTTCTTTTGGCAAGATATCAGCCTTTTCATTCAAAACATCCATCTCCGTTTCTCTTTCATCGACGATGTACTCCGCCATACAGTACCTCATCTGCACCTCGTCCCCGCGCAGCTTGAAGCCATAATTCGGACGTGTTTCCATGACGATGCGGTAAGGCAGCAGACGTTTCTTTACTTCCTTTATATCCGATTGGAGTGTAGATTTTGAGATGAATAGTTCTTCAGCCAGTTCATCGAGCTTGAGGTAATGATCCGCCAGCAGCAAACGTTTCATCAGATAGGCCATTCTCTCCTCCGGCAATACCGGCAGGCCCTTTTTTTGCTGAAACACATCTTGCAGCAGCACCCTAAAAGTCTGCTCATCATTAATGCTGAGCTTGTAGCCGGAGCCTCTTACCGATTGTACAAAGGCACCGTGGCCGCTTAGTACACCTTGCAGTTCCTTTATATCATTGCGGACCGTCCGCGTCGTTACATTTAATTGTGCGGCAAAAAACGAGCTTGTCAACGGGGCTTCAGCCGCCATCAGCAAGCGCAGAATATCACGAAGTCGCCCATGAAGCATGAGAAAAACCTCCTATCTAGTAGATGCAGGGATTCAGTGAATAGGCAGAAAGGATGATGAAGGGATGCGAAATGTATATAAATTCTATAATGGAGAGAATGGCAAGTCAATGAACATCCGGAGGACGAGAGGAAAACTGACCCATAAAAAAACAGCCGGGGTCAGCCGGCTGTTCTGGATGTTGACATATTCTTTTGTTTAGATGCCTTTCGATCCTTCATGATTTTTCGAACAATCGGGTAAATGAGCGGCGCCCATTTGATAACGGTTTTGATCATCTTTTTCAAAGCTTCAATTCTCCCTTCTTTTTTCTCAACCATTCCCCTGATTGCCGCTTGCTTAAACATGCTAACGCGACACGTACCTGTTTCCCGTCACCCAGAAACGCCATGGATAATCGCGGGCCTCCCCGCTGTTGTCGATGCCGATGCGCGGACCGGTTGAAATCTGCTCCGGTGTGTACCCTTTTTCAATGTAAAGCGGCTCTTCCGTGATCCAGCGCCCATAGTCATTCATCGTGACGCCAAGCGCTTTTGTGAGCTTTCCGGGACCGTTTGTCCATTCCCTAGGACTCCTGCCCGGTCTTCTCTCCTCCATTAACAGCTGGCCTTCATGCGGCTCAATCGCCCTGATTAATACCGCTTGCGGGATATTCTCTTCCGCGGCAACGACATTCAGCAATGTATGGGTGTGCATCACATATGTATACACCCGCCCAGCTTCTGCAAACATGATTTCAGTCCGCTTCGTCCGGCGGTTGTTAAAGCTGTGTGCCGCTCTGTCCCCAGCCCCCATATAGGCCTCTGTTTCCACAATATAGCCTGACGCTATGCCTTCGTCTGTTTCTTTTACAAGAAGGCAGCCGAGAAGCGACGGGGCAAGCTCAAGAGCGGTTTTTTGATAAAACGTGATGGGCAGCGGATTTTTTTCTCTCGTCACGAATCGACCTCTCCTTTTACCGATTTTTGTACATTGTACCATTCCCGAAGCAGATGAAAAAAAACGGCTGTTTTAAAATCTTTCCATTCAGGGAATATTGTTACCGTTCAAAAAAGGAGGGTCAACCCATTGAAAGATGATCATCATAACAAGCAGCACGGATCAAATGCCCAGGGCAGCGAGGATGCGCTTTCTCATAAGACGTCCGGGAAAAATGAGTCAGAGGATACCTTAACGAATAGGCAGGGGCATCCTGTTACTGACAACCAAAATGTGAGAACCGTCGGGAACAGAGGGCCTACAACGCTTGAGAACTATGATTTTCTCGAAAAAATCAGCCACTTCGACCGGGAACGCATCCCAGAGCGCGTTGTTCATGCCAGGGGAGCAGGTGCACACGGGTATTTTGAAGCGTACGGAAGCTTCGGAGACGAACCGATTTCAACATACACCCGGGCCAAGCTCTTTCAGGAAAAAGGCAAGAAAACACCGGCATTTGTCCGTTTTTCAACTGTGAATCATGGAAAACACTCACCTGAAACATTGAGAGACCCGCGCGGTTTTGCCGTAAAGCTATATACAGAAGACGGAAACTGGGATTTGGTCGGGAACAACCTGAAAATCTTTTTTATCCGCGACCCGCTGAAATTTCCGGATCTTGTACACGCATTTCAGCCTGATCCAGTGACCAACATACAGGATGGTCAACGTATTTTTGATTTCATTTCTCAGTCTCCTGAAGCGACGCATATGATCACTTTCTTGTTTTCGCCTTGGGGCATTCCGGCCAACTACCGGCAAATGCAGGGTTCAGGGGTACATGCCTATAAATGGGTAAATGAGGAGGGCAAGGCCGTTCTCGTGAAATACCATTTCGAACCGAAGCAGGGTATCCGCAACCTGACACAGAAGGAAGCAGAAGAGATCCAAGGGAAAAACTTTAACCATGCCACACAGGATTTATATGACGCGATCGAAAATGGCGATTATCCGGAGTGGGAAGTGTATGCCCAAATCATGAGTGATGATGAACATCCTGAACTGGACTTTGATCCTCTTGATCCGACAAAACTGTGGTATAAAGACGATTTCCCATGGAAACCGATCGGCAAATTGGTGCTTAACAAAAATCCGGAAAACTACCATGCGGAAGTGGAGCAAGCTTCATTTGGAACGGGGGTGCTTGTCGACGGTCTTGATTTTTCCGATGACAAACTGCTTCAAGGGCGGACGTTTGCCTACTCTGATACGCAGCGCTACCGTGTAGGCGCAAATTACCTGCAGCTCCCGATCAACTCGCCGAAAAAGCATGTCGCCACCAACCAAGAAGGCGGGCAAATGCAATATCGGGTTGATAGAGCAGAAGGACAAAACCCGCACGTCAACTATGAGCCATCCATTATGGGCGGGCTGAATGAAGCGAAGCAGGATGGAAAAGACCATACCCCGCATGTCGAAGGTGATGTAAAGCGTGAAGCAATTGACAGAACAAACAACTTCGGACAGGCTGGAGAAACGTACCGGAGATTTACTGAATTTGAACGGAACGAATTGATTACGAATTTAGTGAATACGCTTTCTACGTGCCGAAAAGAAATTCAGGATCAGATGATTGAGAATTTCACAAAAGCTGATCCTGACTATGGAAAACGCGTCGCGGAAGGGCTGAAAAAAGCTTCCGAAAACAACAGCAACGGGCCGATCGGCACAACTGAAACGGAACAGGCTGCAAAGCAGGCTGAACAGGAGAGCCATCCATCTGATCCGTATTAAAAACAGCGAACAGGGCTTTTTTAGAAGTCCTGTTTTTTATTTTTCTATTGAAACGCTTTCAATAATTGTGTTGTACTGGAAGGAAAGGGTGGAGAGAACAATGAAATTACAGCAGGACTTGATTCCTCAGAAAAAAACAATCGGCGCTTTAGATCACGCCGTTTTTTTATGCATGGTATTTTGTTTCTGGTTTTCAGGCTATATTTATGTGCCTGTATTCAGCCTGTATTTGGAGGATCTGCACTTTTCATACGGCGCAATCGGCATCATTCTCGGCAGCTACGGGGTCACGCAAATCCTTCTGCGCTTCCCGCTCGGCCTTCTGTCAGATATCCTGTTTTCTTTGCGCAAGCAATTGTTAATTGCCGGGTTCGGCTTTTCCGTCCTAAGCAGCCTGCTATTTCTGGTGTTTGATTCATTCTTCTTCGTGCTGGCCGCCCGGCTGTTTGGGGGAATTACTGCTTCTATGTGGGTGATGGCGACCATTTTATACGCACATTATTTCAATAATGGCAATGCATCAAAAGCAATGGGCATCATGCAATTTTTTACCGTCATGCCTCAGTTTGTCAGCATTGTGTTCTGCGGACTCGCCGCAGCCCATTTAGGGAGGCAGGTTCCTTTTTGGATGGCGCTGGCAGCCTCTGCCGCAGGTCTGGTGATCTGCTGCTTTATTAAAGATCCGTCTGCTCCTCCGGCGAACCGTGACGCCATCCATGTCAATCAATACATCAAAGACACATTGCGGCTGCCAAAGCTGAAGCTTTTCACCATCCTGTCTATGACGGCTCATGCCGTATTATTTATGACAGTGTTTGGTTTTACGCCGCTTTACATTAATCAGCTCGGAATGGGCGACACGGAGCTGCTTTGGGTGATGGGCGCCTTTTTCCTCCCCCACGCAGCCGCCACATTAAGCTTTGTGTTTCTGCGCTTTACAAGCCCTATCGCCTACTCCGTGATGCTCATTAGCTTTGCTGTCACCGGGGTCTGCTTGCTATATGTTCCTTATTCAGCCACATTGTTCACGGTTTGCATCACACACGCCTGTATCGGGCTGGCGCTCGGCTTCGTTTTTCCTCTGCTGCTAAGCCATGTCGTCGAAATCAGTTCTGTCCGTTTAAAAATGTCAGTGATGGGGTTTTATCAATCATTTTATGCGCTAGGCATCTTCCTCGGGCCCCTTCTTGCCGGGAAAATCGCACAGCTTTTCGGGCTTGCGGGAGTTTTTTATGGAGCCGGGTCGCTGGCATTTGCCGCCTTTTTTGTGATGCTCGCGCAAAAACGTAACATGATCAATTAATAGCTTTCATACCGCTGGAAGCGCCACACAGAAAACATGGCTAGAAGCATGATGCACAGTATGGAGAAAGTGAGTGACCATCCGAAAAAATCTGCCCGCTCTCCATGAAGAAAGATATGCTCCGCCTGCTTGCAAAGCTCGGCCGGAAGCCACTTCGCATGATCTGGGAATAGTGAAACAGCAAAGGAAACAGCTGCTGTGAACCCGATCCCGCAAGCCGCAGCTGCTCCGAGAGACCGGAATATCGTGCTTCCGGCAAGGCCGGCAGTCACAATAAATATCACCCAAAGCGCGTAAAGGCCAAGACTTGCGGCAAAGCGGCTGAATGATGCGTCCTCAAACAGCAGCCGGACGTAATAATAAGCAAGCCCGTATCCAGCTGCGAATGACAGAATGCCGATCACACTTTGGGTGAGCCATTTACTCACGATATAATGGGCTGCCGTCACAGGCCGTGACATGATCAGCGCCGTTACCCCTTGATTCCTTTCATTGGCTACACAGCCCATCACGCTAAAGATGATTAGAGCCATGCCAAGCGTGTTGAATTGAGAAAGCGTGCTGACCATCACTTCAGACCCGGAGGGCACCGTAAAACTGATTTTCATGCCATCAGGAAGATTTCCTCCATGTTCGATGATGTCCGGCATATAATAAATGGTTAGCGGCTGTGTCAGTCCGACGATCATCATCGCAATCGGCAGCCAAACCAGCTTGCCGCTTTTCCACCCTTCCAGCCATTCCTTCTGCAATAGCGCCATCATCACCTTCATGCGTGCACCACCTTGAGGTAGACGTCTTCGAGAGACTCGGTTTTCTGTTCAAAACGGGTGACGGTCAATCCCTTCCGGATACAATCACTTAATAAGGATCGGCCAGCGTGTATATCAGGCAGCTCGAAAACAGCTTGGGATTGATTCTTATAGACAATAGCTGAGATGTAAGGCTTCTCTTCAAGCCAGCCCTTCAGCTTCTCTTTCACTGTAAGGGTAAAAACGTTCGTTTGATGCTGTTTTTTCAGCTCCTGCAGCTCACCTTTCCATGAAACCTCACCGTTTTTCATAATCACCACTCGATCACACACCTGCTCTGCATCGTGCAAAACGTGTGTTGAAAACAGAACGGCCATATGCTTCTTCAGCTCCCGCATCATGTCCAGCACCTCGAACCGTCCTGTCGGATCAAGTGCAGACACCGGTTCATCCAATATCAAAAGCTTCGGTTTATGGAGCAGTGCCTGTGCCAGACCGAGTCTTTGTTTCATGCCTCCTGAATAGCCCCCGATCCTTTTGTGTGCCGCTTCGTGCAAACCGACAAATTCCAGCATCTCACCGATCTCCTCTTGGCACTTTTTCTTTGGAAGACCGGATAGTCGCCCGGCAAATATTAAAAATTCATTTGCGGTCATCCACGAATAAAAAGCAGGATACTGCGGGAGGTACCCAATCAAACACCGATCCAGCTTTTTTTCTCCTAACAGCTTAATGTTTCCGGAGGTTGGCGAAAGCAGTCCGGCCAGCATTTGCAGAGTCGTGGTTTTGCCGGCTCCATTAGGTCCTAATAGTGCGACACACTCATTTTCATTCACGTGAAAACTGACATTCTTTACAGCTTCATGATGCCGATATGTTTTGCATAATGACTCAATAGACAGCATGCCACTCACCTTTGCTTTCTGCCGACGGTGAAAAATAAAATCGGCCCGATAATATTGATACATACGATGATTGCAGCCCACATCCACTTTGGACCGTTTGTCCGCTCTTCTTTTATGCAGCTGATGAGAGCAAACACCGCCAAAGCCAACTGTAATACAATCAGCGGCAAAATCATTTCCCAAGAAATATTCATTGCTTGATCCCCCTTTTCTTCCGATCCGGCCTAATGACAAATAAGTAATAACAAATCAGCGGCATCGGTACTTGAATCAATCCGACAATCCCCCAAACCCATGCCATGCGATTTCGTTTTTTCGCATCAATAAATAAAAAGATTCCCTGCGCCACTACGAGGAGACAAGCCGCAACCGTGATGACAATTTCTGTTTGTGTCATCGGCGCTCCACCTCGCATTCCCCGAGCTGTCTTTTTTTCTCGGTCACAATCAAAATCGGCAGGGTAGCAAGCACACAAACCTGAAGTACAATAAACACAGCAGGAGCTTGAGTGAATGCCAGGATCGCCGCACTCACAACCATCAGCGCGCAGAATACAAATAAAATGATCTCTTTTAGCAGTTTTCTTCTGCGTTCAGCTTTCATTTGTGAAAGCTGGTAAAGCAGTTCTTTTTGATTCGGTATAGAGGGATTGGCTGTTTCATCAATTTTCTGCAATTCTGATTTCAAATGAAGAGATCGCTTTTCTTTATTCATCGTCCCACTCCTTTCTGATTTGGTGGAGCCCTTTATGAACTCTTGACTTTACAGTGCCTTCTTTGATTTGAAGCATCACTCCGATTTCGGCGTAGGTATAACCGTAGTAATGCCTTAATAAAACTGGCGTGCGCAGTTTAGGGTCCAGCTTTGAAAACAGATCGAGCGTTTCGCTCCACTCTGCCCCTTTCGACGACACATCCCACTTGATCTTGCGGATTGCTTCCTCCGTAACCGCCTGATTCCGTTTCCATTCTCTCTTTCTCTTTTTCTGATGATCGAGATAGAGCCGCGATGCAATGGAGATCAGCCACGTGGAGAATTTGGAACGGCCTTGGAAGCTTCTTAAATGAATGTACCCTTTCAAAAAGGTTTCCTGAACGAGCTCCTCGCTGAGGTCAGGATGAAGAGAAAGTTTTAGCAAATATTTATATAAAAAAGAATAATGATAGTGGAAAAGAGCTGTAAACGCTTCGTCGTCTCCCTCTTTCGCCTGTTGTATCAGCTGCTGTTCTTCGTGTGTATCCAATGGCCGCGATCCCCCCTTTTTTTGTTTTTCTGCCTTATGTGACGACACCGGATTTAAAAGCGTTCATCTTTTTTTACAATTCTTTTCAGCCATTGACAGATCAGGCTTCCCAGCCGTTTGGCTGCATATCCTTATTTGTAAACCCCCTCATAGTCTGTTAAGCTATGACTTTATGTCGATTTCAAAAAAACATCCAATATGGAGGACGATGCATTGAAAGTAGAAAGGCGAACGATTGAATATATTCCGAATGAAGAAAGACATGGTAAAGCGAAAGATTTATTTCCCGTATGGTTCGGGGCTAATATGCATATCACCACGTTAGTGACCGGCACGATTCCCGTTGCAATGGGACTTAATTTGTTTTGGAGTGTTGCCGCTATTATTTGCGGAACCTTAATCGGTGCCATATTTATGGCGTCTCATTCCGCGCAAGGCCCTCAGCTTGGCATCCCGCAAATGATTCAAAGCCGTGCCCAATTCGGCGTAATTGGAGCGATTCTTCCCCTCTTCTTAGTCATGTTTATCTACCTTGGTTTCTTCGCAAGCAGCACGATTTTGGCGGCCGGAACCTTAAGCAGCTTTGTTCCCATCCCGGGATCATGGAGCATTATAGGCTTAAGCGCCGTATGTTTTTTACTCACCATTTTCGGTCATGATTTGATTCACAAAATGCAAAAAATCCTTTCTTGGACCTCTTTTGCTGTGTTTTTCGCTGCAACGATTCTTATTTTTCAATTGCCTATTCCGGCAGGCAGCTGGATTCCCGGAGCAGTTGATCTGCCCATTTTCTTGGTGGCAGTCAGCGCAGTTGCGACGTGGCAGCTTGCCTACGCGCCGTATGTTGCCGATTATTCAAGATATTTGCCAGTACAAACACCGGCTTCAAAAACATTTTGGTACAGCTATGCAGGTACGTCTGTCAGCTCCATCTGGATGATGCTGCTCGGCGCTTTGCTGACAACTGCACTGCCTGACTTTACGGCAAACTCAGGAAGCCAGATTGTCCAATTGTTCGGCCCCTTCTCATTTATTATGCTGATCATTGTGTTATTTGGACAAATGGCAATCAATGTTTTTAACCTGTATGGAGCTTTCATGTCCACGACAACAACGCTGGAGCCGTTTCTGAAATTAAAAGTCACGCCCAAAGTCAGAATCACCATGATCCTGGGTGTCACGCTTGTCGGCACAGTCTTAAGCCTGCTGGGGCAAAGCAATTTTATGGAGCTGTTTTTGAGTTTTATCTTTTTCATCAGTTATTTCTTAATTCCATGGACGGCCATCAATTTAGTCGATTACTACTTTGTCCGCCACGGAAAGTATCAAGTCAAAGCCATGTTCGATGTAAACGGGCCTTATGGAAAGGTCAATTGGATCACCACGATTGCGTTCGTTCTGTCCATCTTGTTGGAAATTCCGTTTATCAATACAACCTTTTACATCGGACCGCTAGCCAAAATGTTTGGCGGCGGAGACATCGCATGGATTATCGGCTTGGCTGTTCCTTCTGTGCTTTACTATGTATTAATGAAACCGCGTTTAAAAAAACGGGCGGGGTATCAAGAAAAGCTGTCTTCTCTATGAAGACAGCTTTTTATCATTCAAATCGCTTCCACACGCGGGGCAGCATGTCAGAAAGCTCGTGAGCAAGCAGCGTATGAGCGGAGTGCTCGTCCGTCCAGAGCTCGGCGCACGCGCCGTGCAGATAGACTGCGTTTAATATGGCGTGCTTTGAGTCCTCATGGCAGCAGAGCATCCCCAATATCATGCCCGTCAGCGTGTCACCGGTTCCGCCTTTGGCGAGCGCCCCGTTTCCGGTTGGGTTGAGCCAGCAGTCGCCATCAGGAAACGCGATGACGGTTTGATTTCCTTTTAATACAATGACAGTCTGCAGCCGAGCCGCCCACTCCTTTGCATGCTCCGCTCTTTTGTTTTGCAGCTCGTTCACTGGCACTCCTGTCATGCGGGAAAACTCGCCCGGGTGCGGCGTAAGGATGACGGGCGCCTGCCGTTTCGAATACGTGCGCTTTGCCAGCGCTCCGGCATCCAAAACAACAGGGCAATCCGCCGCAAGTGCATGATCGACTGCCTGCTGTACGGTTTCAGTTTGCGGAAGCCCCGGTCCGATGGCAATTGCCCGGTACTTCTCTTCAAGCTGATCCCCCTCCGTTTTTTTCCAGCCGTCACGCCAATAGGTCGCCTCAGGCAGAACAGGAACAATCAGCGGGATCACGCTTTCAGACGTGCCGATGACAAGCTTGCCGAGACCGCTCCGCATCGCCCCGAGCCCCGCCAGAAGCGCCGCGCCCGGCATGTCGTCGCTTCCCGCCAGCAGCAAGGCCGTACCGTACGTGCCTTTATGGCTCTCGGCATCTCTTTCAGGGAGCGAGGCCCTCACATGCTCCTCCGTCCAAAATGGAACATTCATCTCTATCCCTCCTCTGCTTTCTTTTCCTATTTTTCCTGTACCTTTCTATTTCAAACAAAAAAAGACAGCCTTTTAGGGCTGTCTTCTATTTTACAGGAACATCAAGGTGATACAGGCGGCGATATCGTTCGTTTGCCACCAACAGCTCCTCATGGGTTCCTTCCATTTCCGTTTTGCCGTTTTCGAGAAATACGATTTTATCGGCTGCTTCCACTCCCGCGAGATGGTGTGTAATCCATAAAATCGTTTTTCCTTTCAGCACCTCAAACACCGTTTCCATCAATTCACGCTCAGTGATGGGGTCGAGGCCGACTGTTGGCTCATCAAGGATGATGATCGGCGTATCCTGCAGCAAGATCCGCGCAAGTGCGATCCGCTGGCGCTCTCCACCAGAAAAACGGATGCCCGTTTCCTGTACAGAGGTATGATATCCGTCAGGAAGCGACTCAATGTAGTCATGCAGCTTGACCTGCTTTGCGGCACGGCGCACATCCTCGTCGCTTGCTTCTCCGTTTCCGAGCCTGATGTTGTTCAAAATACTTGTATCAAACAGGTGCGGTTTTTGATTTAACACAGCCACCGCATCAGCAATCTGATCCTTTAACAGCGCTGTCTCCACTCCGTTTAACGTCACAGAACCGGAGTCCGGTTTTAAGGCGCCTTCGATTAATGCAAGCGACGTTGATTTCCCAGAGCCGCTCCGGCCAAGCAGCGCCATTTTTTCTCCTTGGCGCAGCGTAAAGGAAAAGTTGTCAAGCACTTGGCTGCTGTTGTCATAAGAAAACGTCACATCACGAAAGGCCAAGGTGACATCTTGAAGATCGAGCATTTGAGCCCCTGATTCTGTTTGTGACGCCTCCGGCTGAGGAGCCACCTTGTTCATGCGTCTGATAGAATCCTGATAGCCCGGCACTTCGCCTAAGGCATCCGAAAGCGGCAAAAAGGCTTCCGTCAACGGAAACACCACTAGCACAAAAGCGGCAATCATCGTTTTAGCGAGCTCGCCGTCCGCTTGCTGTCCCGCTGTCCAAAACAGCATCAGCAAAATAAGGCCGGCGACAAGGCATTGCGCAGCAAAGTCCCGCCATCTCGTAAAACGTTGTTTTTTCCGTTCAAGCTCAAACCAATCATGTTCCTCTTTTTCATAAGCATCAATAAAAGCATGCCGGCGTCCGCTGAACATCCAGTCGCTGACACCCATCACTGCATCTGTCAGACGGCTGTACAGCACATTCCGTCCGCTTTTCAGCCTCGCATTCTTCGCTCTCGTCACGAGCAAAGACACAACCGGAAACAATACAACAAGAACAAACAAATAAAGCGCAAGCAATATGGCAAACGGCCAAGAGAAGAAGCCGAGCGCTATCACTGACACAGCATACAGGAGCAAGGCTGAGATCGCAGGAAAAATCGTTTTTAAGAAAGCATCCTGCAAATGCTCAATATCCTCAGACAAAATGCCGAGCATATCCCCCGTGCGAAAACGGGAACGCAGCATCAAAGCACCCGGCTCAAGCATATTGTAAAGGCGGACGCGCATGTCGGATACGATTTTCAAAATGATGTGATGCCCGACGAGCCGTTCCACATATCGCGATACAGAACGCGCAATCCCAAAGGTGCGCACTGCGACAATCGGCACATAAATGAGCAGAATGTTTTCCGGCCTTGTCGCCGCTTTAGAAATCAAAAACCCTGAGGTGAACATGAGAAAAGCAGCAGAAAAAATCGTCACCGCGCCCAAAAAGATAACCAGAACAAACAGGCGGGCATTTTGCTTGATATACGGCAAAATCCATTCTTCTTTCTTCATGCTCTTTCCCCCAGTTGTGCCTTCACGAGTTTGGTGTACACACCATTTTTCGCCAGCAATTCATCGTGAGTCCCGACTTCCGCAACCCGGCCTCCGTCCAGCACGATAATTTCGTCCATATCGAGCATCCAGTGAAGGCGGTGAGTCGCGAGAAAAACGAGCTTATCCTCAAATAAATCCAGCATCGTTTCTTTTATTTCATATTCTGTTTCGATATCAAGATGAGCGGTCGGCTCATCCAGCAGCAGGATCGGACGGTTTCCCAAAAAGGCGCGGGCCAGCGCGACACGCTGTGCCTGGCCGCCGCTGAGCGCCCGGCCGCCTTCCCCGATCCGCCCCTCTAATCCTTCAGGAAGGCTATCCACCAGCTCCGCCAGTCCCGCCGCCGCAGCAGCACGGGCTGTATCCTCTGCCGAAGCGCTTGGATGGTAGAAGCGAATGTTATTGCCAAGCGTATCATCAAAAATGTACGGATGCTGGGGGATGTACAGAAGGTTCTTCTGCCAGCTGCCGTCCTGCAAATGGGACCGGCTTGTACCATTAACCTCAATCATCCCGCCATCCGGCTCCAAAAATCCGCCGAGAATATCAATTAATGTTGATTTTCCGGCGCCGCTTGCACCGATAATGCCGATTTTTTTCTTGCCCTTAAATGAGAGATGAATATCAGACACCGAACGGCCGACTGACACGCCTGACAGCTTCAGCTCATCCTGATCGGACCAATCCTCGAGCTGAAGCGGCGTCTCTTCTTTAAAACCTGGCTGCGACAAAATCTCTTGAATGGTTTTTCCTGCTTCCTGGCCGTTTAGTGTTGCATGATAATCATTCCCCACTTCCCGCACCGGCAAAAAATACTCAGGCGCCAGAATAAGCGCCGTTAAAGCGGGGCCAAGCAAAATATCGCCGTCAATCAGGCGCAGGCCCAGAAATACTGCGACTGTCGCCACCGACAGCATCGTGAAAAAATCGAGGGCGAATGATGACAAAAACGCCACCCGGAGTGTGCTCATCGTTGCCTTGCGATACCGCTCACTCACATAGAAAATATTTTTGCTGTGTGACTTGCTCAAACCTAGGAAACGCAATGTCTCCAGCCCGCGAAGAGAATCAACAAAATGATTGGAAAGTCTCTGATAGGATTTCCACTGACGATCCGCTTTTCTCTGCGCGACAAGGCCGAGGAGAATCATAAAGATGATCAGAATCGGCATAGCCGCCACTAAAATGATGGCTGATGTCCGATCCTGAAAAAACACATAAATGACAACCGCCGCAGGCACAATCGCCATGCTGACCATTTTCGGCAGAAACAGCTCCAGGTAGCGGCGGAACTGGCTGATGCCTTCCATCGCCAGCGTCACCATTTGCCCCGTCCCCTCTTTCTTTGCAAAGCGGGGGCCTAATCGGAACAGCTGATCAAGAAAACTTCTCCTCAAATCTGCTCCTGTCCGAGCGGCGTATTGATAGACGATTTTCTGTCGCGCCACCGTCACCCCGTGCCGGGCGATAAAAGCGATGAGGAAAAAGCCGATCATCGGAAAAAGGGAGGTAATGCCCTTCCCGTTGAACAGTCCGGTTACGGCCTCACTCAGCCACTCTGCCTGCATAATAATGGCGGCTGTCTGAATCAGCGTTAAACAAGTAATCAAGGTGAGAATCCGCTTCATTCCTTTATATCGAAACAGGTCTTTTCCCATTAATAAGTCATAGGCTCCTTATGGCTGACGCGCTTCCGGAAGACATAATAGCTCCAGATCTGGCTGCCGATGACGAACGGCAGTAGCGTTAATGCTGCAATTGACATGACTTTAAGCGAATAATCTCCGGAAGAAGCGTTAGCTACTGTTAAATCGTATGCGCTATGAAGCGAGCTGACCATTACGCGAGGGAATAGGGAAATAAAGATCATTCCCACGGTCAGCGCCAGACCAGCGCCTGTCATCCCAAATGTCCAGCCGTCTTTTTTCTTGCGAATAAATACAGCCGCGAGCATAAAGCAGATGACAATCAAAACAGCGAGCGGAATGGTAATCTCGCCGCGGCGTGTAAACATGTCTGTCTGATACGCAGAAAGGGCCGCGAAGGCAAGAACCGCTACAAAAACAACACCCATTATCTTTTGCGCCATTTTCCGGGCGCGGTTTTGCAAATCACCAATCGTACGCAGCGTGATAAACATTAATCCATGCTGGAAGCAAAGAAGTGTTACCGTCACACCGCCAAGTATAGAATATACATTGATATAATCAGATACATGTGCGTGAATGTTCATGTCGGCATCAATCGGCATCCCGCGGAATAATGTCGTGAACAGAACACCAAGCACAAACGGAGGAATCAGACTGCCGAAGAAAACGACCCAGTCCCAAACCTTTACCCATTTTAAATGATCCACCTTGCCGCGGAACTCAAACGCGACCCCGCGGCCCATTAACGCAAGCAGCACTATGACAAACGGAATGTAATAACCGCTCAGCATCGTTGCATACCAGTTTGGGAATGCCGCGAAAATGGCGCCTGCGCCAGTCAAAAGCCAGACTTCATTCGCGTCCCAGAACGGCCCGATCGTGTTGATCAGCACTCTGCGTTCTAATTCATTATGGCCAAGAAAACGGGTCGCCATGCCGACCCCGAAATCAAAGCCTTCCAAAAAGAAGAATCCTACAAACAATACAGCAACGAGTATAAACCAAAGATCATGAAGAGATGCCATGGTATACCTCCTGACTAAATGGATCTGTTGATACAGGCACTTCATGATGATCATCATGCTCGGCACCTTTTTTAATCTCACGGATAAACAAGAAGACAAGCAGCGCGCCCAGAATCATGTACATCACACCGAATGCGATGATTGAGAATAACAAGGAGCCCGCTGTTACGTTAGGCGACACGGATTGAGCCGTTGTCATCAAGCCCATAACCGTCCAAGGCTGACGCCCGATTTCTGTCATAATCCAGCCCGCGGAGTTCGCGAGAAACGGGAAGGATATCAAAGCGATCATGATGCGCAAATACCATTTGCTGTTTTCAAGCTTTTTGCGGCGGTTCAGCCAAAGGCCGCCTAACGCTGCAAGAATCATGACAACGCCTGCGCCAACCATGATGCGGAAGCTCCAGAATGTCGTTTTGACCGGCGGAATATAGTCGCCTTTTCCGTATATTTTTTCGTACTCAGCTTGAAGGGTTTTCATCCCTTTGACACTTCCGCTGAATTTCTGATAAGCCAAGTAGCTCAAGGCATAAGGAACTTTGATCTCATTTGAGCTTTTTTCATTTTTAGTATCGATCGTCGCAAAAGCGGTCCAAGCAGCAGGGTCACCGCTGTCTTCCCATAGGCCTTCACTGGCAGCCATTTTCATCGGCTGTGATTCCATTAAGTGCTCAGCCTGCATGTGTCCGCTAAGGCCGACGCCAAGACCTGCACATAGGCCGACGATCATTGCGAGTTTAAAAGATTGCTTAAAGAACGGCACTTCTTTTTTCTTCAATAGTTTAAAAGCACTCACTCCGGCAATAAAGAAAGCCCCGGTGGCAAGCGCACCGAAAATAACGTGCGGGAATTCAACCCAAAGCTGAGGGTTTGTGATCAGCGCGCCAAAGTCATTCATTTCCGCGCGGCCGTTTTTGATCGTAAAGCCGACTGGCTCCTGCATAAAGGAGTTTGCTGTTAAAATCCAGAAAGATGACATGATCGTTCCGAATGATACGAGCCATATGCAGAGAGCGTGAATTTTCTTCGGCAGGCGGTCCCAGCCAAATATCCATAATCCGATAAAAATAGATTCCATAAAAAACGCCAATAGGGCTTCAATCGCAAGCGGAGCGCCAAATACATCTCCGACAAAACGGGAGTAATCAGACCAGTTCAGTCCAAACTGGAATTCTTGCAAAATCCCCGTTACAACACCGACTGCGAAATTTATTAAGAATAAGTGTCCCCAAAACTTTGCCATTTTGAGATACAGCTCATTTTTCTTCACAAGATAAAGAGTCTCCATCAACGCAACCATAAACACAAGCCCGATAGACATCGGCACAAACAAGAAATGAAACAACGTTGTAGATGCAAATTGTATGCGGGCTAATACCAATTCACTCATGCTTTCTCCTCCATTTCCGGTTGAAACTACTAATTTGCTCACCACTTCACAAATAGAACCAAAACTTTGATCAGTAATTCACAAAATAGACGAAAAAAATATTGTTCAATATTTCACAAATGTGTCAAAAAGTCGTCCAATATGATGCAAGATTGCTAGACTGACAAATTGACACAATCTCTAACTGGTTCATATTAAGTACTTTACAACGATTCATTTCAAAAATAAAGCCTAAAACACCTAAAAAGTCCCATACTATGTGACGGTTTTTTGTCTATTTTGTTGCTTATTTATGTCGGCTGCTAGGATAAATGACCCTTTATCATCGTACATCAACACATCGTTCCTTGCGAACAAAATGCTCACACCCGCTTCAGCACTCGAGTCTCAGCATTCCGTCATAAACCGATTTTAGTCAGAATGCCTCTTTCCATTTAAGCCGGCAAGAGGAGAAAAGCTGAATAGTAAATTTTTAATATATTAATAATTTCAATTTTTCAGTATACTTAACATAGTGAACAATTTCACTGCATCAAGAATAGGGGGAGGTTTTTCAATGGGAGAGCTTCAAACACACATGCAATTGCAAACGGATACAATTCACGAAGGGGTTCGAAAAGAGAATTGGTTTGCGAAAGCCATGAATATAAAAGTAGGCATCATACCGCTTCCTGTGTATGCCTTGCTGTTTATATTAATCACTGTTTTTGTTATGCATCACGATGTAAAAAGTGACATTCTGACATCCATTGCCGTCATGGCGTTTTTCGGGTTTACCTTTGCCCAAATCGGCAAATCGATACCGATTGTTCGGTCTATCGGCGGCCCGGCCATCCTAGCTACTTTTATTCCATCCGCTGTCGTGTACTATCACCTGCTGCCTAATGATATCGTCAAATCCACAACAGAATTTACAGAAAACTCAAACTTTCTATATTTGTTTATCGCCGGTATTGTCGTCGGAAGCATCCTCGGCATGAAAAGAGAAACACTCGTAAAAGCATTCATGAAAATCTTTATTCCGCTTATTGTCGGTTCTGTCACAGCAGCTATTGTCGGACTGGCTGTCGGGACATTGCTCGGACTCGGGTTTCAGCATACACTGCTGTATATCGTTATTCCTATCATGGCCGGAGGAGTCGGAGAAGGTGCTATCCCACTGTCCATTGGCTATTCTGACATCATGCCCATTTCTCAAGGGGAAGCGTTTGCACTTGTTCTCCCATCGATTATGCTGGGCAGCCTGTGCGCGATTATTCTAGCGGGCTTATTAAACAGAATTGGAAAGAAAAAACCGGAATGGACTGGAAACGGCAAAGTGGACCGCTCCGAAGAAGAGTCCCCTGCGCTGGAGGAATCACAGAGCGGTCAGCACATGTTCAACCTTTCTTTATTTGCGTCAGGCGGTATCCTTGCTGTTTCTTTATACTTAGTCGGCATGCTCGCCCATGATTTTTTCGGATTTCCGGCACCCGTTGCCATGCTGTTACTGGCTGTTCTAATCAAGCTGTTCAGATTGGCGCCTGCCTCAATTGAAAATGGCGCGTTTGGAGTATCCCGCTTCTTTTCAACAGCTGTGACCTACCCGCTGCTCTTTGCGATCGGGGTATCCATGACGCCGTGGGACAAGCTTATCGCTGCTTTTAACCTCAGCAATATCATTACAATTCTGTCTGTCGTTGTGACCATGATGGCCGTCGGCTTCTTCACTGGTAAATGGCTGAACATGTATCCGATTGAAACCGCCATTATTAATGCTTGCCATTCAGGGCAAGGCGGCACCGGTGACGTCGCTATTTTAAGCGCGGCGGAAAGGCTTGAGCTGATGCCGTTCGCCCAGGTGTCTACCCGCATCGGGGGAGCGATTACAGTATCCTTAACCTTATTGCTGCTGCACCAATTTTATTGATACACCTCGGAGCAAGTTCTTCGGAAAACGAAAGAGCTTGCTTTTTGCATGTCCGTATTTTTGCAAGTTCCCATCCCATGCTATAGTAATAGTTGGAAATACTAGATAGAAAGGAATTTGGCATGCCTATGGGAACTCATCTATTTCTCTTTATGCTTCTCGGGCTGGGATTTTATTTGATATCAGCCCTGGCTGCAAAACTCATTCCGGCCATAGACTTCTGGATTGATATTGTTCTATGGGTCGGCGCTGCAGCTTACATCTTCTCTCATCTCTCATTCATGGACGGCATTGTCTCAATCGCGACAATGTTCTACTGCTATTGGACCGCAATGGATCTCATTGTTTCAGAGCGTGCGGAAAAACCTTCGGGAGACTGGCAGGAAATCGAGCTTGCCAAAAACAAAACACGTCTCCTGTCAGACATTATGCTGACTGCCATTGTGTTTGCAGGGGCTGTTATTTTTTTCATCTATGGACCTGACCCAAGCCCTCTCAAATATGTAATCCTTCTCGGCATGATCTCCGGTGGAGGAGCACTGGTGAAGCGAATACTGAATGTTTTCAGTGTAAAGGTTTTCTATTCAGCAGCCTTAGAAAAATTGCATATCAGCTCACACTATGAAACCCGTACATATCCGCTTTCCGATTTGAAGGACATTCAGATTGAATCTACGGCTGATCTCTTAAAGCTCCATCCGCTTCTGACGATGTATTCATCCCGTTTAGATTTGACAACAAGCTTTCAGCAAGTCATTAAACTGTCTCTTCCCGGCGAAACACTGTTTCTGACGGTGAAGGAACCGCAAAAATGGAAAACGATTTTCCGAGAATACGCAGATGAAGAAATCAATGTGGACAATGTGATTTCTGTTTTGCCGTTTTATCATAGAAAAAATGTGAAGCGGCTGCTCGGGAAACTTTATTTTGCCGCCAGCGTAAAAGGGATATCCGCTTACGCCTTATTGGTGCTCGTGTTATACGCATTACACGCCTCTCCATGGATCATGGCTGTAGCGGTTATCCTGTATTGGGTATTCAACATGTATATGTCAGACCGTGTGTTGCGGGCGGCGATGGACGCCAAGCCCTGTCATCATCCGCATGTACAGGCAGCGGCTGACGAGATTTTCCGCAAGGCCGGCATTTCCCATGTCCGCATATACGAAACGGAGAGTGATGATTACAACGGAATGGCAGTCGGCATGAATGTCGGAAGGTCAATGGTCATTCTGACAAGCGCCACACTAACCCTGCCGCTGCGTGTCATCGAGGGCATTCTGGCCCATGAGGCGATTCATATTAAAAAACGTGATGTACTGTCATCACAGATTTTGCGTTTTCTCTATCTTGGAGCTGTCGTTGGGATTATCCTCTTGTTTGAGCAGCATATCATCCACCCCGAGGCCCACAAAATTGCGCTTTGGGCTTTCATTATGGCAATCATTGTCCTGTTTCAGCTCTATCAATCCTTTTGTTCACAATGGATGGAGGTGCGTGCTGACAACCTTGGCGCATCCTTGCTGGAGGGCGGTTACAAACAAATGGCTGAAGCCTTGAGAATCTTGGCGGTTCGGCAGGATGAGGACATACAGAAACAAAGTGCCTATAGCTCTGAAGCAGATGAAGACGAGCTTCAAATTGACTCTCTCACCCGGGATAAAAGCTGGCTTTTCAGATTGATTGATTTTCAGTTCGCCCCTCATCCTCCTATGTATTGGCGTGTCGGCACTTTATTGTCAAACAAAGGACACGGGGTGCTGAAGCGTTGGCTCAGAGACCGCCTGAAAGAATCGATCACTTTGAAATGAAACCGGTCAGCGTTTCATCCGTATAACAAATATGGTGAAAAAAGGGAGTGGTGAGAAGTGATTGTGATCATCTTATTGTTTATATCTATTATTGTTTTTCTTTCAGTCATTCAGCCGCAGCCATCGGAGCATAAAAGCCGCCAGCAGGCGGACAGCGGGTATTTCGGCTATTCAGATCATGGCTCACACCATGATGGATGCAGCAGTGACGGGGGTTTTAGCGATTCCGGATGTGGTGGCGGAGGGGGCGGCGATTAAGCGCCGCCTTTTTTTATTTCATTGATTCGATGTACGCACCAAAAGCCGAGCCTGACATGCCTGGGGACACGCGCACGCGATGGAGGGCATACATTCCCTGGTCTCTCGAAGCCGCGCCCGGTTCTGTCGTCACGCCCATTTGATAGCCCGTTTCTTTGGCGGCTTTCAGCGTCTCCTCATTGTAGCGCCCTACCGGATAGCTGATGATGGTGGTTTTCTGATGAAACATGTTGTCAAACAGTTTTTTCGAATCTGCCATCTCGATTTGCTGCCGTTGAGGCGTTAACCCGTTCAGTTCAAGGTGGTCAATTGTATGGCTTTCAATCGATATGCCGTGCTGTGTCATTTCTTTCATTTGGTCCTCTGTCAGATGGTGCTTATGTCCGATCGATTTGCCGATCATAAAAATCGTCGCCTTCATCCCGTACTTTTTCAGCACCGGATACGCGTCTTGATAATTGTCGGTGTAGCCGTCATCAAACGTAATCAGCACGCATTTCTCACTCGGCTTTTTATCCTGCGTCAGCATGAGATACGCCTCTTTTGGCGTTAATGTCTGATAGCCGTTATCGTGCAGCCACTTCATATGCGCTTCGAATTCTTTCTTTGGGACACGAAGGCTGTTTCCTGAGGAAATGCTGTGGTACATCAAAATCGGCAGCTTTGCCGGTGTCTCTGTTTTGATCCATCCGGCTGTATCGTCTTCTTTTTTCTGAACTTGTACTGCTTTTTCTTCCGGTTTCTTTTGTTCCGCTTTGGGCATCGTCTGCTCTGCATTCGCCTCTTGATCAGCGCAAGCCGCAAGAGCCAAGCAGCTTCCCAAAAGAAAGATGCTTAAGATAAAACGTTTCATCGGTTCCCTGCTTTCTGTCTATTTCTTCCTCCTTTTTCATCGGTCTGATTCTGAGATTTTCAATAGCAAAAACCGGACATGAAATCATGAACGGCTCACATTTAAGAAAACTGATTCAAAACCAGCGAGGTTAACAGGCCGAGTGCGGCGATTAAACCTGTCATCGGACCGCTGTCTTCGTACGCCTCAGGCATCATCGTTGAAGCAATCATCGCAATGATGCCTCCGCCCGCAAATGCTGCAATCGCTGACATGATTTCTTCAGAAGCGCCGTCAAGAAAGAAAAACCCTGACCATGAGGCAAGAATTGAAATCACGAGCACCGCGGCCCAAAGCAGCATAATTTTCGTTTTCGAGTACCCGCTGTTTTTCAGTCCTGCTGTACTAGACAGCCCTTCAGGGATGTTGCTGATAAAAATGGCGATCACCAAAAGAAAGCTGACCGATTGTTCTTCGAGAAGGCTGGCGCCAATCATAATCGATTCTGGGACAGCATCCATGATCGTGCCGATAAAAATGGCGATTCCGCCGCCGACAGCTGTTTGTCCCGATCTTTTTCTTTGTGACGCGCCCCGTTTGGAAACCGCGTAATCAAAAATCGTAAACACAACAGCTCCCGCAATAAATCCCGCGCCTGTCGACACGATTCCGCCCTCTGCTACTGCGTCCCCAAGAAGCTCGTAAGCGGCCGCGCCTATTAATACACCTGTGCCAAAAGCCATAATATAGCCGATGATCTGTTTGCGAATCGGAAGAAACATGGACGCCAGCGCGCCCAGCAAAACAGCAGAGCCCGATATCCCGCCCCACATTGCCGCATTCCACATCTCTATCTCCCCTCTCTTACCAACCACTACCCGCTGCCGTTTTTTCCGTAAACCTCGCAAACAAAGAACAAAAAACCGGATATGTCTCCATGTCCGGTTTTGCTGATCTTATCGAATTCTCACTTCTGTCTCACTGTCAAAGAAATGGCCTTTATTCATATCAAATGCAACCGTCAGCTCATCGCCTGATTGAATATCGAGGCGGGCGTCGATCCGTGCAATAAAGTCTTGGTTGTCGATCTGCGAATAAATCATGATTTCTGAACCGAGCAGCTCTGCGACATTGATTTTTGCTTTAATCGAGGAGTTCTTATACGATTCCACGACAATCAATTCATCATGAATATCCTCAGGACGGATGCCGAAGATGACCTCTTTGCCGATGTAGCCTTTTTCACGCAGCACCTTCATTTTTCCTTCCGGGACGGTTAATGCCGCAGAACCGATTTTGATTAAGCCATCCGTGAGCTTTCCTTTGAAAAAGTTCATCGCCGGTGATCCGATAAACCCGCCGACAAAGACGTTTTCAGGAAACTCGTATACATCCTTCGGCGTCCCGATCTGCTGGATTTTCCCGTCTTTCATGACTACGATCCGTGTCGCCATCGTCAGCGCTTCTGTCTGGTCATGCGTCACATAAATCGTTGTGGTTTGCAGTCTCTGGTGGAGCTTAATGATTTCCGCCCGCATTTGCACCCTCAGCTTCGCGTCCAGGTTTGACAAAGGCTCATCCATCAGGAACACCTTTGCATCCCGCACGATTGCCCGCCCAAGCGCGACCCGCTGTCTCTGTCCTCCTGACAGCGCTTTCGGTTTACGGTGCAAATATTCCTCAAGCCCGAGAATTTTAGCGGCTTCCTCTACTCTTTTTTTAATTTCTGGCTTCGGCATTTTCCGAAGCTTCAGTCCGAACGCGATATTATCGTAGACCGTCATATGCGGATAGAGCGCGTAGTTTTGAAACACCATTGCGATATCCCTGTCCTTTGGCGCTACATCATTGACCCGTTTTCCTTCAATATAAAAATCGCCTTTCGAAATTTCTTCAAGTCCTGCGACCATCCGCAGCGTCGTTGATTTCCCGCAGCCGGACGGGCCGACGAATACGATAAATTCCTTATCGGCAATATGAAGGTTAAAGTCATCAACCGCCGGTTCCTTCTGATCATAAAATTTATAAATGTGCTCCATCCGCAATTCAGCCATCTAACATCCCCCTTTGTTATTGTAAACGCTTTCTTACATTGAGTGTAACAGCAAATTCCTTTCGCTAAAATGGGCAGCGTTCATAAAATCACCCAGCCCTTTTTCGTGCATATTTCCAATTTATTCTGAACTTTCACTTTGCAGGCAGATAAAATAGGCAAGAAGCGCACCTTTGTACGATTTGATATCTATCCCTGACCGCTCAATAAATTTATCAATCCGATATTGCAGACTGTTGCGATGCAGATGCAGCTTTTTCGCTGTTAATGTGACGTTTGAATTGTTTTCAATAAACAGCTTAATGGTCTTCCTTAGCTCAGATTCACTTCCAAATAAAAGCTCAGCTTCTTCAGATAGCAGCGTTGCCAATTTTTCTTTTTCTGTTTCTAATAATATGAAAGGAAAAATCATCTCAAAGGTCACACTCTGCACCTGAGGCAGCCGTTTTTCAGCAAACAGGAAATACGCCTGTTCACGAGCGTAATGTTTTCGCAGGCACTCATCCGGCTCGTAAAATCTTCCCGCGTAAAAACGGACACTGAAGTAGAAATCACTTTCAAGAACCTTAGCGAGCGATTCCAGTTCGTCCTTCTCCGCCGCAGCTTCACTTTCCTGCTCAACAATGACGCCTCTGTCCTCATGGATCCACACAATCACAAAAGCCACCGGCCAAAAATGGCGTACCGCTTCCGTAAAGGACGTCCTGTCTATTTTGCCGAATAAATGAAAGTGAACAAACCTTGTCCGTTTCTTTATATTCGCCGGCAATTCTCCTCTTGAAAAAAGGAACGAAAACCACTTGTTTTCCTCCGGTGATTTCATAGATATTTGATTGCCCTCATCCGCAGCCGTCAAAAATGACTGCAGCACCAATACCTCTTTTTCGCTGATCTCTGTTTTCGGAATGGAGATGTATCTCTGACTGCTCTCATCAAAAAAACATAGACAGCCTTCCCTTATGCAAAGCTCCTCAGACACAATCGAACCGGGATAAATAGCCAGCAGCGATTTCATAGAGTCTCCTCTCTTATGCAAGGATCTGTATATTCAGTATAAGGCGAAATACACATGTTCTCCACTAAAAAAGAGTATATCCGGTATAGATAGACGAAAAACTGAAAGGGAACCTCATTCGTTTACATATTGGCGTCAGCGGAAATAGAAGAGGATATGCGGGACCAAAAGGAGGGTCATCTTATGAGTTTCGAAACGTTAAACAAAAGTTTTATCAACGGAAAATGGACTGAGGGAGAAAGCGGACGTACGGAGGACATTTTGAATCCGTATGACCAGTCTGTGATCACAACAGCATCTTTGGCAACGGGCAAACAGCTGGAGGATGCGTTTGACATTGCACAGAAAGCCCAAAAAGAGTGGGCCAAAAGCACGACGGAAGACCGAAAAGCCGTGCTGCAAAAAGCGCGCGGCTATTTACAGGAAAACCGCGATGACATCATCTTGATGATTGCCCGCGAAACTGGCGGAACGATTATGAAATCAACGATTGAGCTGGAACAAACGGTTGCCATTTTAGATGAAGCCATGACGTATACTGGTGAATTAGGTGGCGTCAAAGAAGTTCCATCCGACATTGAGGGGAAAATCAATAAGATTTACCGCCTTCCGCTCGGTGTCATTTCATCGATTTCTCCATTTAATTTTCCGATGAATTTATCTATGAGAACGATTGCGCCCGCGATTGCGCTGGGAAACAGCGTTGTTCACAAGCCTGATATCCAAACCGCTCTTTCCGGCGGAACCATCATTGCGAAAGCGTTTGAGCACGCTGGTCTTCCTGCCGGTGTCCTTAACGTCATGCTGGCGGATGTAAAGGAAATCGGGGACGGCATGCTCACCAATCCAATCCCGAGATTAATCAGCTTTACGGGATCAACAGCAGTCGGGCGCCACATCGGTGAAATCGCCGGCCGTGCCTTCAAACGGATGGCACTTGAGCTCGGCGGCAACAATCCATTTGCCGTCCTTTCAGATGCGGATGTCGATCGTGCTGTGGATGCCGCGATTTTCGGAAAATTTATTCATCAGGGACAAATCTGTATGATTATCAACAGGATCATCGTTCATCAGGATGTATACGATGAGTTTGTAGAAAAATTCACCTCCCGTGTCAAACAGCTTCCGTACGGCGATCAAACCGATCCGAAAACCGTTGTCGGCCCGCTGATCAACGAGCGCCAAATCGAGAAAGCGCTGGAGATCATTGAGCAGGCAAAGGCAGACGGCATAGAGCTTGCGGTTGAAGGAAAACGTGTCGGAAACGTACTCACGCCGTACGTCTTTGTCGGCGCGGACAACAACAGCAAAATTGCCCAAACGGAGCTGTTTGCCCCAATCGCAACCATTATCAAAGCCGGCAGCGATCAGGAAGCGATTGACATGGCAAATGATACCGAGTATGGCCTCAGCTCTGCGGTTTTCACTTCTGATTTAGAAAAAGGCGAAAAGCTCGCCCTGCAAATTGACAGCGGCATGACCCATGTCAACGACCAGTCCGTCAATGATTCACCGAATATTGCCTTTGGCGGAAACAAAGCAAGCGGTGTCGGCCGCTTCGGCAATCCGTGGGTCGTCGAGGAATTTACTGTGACGAAATGGATTTCGATCCAGAAGCAATACCGCAAATATCCGTTCTAAACGAAAAAATCCCTCTGCTTCAAGTACAGAGGGATTTTTCTTTATTTTGATATGTCCACAAATCCTTCGCCAAACACGTCGCGTACATCATGAACGATTACAAACGCCTTTTTGTCGCAGCTTCTAATGATTTTTTTCAGCATGGAAAGCTCCTGTTTGTTAATGACGATATATAAAATCTCTTTTGATTGGCCCGTATAATTTCCCTTCCCTGATAAAATCGTCACGCCCCGATCCATCAAGGTATTTACCTGCTCTGCAATCTCACTCTTATTTTCCGAAATGACCGTAATGGCTTTTTTCGTATTCAAACCTTCAATAATGAAGTCCATCACTTTCGTACCGATATACAGCATCACGATCGTAAACATCATTTTTTCCGCACCAATAATAAAATAAGAGCTAAATACTACGATTAAATCAAAAAACAAGAGCGCATAGCTGATATTCCAATCTAAATATTTATTAGCAATTCTGGCCAGAATCGCAGAACCGGCTGTCGTCCCGCCAACCCGGATAATCATGCCGATCCCGACTCCCGCAAATACACCTGCGAAAATCGTATTAATAATCAATTCATCAGACGGAATGCTCCACCCATGTGTCAGATGAAGAAAAAGCGAATTTGCCGCGACCGCAATGATCGTATAAACGGTTGTTTTTCCATCCAGAAACTTATAGCCGATTAAAAGCAAAAACGCATTTAAGATAAAGTTCGTGACACCGGGAGACCATTGAAACAGATAATACAATATCAGCGTAATCCCAGTGACTCCGCCTTCCCCAAGATCATTGGGAATCGCAAATAAATTAACCGCAAGCGCGAAGAAAAAAGCGCCAATCACAAGCATAAGTACATCCAGCATTCTCTTTTTCATCACGAAAACACTCCTTCTCATAGTTCTGTTCTAGCAAATAAAAAAACCCAGGAGAACGCTCTCGCAAAAAGAGCAGAAACTCCTGGGCTTTTATCCCACCGTGTCATAACAGCCTAGCTGCTATGTGTTTTCTCTCGGTCACAGTCCAATTTGCATTGCGGAACCCTAGAAAACCACTGTTTTGATCATATCCTTTTCACTTTCCAATATTAGCATTATACGGGACGGCTCGAATTGGTTCAAGGGGTATTTGCGGAGCTGAAAAAACTTACAATGGTACTTAACAGGCACCCTTGTTCTTTAAAGAAGGCCTTCTCTATTGAGAAGGCCTCTATTTTTACTCCTCACTCTCATACCCATTCACATTAGAAGACTGCCATCTCCAGGAATCAGCGCACATTTCCTCAAGGCCGCGTTTCGCTTCCCAGCCCAGTTCCCGCTTGGCTTTCGCAGGGTCTGCGAAGCAGGTGGCGATGTCTCCCGGGCGACGGTCCGCAAAACGGTACGGAACCTCTTTCCCTGACACTTTTTCAAAGGCTTTGACCATTTCAAGCACACTGTAGCCTGTGCCTGTTCCAAGGTTGTATGCATCGGCCCCAGTGGAGTTCAATACTTTTTCCAACGCTTTGACATGGCCTTCTGCGAGATCAACGACGTGAATATAATCGCGTACGCCTGTCCCATCTTTTGTCGGATAGTCATTTCCGAATACGCTTAATTGCTCAAGCTTGCCAACGGCTACCTGTGCCACATACGGCATGAGGTTATTCGGAATTCCGTTCGGGTCTTCACCGATCCGTCCGCTTGGATGGGCACCGAACGGATTAAAGTAACGAAGCAGCGCAACGCTCCACTCGTTGTCGGATGTATGCAAATCACGCAATATTTGTTCCAGCATGAGCTTCGTCTGTCCATAAGGGTTTGTCGCGCCTAATGGAAAGTCTTCCGTAATCGGCGATGTTTCCGGAACGCCGTACACTGTCGCAGATGAACTGAATACGATTTTCTTGACGCCGTATTTCTCCATGGCCTCGCATAAAATAAACGTTCCTGTCAGATTGTTATGATAATATTTGAGCGGAATCGCAACAGATTCACCGACTGCTTTTAACCCCGCAAAATGAATCACAGCTTCGATTTCATTTTCAGCAAAAACGGAATCTACCGCTTCCCGGTCCAATAAATCCGCTTCGTAGAACGTTAAATCTTTTCCTGTAATCTCCTTTACACGGTTCAGCGCTTCAGCCGAACTGTTGAACAGATTATCAAGAACAACAATCTCGTAGCCGCTGTTCAATAGTTCAACACATGTGTGGCTGCCAATGTATCCGGCACCACCAGTAACAAGTATTGCCATGATGTAAACCCTCCTAAAAAATGACCTGCTATTATTATATAGTTTTTAGGACGGCTCCACATCCTATTTTGAAGAAGTTTAATCGTTTATTAATAGTTTCTTCATATATTCAAGTCTAGCAGCTGAAAAATCAATCTGCCGGTTGACGTTTTTCTTTCCTATTTTCGCTATGCTTAATGCAGAAAGGATTTGATGACATGGCGATGAGCCCTTATATTTTTATTGTCTTTATTCTTATTGTTTTATCGATGTACAGGGAGAGAACTGTCAGACCCGGAAAGCTGCTGATCATTCCGCTGCTGTTGTTATGGGGCGTATCCGCATCGTTTCAGCCGGCGTATTTTCATTCCGTATTACATGTGGCGATCAGCGGCATTTTATTATTGATCTGGCTGGCCTGCGGGTTTGGCATTGGAAAGATGGTAAACGTGCGGATTCACCCGGAAACCGGAAAAGTCACTTCACGCGGCTCCCTTGGAAGTGTTATTCTCATTCTAGTGATACTTTCTTTGCGCATGGCCGCGAGAACATGGCTTCCTGAAAGCAACGAGATGTTTATTGCCATTATTCATTCTATGTTCTTCATTCCCCTCGGCACCATCACAGCCCGTAACATTATGCTTTATAAAGCATACAGACGGCTGACCGCTGGCAAGGTATCCATTCAATAACTGAAAGAAGGACCAGCATGAACGGACTATCTCCGGCTCGGCACTACAAGAAGCTTGTGCCGAGCCTTATTCTCATTTTGAATTGCATACAGTTTTTATCTCACCCAGCCAAAGCTGACCCCATTTTGTTGGCATTTGTATTTGCGGTGTACTTAGCATTCATTTGGGTCATTCCCTATGTGGCATCCGCTGCTGTTCATTTGAGCATATTCGTCGGGCTTTGGCTTCTGACCGTTTTTCTTTGGGCTGTTTCAGGACAAGAACAGGGAGCCGCCTTTTTCTTACTCGTATTTTTAATGGTTTATGCGGCCATAAAGCTTCCTGCACGGCTGTCTTTGATCTTTACAGTATGCCTAATTGGGGGCAATGTTTTCCTTTTGTATACTGTTTTTGACACCAGCTGGGACGATATCGTCAGCAACATCTCGATCATGATCGGGTTGTACGTCCTCTTCTCCTCCATGCGTTTCAGACGAGAAGCGAGAAAGGAGGCTGAGCGAAATCATGCTGAATTGGCGAAAATGCATGTGCAGCTGGAGCATGCTCATCAAGAACTCCAGAAAGCGCATGCAGAGCTGCAGGAGGCATCTGTTCTTTCATTAAGGTACGCGGTCCTCGAGGAGCGTACAAGAATTGCCCGAGACATTCATGACAGCATCGGCCATGAGCTGACTTCTGTGATTGTTCAGCTTCAATCTCTTCCCTATATCCTCAAAAGCAGCGAGGAGGATTCAGAAAAAGTCATTCAAAATGTACTGAGTGTCGCCAGAGAATGTCTTCAAGAAGTGCGGTCTGTCGTTCATCAAATGGGCCGAAGTGAATCGATGGTGGGGCTTACCGCTTTGCGGGGGCTGATTCATCAAGTGGAGGAACGGAGCGGCTTGCATGTTTCTTTAGATACTGCCGGACTGTCAGAAGAGTCTTGGCCTCAAAACATAAGCGAAACGATTTACCGCATCTTGCAGGAAGCGCTGACCAATATCATTCGTCACGCCGACGCTTCTCATGCGGCGACTGTCATTTCTAACGACGAAACCCATCTCTATGTCACAATCATCGACGACGGACAATTCACCGGCAGCCTTACTTATGGTTTTGGCCTGACAGGAATGAAAGAACGCGCTGAAAAAGCAGGCGGTTCCCTTACCTTTAGCGCCGTACAGCCGAGCGGCCTGCAAATTGAGCTGTCATTGCCACTCACGACAACGAATAAGGAGCAAAAAGATGAACAAAGATAAAATACGCGTCGCGCTTGCCGATGATCAGCCGCTTGTGCGTGAAGGCTTCCGGTACGTCATCAACGCCCAGACGGATATGACAGTTTCTGGCGAGGCCGGCGACGGTCACGATATTATAGCACTCGCAAAACAAACAAAACCTGACGTCATCCTCATGGATGTCCAGATGCCGCATTGCTCAGGCATCGAAGCGGCGAAAGACATCATGTCCGCCCTTCCAGATACAAAGATTGTCATTTTAACGACCTTTGACACGGAGGAATATGTATTTGAAGGCATCCGTGCAGGCGCAGTCGGCTATTTGCTGAAGGATGCGCTTCCTGAAGAATTGATAGATGCGATTCGCGCTGCGGCCAAGGGCGAGGCGATTTTCCGCACAGTCACGGCCGCTAAAATTATTAGTGAGACATTTTGGGCGAAACAGCAAACTCATGTCGAAGAACTGGCAGAGCCGTTCACCAAAAGAGAGCTCGAGGTTCTTCAGCAAATGGCCTACGGGCTGAGAAATGAGGACATTGCGGAAAAGCTTTTCGTCAGTGAAAGCACTGTGAAAACCCACGTGCATCGCATCCTGCAAAAATGCAATGCCCAAGACCGGACACAGGCTGTCGTTTTTGCCATTCGAAACGGTATTGTGCAATAGAAATCTCTCAGCCCGCCATGATAAAATAAGACAAAGGAGATGATTGGAAATGAAAGAAGAAATCATTGAACGGTTTACTACATATGTAAAAGTCGACACACAGTCCGATGAATCCATTGACACCTGTCCTTCCACACCCGGCCAATTGACATTAGGAAACATGCTCGTTGATGAGTTGAAGTCCATCGGCATGCAGGATGCAGCCATTGATGAAAACGGCTATGTCATGGCGACGCTCCCCTCCAATACTGAAAAAGACGTGCCGACAATCGGCTTTCTCGCTCACGTCGACACCGCTACAGACTTTACCGGCAAAAACGTGAATCCGCAAATCATCGAAAGCTATGATGGTAATGACATCGTTCTTAACGAACAGCTGCAGGTTACCCTGTCACCTGATCAATTCCCTGAGCTGTCTGGCTATAAGGGCCACACACTCATCACCACAGACGGCACCACCCTTCTCGGCGCAGACAATAAGGCCGGTATCGCTGAAATCATGACGGCCATGGATTACCTCATCAAACACCCAGAAATCAAGCACGGCACAATCAGAGTCGCCTTTACGCCTGATGAAGAAATCGGAAGAGGACCGCACAAATTTGATGTGAAACGGTTCAATGCATCCTTTGCCTACACGGTTGACGGCGGCCCGCTCGGCGAGCTTGAATACGAAAGCTTCAATGCCGCTGCCGCGAAAATTACGATTAAAGGCAACAACGTACATCCCGGAACGGCAAAAGGGAAAATGGTCAACTCTGCGAAAATCGCGATGAAGCTGAACAGCCTGCTGCCGGCTGACGAAGCGCCTGAATATACAGAAGGCTATGAAGGCTTCTACCATCTGCTGTCGATTCAAGGAGACGTAGAGGAAACAAAGCTTCACTACATTATCAGAGACTTTGACAAAGAGAACTTCCAAAGCAGAAAAGAAACAATGAAGCGCGCCGTTGAAGAACTTCAGAACGAATACGGGCAAGACCGGATTTTGCTGGATATGAACGACCAGTACTACAACATGAGAGAGAAAATTGAACCTGTCATCGAAATCGTCAACATTGCCAAGCAAGCGATGGAAAACCTCGGCATCGAACCGAAAATTTCCCCCATCCGCGGCGGCACCGACGGATCGCAGCTATCCTACATGGGACTTCCGACGCCAAACATCTTTACCGGCGGGGAAAACTTCCACGGCAAATTTGAATACATCTCAGCCGATAACATGGTCAAAGCCGTAAATGTCATCGTTGAGATTGCAAAGCTGTTTGAAGAGCAAGCGTAATACCAAAAGCCAGCCCAAAAAA